>JBIINK010000071.1:0-7880 GCA_044337515.1 Sphingobacteriales bacterium | reverse complement strand
GAGTATGCTTGATTATTATCAATATTGATTTTTGTAGAATAGTTGAACAAACTATTATTAGCGAGTTGAAGATTGATTGTAGTATCATAGCTATTGGCTACACTGATTCTATTCAGTTTTACATTTGCATTAGATCGATTAATGGATTGAATATTGATTTTAATTTTACTCCCTGGTGTAGTTGAAAATTCTGCTGATGTAATATCAATGAATAAACCTGCGCAGGCAAAAACCAAATCGCTAATTTCTTTTCTTTTCTGGTTTACCCAATACGTGTTTTCAATTGCATTTAAAGCATTGTCGATTTTAATTAATTGAGGTATACTTTTTTCTGGATGAATAGGGTCGAAAGATTTGTTAAGCTTTTCTATTAATACTTGCATCATCTTCCCATTTTTTAAATGAAGCCAAGTAAAATCAATACCGTCAAATATGGAATTCTTTACACTATCCCCTTTAATGTATTTAAAGGTTTCTACGCTTGCACCTCTTTGCATAGGTACACCGAAGCCTTGACTTTTATGCTGAGACCTACTTTGTGAAGCTATCTCTCCATAACTTTTTCCTAATAATGCGCTATAACTTCCAATGTCTATTTTAGTAAAATCTTTACCATCACTTTGCGGGCGACCACCAAAATTAAAACCATTCCACACTAAGCGTTTCACTTTCCATACACTTACCTGTTTTAATTGCTCAGGAAATTTGGTTTCATCGGCTGCATAATCCATAGCAATTTCGGCAAGTATTGCCGAGGCTGTATGATGTCCGTGCCCTCCACTCCCATCGGTAGGGAAACGAGTAATAATAATATCAGGTTGGAAATTTCTAATCACCCAAACCATATCGGCAATAATGGAATCTTTATTCCAAAAGGTAAACGTTTCTTCGGGATTTTTAGAAAAACCAAAGTCGAATGCACGGCTAAAATATTGCTCCGCCCCATCTATGGAACGAGCGGCAAGTAATTCTTGAGTGCGAATCATCCCCAGCTTTTCAGATTGTTCTGTGCCGATTAGATTTTGACCGCCATCCCCTCTCGTTAATGATAGATAGGCCGTTCTCACTTTTAGCTCATTGGCTAAATAAGCAAGTAAGCGAGTATTTTCATCATCAGGATGAGCTGCTATATATAAGACTGCACCAACAGATTTAAGTTTTTCGAGTTTCAGCTTGATTTCTGAAGCATTTTGAGCGCTTGCTTGGATAAGAATACTGAGGAATAAGAGTGTAGTAAATACCTTTTTCATAAGAAAATAATGTATTTGAAGATAATAGAATTAAATGAAAATTAGGAATTTTCAGAATTAATGCCTTTTAAGGTGTAATTTTATAGGTATAGGGCGATATGACAAATATCATTTTTAATACCCCCTCATAAGCTGATTTTTGTAGGAATATGAAACAAACTATCGACACCAAAACATTATGCTACCATTGCTCTGAAGATTGCGATGAAGTAGTAGTGAAATTTGATGATAAAGCATTTTGCTGTGAAGGATGCAAATTAGTTTATGAATTACTTTCAGAAAACAACCTTTGCAATTATTATACATTAGATAGCAAACCTGGTATTAGCAGGAAAGATAGTCACCAACAGTTTAGGTATTCGTTTTTAGATGATGAGGATTTAAAGCGCACCTTAATTACTTATACAGACGGCAAGGAAACACATATTACCCTAAATGTTCCTAGCATGCACTGCAGTTCATGTGTTTATTTGCTAGAAAATTTACAACGACTTAACCCTGGAGTTATTCGCTCAACGGTTAATTTCCCTAAGAAAGAAGTCGAGATAGTTTACCTCGAAGCCGAAACAAAACTTAGCGACATTGCCGATTTAATGTCGAGCATAGGCTATGAACCTCATATTAGTTTAGAGCATGCTGACAAAG
Source organism: Sphingobacteriales bacterium (assembly GCA_044337515.1). Classification (GTDB taxonomy): domain Bacteria; phylum Bacteroidota; class Bacteroidia; order Sphingobacteriales; family Sphingobacteriaceae; genus CAJBVG01. Next base: position 5,985 of record JBIINK010000071.1, on the reverse strand, counting down.
GCCCTGATAAAAAAATTAACAGAAGTAAGATATACAAAATTGGTATTGCTGGATTTTCGTTTGGTAATATTATGATGTTAAGTTTCCCAGAGTATTTCTCATTAGGGAATTATTTTGATCAGGAACACTTTACATCTTGGTTTGGCTATTTAAATATTGTTTTATCATTACCAGTATTTTTCTACTCTGCAAATGAGTTCTTCATTTCTGGCATAAAAAGTTTACGCAAAGGATTTTTAAATATTGATTTACCCATTGCACTTGCAGTATTAGTAACGTTCGTTAGAAGCTTATATGAAATTAGCTCTCATACAGGTGCTGGATATTTAGATTCGATGACCGGTATTGTATTCTTTATGTTAATAGGTCGATATTTCCAAGATAGAACTTACGAAACCTTGTCTTTTGAAAGAGATTACAAATCGTTTTTCCCAATGGCCATTACTAAAATGAATAAAGGGAAAGAAGAAGTAATTCCTGTTATCAAACTTAAAAAAGGAGATCACATTTTAGTAAGAAATAAAGAACTTATTCCTGCAGATGCCATACTAATTAAAGGAGATGCTCACATCGACTATAGTTTTGTAACTGGAGAGTCGGAGGCAATAGAAAAGAAACGAGGCGAATTATTATATGCCGGTGGCCGACAAGAAGGCCGTGCCTTATTATTAGAAGTAGTGAAAGAAGTTTCTCAAAGTTATTTAACAAGATTATGGAATAAAGATGTTTTTCAGGAACGTGAAAATAAATACGATTCCTTTATTCATACGATAAGTAAGTATTTCACCTTAGTATTATTTGTTGTTACTGCTGCTGCGTTTTTTTATTGGGCAAGAATCGATATGCATAAAGCATTAAATGCATTAACTACTACATTAATAATTGCTTGTCCGTGTGCCTTATTGCTTTCATCGACATTCACCAATGGCAATGTGATTCGCTTGTTTGGCAAGTACATGTTCTATTTAAAGAATTCGGATGTAATCGAATCCTTAGGAAAAGTAGATGTGATTGTATTCGACAAAACTGGAACCATTACTGAAGCACAACATGCTGAAGTTAGTTATCATGGTGATGTATTAAACGAAGAAGAAAAAGTGCTCTTGCGAAATACGGTTAAACAATCCGCGCATCCACTTAGTAAAAGAGTGTATGATTTTATTGGGCATACAGATACAATAGATCTTAGTACGTTTGATGAAATTCAAAGTAAGGGAATAAGTGCGAGTTACAATACTCACCAAATACGTATCGGTTCTGAGCAATTCATATTAGGTAAAGTAGAAAATGTGAATGTAAAAGAGAGTCGTGTTTACTTAGAAATCGACGGACAATATAAAGGATATTTCGGATTACATAATGTGTACCGTGCAGGTTTTGCAACCTTAGTAGAGCGCTTAAAAAATAAGTACCAATTGATGGTGCTATCTGGCGACCACGATTCGGAACGTGAAGTACTAAGTTACATGTTAGGCGATCAAGCACAATTGTATTTTAAACAAAGTCCGGAAGACAAGCTCAATAAGATAGAAGAATTACAACGCGAAGGCAAAAGAGTAATGATGATTGGTGACGGATTAAATGATGCAGGTGCTTTAAAGCAAAGTGATATTGGTATTGCAGTTACTGACCAGGCAAATTATTTCTCTCCAGCTTGCGATGTTATCATGGACGGACAAGTATTTAGTAAACTCGATAAGTTTATACGATTTGCAAAAGATTCTAAGAATGTAATCTTAGGAAGTTTTGTCATCTCGGTAGTCTATAATTTAGTTGGCTTATACTTTGCAGTACAAGGCGATTTATCACCAGTAATAGCAGCGATACTAATGCCAATCAGTTCAATTAGTATAATCTTATTTACAACTACGTTCTCGAGTATTTTTGCGATGAAACTTAAATGAGTAATGGGTAGTGAGTAATGAGTAATGGGTAGTGAGTAATGGGATAGAATTACGAATTACGACTCAGGAGAACCAAACGTTCAACAACACGATTAGCAACTAAATGCTCATCAACAATTTCTGCGACATCACTTAATTGAACATGTTGGTAGAATACACCTTCAGGGTAAACCACTAATACCGGACCATGATCACACAGATCAAGGCAACCTGTTTTTTGTGTTCTGATTTCTACACTTAAGCCCTTTTCTTTAATTAGTTTTTTGAATTCACTAATAAGCTCTAAACCGTGAGCTTCTCCGCAACTTGGCTTTGCTGCACCTTCAGGGCGCTGGTTGGTACAAATAAATAGGTGTTTTTGATAAATCATATTGATAAAGATAGCAAAACATTATTAGTTGTATCTTGTTTTAAGAAATTGGACTTATGACACAGGACTTGAGACATGGGACTAGGGATTAATAATTAAAAACAAAAGATGGCTTCGATATTAATAAGTGGTGGCACGGGATTAATTGGAAAACAATTATCCAAGATGTTAAGAGAGAATGGGCATATAGTTCGCATATTAAGTAGAAAGACAATCAATAATAATACTTTCGTTCATTGGGATATTAATCAACAATACATTTCTGAGAATGCACTTATCGGTATAGACACCATAGTACATCTTGCAGGAGAAGGCATTGCAGATGGAAAATGGACAGATGAACGAAAGAAAGAAATTATTGATAGCAGAGTAAACTCTACAAAATTATTGTATTCAATACTTTCCAAAGGGAATCATCGAGTTAAGTCATTTATTTCTGCCTCTGCAGTAGGATACTACTCAGAGCAGGGAGATAAAATGATGACCGAAACAGATTCTGCCAACACAGACTTTTTAGGCGCTACATGTTTAGCCTGGGAAAATGAATTGGATAAAATTTCATCGCTCAACATCAGAACCGTAAAATTAAGAACAGGAATTGTTTTAAGTCTTGCGGGGGGAGCTTTAAAGAAAATGATATTGCCTTTTAAGTTTGGTTTTGGTTCTGCAATAGGTGATGGTAAACAATGGATGAGTTGGATACATGAAAAAGATCTTTGCAAAATGTATGTATTTGCTATTGACAACGCAAATCTTACTGGCGCTTACAATGCAGTTGCACCAAGCCCAGTCAGGAATAACGAATTCAGTAAACAATTAGCTTCTGCTTTAAATAAACCATTTTGGTTTCCTAAGGTTCCGAAGTTTATCTTACAATTATTATTCGGAGAAATGTCGATTGTAATTTTAGGTAGTACAAAAGCAAGTTCTCAAAAAATTGAGGATGCTGGATTTGTCTTTCAATTTAGCACATTAGATTCATGTTTAAAAAATTTAGTGGAAAATAAGTAATGAATATTTTTTGGTTTAGAAGAGATCTACGATTACAAGATAATGCAGGCTTATACTATGCATTAAAATCTGGTAAAAAAGTTCAGTGTATATTTATATTCGACAAAATAATTTTAGATCAACTAGAAGATAAAGACGATGCGAGAGTAGAATTTATTTATGATCAAACACAAAGGCTTAAAAAAGAATTACAAGAATTAGGCTCAGACCTTTGGATATACCACTCTACGCCAAGTGAGGTATTGACTAGCATCTCCAAAGATTATACAATTGAAGCAGTATATACTAATCACGATTACGAACCATACGCTAAGAAAAGAGATTTAGAAATTTTTGAATTACTGGACAAAAAATCTATTGCTTTTCATACGTTTAAAGATCAGGTGATTTTTGAGAAGGATGAGATTTTAAAAGATGATGGGAAACCTTATACCATTTTTACGCCGTATAAAAACAAGTGGTATAAAAAACTGAATGATTCCTTTCTAAAGAGTTACCCAACAGAAAAATATTTTCAGAATTTAAATTCATCACAAAATAAAATAAAAAACATATCATTAGAAGAACTTGGGTTCGAACACAATTCCATTTTGATACCTCCTATTGAATACAAAAGTATATTAAAAGCATACCATCACAACAGAGATATTCCATCTATTAAAGGCACTTCGAAGATATCTATTCATTTAAGATTTGGTACGGTAAGCATACGAGAACTTGCTCGGAATGCACAAGGGAAATCGGATGTTTGGCTAAATGAATTAATTTGGAGAGAATTTTATTTCATGATTCTCTGGCATTTCCCACACGCCGAAAGGAAATCATTTAAGCCAGCATACGATAAAATTGAATGGCGAAACAACGAAGATGAATTTGTTCGTTGGTGTGAAGGGAATACAGGCTACCCCATTGTAGATGCGGGTATGCGCGAACTCAATGCAACTGGCTTTATGCACAACAGAGTTCGAATGATTGTTGCTAGTTTTTTAATTAAGCATTTGTTAATTGATTGGCGATGGGGAGAAGCCTATTTCGCAAGAAAACTACTCGACTTTGAATTGTCGTCGAATAATGGAGGATGGCAATGGGCAAGTAGTAGCGGATGCGATGCTGCACCATATTTTAGAATTTTTAATCCTTACGAACAAACAAAAAGGTTTGATCCAGAATTAAAATACATTAGGAAATGGGTTCCGGAATTTCAAGAGTTAAACTATCCTGCTCCAATAGTAGATCATAAGTTTGCTAGAGAACGATGTTTGCAAACTTACAAGTTAGCCTTATCAAATTAATTATTTATTGAGTATAGAATAAATCAGACAATCGATGTATTCACCATTCCAATAACTACTTTCTTTTAAATGCCCTTCTTTAACAAATCCTACACGCTCTACAACATTAATAGATGCAGTATTTCGGGGGTCTATTATGGCTTCTAAGGAATGAAAACCAATATTATTAAATGCAAAACGTATCATTTCAACCATTGCTTCATGTGTATATCCCTTCCCTCTATGTTCAGGGTCTAAGATATATCCAACTTCAGTTCGTTCAGCTTCCCAATTCGTGCGATAAAATCCAATTGAGCCAACGAACTCATTGGTTTCTTTTAGTGCAATTGTAAAATTGATCATATCTCCTTTTGCATAATATTCATCACCAACATTAATAAAATCTAAAATATCTTGCTCTGTTGTGGCTAATGGGCGAGGAATAAAACGCATGGTTTCTGGATTCGATCTTAACTTAAAAAAACCGGCAACGTCTTCGCTCCCGATTTTTCTAAGTTTTAAACGCTCCGTGATAAGTTCAGGAAATTTCTCAAAAGGAAATACCGCTTCCATTATTTTTTAGGTGTAGTAGTAGTTACTAAATACCCTAAAATTAATTTTTCTGCAGTTTCATCTAATAAGTCAGTAAACTTCAAGTTATATTGAATTACCATTGGTGGAACCATCTTTTCCCAAAAAGGTGTTGGAAATGACATAGGATTCTTTAACTCATGGCATGAGTTACATTTCGATTCATATAAAGATTTTCCTTTTACATATTCTTCATATCGGAAATCTTTAACTGTTGAAGAAAAATCAGCTTCAGTCATTACTGGAGCTTTGCCGATAGCCGGACTAAAAGAATTTGTAATCTTTGCAACTGGTGGCGCTGGTGGTGGAGGTGGTGGTGCCACAGCTACTTTTTTGCTAGTACATGCTACAATGAATACCAATGCAGCTAAGTAAATTAGTTTTTTCATAGGGTGTAATTTGTAGCAATTTAATAAAAAAAACAATTTACAAGTACCTATGAGTAATTATCTTAATTCTTAGAAGCAATTCTGTTAATCATCCCATTAAAAATAAAAGCATGGAAAGGTAGTACTGAATACCAGTATAATCTACCTAAAAGACCTAAAGGCCTGAAAGTTGCTGTTTGTGTAAGTATATTATTTTTGTCGATTTTAAATTCTAACCAGGCTTCGCCTGGAAGTTTCATCTCAGCATATAATAGCAATCGCTTTTCTTGTTTATCAGCCAAAAGAACTCTCCAAAAGTCAAGTGCATCTCCAGAAACTATTTCAGTATCGCTTTTTCTACCTCGCCTCATTCCTACTCCACCAAATAACTGATCCATAATTCCTCTAATTTCCCAGAGCCAATTCGCATAAAACCATCCTCTTTTCCCACCAATAGACCATATTTTGTG
>JBIINK010000031.1:0-27169 GCA_044337515.1 Sphingobacteriales bacterium | reverse complement strand
TAGTGCTTTGTTCAGTTCTATTCTTCTCTTGCTCGAAAGAAAAAGAGAGTACTGTTCCGAGCGTGCCGGTAAATTTGCGACTTGACTTAGATGACCCTGCAAATTTTCAATTAAATTCAGTTGGTGGGTCCATGACAATTATCGGTGGCAATCGAGGGATCATCGTTTACCGAAGAGGATTAAATGAATTTTCAGCAATAGAGCGCACCTGTTCTTACCAATCAACTGATACGTGTGCTTATGTGAGTATCGACTCTACTATATCTACAGTAGGTTGCCATTGCTGCGGTTCGCGCTTTCAATTGCTTGATGGTGCTCCTATCAAAGGACCTGCGAATGCTTCATTAAGATTATATCAAACTAACTTAATAAATAGATATTTGTATATTTACAACTAGATGGACGCAGATAAAATTCAATTATCAATCAAAGAAGCTTCCAAAGAGCTGTTTCGTAAATTCGGATACCACAAAACTAGTGTAAACGAAATTGCGAAAAAATCACGCGTCGCCAAAGCTACTATTTACAAATACTTTGAAAGTAAAGAAATTATTCTTCACGAAATTTTAATGGACCATTTGGCTTTATCATTAAAAGATTTAGTCACCAAACTCCATCCTAACATTTCAAAAGAAGAAAAACTAAAATCATTGATTTTAAAAACAAGTAGACTTTCTTACACTATTTGTTCAGAATTCATTGGTTGGGATTTCATCCGCGAAAGTGTAAATTCACAGGACTTCCTAAAAAACTTGTCGAATGAATTAGAAGTTTTACTGGTTAATACGTTTATTAGTTTACCAGATTTTAAGGATGTTCCATTAGAAAAAATTACCTACCTAATGAAGGCCTGCAAAGCCATTACTTTTTCTTTCGCATTCACTTCTGTAACGGTAAGCGACGTTCGCAAAAACTTCATCAGCTTCGAAAAGGAAATTCTACCTTTTCTAATTCAACCAGTCATTTCTTAATCTGAGTATCGGATGTTCGTCATTCAAATGTAAATTCTCACTACTAACATCTCAATACTATATACTATTTTGGTTTTTAGTATATTTATGCTTATATTTGCTCCATATGTTAGATATTTGCTATATGAGACTCGAATTATTAGATTTTTCGGACAAAATTGAGCAGGAGTTTGACTTCGGTGATGACCGATCAACTTCTTTGTTCAGATTTTTATTACGTTTATTGGGATGGTAATTATTTCACTAGTGCGATAAAGCCTGTGAATTTTTGCTCGCCAAGGCGAAGGTAGTATACGTATGCACCAGCCATACATCCTTCTGCTCTCCAAATAAATTCGGGATCAGTAGATTCAAACATTTTTTGTCCCCATCTATCGAAGATGATAAATTCAAATTCATCTGGACAAATAGTTCTATTTGCCATGTTAATTTTATACTCATCATTGATGCCATCTCCATTCGGACTAAACACATCAGGAACTAAAGGTTTATCAACATCGAGTAATGGAGCAACTTTAAAATTTACAATACGCTTTATTGTATCGTACTCATTGCAATATTTATTACTCAACAAGGTGAGTTCAATTGGATACAAAACATTGCCTTCTAAACCACAATCTGGATAAACGTTTAATACAGATTCTACATTTAGATTTCCTTGCACACTAGTCATGTCAATTCTCAATGGAACACTAGTATTATATAGAGGCTTAGCACTAAGCAATAATAAATCTTCTACATCTTCATCTTCACCACTTACATCTATTGTACGAGAATAACCAGCATTTAAATTATATAAAACAGAATCTGGTTTTACTATAAAGGGTTCGATGTTTGAAGGTAAAATATATTTAAATTGAACACGAACAGTATCAAATTTTTCATTGTCGCATTTATTATCTCTTGTCAAGAAATCGATAAATAAATTGCCTGATCCGTAAAAATTATCGCAAGTAGGTGTCCAACAAAACTGATTACGTTTTGCATTTGGTGTATTATCTACGCTAGTAAATTTTGCACCATTTGCTGCAAAATCATAATTCACATTTTGATAGGAAATATCAATATTATCGGGATCAATATCTTCAGCAAAAATTTGAAAACAATTTTCTTTTCCAATTTCTACTTGTATGATATTATCAAAACCAACATTCAATCCTTCAGCAACTATAATAGGAGCTTCATTCCGGATAGGTAAAACATTGATGGTTACACCCATTGTATCTATAGCTGCAATAGGACAAGAATTATCATAAATGACAAACCATAAATGTATAGGCGAATCAATAGCTAATATACAATCGGGAGTCCAACAAAACTCCCCACTAACTGTTGCATTCCCAACCATTGCATCGGGGGTAAGTGTCGCACCTAACTTAAAAACATCAATATCTTTTATAAGAGGTAAAATTGTTATTTCATCTCTCGTGTTTAAGTCTGAGCCTTGAATTTGAAAACAAAGGTTTTCATTTCGATGAACATTAAATGTATTGTTTGGAGAATTTGTTTTTAAAGTTGGTGCGATATTCGGACTAGAATTCAATCGAAATTTTACATGTACAGTATCATCTTGAGAGAAAGGACAAGAATTATCGTAAACGATAAAGTCTAAGAATGCCCCTTTTGCTGTATCAATAGGACAAGTTGGCGTCCAACAAAAACGAGTAGTAATGGTTTGCGAACCTGAAACATCTGATGGAGTTAAAGTAGCACTCGTCCCAATCATTTTATATAAACCACCAGTGTCTATTCTGAATTTTAGTAACTCTAAAAAATCACCATCAGTTGCTGTTATATCAAAACAAGTTTGTTGACCAACAAAAACATCAACAACATTATTACCACCAGCGATATTCGTCGTTACGTTTGGTTTATGCCTAGGAGGGCAATTTAAAACCTCTAGCTGAAGTTCACGCACTACCTGACCGATTCGTACACCGTTCCTATATTCATCACAAATAACAGAAATAACATACACACCAATTTGTTGTGGAACCAAGTAAATAAAGGCGGTGTCATTATCAACATATAAATCTGGACTTCCATCCATAATGTTTTGATTTACGCCACCAACAGAATATCCTGCTTGCCAATCAACATCACTATAAGGTGCTGGGCCTGTATTCTGTCCAGGGGCCATAATAGAAGTATAACCACCTGCATTCGGAACACCGATACGCATTCGAAGTTCATCACCATCGCCATCGTATATTTTAAAATCGTATTTAAATGCTTCACCAACACATAGGTAATTTAATGGGTCGCGCAAAAACTCAGGTGAGCTGTTTATTCTTTGTCCACCATTATTAGGATAAGGAGAAGGTAATTCCAAGTAAAATGCCATTGGTGTACTTCCTGGACCAATAATATTTTTGATGATATCATTTCGGCAACAACGCTCCCATTGAATATAGTAACCGTCTGTATTATTATAAATAGATTTTGGTAAATCAAATGTTGCAGTAAACACACCAGTTTCTACACAACGAAGTTGCGGACTCGTACAACCGGTGTTGAATTTTATTGGGTAAATGTTACGACGAGGCATTTCAATAACATCAATTTGCAAGTTCGTCTCTTTATCATAAATACCGACAAAAAGTGTAGCTTCAAAACGAGCTCCTCCACCACCGCAATCGCGGTACATCTTCATTTTAAATTCGTAAGCATCACCAGAAATATGCTTATAGCTGAAATCACCACCTACAATATGCGCAGCATACAAAGAATGAGTTGAAAAAATAAGTGCTAAACTTAAAAGAAACAGGGTGTATTTCGCAAAGCGCATAACTCAAATATAATATAATTAGTTAAAATATGACTAATATATTCCCTGCTTTTTCCCTATTATCCAGCTTGATAACATAAAAATATACGCCATTGGGTAGCCCATCAGCAAACCATCTAAATGCAAAGTCAGTACTCTCAAAAACTTGCTCCCCCCAACGATTGTAAATAATGATTGAAAAATTTTCTATACAGCTCGCAGGATAAACTTTATTGATTGTGAAATAATCATTTACCCCATCTTTATTTGGAGTGAACACATTGGGTACATTCTTTAAAGGATCTGCTAAATCAAGCGAAGTAATTTCTAAATAAACATGAAGTGTATCTGTTTTAGGTTTAGGACAAGATCCATCGTTTATTATTATTTTAAAACCTTCGGCATTCGAATTGGGAACATCACAATTAGTAGTTACACAAACCTCTATGTTAATTGGATTTTGTTGGAGTGTATCAAACGATAACGTTATATTTTGCTGAGCAAGGATACTACTCACTTCATAAATCGATGCAACTAAACTATCGCCTGCATCTGTATCAAACCCTGTAAATTGAAAGCATTGCGTAGCATTTGCTTTTAGCACTTTATCATCCGGATTTTGCCAAGCGATTTCGGGTTTATGCCTTACTGGACAAAAAATTACTTGGTATTGAATTTCTCGTCGAGATGCACCAATAAAAACACCATTTCTGTATTCTTCAATACTTATAGCAAAAGAGTAAAGTCCTGCTTGTTGAGGATTTACATATACTTCTCCAGTTAATGAATCAATACTAATATCTGGATTGCCATCCATAATATTATTCAAACCCATACCGTAAGAATTGGCCCAATCTACAAATTCATAGGGCCCTGGATTTAAAATGGAAATTCCATTTGAATTGTTTATCACATTATCTGTACTGCCTTTAAATGGCTCAACTAATCGATATACTAATGAATCACCATCAATATCGGTATGTGAATAATCTGAATAAAAATCTTCACCTGCACATAGGTATAAATTCTGTTCTTGATTTAAAACAGGACTAGAATTTATAAAAAACTGTGTATTCTGAATAATAGCAGGAAAGTCTGCGTAGTATACAATTCCGCTATTGTCTGGCCTAGCAATATTTTTTATCCCGTAGTTTCGGCAACATTGTTCATAGCTCATGTAATACCCAAGTGGATCTTTGAATAAACTGGTATCGATTAATAAGGTATCTGCATAAACTCGTTTTTGTACACAACTTACAGGTGAGGCCACACAATTCCCTGCTAAAAAATCTACCGACTCTATTTTCCCTGGAATTAAGTCGAACGAAGAAACTAGCAAATTTGTTGATTTGCCATAAATCCCAATACGAAGGTTACCCGGTGGATAATCTACTGCAGATGGAGAACAATCTTTATAATATTCAAGTTCGATGAGAAAGCGATTGGTAGATAAATAGGTATAATGCAAACTCCCTCCTACAATATGTGAGGAAAATGCACTAAACGTATGCAAAGTGAGTATCAATAATCCAATAAATATTCGTTGGAGCGACTTCATTTCATTAAAAATAGCATTTTATACCTTAACTTTGAAGAATTATATGAGAACTACAAAGACACTGCCAATTATTGAAAAGGTAGAAATTATTGATATTGCCAATGAGGGCAAGGGAATTGCAAAACATGAAGATTTAGTAATTTTCGTTGAAAAGGTTGTACCTGGCGATATTGTCGACATTCAATTGCTTAAAAAGAAAAAGAATTTAGCGGAAGCTACTCCTATACATTTTCATGAGTATTCTCCTTTACGCGAAGATGCATTTTGTAAACATTTCGGAACATGTGGCGGTTGTAAATGGCAAAACATGTCGTACGCAGCACAGCTTCAGTTCAAACACAAAATTGTTTACGACGCATTAACTCGTTTGGCTAAAATAAATCTACCAGAATTTAGTCCAATCATTGGTTCTGAAGGGACCAAGCATTACCGCAATAAATTAGAGTTTACATTTTCGAATAAACGTTGGCTAGAAAAATCAGAAGTCGCTTCTGACGAAACATTCGACATGGATGCTCTAGGATTTCATGTACCTCGAAGATTTGATAAAATTATTGATATTCATCAATGTTATTTACAAGATACACGTTCAGATGATGTTCGAAATGCAGTAAGGGATTTTGCAAAAAAAGAAGCCTACACATTTTACGATATTAAGCAGAATACGGGTTTCTTAAGAAATCTAATTATTAGAAATACGAGTACTGAAGAGTGGATGGTCATTGTTGTTTTTGCTGAACAAGATGATGAAAAAATAAATGCATTATTAACTCATTTAAAAGAAAAATTCTCTTTCATCACTTCATTACAATATGTAGTGAATATGAAAAAGAATGATACCATTTTCGATCAAGAAGTAATTTGCTTTCATGGCAAACCCTTTATTCATGAGCAAATGACAGACCTAACAGGTAAATTAATAACCTTCAGAATTAGTGCTAAATCTTTTTACCAAACCAATGCGAAGCAAGCAGAAGTACTTTACCATATTGCTGGTAAATTAGCAGATTTAAAGGGTGATGAAGTGGTTTACGATTTATATACCGGAACTGGGACGATTGCTAATTTTATTGCTTCTAAAGCAAAAAAAGTAGTTGGAGTTGAATACGTGCCGGATGCAATTGAAGATGCCAAGGTGAATTCTGAAATCAATAACATCAGCAATACCGTATTTTATGCTGGCGATATGAAAGATTTATTGAACGATGAATTTGTAACAATAAATGGGAAACCGAATGTAATTATTACTGACCCACCTCGTGCCGGAATGCATGAAGATGTTTGTAAGCAACTATTAAAACTAGAAGCAGAGAAAATTATTTACGTAAGCTGTAACCCTGCTACACAAGCAAGAGACCTAGCTATATTAGATGAAAAATACGAAGTTGTTAATGTTCAACCTGTAGATATGTTTCCACATACAGAACACGTTGAAAATGTAGTACTATTAAAATTAAAATAATGCAACCCGAAGAACTATTAGGAAACAACGAGGAAAATAAAAAAACGGAAAGTCCACTGAAAAGCTTGGAAACCGATTTAGTACTATTCAGCGATTCTATCAAAGAAACGGCTGAAGATATTATTGCAGAACTTTCTCAATATCCAATATTTATTGCCCACCAGCATGAAGTGAAAATTGGTGAGCTAATTATTGATAAAGACGAATTCTCTACGGAATGGAATATACATGCCTCTACCTTAGAAGAGTTTGTGGAAAGAGGGATTGTTAAAGCCGAAAAAGAAGAATTTTTCAAACAACATTATAAAGACCCAAATAAGTATATTTGTGTATTCGCAATGGTTCCGGAAGGAGCTAATTTTGTGTTTTATCCCTATAAATAGATATAAGAATTGAGATGTTAGATATTAGAAATAACTCTTTAATTTAGAATTTAAAATTTAGAATTTATAAAGATGGCTGCTAAAGGAATTCAAATACTGAACAGTGTTCAGATTCAACAAAAGGTAGACCGTATGGCCTATCAAATATTGGAAGATTGTTTTGAAGAAAAGACAATAGTCATTGCAGGTATTGCAAACCGTGGTTATGTTTTAGCAAAGCGATTAAAAGCTGTTCTTGAAAAAATTTCTAAAATTAAAATTGAACTTATAGAAATCACATTAAATAAAGACAGCGACCATTTGGAAGCGGAAGTAGATACTCCAATTTCAAAATGTAAAAACAAAACGATAATTCTTGTTGATGATGTTTTACATTCAGGCAAGACATTAGTTTATGGATTAGCTGTGTTCTTAAACATCCCTACCAAAAAAATTAGAATTGCAGTATTGATTGATCGCAGTCATAAAATGTACCCGGTGCACATCGACTTTGCTGGATATACCATATCTACTATATCTCAAGAGCATGTTTCGGTAGTGTTCTCTACTAAAAAATCAGAAGACGCAGTATACTTATCGTAAGTAAATGAAGTCTCGTAAAATTTTCCTCATCGGTTTTATGGGTTCGGGAAAGAGCACCTTTGGCAAGAAACTGGCAAAGGAAATTTCACTACCATTTATTGATCTCGACAAAGAGATTGAGAAGAAAGCGAAATGTAGTATTAGCGAAATTTTTAAATATCTTGGGGAGGAATCATTCCGAGATATGGAATCTGAATTGCTAAAATCTTTCGAACATTTAGATGGATTTGTGATGGCTACAGGTGGCGGAACGCCATGCTTTTTTAATAATATCGAATACATCAATTCCACAGGAACAAGTATCTACATTCAACTGGATACCAAAAGTATTTTCAACCGCTTATCGAATGCAAAAAACATTCGCCCTACGATAAAAGACAAAAAAGAGGACGACTTAATGACGTTCATCGAAGATACTTTTCAGGAAAGGAAATCTATTTATGAACAAGCGCATTTTACTGTTAATGGGTTACATATCGAAACCAAACAAGTAATAGCGTTATTGTAAGTTTTATTAGCCCACTAAGCAGATTAAATATTTTTCTTTGTGTACCATTGTGTGTACTTAGTGTCCTTTGTGACCAGGAGATCTTTTAGCCCACAAAGTTTCACGAAGTTCTCACAAAGTATCACGAAGCAGATTACACATATTTCTTTGTGAACATAGTTTTTATTAGACCACAAAGTTTCACGAAGTTCTCACAAAGTATCACGAAGCAGATTACACATATTTCTTTGTGACCGGAAGATTTTTTTAGACCACAAAGTTTCACAAAGTTCTCACAAAGTATCACTAAGCAGATTACACATATTTCTTTGTGACCGGAAGATTTTTTTAGACCACAAAGTTTCACAAAGCAGATTACATATTTTTCTTTGTGACCGAAAATAAAGATTAGTTTAATTTAACTCGAGGATCGAGTAAGCTATAGCTGATATCAACAAGTAAGTTGACTACTACAAATAGAAAAGCTATAAACAACACTGCTCCCATTACTACAGGTAAGTCTGATAGTTCTAATGCATCAACAGTAATTTTACCAAGACCATTCCAACTAAAAATATATTCTACGAAAAATGCTCCTGCCATAAGCGAAGCGAACCAACCTGAAATAGCGGTAACCACAGGGTTCATCGCATTCTTCAATGCATGTCGCCATACTACTTGAAATGGAGACAATCCTTTAGCGCGTGCAGTGCGTATGTAATCCATTTTCATTACATCTAACATAGAGCTACGCGTTAATTGAACAATAATAGATAGCGGACGTAAACCCAGGGTTAGTGTTGGAAGTATTAAATTTTTCAATTGTAATTCTTCTCCGTTAAACGGATTGTAATCGTATAAGCTACCCGACATGTTTAAACCAGTATAATGCCCGAGTAAGAAAGCAAACACCCAAGCAATTAATATCCCTGCAAAAAAGGAAGGCATAGAAACCCCAAGAATAGCAAACGACATAGAAGCTCGATCTATCCAAGTGTCTTTATATAATGCTGCTAGTAGCCCTAATGCAATACCTATAATGCTCGCAAATATCATTGAGGTTAATGCAAGCACAGCTGTATTCGGAATAGTTTCTAATAAAATATCGGAGACTTTTTTTTGCGACTGATATGACCTGCGTAAATAAGGTGCTTTTAAAACAACAGCTCTTGTTGAAGAAACAGGAATCAACTGTATATAATTATATTTTGCTTTAGAAGTCGAGTCAATATTGTTAAATGAAATTGGTGAAACATCATTGATATACAATAGAAACTGAATATGCTTTGGCTTATCAAGTCCAAATTCTTTACGCACTGCTTCTAGAGAAGCCACATCAGTACGTTGCCCTTGAGTCATTCGTGCAGCATCACCTGGTAGTATAGCAAATAACATAAACACAATGGATATAACACCCATCATTACTAATACACCGTATAATACTTTTCGAATGAAATAAAGAAGCATTAGTTTTTCAATTGCTTGATTAGATTTTCATATGTCGGGAAACTTCTGAACGACCATTTACCTTCAACTACCCCATTATGAATTAATAGAATTCCAGGATTTGCTCTTACCATAGTTTTCAAAGTTGTTGCATCACAATAATAAAAAGGGAATGCTACATTTTGTTCGTGCCTGAAGTTTTCAGTAGAAATATCGTTTGAAGATGTAAACCCTAATGTTCGGATTTTTAAATTTTTCCCCAGCAAAGCTGCTACTTCGTTAATCTTTACATACACTCCAGCATTCGCTTGCTCTAAATCATAAGAAACTACCCATAATGAATAATCAGGGTGATTGATGATATCTTCTGAATAGTCGTTACCATCAGCATCTGAAATACGTAAGTCTTTTATTTTAGGATGATATCCTTCTTTAATTAAAATGTTATCAGTTCTTACCCACTTCCAAGTACTGTCTTGCCATGGATAATCTTTTAACGTAAAGGCTTGCTCTTTTCCATCCTTAGCATAAATCATTTTTGTTTCAAAAGAATCTTTTGGAGCACCATCTGGAATTTTCATTAATTCCGGAATATTATTGCCGACTTTGTAAGGTAAAAAATCAACAGTTGGTAAATACATTACGCTATAAATTCCAATACTAATCGTGATAATGTACGCACTTAATACATAGATAATTTGCTTTACAGAAGATAAAGTAGATGTGATTTTATTGCGATAAATAAAAATGATAGTGATGAAAAACATCAAGACTAAATCTTTTGAAAAACTCTGCCAAGGCGTTAATTTTATGGCATCTCCGAAGCATCCACAATCAGTTACTTTATTAGTAACTGCTGAATAACCTGTTAACCAGGTAAAGAAAATAATCATAAATAAAAGCACCCATGCTAACTGCTTTTGCATAATGCCTAACAGCAATGCAATACCTAGTACTACTTCTACCGCGCAAATAATTACTGATAACGATAAGGCGTAAGCGCCTAACCAATCCATACCAAATATCACGAAGTATTCTTCTAGTTTTATTGAAAAACCAATCGGATCGTTTAGTTTTATTAAACCCGAAATGATAAATAATATTCCAACAAGATATCTGCTTAATTTTAACATAGCTAAATTTATTATTGTTGATTATAATTCAATTTGATTAATGCGAACACCGAGTAGTTCAGCATGTCTTGATAATTCGCAATTACACCTTCCGACACTAGAGTTGAACCTTGATTGTCTTCAATTTGTTTAACACGCATTAACTTCATCAATATTAAATCTGTTAAGGATGCTAAACGCATATCTCTCCAAGCTTCCCCATAATCGTGGTTTTTATCCATCATCAAATCTTTCGTCTCTTTTACTTTTTGATCGTAAAATGAACTCACACGCGACGCTTCAATGTCGAGATCTGTTTCCGTTTCCCCTAAATCGAGTTGAATCATCGCAATAATGCAATAATTAACAATGCCAACGTATTCCGAAATAATTCCTTCGTCGACTTTACTAACTTTCTTATCTTCAATGGTGCGAACTCGCTGTGCCTTAATGAAAATCTGATCAGTAATGGATGGTAAACGCAATATTCGCCATGCCGTTCCGTAATCTTTTGTTTTCTTTATAAACAAATCTTTACAAGCTTGTATAACTTGATCGTATTCTAATGATGTATTCGTTTGCAATTTTTTATAATTTTACCAAGTGCATAAAAATAAGATTTTTTACAATAAACCAACCATCGAAGTTAAAGGTTTAATTATCGGGGGGGCTGACCCATTAGTTATGGGGATAATTAACATCACTCCAGATTCCTTTTATTCGGGTAGCAGGAAACAAACAGTTGCAGAGATTTTAGAACAAGCATCTCGTATGGTTTCAGAGGGCGCCGATATACTTGATTTAGGGGCTTATTCCTCTCGGCCTCAAGCAGAACATATTTCTGAAGAAGAAGAATGGCAACGCTTATCAACTGTATTACCTATACTTCGAAGCACATTCCCTGAAGTCGTTTTGTCATTAGATACGTTTCGCTCCGGCATTGCTAGCAAAGCAATTGAAGCTGGTATCGACATCATTAATGATATTTCTGGAGGAGAATTAGATGCTGAAATGTTTAACATCATTGCTCAAAATCAATGTACATACATTATGATGCATATGCGTGGGACGCCTCAAACCATGCAAAACATGAATACTTACGATGACTTAGTTAATGATGTGATTATGCATTTATCAAGCAAAATCAAACAATTAAACGATTTGAATTTTCACAACATTATACTTGATCCAGGCTTCGGATTTGCAAAAAATATAGATCAAAATTTCGAATTGCTTGCTCGACTTGAGGAACTTAATCAGTTACCTTACCCCCTTTTAGTAGGATTATCTAGAAAGTCGATGATCTATAAAACCTTAGGAATTACTGCGGAGGAATCTCTTAATGGTACTACCTCATTACATTCTATCGCGCTAGAAAAAGGAGCTCAACTATTACGTGTTCACGATGTAAAGGAGGCTAAAGAGTGCATTGCATTATGGAAAAAACTAAATAATCGTTAGAATTATTATCTTTAAGCATGGAACCATTCGATTTAGGATTATTTAAAGTTGGTGTTTTTGATGTGATTGATATTGTGCTTGTAGCATTTATCATCTATCAAATTTACAACCTAATTCGTGGCACAATAGCCGTTAATATTTTTATTGGATTGATGCTCATCTATTTACTTTGGATTGGTGTGAAAGCTTTGAATATGCAACTACTTTCGGGCATTCTTGATAAAGTAATTGGAGTAGGTGTAATTGCATTAATCATTGTTTTTCAACAAGAAATTCGACGATTTTTGCTTTTAATAGGGAGAAATACAGTTTCTAGAAAAAACAGTTTTTGGAGAAAAGTTTTGTTAGGCAATACCATTATCAATGATACGGACCAATTAAATTTATATCCAATTGTAGAAGCATGTAGAAACATGTCGCAAGCTAAAATTGGAGCATTAATTGTTTTTGCCAGAACCTATGAGGAACAAGTATACTCAAACAACGGAGAGCTAATGAATGCTCGCATTTCTAAACGATTATTAGAATCTATATTTTCGAAAACGAGTCCATTGCACGATGGTGCAGTAGTAATATCGGATGGTATAATAAAAGCGGCAAGCTGTATTTTACCATTAACAGATAACACTGAGCTACCTGAACAATTAGGATTAAGACATCGCGCAGCAGTGGGTATTACAGAACAAAGTGACTCAATAGCAGTAATTATATCAGAAGAAACTGGCTATATCTCTATCGCTAGCAGAGGAAAAGTAAAAACGAATGTTTCAGTTGAGGAGTTGGAGAGAACGATTAGAAAATCGATCAATTAGCTAATGTGCTAATATGCCAATGTGCTAATTAGTTGATTTCATTAGCACATTGGCACATTAACAAATTGACACATTAACAATGTTCCGCGTAAGCAGCCTTTAAATTTTCTGCAATTAATTGTGCAGGTCGGCCTTCAATATGATGACGCTCGATCATGTGAACTAATTTACCATCTTTAAATAATGCGATAGCCGGTGATGATGGAGGGAAAGGTAACATATGAGCACGAGCTGCATCAACTGCACCTTTTTCCATTCCTGCAAATACAGTCACTAATTTAGAAGGTCTCTTTTCACCATCAACAGACATGCGAACACCCGGACGAGCATTTGCTGCTGCACAACCACATACTGAATTTACCATTACAAGAACAGTACCTTCTGCATTAATCGCCGCATCTACTGATTCTGGAGTTAATAATTGTTCGAAACCTACACTTGTAAGCTCTTCGCGCATTGGCGCTACCATATATTCTGGATACATATATTGTTTATAATTAATTTAAATTGATACAAATTTAGTGTTTTAACTTGTTTTAAACACTAAATGTTTGATAAGATATGTCATATTCAAGTATTTTTTTGTGATTTACAAACCAATAGGGTAATTTTGCGTTTCCTTAAAAGAAAAAATATAAATCAAAATGGTAGATACCTTCGTAAAGTACAAAGTTAAAGACATCTCATTAGCAGAATGGGGTCGCAAAGAAATTCAATTAGCTGAAGCAGAGATGCCAGGTTTAATGGCATTAAGAGCAGAATATGGCCATTCTAAGCCATTAAAAGGTGCTCGTGTTGCAGGTTGTTTGCACATGACTATCCAAACTGCCGTGTTAATTGAAACATTAGTTGAATTAGGAGCAGACGTAACATGGTCATCATGTAACATCTTCTCAACACAAGATCACGCAGCAGCGGCTATTGCAGCAGCAGGAATTTCAGTTTATGCTTGGAAAGGCATGAATGAGGAAGAATTTGACTGGTGTATTGAGCAAACTTTATACTTCGGCGAAGATCGTCAGCCTTTAAATATGATATTAGACGATGGTGGTGATTTAACCAACATGGTATTTGATAGATTCCCTCAATTAGTTGCTGGAATTAAAGGTTTATCTGAAGAAACTACTACTGGAGTACTTCGTTTACATGATCGTATGAAGAATGGTACTTTAGTTATGCCTGCAATCAATGTGAATGACTCAGTAACTAAATCAAAATTTGATAATAAATACGGTTGCCGTGAATCATTAGTAGATGCTATTCGTAGAGCTACTGACATCATGATGGCGGGTAAAGTTGCTGTAGTTTGTGGTTTTGGTGATGTGGGTAAAGGATCTGCAGACTCATTATCGAACTCAGGTGTTCGTGTAATTGTAACTGAAATTGACCCTATCTGTGCTTTACAAGCTGCGATGGAGGGTTATGAAGTTAAAAAATTAACAACTGCCATTGCTGAAGCTGACATTGTAGTAACTGCTACAGGTAACTTCAACATTGTTCGTGGTGAGCATTTTAAAATGTTAAAAGACAAAGCTATTGTTTGTAATATCGGTCACTTCGATAATGAAATCGATATGGCTTGGTTAAACAAAAACTATGGCAACACTAAAATTGAAATCAAACCACAAGTTGATAAATATACTGTTGATGGTAATGATATTATCATATTAGCTGAAGGTCGTTTAGTAAACTTAGGTTGCGCAACTGGTCATCCATCATTTGTAATGTCTAACTCGTTTACTAACCAAACATTAGCTCAATTAGAGTTATGGACTAACGCAAGTAGCTACGAAAATAAAGTGTATACTTTACCAAAACACTTAGACGAAAAAGTTGCTCGTTTACACTTAGCTAAAATTGGTGTTGAATTAGAAGAACTTTCTGAAGAACAAGCAAGCTATATTGGTGTTCCTAAGAACGGTCCGTTTAAAAACGACGCATACCGTTACTAGTAACCAGTATTTAGATATTAGTATTGAGAAACTCAATACCTACTAAAATTAAGGAGATGCATTTGTGTCTCCTTTTTTAGTTTTAAGAATTGAGATATTAGTATTGAGAAACTTACCATTCTATAATTAATTGTTATTTTTAGAAAAAAATGCAAAATTTGAGTTTCTAAATTCTAACATCTCAATTCTAATGACTAAACTGTCAGTTAACATCAACAAAATCGCTACTCTCCGTAATGCAAGAGGTGGCAATAATCCTGATTTAATTAAGGCGGCATTAGACTGTGAAAAATTTGGCGCTCAAGGCATCACTGTACATCCTCGTCCGGACGAACGCCACATCCGTTACCAAGATGTTTACGAATTAAAGAGAGTACTCACTACAGAATTCAACATCGAAGGAAATCCTAAAGAAGATAAATTTGTAGATCTTGTTTTAAACAATTCTCCTGCGCAAGTTACCCTAGTACCTGATTCTGAAAATCAAATTACTTCCAACCACGGATGGGATACTATTAAACATCAAGATTATTTAAAAGAAATTATTGCAGTATTTAAAAGCAAAAATATACGAGTATCTATTTTCGTAGATCCTACTGTTGAAATGGTAGAAGCAGCTGCAACCACTGGTACCGATCGTATTGAATTGTATACCGAGTCGTACGCAAATCAATATCATCAAAATAAACATGAGGCTATAGCTCCTTATATCGCTGCAGCACAAAAGGCCAAAGAATTAAATCTTGGTATTAATGCTGGACATGATTTAGACTTACATAACCTCGCTTTCTTTAAGCAATCTATCCCCAATTTACTAGAAGTTTCTATCGGACATGCACTCATTTCTGATGCACTTTATTACGGTTTAGAAAATACCGTACAACTCTACTTGAAACAATTGTTATAAACATTTGCACATCTTGGTTTTTAGAGGACTTGGCATTTGATTTTGCGATGCAAAATCGCTAATTTGCGCCACATTTTTCAACGTACATGAACTTAGATATTAACTACAAAGAAGCATTCGAAGGTCGCCATATAGCGCCTAATGCTGAAGACACTCAAAAAATGCTTGAAACCATTGGAGTGACTAGTGTTGACCAATTAATCGAAGAAACCGTTCCCGCAAAAATCCGACTGAAAAGCCCATTGAATTTGCCTGCTGCAAAATCGGAATTTGATTATTTAAAAGACCTAAAACTAACTGCTTCTAAAAATAAAGTCTTTCGTTCATACATCGGTCAGGGTTACAACGATTGTATTACCCCTGGAGTAATTCAAAGAAATATCTTAGAAAACCCAGGATGGTATACTCAATATACACCTTACCAAGCTGAAATCGCTCAAGGTCGTTTACAAGCTTTGTTAAATTACCAAACTATGGTAATGGACTTAACTGGAATGGAGATTGCAAATGCTTCGTTATTAGACGAAGGAACTGCTGCTGCTGAAGCGATGTTCATGCAATACTCTACTCGTAAAAATGATAATGCTAATGTGTTTTTTGTTTCAGAACATGTTTTACCACAAACCATCGATATTTTAAAAACTCGTTCAAATCCATTAGGAATTGAATTACTTATTGGAAATCACGAAACTGTTCAATTGAACGATTCCATTTTCGGAGCTATAGTTCAATACCCTGCAGGTAATGGCGAAGTTTATAATTACAGAGCATTTGCTCAATCATGCCATGCCCTATCTATTAAGCTAACCGTTGCGGCTGATATTATGAGCTTAGTTGTTCTTGCCCCACCTTCAGAATTTGGAGCAGATATCGTTGTTGGTTCTTCTCAACGCTTCGGAATACCGATGGGTTACGGTGGCCCTCACGCTGCATTCTTTGCAACTAAAGAAGAATATAAGAGATCGATGCCAGGAAGAATTATCGGTGTAACAATCGATGCTCAAAACGGACAAGCATTACGTATGGCTTTACAAACTCGCGAGCAACATATTCGTAGAGATAAAGCAACGTCGAACATCTGTACAGCACAAGCTTTATTGGCAATCATGGCATCAATGTATGCCATCTATCATGGACCAAAAGGCTTGCAAAAAATTGCAGGTAAAATTCACGGATTAACAGTGAGTTTGGCTAATGCTCTAACAGAATTAGGATACCAAGTAAAAAACAAAAACTATTTCGATACCATTGAAATTTTAGCAGGTGATCATCTTGCTTCTATACACAAAGATGCGGTTGATCATGAAATGAATTTCCGTTATAAAGGCAATTCTGTTTTCATCTCGATTGACGAAACTACAAGCTTAGAGGACATCAAAGAAATCGTACATATTTTTGCACGCATCATTGCTAAAGCAAATAACGAACATCAATATACTTCTAAACTTTCACATGCTTTAGGAAACGATAACGTTCGTCAGTCTGCTATATTAACTCACGGGATATTTAACGCTCATCATTCAGAACATGAGATGTTACGTTACATTAAATCTTTAGAAGCGAAAGACCTTTCATTATGTCATTCGATGATTGCTTTAGGTTCATGTACTATGAAGTTAAATGCTACTACAGAAATGATTCCTGTTACATGGCCTGAATTTGGTAAACTTCATCCATTTGCACCAACCGATCAAGTGAGTGGTTACATGCAAATATTTGATGAGTTAGAATCTGCCTTATGTGAAATTACCGGTTTTGATGCAATGAGTTTACAACCGAATGCTGGTGCTCAAGGTGAGTATGCTGGATTAATGGTTATTCGCGAATATTTAAAAGATAAAGGACAAGGACATCGTAATGTAGTTTTAATTCCTTCGTCAGCACACGGTACTAACCCAGCAAGTGCTGCCATGGCAGGATTTAAAATTGTAGTTACGAAATGTGATGAAAAAGGAAATATTGATGTAGAAGATTTACGCAACCATGCAATAAAACATAAAGATGATTTAGCTGCATTAATGGTTACTTACCCTTCTACTCATGGAGTTTTCGAAGAGTCGATTATTGAAATTTGTTCAATGATTCACGAGTACGGCGGACAAGTTTACATGGACGGAGCCAACATGAATGCACAAGTTGGATTAACTAGTCCGGCGACTATTGGCGCAGACGTTTGCCATTTGAACTTACATAAAACATTCTGTATCCCGCACGGTGGTGGTGGACCAGGTATGGGCCCTATCGGAGTCGCTAAACATTTAGCACCATTTTTACCAGGTCACGCAGTAGTTAAAACTGGTGGAGCGAAAGCTATACCAGCTGTATCTGCAGCTCCTTGGGGTTCTGCAAGTATTCTATTAATTTCTCATGCATACATTGCTATGATGGGTGGAGAAGGATTAGCAAATGCGACTAAATACGCCATCTTTAATGCGAATTATATTAAAGCTCGTTTAGAGAAGGATTTCCAAGTATTGTATTCTGGTGCTAACGGACGTTGTGCACATGAGATGATCTTAGATTGCAGAATGTTTAAACATGATGGAATCGAAGTTACTGATATCGCAAAACGTTTAATGGATTATGGTTTCCATGCTCCTACCGTTTCGTTCCCAGTAGCAGGTACTGTAATGATAGAACCAACAGAAAGTGAACCTAAAGGGGAACTTGATCGTTTTTGTGATGCAATGATTGCTATTCGTAACGAAATAAAAGAAGTTGAAAATGGTACTGCAGATAAATTAGATAACGTATTGAAAAATGCACCTCATACTGCTGCTGTAATTACTTCTAATGAATGGAATCATTCATATACTCGTCAGAAAGCAGCATTCCCACTTACTTGGGTTAAGAATAATAAGTTCTGGCCATCTGTAGCTCGTGTAAATGACACTTATGGCGATAGAACATTAGTTTGTGCATGCCCTCCGATTGAGAGTTATGCTACAGAAAATGTATAAATAATATTTTTATTATATTTGAAAGGCAGACTTTTACGTTTGCCTTTTGTATTATATCAAATTATGAAAAAAGTAAATTATTCAATTTTAGTGTCCCTATTAGCAATCTTATTGTTTTCTACGGGAGCAAAAATCGAGAAATCAAAAAACACTTATATTACACTTGCGGGTGATAAGTATAAAGTTGATTTAAAAAACTCTAAAATTAGCTGGAATATCAAAACTAGTCGCGGTGCTAATAGTGGTGAACTTCGCATCAAAAGCGGTAATGTAGTAGAAGAGAAAAATCGTGTTAAAAGTGCTGAGATATTAATGGATATGACCGCTATTATTATCCGCTCAATTCCTCCTGGAATTGTTAATATGAAAGCTGTAACTATTTTAAATACAGAAAGCTTTTTTGATGTAGCTAAATTTCCAACAGCATTGATAGAAATTACAAAAACTACTCCTAAACAATCCAATACATTTGAAGTTAATGGCTTTCTAACCATTAAAGGTCGTCGTCAGCCCATTCGTTTTACCATGGAAGGTGGTTTTGCAGGTGGTCACTTTGAAGGCACAACAAAAAACATTGTAGTAAATCGTACTCTTTACGATATTCGTTATACTACTAGCGGTGATGCTGCCGAAAAAGAACTAGAAACTAGAGTTGAAGATGCAATCGACGATTCATTTAATATCGATGTGTTTTTAGTTGCAGATAAAGAAGAATAAAAATTATTATACTGATTTTCAGCCGTTTGTGATATTAATTACAAACGGCTGAAACATTTATGAGAATATATATGTTTAAACAGATATATTTGAATTAAATTATAACCCATATGAAAAGAATCACATTAAGTTTATTAGCTATTGCTCTAGTAGCAACATCTTTTGCAAAAGGATCAAAAAAATCAGAATCATTTAAAGTAGATGCTTCTAAAAGTTCTGTAAACTGGTTAGCAAAAAAAGTAACTGGTCAGCACAATGGTACAATTACAATTAGTAATGGTACTCTATCATTAGCGAACGATAAAATTGTTGGTGGTAAATTTGAAATCGACATGACTTCTATTATTAATGCTGATTTACAAGGTGAGTGGAACACTAAATTAATTGGTCACTTAAAATCGGATGACTTTTTTAGTGTTGCAAAAAATCCAACTGCTAAATTAGACATCACTAATGTTGAAACAAAAGAGAACAACACAATCATTAATGGTAAATTAACCATTAAAGGTATCACACAAGATATTTCTTTCCCAGCATCAGTAAGCAAAAAGGGAAATGTAGTTGTAGCAATCGCTACTATTCGTATTGATCGTACAAAATATGATATCAAATACGGATCGAAATCATTCATCGAAGGAATTGGCGACAAAGCTATTGATGATGAGTTTGAATTACAAGTAAATTTAGTTGCAATAAAATAATTAGGTTAGTATTATAAGAAGAGGCCGAGCAGATTGCTTGGCCTTTTTTATTAACTATTCGTTAGGGAATTGATTAGATGAATTCTTAATTCGAATACCAGTTTCGAAATATTCAAATTCTACTATACCCTGCTTATGATCATGGTACATTAAACACTTCCAAGATTCTTCAACTGCTAGCTTGGCATAGCGTTCTCTCCATTCCATTGCTAATCGCCCATCAAAATCATACTTAGCAATAAACCTTCGAATTACTTGAATAGCTTCAGGCATTATATCTCCACCGTAAAAGAAGGTATCACCATCCTCGATAATTTTTATGGTTTGATGAAATGGACAATGTGCTCCAGTTATTTCAAAAGATATAGAAGAATTTATCCAACCATCCCCTTCCATCAAATGCAAACCTGTATATCTTCGAAGTTGTTCTAAAGGTTCTCTTTTATATGACTTAGACTCTTTGCTTAATGCAAATGCAAGTTCATCGGATTGAATATAATAATCGGCATTAGGGAAAGAAGGCTCCCAGTTGTTCCCATTGTGCATCATCATTCCACCTGCGTGATCAAAGTGCAAATGACTCATCACAACTTTAGTTACATCATTTGGATTGTAACCCGCTTTTATAATATTTTCATGAATGATTAATTCTCCATCAGTATTTCTATAACCCAAACCAGTATCAAGCAAGATTAAATCATCCTTTAATTCAACTAAAAATGGTTGAACATGAACAAAAATAGATGCCGGACGAGATTTAGGATCATCAAGTTCAGGATTGAATGGTTTAAATTCTTTTGATTGATCTACGGAGTAGAATCCTTCATTTAAGGCAAATACTTTCGACATTTATTTAAAAAACTGCTTTTATAGGCTTACAGAATTCCGGTCAGTTTTGTATCTTTCGCATAAATACAAGGTGAATTCTAAAAAAATAATAACCTGGTCTCAAAGATATGGAAAAAAGGTGGGTAGAAAATAAGTTGTCGGATGAAAAAATGGTATCGCTATTAGCAGACCAGCTAAACATAAATTCCATCATTGCGACGCTTCTTGTGAACAGAGGCATTACTAGTTACGAACAAGCTGAGGAATTCTTCAGACCGAAATTAGAACAACTGCATGATCCTTTTATAATGAAGGACATGGATATTGCAATTACCAGAATAGAAAAAGCAATTGCTGCAGGGGAAAAAATATTAATATATGGTGATTATGATGTGGATGGAACAACATCTGTTGCATTAGTATTTTCATTTTTCAAAACCATCTATTCTCATTTAGAGTATTATATCCCCGATCGATATAAAGAAGGATATGGCGTGTCGTATGCAGGTATCGATTATGCTGCTGAAAATAATTTCAGCTTAATTGTCGCATTAGATTGCGGAATAAAAGCGAACGATCATGTTGCCTATGCAACAGAACGAAATATAGATTTTATTATTTGTGATCACCATTTACCTGGTGATGAGATTCCAAAAGCAGTTGCAGTTTTAGATCCTAAACGATTAGACTGCCCCTACCCTTACAAAGAACTTTCGGGTTGTGGAATTGGATTTAAATTAGTGCAAGCCTATGCACAAAAGAATCTCATCGAATTTGACAAAATCATGGGATTGCTTGATTTGGTATCGGTAAGTATTGCATCAGATATTGTACCTGTAACAGGAGAGAATAGAGTACTAGCACATTTCGGATTAATTCAATTAAACACGAATCCTCGTCCAGGTTTGCAAGCACTAATCAACATCAGTAATTTAAAAGATATCTCATTAACCGATGTGGTATTTTTTATTGGCCCTCGAATAAATGCTGCTGGTAGAATAGATCATGCACAACACGCTGTAAGTTTATTGAATGCTAAAACAGAAAAAGAAGCCTTTGATTTTTGCGAAGTATTAAATATTAAAAATAACGAACGAAAAGAATTCGACCAAACAATAACCTTAGCTGCAATTTCTTTAGTTGAGGAAGATGATGATGCTAAAAATAGGAAATCAACAGTATTGTATAACGCGGATTGGCATAAAGGGGTTATTGGAATTGTAGCTTCACGTTTAATTGATAAGTATTATCGACCAACTATTATTCTTACTGAATCAAATGGACATGCAGCAGGTTCTGCTCGTTCGGTAAACGGATTTGATATTTATGAAGCGATAAGTGCTTGCAGTCATTTATTGGAACAATATGGTGGACATAAATACGCAGCAGGATTAACAATGAAAATTGAAAATATCCCTGCATTTATCACTGCCTTTGAAGAAATTGTTGCAAGTACTATTAAAGAAGAATCTTTACATCAAGAAATAGAAATAGAATCGGAAATTAGTTTAAATGAATTCAATTCTAAATTCTACAGAATACTAAAACAATTTGCACCATTTGGACCAGAGAACATGAAGCCAGTATTTTTGGCAAGAAATGTTCAGTTGGCAAGTGAAGTGAAAATAATTGGCAAGAACAATGCAAATCATTTGAAATTTTCGGTTGTACAAAACAGCAGTTATCTGTATGATTGTATTGCATTCGGGTTAGGTCAATATAAATCACTACTCGAATCATCAGAATATTTCGATATTTGTTTTACAATAGAAGAAAATACGTGGAGAGAGAAAACAACTTTACAATTAAACATTAAGGACATTCGCACGAACTAATTATATGCTGGAACTTAGAGCAGAACATTTAATAAAAACTTACAAAAAGAGAACCGTTGTAAACGATGTGTCTTTTAATGTAAAGCAAGGTGAAATTGTAGGCTTGCTTGGACCAAACGGTGCGGGTAAAACCACATCCTTTTACATGATTGTTGGTTTAATAAAACCTAATCACGGACGAATATTTTTGCAAGATGAAGACATTACTAATGAGCCGATGTACAAACGTGCACAAAAAGGAATAGGTTACTTAGCACAAGAAGCATCTGTATTTAGAAAGTTAACAGTTGAAGAAAATATACTTGCAATTCTTCAGATGACAGATTTAAATGAAAATGAGCAAAAACAAAAATTAGAAGAACTTATCGATGAATTTAGTTTACATAAAGTAAGAAACAACCGAGGCGATTTATTATCGGGTGGTGAACGTCGTAGGACTGAAATTGCTAGAGCATTAGCTGCCGATCCAAGCTTCATCTTATTAGATGAACCCTTTGCTGGGGTTGACCCTATTGCCGTTGAAGAGATTCAAACTATTGTTGCTAAACTTAAAAAGAAAAATATCGGCATACTCATCACCGATCATAATGTACAAGAAACTTTATCAATAACAGATCGAGCATATTTACTTTTTGAAGGATCGATATTAAAATCGGGTACTGCCGAAGAACTTGCAGAAGACGAGCAAGTAAGAAGAGTATATTTAGGTAAGAACTTTGTTCTTCGTAGAAAAAATAATTAATAGACAAACATGACTTTTATAAACTCCATCCTTTCTTGGGTTATGAAAAAAAGAATTCATCAAATTGAATTCTTTATGAAATACCCTTATGAAGTTCAAGAGGAGTGGTTACATAGTTTAATACTCACCTCTAAACAAACTGAGTGGGGTAAAAAATATGATTACAAAAGCATTGAATCTGTTCAAGAATTCAAATCGAGAGTGCCCATACAAAATTACGATAGCTTAAAACCTTACATCGAAAGAATGTTATTGGGCGAGCAAAATGTGTTATGGCCTTCAGAAATAAAATGGTTTGCAAAATCTTCAGGTACAACAAGTGATAAAAGTAAATACATCCCTGTTAGTACAGAGTCATTAGAAGAATGCCACTACAAAGGTGGAAAAGATTTACTTTCTATTTATTGTCACAATAGACCCGAAACTCAAATATTTACAGGCAAGTGTTTAGTACTTGGTGGTAGTCATCAAATTAATCCGATGAACGATGAAACCCAGTACGGAGATTTATCTGCTGTGTTAATTAAGAACTTACCTATTTGGGCAGAATTTCATAGAACACCAGAGTTATCTATAGCATTAATGGATAATTGGGAGGAGAAAATTGAAATGATGGCGAACTCTACCATCCCAGTTAATGTGACCAATATTTCGGGAGTACCAACTTGGACCATTATTTTAGCGAAACGAATTTTAGAAATAACTGGGAAGAAAGATTTATTAGAAGTATGGCCTAATTTAGAATTATATTTTCATGGTGCTGTAAGTTTCGCTCCATATCGAGAGCAGTTTAATAAACTGATTCCATCTAAGGAAATGTATTACCTCGAAACATATAATGCATCAGAAGGCTTCTTTGGCATACAGGATCAAGACCATTCATCGGATATGTTATTGATGTTGGATTATGGTATTTATTATGAGTTTGTACCGATGGAAGAAATTGATAATGAATTTCCAAAATCATTAGACTTAAGTGAGGTTGAATTGAATAAAAATTACGCCATGGTGATTAGCACCAATGCTGGTTTATGGAGATACATGATTGGCGATACCGTAAAATTCACATCACTTGCACCGCATCGAATTCTAATCACAGGTCGTACAAAACATTTCATAAATGCATTTGGAGAAGAGCTTATCATTGACAATGCCGAGCAAGCCTTAGTAATTGCTTGTGCTGCAACAGGTGCCATTATTAAAGACTATACAGCCGGTCCAATTTATTTTGGAGAAGAAGCTTCGGGTGCACATGAGTGGATCATTGAATTTGAGAAAGCACCAAATTCGGTTTCAGATTTCAATAAACAACTTGACGATAGTTTGAAGAATTTGAATTCCGATTATGAAGCAAAACGAAAAGGAGATATTGCTTTAAAAGCACCAACCGTACACGTTGCTCCTATGAATACATTTTACAATTGGATGAAAAACAGAGGTAAACTTGGAGGGCAACATAAAGTGCCACGTTTATCGAACAACAGACAATACCTCGATGAAATATTAACGTTGCTTTGATTGAATATTTTTTCGAATCATAGCATTCGAACCATAAATAGAAATGGTTAATCCCGCCACAGGTTGAATAGTATTGTAATTTATAAATGGTGTAACTGAAATTCCGAAATCATAAACTGGCTTTAGTATAATTTCGGCTTGCGCTTGTATACCTACACCAAAAGTTTTATCACCTTTAATAGACCTTGCAGTATCTAAAGGATAATATGCAGCATAATTAAATGACGGACCAATAAATCCTGCTACTTTCCAATATTGTTTCTCGATACGATAAACACTACGACCAAATTTAAAGTCGTGTAAATAAATAGTGCCACCACCTAAAGCTAAATACTCTTGCGTGATTGCTCTATAACCTGTAAACCATAAACGGTCTTTTTTATCGAAGAAATGATAATCAACACAAAAGTTGGCGTTATTAATATTTTTAATTACTGGATAGAATGTTGGACCAAAACCGAACAACACCCAGTTATTTCTTTCTTTGAATTTATAATCTCCAATGTAATATTCTAAAAATTTCTTCGGATCTTTTTTAGTAGGTACTAATTCTGGCTTTTGCGCATTAGCAACCTGATTAAAAAAGCTGACGAATAAAATGATGTAAAAATACTTTATTGGTTTCATGCGTGATGATGTTCTTTTTTAGGGAAAACTAATGAAGCGACAATACTTAATGATAAAATTAAAATAATTACAATTAAAGAATGAATGGTTTCAAACCCAATACTATGTAACCAATCATGTGCTAGCATTTTTACCCCTATGAATGTTAATAATACTGACAGTCCAATTTTTAAATAGTGGAATTGATGAATCACATTGACTAACAAAAAGAACATTGATCGTAATCCTAAAATGGCGAAAATATTAGAGAAGAAAACAATGTAAGGATCTTTCGTGACAGAAAATATTGCAGGAATAGAATCTACAGCAAAAATCAAATCAGTGAATTCTATTACAATTAATACAATAAACAAAGGTGTAACCAAATTGACGCCTCCTTTTCTAACAAAAAAGTTTCTACCTACATAACGAGGAAAAACTTTAAATAGCTTAGAAGCGAATTTTACTGCAGGATGATTTTCTGTTTCGATTTTTTCCTCTTCATTGCGTTTCACAAACATCATCACACCTGTATAAATTAAGAATGCACCAAACAGATATAATATCCATTCAAATTCGCGGATTATGGTTGCACCAAGGAAAATGAATAAGAAACGCATAATAATTGCACCTAAAATCCCCCAGAACAAAACTCTATGGTAATATTTTTCACGAACACTAAATGCTGTAAAAACTAAAACGATTACAAAAATATTGTCGACAGATAATGCATATTCTATTAAGTAACCTGTAATAAACTCGAGTGCTAAATTGCTTCTATAAAGCTCTAGACTTGCCAAGTAGTCGGTTGGTATGATGTTTATATTATGCTTATGAAGCATCACGGCCTCACGTAAGCTATCCATAGAATTTATTCCATGTATCCACTCACCTTTTAAAGTTAAGAGTACATAAAATGCTAAGGCAAAACATACCCAAATTAAGCTCATGATCACCGCTTCGCGATATTTAATCACATGGTCCTTTTTATTGAACACTCCTAAATCAAAGGCCAACATCAATACAATAAATATGGCAAAACTGGAGATAAATAGTAATTCGTTACTCATTGATTATTTTTTTCTTTCGGTGGTAAAACGTACTAATTGTTCTAGTGATTCGCGCGACTCTGTTGAAGGGAACTCACTAATTAAGTCGAATGCTTTTTTCTGGAACTCAAACATTTTTGATTCTGCGTATTCAAGTCCTTTCATGTTTCGAACGAACTCTATTACTTGCTGAACAGCTTCAGGTTCTTCGTTGTGATTTTTTACTAAGTTGATGATTGTTCTCTTTTGTGCTTTATCTGCATTGTTTAATGCATAGATTAATGGTAAAGTGATTTTCTTTTCTTTAATATCA
>JBIINK010000030.1:0-27188 GCA_044337515.1 Sphingobacteriales bacterium | reverse complement strand
AGTACAATTATTTCATTTTTTGGACTAATGTACGTAATGAAGCACCATCGCCGCTGGATTTAAAAATTAAATTTCCGACAATCATTTCCTTTAAATCTAAAGAAACGTACGCCAAAGTTGTCTTTACAAAGTCAAATATGACACTTGACAAAGTGCAAGAGTTCGATTATGGTCTTTCGGGCATACCAGCTTTTTTAACTAATGAATCAAATCAATTAAAGGATTTGAATAATAGAATTTCACCTTTCAAAAATTATTTATTTTACAGTGCAATTTTCATCCATAAAACAAAGTGGCCAGTAAGGGCAGAATATATCATAAAAGGTAAAAAACTATTTTACAAGATTACAGCCGGTAAAGATGTTGTAATGGTTCCCTGCGGTAGTCTTGATTTTAAAAATTGATTATTGCTAAAAGGAAAATCAAAAAATGAACCTCCTGCAAAATTGTATGAAGTTCAACCCTTCATTTTCCTAATAGTAACATACTCAATCATCGCATTATAGCTGCATCTTTCGGCGAAAAGGGGAGCAAAAGCCTTACAGAAATGTGAGGCTTTTTTTGTTTACAAGAAATTTAATCAGAGGGTCTCCCGATAGAATCGGGATTCAGGAGCAAAAGCCTTACAGAAATGTGAGGCTTTTTTTGTTTACAAGAAATTTAATCAGAGGGTCTCCCGATAGAATCGGGATTCAGGAGCAAAAGCCTTACAGAAATGTGAGGCTTTTTTTTATTTTTAATCCATGTATGTATCATTAACATCATTAAAGCCCAAAGGAATTTTGGGCTATATAAAATTTTGGTCATTAGCCATTCCAACTTTTCGCCAAGCTCAAGCCGCAAATGGGAATTTGTATAGAGCAGCGAAAAGAGTCAACGGATACCAATGTACTATTACTGCTTGGGAAAATCGCGAGATCATGTTGGAATTTATGAGAAGTGGAGCGCATCTTAAAGCCATGAAAGCTTTTCATAGTATCGCAACTGGTAAAACATTTGGCTACGAAGCAGAAGCTATTCCTACTTGGGAAGAAGCGTTTGCTATTTTAGAATCAAAAGGCAAAAACTATTAATTCCAACTTCATCCAATACAATAATTCTGTTTGTAAAAGCAGGATGAATTAAAATTAATCGTCTTATATAAGTATGAAATGATTTCAATACTAAATCATTATAATATTACCATTTTGTATTCTTATGATGACAGAATGCAAAGTATAAATACTACTTATCAACTTGGTTTATTCCCGAAAGTGATATATAAATTGCAATTCTAGTTTTTGTATCATTTTAATTGATAAATAATATATTTTTATTGTTTTTCGATAAATATATTCTATATTTGTCTCAATCAAACTAAACATATTGTATGATGAAGACTAAAACAGATTACACGTTTATGCTACTGAATGTAGTTTCTTGGATGATTTTTATTGGACTCTGTATCGATTCCGGTGGATTTATAACCAATACTATTTATACCTTATTCTTTAACCCCAATGCGGCAAACCGATTTTGGTCTGATTTGAATTTTTCAGATTTGTATAATTTCAACCAGAGTCATTTTGTTACGGTTACTGCATTAATGATTATCGTTTCAGTTCTGAAATCTATCATGTTTTATTTAATCGTCAATATTTTTCATCAGAAAAAATTCAATCTGTTGAATCCATTTAACGAATCATTTGGGAAGTATATCGTCAATATTTCATACTTAGTTTTGGCTATAGGATTGTTTGCGTATTGGGGAGCGAAGTTCACTAATTGGTTAATGTTACAAGGCGTTTCGATGCCTAGCATCCAAAACTTAAAATTTGATGGAGCCGATGTTTGGTTGTTTATGGGTGTTACACTTTTAATTGTAGCTAAAATTTTCAAACGAGGAATTGAATTACAAACTGAAAACGATTTAACTGTATAAGTCATGCCAATTATCGTAACCCTAGATGTGATGATGGCAAAAAAGAAAATGTCGTTAAACGAATTATCGGATAAAGTGGGACTAACTTTGGCTAATCTCTCTATCTTAAAAACAGGCAAAGCAAAAGCCATTCGTTTCAGTACGTTGGAAGCAATTTGTAAAGTACTCGATTGCCAACCTGCCGATTTATTAGAATTTGTAGAGTAGCCTTTTTCAAGTTGTAACTATTATGTTGTAAATTGCGCAAATATTAAAATCAGAATCATGTTCTACCTATATATCCTTCATTCGGCAACTGCTAACAAACATTATGTTGGTCACGCTGAAAATGTTCAAGAAGCATTAACGTATCACAATACCAATACCGAACAAAAATATACTGGTAAATTTCAGGATTGGACTTTGCAAGCAGTTTTTGAAGCAGGCAAAGAAAAAGCTTCAGCCCTTGAAATGGAAAAATTCATCAATAAACAAAAGAACATTAAGCTTGTATTAAAGCTTATTGATCCTGCCTTTGTACCAGCTGATAAATTAGCTGTATTAGTACGTGTAGCTATGTAACCAATGTTACAAAAGTTGTTTGCATAATGCACTAATTTTGCATCATGTCAACAATGCTTAAATCTCACTGGGAAACTGTTTATGAAACCAAGCTACCTAATCAGGTTAGTTGGACTCAAGATAAACCACAAACATCTTTAGA
Source organism: Sphingobacteriales bacterium (assembly GCA_044337515.1). Classification (GTDB taxonomy): domain Bacteria; phylum Bacteroidota; class Bacteroidia; order Sphingobacteriales; family Sphingobacteriaceae; genus CAJBVG01. The sequence goes on along the minus strand of JBIINK010000030.1, from coordinate 24,564 downwards.
TTTTGTTAGTAGTTTTAATTTACCTCGTTCAGCCAATATAATTGATATTGGTGGAGGTGATAGTAAGTTAGTCGATTTTTTACTCGACCTAGGCTATACCAATATTTCAGTGTTAGATATTTCAGAAAAATCAATAGAACGCGCAAAATCGCGATTAGGTGAAAAATCGAATCTTGTAAAGTGGATTGTGAGTGATATCGTAGAATTTGTACCTACAGAAATGTATGACCTTTGGCACGACCGTGCCGCTTTTCATTTTTTAACCAATGAGCAGGATGTAAATAGCTATTTAGAGAAAGTATCTACTAATGCTAAAAACATTATTATTGCTACGTTTTCAGTTGATGGTCCAATAAAATGTAGTGGCTTAGAAGTCCAACAATATGATGAGCAATCGATGAAAAGCAAGTTTGAAAATGTAGGCTTTAGCAACATTGAATGCAAGCGAGTAGATCATACCACTCCAATGGGAACTGTACAGAACTTTGTTTTTTGTGCATTTCATATTCAATAGTTCTTCCTTACATCAGAACAATTTATTTTATATCTTAGGTGTTTAAGACCTTAGATATGCTTAAGTCAATCGTAAAACTAATATTAGGAACTGCCATAGTAGTCATTGTAATTCTACTAGTAAACACTTTCCGTGCTCCATCTACTATTCCAACTTTCCCTTCTTCTTATGTAGAGAAACAGAATGTTTTAGCCGTGCAACATTTAAGCGAAGCCATACAATTAAAAACCATATCCTATGGGGATACCTTGCCGATTGATACCGCTCAATTTGTATTGTTCAGAAAATTCATGGAAAGTGCTTACCCACTTTGCCATTCAAAACTAACTCGTAAAGTAATTAATGATTTCAGTTTTATCTATACTTGGAAAGGTACAGATACCAGTTTAGCCCCTTATGTTTTAATGGCACACATGGACGTTGTGCCTGTAGAAGCAGCAACAGAAAGCAAATGGAAAGTAGCTCCATTTAGTGGTGCAATTGTAAACGATACCATTTGGGGTAGAGGCGCTGCAGATGATAAGGTAGCTGTTATTGCCATCATGGAATCGGTAGAAAAATTGTTGAGCGAAAATCACCAACCTAAACGTACCATCTATTTATGCTTCGGACATGATGAAGAAGTATCGGGTAGAAGAGGTGCAAAATTAATTAGTCAGTGGTTCATCGAAAATAATATTAAACCTGCATTAGTAATTGATGAGGGCGGACAAATAGATAATACCCATTTTAAACAATTAGGTCGCCCGGTGGCTGTTATTGCAACAGGTGAGAAAGGATATGTTAATTTAGATTTAACAGTAGAAATTTCGGGTGGACATTCATCTATGCCGATGAAAGAAACTGCCATTGATGTACTTACCACAGCAATTTCTAAAGTTCGTGCAAACCCAATGCCAGCGGTGTTTACACCATCTATAGATGAATTGCTTAATCGCACAAAAGATGGAGAGGGTTTTGTAAAAAGAATGGCCTTAAATAATCTGTGGTTGTTTAGAAGTATGCTTGTTTCTCAATTTGAAAAAACAAAAGAATCTAATGCGATGATTCATACTACCATTGTTCCTACCATTGTAAAAGCGGGTATAAAAGACAATGTAATTCCTTCATCAGCTAAAGCAACATTGAACAGTAGAATTCTTCCGGGTCAATCAAGTGATGAAGTTGTTGACTATGTAATAAAAACGATTAACGATGATCGTGTTGTAGTAAAAAAACAAACCATCTCCTTAATGGAACCATCGGCTACTACTTCTGCCGATCATCCTTCCTTTAAGAAAGTAGAAGGAGTGGTTTATAAAACGGTTCCTAATGTAATTGTATCGCCGTTCCTGATGTTAGGTGCGTCGGATTCTCGTTATTTCAGAAGCTTCAGCGAGGCTGTGCTAAATTTCTCAGCAGTAGCCGATGTAAAAGGATTCCATAATATTAACGAACGTATCGGTGTGGCGGATTTAAATCGAATGATTTATTTCTATGAAATGTTAATACAAGAAAACTAGGGACTAAGAATAAATCTATGCAATGTTAAAGTCTTTAGGTTGAAATTTACAGCTGAATTTATTGACAAAGTAAAGGGTCTATTCGTATTAAATTTTAATCTGTTATCTAAATTTGAATTACTCATCTGTATTTCATCAGCCTATACTCAATAAAAATGCCCTTTACTTGATATTTTAGGTCAAATACCTTATTTTTAAACACCCCATAACTCATCTATGCAAAAGCAAGTGTTTAGGATTTACTTTTTCGTTTTACTTTTCGTGCTCGGAATAGGGAGTACGAGTTATTCTCAGATGAGTATTACCCCGAAGCAGCATAAAGTTTGTATTGATGATAGTGTCAATTTTAGACTGATTAATGTTAACCATGCTTCATCTACATTTATTTGGCAAGATTCTACGGCGAGCGGTTGGAATAATCTTATTAATACTGCTTCAGTTTTTGGAGTAACCAATGATACGTTAACGGTTCGCAATATTTCTAGTTTATCAAATGGTGTTAAATATAGATGTATTATAGATTCAGCTGGACTAGGCACTAATAAAGACACAACTGCATTTAGCTTGTTAATTGTACGAGCTGCATTAATGAGTCCAACGATATTTGGAGATCAACTTATTTGCAAGAATAGCGTAGCCGACACTATTAATATCAATGTTTATCCATCAGGTGGCGATTCTACTTTTTCATATCAATGGCAGAGTTCAACAAATGGTATTGCTTGGGCAAACATAGTAGGAGCAATAGATTCTTTTTTAATACCAGGTGTAATTTCTAGTACAAAACATTTTAGGTTACTAGCTACATCATTAGTAGGCTGTGGGGTGGTAAGCTCTAATACAGTTGTAGTGCAATTATACGATACCTTAAAAAGGGCTCATCTTGTAGGAAATCAAAATCTATGTTTTGGTACTTCGGCAAATGATATTTATGTTGGTCAACATGCCACAGGTGGAAATAATAACTTTTCTTATCAGTGGCAAAAGTCAACCAATGCAATTAGTTGGACGAATGTAGTTGGTGCTACAGATACTTTTTTGGCAATTGATACCTTTACACGAAGTACTTATTTTAGAACAATTGCTACGTCACTTTCTGGTTGTGGAAGTATTCCATCCGATACCGTTTTTATTCAATTCTATGGAAAACTAAAGGCTGCAAAAACAACCGCTAAAAAAAATTATCAAGTATGTTATCTTGCTACAGCTAATCCTGATTCAATTGCAGTATTAACCCCGCCTTCAGGTGGTAACGGTTTGTTTCATCATCAATGGCAGATATCAACCGATACAATTAATTGGGTTGATTTGCCGAATGATACCAGCCTAATCACAAATCCGATTGTAGGTATTACAGCAAACTTTTGTTTACGGTTACTTTCTACTTCTTATGTTGGTTGTGGAACAGTTCTATCCGATACAACATATATCAAAGTGCTGTCGCAAATGCTTATCCCAATCATTCAAGGCACACAAACCATTTGTTTTAATGATGACCCAGACACCCTAGAAATCACCTCTAGTACTTTATTAGGTTCTGATGTTAGTTACCAATGGCAATCATCAATTAATGGAACGAGCTGGACTGATATTGCTGGTAAAACAGCCAAGACTTTAGTACTTGCAAAAAATGGAGTAACTAAATTTTATCGAGTAAAAACAACTTGGAGAAATTGCGGAATACGATTTACAGATAGTGTACTTGTATCAGTATATCAAGATATGGTAGCTGGTACAATTAAATCTGCTCAAAACATTTGCTATAATTCTACTCCAACCATTCTTAGCTTTCAAACTTTACCTTCTGGTGCAGGAGAGAACTTTACATATCAATGGCAAATATCAACCGATTCTATAAATTTTTCTAACATTCCATTCGCTACTGGTATTGTTTATGCTCCATCAAATTTAACTCAAACTCGTTTTTACCGAGTTCGTGTAAGTAGTGTTTCTGGTTGCGGGAATTTAAATACCAGTATTATTCGCATAAAAGTTTATCCGATTTTTAATGGTTCAAACATTCTTGCTAACGATACCATTTGTTATAATACTCGACCTGACACATTACGCACTACTAATAACCCAAGCGGAGGTAGCGGGTCATTTTTATATCAATGGCAAAATTCAACGAATGGTATATCATGGCAAAATGTTTCTGGTCAAAACCTTAATAAATATAGACCATCAGAGCTAACAGTAACTACCCATTATCGATTATTATCTATGTCGACTTTAGCTTGTGGTGATGATACAAGTAATACAATTATTATTAAAGTGTGGCCAAAATTAGTGAAGGCAAGAATCAATGCCTCACAAAACATTTGTTATAATACATCTGCAGATACATTAAGATTAACGCAGTTTGCTCAAGGTGCCAACAATTTATTTAGTTACCAATGGCAGTTATCTAGCGATGGTGCCAATTGGTCAAACATCGTTGGTCAAAATGCACTTAAACTATTTACTGGAAAATTAACAGCTACAAAATATTATCGAATTGTGGCTACTTCAATTTATGGTTGTAGTTCAATAGCATCCGATTCTGTTAAAATACGTGTATATGAAGAATTGTTACCAGCAATAGTTTCCTTTTCTCAAGCAGTGTGTTATGATTCTATCCCTAAATTATTTAAGATAACCACCAAGCCAACTGGTGCAAATGGCTTGTATACCTATCAGTGGCAAATTTCAAACGACTCTTTAAACTTCCTCGATTTATTGGGGGCAATCGATACTGTACTTCAAATGAATAGGCATATTATCAATAAATTTTATCGCCTTAAAGTTACTTCTGTTTTAGGTTGCGGGAATGTACTATCAAATATTATTAAGGTACAAGTGTATAAGAAATTTGAAGGTGGTAAAATTGGCAATTCAGTTAAGGTTTGTTATGGTTATACTCCTGTTCCTTTATACATGACACAAAAGCCAAATGGTGGAAGTGGAGTATACGATTATCAATGGCAATCTTCTATAGATAGCGTTAGCTGGTTTGATATACAAGGACAAATTGCGGATACCTTACCAATGGTTACTTTATTGCAAACTACTTATTTCCGTTTAATCAATTCATCTACCTTTTCTTGTGGTCGCGATACGTCGAATATGGTATCCATATTCTCCTTGAAATTACCAGATACAACAGAAGTTAATGGATTATCAGAAGTTTGTCGAAATCAACAAGAACTATATTACAACCTAGATCATAAGTCTTCCGACTATTCATATGAATGGACAATTTCTAAAGGCACTATTCTTACGAATGAAACCAAAACCAATGTTTTTATTACTTGGGATAATACCAGCGGAATTGATACGATTTATGTAAAGCAAACGAATAAAGAAACGGGCTGTTTTAATTACATGACTTTACCTATTGTGTTAAAAGAAAGCATCGCACCTAATATCACTCAAATCATACGAAAGTCAACAACCAATATTTTAGTATCCAAAGATTCAACTATAGGTATACATTACCAATGGGGTTATATAGATAAGGCTACTCAAGCGGTTAATGATATATCTGGTGCAAATCTTAGGTATGTATTACTACCTCATACGTTCGACACCACTCGTTATTTCTATTATGTGAAAACTTGGTTTGATGATTGTGCTACTACAACGTATTATAATTTTGACCCACTAAGTATGGGTGTGAAAAAACAAATCATTCAACATGTAAAAATTTATCCTAATCCATCATCAGGAGTATTTGCTTTAGATGGAGTTAATCTAGGAAGTGCCCAAGTAAAATGTTTTGATATTTTAGGAAATGAAATATCAATTGAAATATCAATTAATGAGAATAGCATTTCGTTTATTTCAGCTCAGTTAGATGGGGTATATATTATTTATATTAAAACATCCGAGGGTGTTTCTGTTGAACGTGTAATACTAAATAGAAGATGAAATTAAAATATTATTTCATTGTGTTTTTTTTAAGTATTGCTGCTTTTTCGAAAGCTCAAATCGTACCTAGTGATTCCACGTCGAGAGTAATAAATGCTCATGCATTGCAGCTCATTTCTCAATATGAAGATGCTATACAATTTAATAAGAAATCTAATTTCGATGATTTCTTAAAGCTGTTTCATACTAGCAATACTCTTTTGTTTAACGATGTAATGCCACACAATAAATTGCAGGAGAAAGTTACACCAGCAGATTACATTCAACTAATTAAAAAGTATTATACCGATACTTCATTTGTATCAGTAGCTGTAGAGCCGTATGAAGTAGGGGTAGTATCTTTTGAAGGGAATGATGTTGCTAACATAAGTATACTCGCTTATAAATATGTAAACAGCATTGCTAGAAGTGGTATCTATTATATCGATACATTTAATATACGTTTTGATATTATCTATGATTTTGATACTCAGTCTTACGAGATTGCTAATATTGCCAGTGTAGATCGTAGAGATTCTTACATGCAAGTTTATCCTCAATATCGTGGCTTTCTGAATAAATCAAATCTGAAAAATGATTCCATCTATGTAAACGGGGTATTGTTCCCAGTAAATTCTTTAGGTTATACACAATTGAAAAATGTGAACCTTAAAAGTGAATTTTTATTTGTGCCTTATCACAAGGATGTGATGTTTAAGATGTATCGTGTTCCAGATAATATCCCTTTTATTAAAAACAAGTTGGATTATAAAAAAGACAAGAATTTAGTAAAAATTAATTTTTGGAAATGGATGGTATTCGTAGATTTTCAATATCATTTTATTCCTGATGGTTCTTCTCCTATTAAAACATTAAATGATACACTCGGTGTTAATACGATGAATCAAGGATCTTTTTCCAATTTTATAATGTTTAACATCACTCGTCGAGTATCTAACAAAGGCTATTGGTCGGTTAAATTTGGAGGTGGAGCCGACGTGTTTAATTACCAACTTAATCTTGCGAGCCAACATTCAAAATATTTTGCAGTCGACCCCGATGGTGATACCTATTTGCGAACAAACAAAGTGTTTAATATCCGCGAAACACATAACCTAGTATATGCTACAGCTCCCTTCATACTTCAAAAAGGTTTTACCTTCGGCAAAAACTCTGTATATATTCAAGCCGTTTATTATTTGATGTTGAAATATTCATCATCTTACAATATGGATGCGAACGCTACTTACTCTGGGTACTATGAAGAATTGTTTGGTTTAACAATAAGTGAGAATGGTATTTATGATTTTGGCACCTATGATTTTAATTTAAGAGGCATACCATTATTGCCTAAATCAATGGTTAGTTCTTATGGTATAGGTATCGGTTACAACAGGCAACTATCTCGTAAAGTATATTTTGATTGTGGATTGAATTATAGAACAAGTAATACCTATTTATTTCAAGAGGATCCTAAACGTTTAAGTGATTCGTATTTGGGATTAAATAGCTTGACTAATTTAAATCATCAACTCAAAGTTGAATATGTAAATATGAATTTCGGATTAAGTATTAAACTTTAATTGATGAAGTATTTAGTATTGCTTTCGTTTCTTCTTACCTCTACTTTTGTTAACGCTCAAGGGAAGTTAGTATTTATGTATGCAGATGCTTCTGCAAATACTAGTAACCAAGCATTAACCACTAAGTTGTACGATGCCCTTCAAGAAACAGACTCTAGACTACTAGTATACATTAGCAATGGCGTTAATCCAGTTGTATCAACTAGTATATATGATATGCAAAATGTAGTGAATACATTAAGTAAACTTAAACCTCCTTTGCCTAATGTCGCTTTTGATGTCGATAGTATTAATAGGATTTTTAATGCAGAAAGTTCTTTCGATTTCTCGAATTTATACTCGTCAAAAAATAATGCTGATGATTTATTTTTCTTCTTTTTCTTTGACGTAAATACTTGTAGATTAAATAAGCAAATCGAAAAAATTGCAGAACGTCTATTGTTATCCAACAGACTAATATCGAAAAATGGATTAAATGCAAACTGCAAAATCAGAATCTATTTCAACAATGTTCAATCAGAAATAGATAAGAATTACATTCGTTACATTAAAGAAGTAAAAGGATACGAAGTAGTTGAATACTAATTAACCGTCTTGTTTTTTAACTCGAACTCCTTCACTAATTCCTCTGGAGTTTTGCCTAAATTTTCAAGCGATGTTTTTGCATCTTTTACAAAAGTATGATTAGGATATAAGCGTATAAACTTTCTATAATAATTTCCTGCCTCTTCGTAATTCTGTAAATAGGTATCGTAAATAAATCCACATAAGAATATACTTTCAGCAGCCTTGTTCGATTTTGGATAAACTAAAAACACTTGTTGGAACTTTCGGATTGCATATTCATAACTTTTCAATCCATTTAATACTTCACCCTGTTTAAATACTATTTCGGCAGTTTTAGGGTCGTTTTTAAATTCTTTCGAGTATAAATCCGCTTTTTGCAAGAATAGTCGTGCTATAGAGTCATTTAACTCCGTTTGCTCACCGAACAAACTGTTTTCTATTTGAACCAATTCTTCATATTGCTTTTCCTGAGCATTCTTACAAGAGGTAAATAGGGTAATGCTACCAATGATGACGATTAATGATGCTTTTCTATAGATATTCATACGATGATGTGTTCTTTTTTCGTTTCTACTACAATTATACATATTTTTGTACTTGTGAAAAAGATATTCATTTTACTGATGGCGTGTTTTCTGTTGGTCAATTCTGTTGGCTACACCGTTTATGCCCATTTTTGTGATGATGAATTGAAACAAGCAAGTCTTATTGTAGATACTGGCAAATCTTGCTGTGAAGATGAACAGGAAACTACTAAACCTTCTAAACAAGAAGATATGTCTTGTTGCTCCGAACAAGATGTTCATGTGGTTATAAAAGATCAATTCGTAAAATCTGAACTTTCCTTTTCTGCATTAAATCAACCTGTCTTATTTATAAATAGTGTTTTTAAAATTGAGTATTTAGCTAATTTCACACAACTAACAACTCACAATTCACAACTCATAATTCAGAATTCGAGTCCTCCTCCCGACTTAAACCTCCTACACTCCGTATTTCGTATTTGATAGTAAGCTTCCGTTTTGAATGCAATTAGGCATTCTATTTGATAGCTTATTAATCAATTCAATATGAACAAAATAAAAATTTATATTATTATACTTTTTGTATTGTTACTTCAAACCTCAAGTTTGTTTGCACAATCAAAAAAAGACACCACGAAAGTCATCAACCTTAAAGGTGCTGATGTAACTTTTGAAAAATCGGGTGTGATGATTTCTATCCAACCCATAAAAACTGAAATAATTAGTAGCAAAGAATTGCGTAAAGCAGCTTGCTGTAACTTAGGCGAAAGCTTTGAAACTAATGCTACTGTTGATGTTACCTATAAAGATGCACTTACAGGCAGTAAAGAATTACAGGTACTCGGTTTATCCGGTTCGTATATACAGTTACTTACTGAAAATGCTCCTCTTATTTCTGGCTTAGGCTTAACCTATGGATTAAATGGCATACCAGGTACACAAATCGAATCCATCAATATTGTGAAAGGTCCAGGCTCTGTAATGTTTGGTCCTGATGCTATGAGTGGGATGATTAACGTTGAACTAAAAGATCCAGATCGTGCCGACAAATGGTTTATCAATGGGTATATGGATGAAAATTTTCGATCAGAATTAAATATCGACCATAAATTCAAAGTGGCTACCAATGTCAATTCTTTTCTTTCCTTTCATATCGATGATATGTATAAGAAGGTCGATGAAAATGGCGATAACTTTTTAGATATGCCACTCGTTCGAAATATTAATGTATTGAACAAATGGAAATTCAACAACCAAAAAGGATTAATGTCGCAATTCTCCATTAAGTATTTAAACGAACAACGCATGTCTGGCGAAAAAGATTTCGACTACAGACGTACGTATGCCGACATGAGTAAATGGGCGCAAAAAATCAATACCAATCGTATTGAATTATACGGACGAACAGGATATGTAATTCCTAGTGCCGATTATAAAAGTATTGGTTTGCAATATGCCTATGTATATCATGAACAGCTAGGTTTCTATGGCATTCGCAAATACAACGCTAACCAAAATTTATTAAACTTGCGTTTGATTTATAATATGGAAATGAATAAAAAACATTCCATCAATATCGGACTAAGTTTGAAAAATGAATTGATAAAAGAACAGTTCGATACTTTGAATTTGGATAGAACAGAATCGACCCCTGGTTTCTTTATTGAAGATACTTATAAGGCTAGTCCGCGTTTAATCTTCATTGTTGGTTATCGTGCCGATTACTTAAAATCTAAAGTATACCATACGCCTAGATTGAATGCAAAATATACTATCTCCGACCAAACCGATATACGCGCGAGTGTTGGGAAAGGAATACGTTTGCCACATGTTTTTGCCGAAAATCCAGCCTTGTTGGTGAGCTCTAAAGAGTTCGTCATTGCAAAAGATATTAAGGTAGAAGAGTCAATCAATTATGGTTTAAATCTATTGCATTCGTTTACCCTTGGATTTAGAAAAGGGAGCATTGGTTTCGATGCTTACCGAACAGAGTTTCAAAACAGATTACGAGTTGATTTAGACTCTGACCCTTTAGTGGTTAATGTTTATTCGCAAGCAAATGCGTCCTATTCCAATACATTTCAGGCAGAGCTTACGTATAAGATTTTAAAAACGGTGGAGATGAAGTTAGCCTATAAGTATTTAGATGTGCAGAGTAAATTGAATGGTACTTTTATTCGCGATCCATACATTGCGACCAATCGTTTTCTAACTACTTTTTCTTTCGAGTCATTTAATAGAAAATGGAAAGCAAATGCAGGATTTAATGTAGTTGGTTCAAAACGTTTGCCACAAACACACCCGCATTTTGGCACAGAGAATTTGCCATTAAAATCTCCACTGTATACCATCGTTAATACTCAAATCACTAGAACATTTAAGTCGTTTGAAATTTATATTGGAGCCGAAAATTTATTCGACTTTAAACAGAACACACACTTACTTGGCTCTGATGATCCGTATGGTCCATACTTCGATGCAGCATACATTTGGGGACCAATGGATGGTAGGAGAGTGTATAGTGGATTTAGGTACAAGATAAAAAGTTAGCAATTCGGTTATTTAGTTATTAGGTTATTTTGTTAATAAGTTATTTAGACATTGTTTTTCAAAAAAATAAATTTAACCCAATAACCCAATAACCAAATAGAAATGAAAAAAATAATTATAATACTAGCAGCAGCATTCATAAGCAGTGCAACGTTTGCTCAAACAAAAACAGATACGATTTATGCAAAAGGAAATTGTGAACATTGCAAAGACCGTATAGAAACTTCAGTTAAAGGAATGAAAGGTATCGTTGAAGCAACTTGGGATCCAAGTTTTGCTCGTTTAATAACGACTTACAACACCGCTGAAGTGAGCAATCCGGAAATTCAGAAAATGATGGCATCCGTAGGGCACGATACCGATTTGTTTAGAGCAGACGATAAGGTGTATAAAAGCTTACCTGCATGTTGTAAATACGAACGCGACCCAGTTGAAAAAGCAACAACAGGTATTCAAACTTTTGAGTTTGTAATCGAAGGCATGACTTGTGCTGAAGGTTGCGCAAAAGGAATCGAACTTTCTTTACTTAAACAAAAAGGGGTAAAATCATCTTCGGTAAATTTTGATACCAAAAGAGCAAAAGTGGTTTACGATGCAAAAAAATTAACCAAAGAAAATATCATTGCAATTGTTGAAGGATTTACTCCTGAAGGCGAAAAACCACACTATAAAGTGGTGCCTTTAAAATAAATTGTAATCTAATTGTCAAGAATACCTAATTAGTTTGGAATTATTCTAAATAAGATGCACATTTGCCTCTGTTAAGAATAATTCTAAATAAGTTAGGAATATGAAAAGCTCCTCCATTGCTATATTTTCAATGTTTTTGCTAACATTGAGCACAAATTCAGAGTCACACGCCTTAGATTCACTAAGAACCTCAAGCATCCACGAAATTACCATTCATTCTAGAAAAGATCCTGATACAATGAGCACCATAGGGAAGTGCAGTATCAAAGAAATGGACCTTCCTCAATCATTATCCATTATAGACGCAAAGATTTTAAAGCAACAGCAGGTGGTATCGATGTCTGATCTCTTGAAAAATACCAATGGCTTGTACATTATGGGAACAACAGGCGGTTATCAAGAAGAAATCGCTTCACGTGGTTCATCCATCAATAGTTCGAATACATTTAAAAACGGTATACGATATTTTGCCGGAATGAAAACCGAATTAAGCGGAATAGAAAAAGCAGAAATTTTAAAAGGCAATGCTGCCATTTTATTTGGAAATGTTGCACCCGGTGGTGTGCTAAACCTAGTCACAAAAAAACCACAATTGACAAATGGTGGAAGTATTGGTTTAAGCTATGGAAGCTTTGATCGTATAAAACCTCAATTTGATATTTATGGTGCACTCAATAAAAATAAAACAATAGCATTTCGATTAAACTCCTCATTAGAAAAATCGAATAGCTTTAGAAAAGAAGTGAGTTCATCATTATTTTACATTAACCCATCACTCTTATTTTCTATATCACCAAAAACAAAAATTCTGATTGAAGGAGACGTAACGAAGTATGAAGCAACACCAGATTTTGGTGCAGGTATTATTAATTATGAAATTGTAGAAATTCCAAGAGATCGATTTTTAGGAGTTTCCTGGGGTAAATACAAAGCCAACCAAAACTTTGTTTCTTCATCCATTTCACATCAAGTGAATAAAAGTATTTCCATCAATTCCATAACTGGATTAAGATTCTTCAATACCGAATTATTTGCTAATGCTCGTCCGAATTCTGCAGGAAGCATTATTGCATCCAATGGAAACTGGAAAAGAAATATTCAGCGTTCTGCTATTTCAGACCGATATTTTATTCAGCAATTTGATGTCAATTCTGCATTTCGTACAGGGTTTATCAAACATCAAGTTTTAGTAGGCGCAGATTTTGAAAATTTTACTACATCAACATTGAACTACAATAATTTTTCAAAATACGATAGTGTAAATGTATTTAATAATTATGACTCATCATTAGAACCAGTTATTCCAACACTAACAAAAAATACAAATACTGATAATCCCGTTGCACGTATGGGTTATTATATTCAGGACTTAATTTCATTCCCAAAATATTTCAAGATACTAGCAGGCCTTAGGTATTCAAGCATTACGTCTACTACAAACACATTTAAGTATTCCGACTCTACATCTACCAATGTAAGCAAAACGGATGTAGCTTATTCGCCTAAGTTTGGCTTAGTATTTCAACCGAATGATAGACAAACTCTTTTTGTAAGTTATTCTAATTCTTTTGTATTAAATGCTGGAGTTGATATTATTGGGGCTGCTTTAGCACCTTCTATTGTGGATCAGTATGAGATTGGAGTTAAAAATAAATTTTATAATAATTGTTTATCTATTCAATTAACTGCTTATCAAATTACCAATTCAAATCTTGCACAAATATCTTTAGTAGATGGAAACTCGAACAGTAACATTAAAGAATTGTCTGGTGCAACAGAATCCAAAGGAGTAGAGTTGGATTTAATTTATCAACCCAATCCATTTTTATATGTCATGGGTGGATATAGTTTTACGAAATCAATTTATACGAAAAGCAACACTTATATAATTGGTTCCGAATTAAGATATAATCCAAAACACACAGCCAATATGAGTGTGAATTATTCTATTCATAAAGGTTGGTTGAAAAATACTCAACTCGGACTCCTCTCCACTTTTATTGGAGATCGGTATGCCGGGAGATCTACACGAGTATTAGTGCAAAATGATAACTATAAATTAATTCCATTATCTTCATATATCTTGTTTGACGCTACAATTTCTTATCTGTATAAGAATTGGAGTGCAAAAGCGAAATTGGCAAACATTACTGATGTGTTGAATTATAATATTCATGATGATAATAGTTTGAATCCAATTGCTCCAAGAAATTACAGTTTAAGTTTAACCTATTTGTTTTAAAAATGAAGTTTGATAAAAGAGTTATTCATCGCGACTTAGGATATTTTTATGTCGGTTTAATTATTTCATTTGCCATTTCTGGTATGATGATGAACCATAGAAATCAATGGCATCCGGAGAAATATGTGATCGAAAAAAGTTCATTTCAAATTTCACCCTTAGAAGAATCACAAATTAATGATTCAGTTGTTCAGGAGATAGTGAAAGCGAATGGTATAAATGATAAGTTCAGAAGACAATCTGTAAAGAAAGGCGAGTTAAGAATTTCTTTAGAAAGAACGGATATCGATATAGATTTAAAAACAGGAGCAGCAGAAGTTACCTCTTTCATCAACACCCCCGTAATAAGCCAATTAATGAGGCTACACAAAAACACTTCCAATTGGTGGATTTATTATGGTGATATTTTTGCCCTATCCTTAATCACTATTGCCTTAACAGGAACTACCTTATTAGCCAAATCCAAGAACTCCTTCCGCCGAAGAGGCTGGAAACTAGCCCTCGCAGGAGTGATTTTCCCCTTATTGGTCCTATTACTGCTCTCGTAACTCGTAATCTCGTATCTCGTAGTTCGTAACTCGTACCTCGAAAATGATTCTAGTCCAGAGTCCTCTGTCCAGTATCCCATGTCCAATTAGCACATTAGCACATTGAAATATTGGCACATTGTCGAATTATTTCTATCTTGCTCTTTCAAATAAACCCCAAAAAGATGAATTTATCATTTGACTTTGAGAAACCGATTGCTGATTTAGTAGAGCAATTAGAGAAGGTATCGCAAGTAGCAGAGAAATCTAAAGTGGATGTGTCTGCAACCATCAAAGAGTTGGAAGAAAAAATTGAACTCACGAAAAAGAATTTATACAGCAACTTAACAGGTTGGCAAAAAGTTCAAATATCTCGTCACCCAGAACGCCCTTATACCTTACAATACATAGAAACCATGTGCGATGATTTTATCGAATTACATGGCGATCGTACAGTAGGAGATGATAAAGCGATTGTAGGTGGACTAGGAACCTTGAACGGACAAACAGTAATGTTTATTGGTCACCAAAAAGGAGCAAATACCAAAATGCGTCAGTATCGTAATTTCGGTATGGCAAATCCAGAAGGATATCGTAAAGCACTTCGTTTAATGAAAATGGCGGAGAAGTTTAATGTGCCCGTAGTTACGCTTATCGATACTCCAGGAGCATTCCCAGGCTTAGAAGCTGAAGAGCGTGGACAAGGAGAAGCAATCGCAAGAAACTTATTAGAAATGTCGGTGTTGAAAGTGCCAATCTTATGTTTCATCATTGGCGAAGGAGCTTCTGGTGGTGCATTAGGATTAGGCATCGGCGATAAAGTTTATATGTTAGAATACACTTGGTATTCGGTAATCTCACCCGAATCTTGTTCTTCTATTTTATGGAGAAGTTGGGATTTCAAAGAGCGTGCAGCTGATGCATTGAAATTAACTGCCGAAGACATGTTGAAGAATAAACTAATTGATGGTATTGTTAAAGAACCATTAGGTGGTGGTCATCAAGATCCAGCTACAATTATTGAAACAGTAAAGAACCAAATTATACACGACCTAACCGAGTTATGTAAACTCGATGTTGATAAACGTATTGCACAACGTATTGATAAATTCAGTGCAATGGGAGTCGTTGTCGAATCATAGAAATATCGAAGTGTCGAATTGTCAAAGCGTCAAAAAGGTGATTCGATAATTCATGTTCGTCGAAGCGTCCTCGCTTCGACTTTTCTACATTTCTACACTTCTACACCTCTATACTCTCATCCAGAGCAAATCGTATATACAACTTAGAATATTCTCTTTGAATGGAATGGGCTAAAGTCCAATTTTTAAAGTCTTCGCAAATGTTAATGAGATGTCCGAGTACTTGTAAACTCGATACTAAATCTTGGATATACATACTGCGTTTTTTTGATTCCATGGATAAAAAATAATTAATATCTGTGCATATCCATGCGGCTAAAGCTAAAGTAATCTGACTAGCTTTTTCAGTTTCGTCTTTGTTGAATTGAACAATAATATCATCATACATACTTTGAGATAAATCGGAAAGTAATGCTTGTTCTGATTTCGATTTCACTACAAAATCACCATAGATTTTGGTGATGTTTTTTCGATTACCAGTGATGATTTTTTCGATGTTCATTTGCATGTATTTTCAATGTTGTACGCACTTAGTGTATAAAGGTTACAAACTAAAAAAGGGACCCCTTTCGGAATCCCTTTTTGTTACTAATTCTAGTAAAGTATTTTAATTAAAAATAGTAGTAATTGACTTTCTCAATACTAACATCTAAATTCTTATTTACTATTGATTGAATAGGTATTGAAAATCCTTCTGATAACCAGAAGACTTCTTCGCTAACTCATCGCTAAGTTTAGCTTCATTGTATTGACCTGATAAACGAGCAAGTTCATTTAAGATTGCAACACCTTGTTGAACATCATCTGTGTACATATTCATTTTCTTACCAGAGAACTGCTTGTAGTAATCTAAGTTACTAGTGATATCAGCAATAATAGTATTTGCTAACGCAATAGCTTTTTTGTTTTCTCCGCAACGGAAATACAAATCAACAAAACGGAAATCAAATACTTTGTATTGTAATGAAGTTGCACCTGTAGGTAAAACAGAATATAAACGATCGATTGCTTTTAAGCATGAATCCTTTTTACCTTGATTGAATAATGCATCAGCTAATTGGAAGAATTGAATTCTGAAACTGTAACACATACGAGCAGTTTCTGGATCGATGTAAACAGATGAATCGCTCATATTACCCCATTTGAATTTGTTCATCACATTATCATACATCACTTCAGTATTCACAACACCAGGAGTACCAATTGGGTTACGTGGGCTACGAATAGGAGTTAAGCGTAATGCTAAACCTTCTAATTGTAAGTACTCATTTAATCCATAGTAATTATCTGCACCCATTGTTGCTGCAAAATAAATCGGACGAGTCCATGTGTTATTTGCTAATAAGTCTAACACCATTAAATCGTTTTTCACTAAACCATCTTTGTTCAAATTAAATTCAATGTAGTCAGCAATTTTTGCACTGTCTTTTGCAGCTACAACACCCGATTTAATTACTTGTGCTTTATCAATTTTTATACGAACCATTTTAGTAGGCAATACATTGATTGATTTACCTGAACGAGTTTGCATCATTGCTGCTTTATCATCGCTAGTAATGAAATTAACAACATCTTTCAAGTCAGAAACACCAGCAATTTTCATATCGTAATATGGAATGTAATCGCGTGTACCTTGTGTGTATTTAATGTGAGGTACAGTAAATGAAATTGAATCTCCTTCTAAAGATTTCTCACGCATTTGATCGATGTACCAATCCATGCCCAATAAGCTTAAGTTTACCACTCTAACATCGGTACGTAAACCTTCAACTTCTTGAGCATACCATAAAGGGTACGTTTCATTATCACCCATGGTAAATAATATAGCATTCGGTGCGCAAGAATTTAAATAGTCATATGCAAAATCTCTAACTACAGTACGATTAGAACGATTGTGATCTTTCCATTCTACATTAGCCATTAATACTGGAACTGCTAATAATGAAATTGCAGTAACACTAGTTGCGACAATAGCACCATTTAATTTTTTGCTGATGAAATCATATAATCCAAAAACTCCTAAGCCAATCCAAAAGGCAAAGGCATAGAATGAACCTACATAAGCGTAATCACGCTCACGTGGTTGATATGGATATTGGTTTAAGTAAATTACAATAGCAATACCTGTAAAGAAGAACATCATCATTACTACTGATGCATCTTTTGCATTCTTACGGAAATGGAAGAACATACCAATTAATCCTAAAATTAATGGTAAGAAGTATAACTCATTTCTTGAAGTATTTTCTTTTAAGTAAGCTGGTAAATTATCTTGTGGGCCTAAGCGATATTCATCAATTGCTTTGATACCACTAATCCAATTTCCATCTGTAATATTACCATGACCTTGAATGTCATTTTGGCGACCAGCAAAATTCCACATGAAATATCTCCAATACATATGACCTAATTGATAGGTAAAGAAGAAGTGTAAGTTCTCCCCCATACTAGGTTTATTGGTTACCGATTTTAAGTTCGACCAACTTTTGTAAAATGATATATGGTTTTGTTGATTGCTCCACATACGTGGGAAGAATCCTGATTGTTTTTTATCCCAAACTGGTTTTGATTTTCTTACTGTTTCAACATATTCATCACCATCAATACGATACTGCATTGCACCATCAACTTCCGACTCTAAATTTGCAGTAAAAAACTGACCAGTGATTAATGGTGTTTCACCATATTGTTCACGATTGATATATGATAACAAATTGAAAATATTATCATTTGCATACATGTTGATATTCGGATCTGCTTTAGCTCTAACAGGAATCATCGTGTATGATGAGTATCCAATTAACACTGCAGTTAAGCAAAGCAATGCAGTATTTAAAACTACATTCGCTTTTTTAATACTGTACTTCGTTGCCCAAACAATTCCCGCACCTAATAATACAAACCAAACGATTGCTCCACTCCAGAAAGGCATGTGGAACCCATTCACAAATAATAAATCAAATTTTGCTGCAATAGAAATTACTCCTGGTATAATACCGAATTGTATAAATCCTAAAATCGCAATTGATATTAATGAAGTATAGATTAATCCTTTAATACTTGTTTGGAATCTTCTGAAATAATATACAAAAGCAATTGCAGGAATTGCAAGTAAGTTCAGTAAGTGAACTCCAATAGATAAACCAATAATTAAACCTATAAATACTAACCAACGATCTGAATGTTTATGATCTGCGATATTGTCCCATTTTAAAATAGACCAAAATACTACAGCTGTACATAATGAAGACATTGCGTAAACTTCAGTTTCAACTGCCGAGAACCAAAATGTATCAGAGAAAGTATAAGCTAATGCTCCAACAAAACCAGATCCTATAATTAAGATAATATCTGTAGCATTAAAATCTTCTTCTTTTTTACCTACTAGTTTTTTAGCAAGTAATGTAATCGACCAGAATAAAAACAGAATGGTAGCTGAACTCGAAAGTGCAGAACCTAAGTTCGTAAAGTATGCAACATTGTTTTGATCTGTTGCGAACAACGAGAATAGTCTTTCAATTAATAAAAATAAAGGTGCACCTGGTGGGTGAACAACTTGAAGTTTATATGCAGCCGAAATAAACTCGCCACAATCCCAGAAACTAGCTGTTGTTTCCATGGTCATCATGAAGGTTAAACTCGCAATAGCGAAAGTGAACCAACCGAATACATTGTTTATTGATTTAAATTTTAACATAATGAATTTTTATACCTGTCTATTTGGATATACGATAAGCGTCGAAAATAGTAAATTATTTTTGAAGGATGGTAATATTTTTGTGGGTAACGAGTATCGAGTAATGAGTAGTGGGTATTGAGTAGTGAGTATTAGGCAATCGTAACTTAGATTAATCAATTAATTCTAAATTCCAGATACCCATTACTCAATACCCACTACTCATTACTTTTTGATACTATTTTCAAATATTTTTGCTTTAAATCAATCCCTTTTCTACATTTGCAGACCCTAAGCGAAAATCGCAAAGGGAAATTGTCCGATGGTGTAACTGGCAACACGTCTGGTTTTGGTCCAGAAGAGTCTAGGTTCGAGCCCTAGTCGGACAACTGCAAAAAGGGATTGCGTTGACTGTTTTAATGCAATCCCTTTTTTTAATTTATAAGCATATGCCATTACAATTTAACCCAATCAAGCTTTTCGCTGGTTCAGCTAGTGCAGAACTTGCAGCTAACATTGCTAAAGTAAGTGGTATTGAATTAGGTGATTTAACTCTGGCACGTTTTAGCGATGGCGAATTTCAGCCTTCATTTAACGAATCAATCAGAGGATGTGACATCTTCCTAGTACAATCAACGTATGCCCCTTCAGATAACCTGATGGAGCTTTTGTTGATGATTGACGCTGCAAAGCGTGCATCTGCTCATTATATTATTGCAGTTATCCCATATTTTGGATTAGCTCGCCAGGATCGTAAAGATAAACCTCGTGTTTCTATCGGTTCTCGTTTAGTAGCCAATATGCTAACTGTTGCAGGAGCGCATCGAGTAATGACAATGGACTTACACGCGGCACAAATTCAAGGATTTTTCGACATCCCAGTGGATCACTTAGATGCATCGGTGGTGTTTATACCATATATTAAGAGTTTGAACTTACCGAACTTAACCATTGCCGCACCAGATATGGGTGGTACAAGTAGAGCTCGAGTATTTGCAAAAGCATTAAATGTGGAAATGGTTATTTGCGATAAACAACGTAAACGTGCCAACGAAATTGAATCAATGAATGTAATTGGTAATGTGGAAGGGCAAGATATCGTATTAGTAGATGACTTAATTGATACGGCTGGAACATTAACAAAAGCAGCTCAATTAATTATGGATAAAGGTGCGAATAGTGTTAGAGCCGTGTGTACTCACCCGGTTTTGTCAGGAAAAGCATTAGAAAATATAGAGAACTCAGTGTTAGAAGAACTAATTGTATGTGATACAATTCCAGTAACATTGAAAAGCTCTAAAATTAAAGTACTATCAGTAGCCGACTTGTTTAGCAAAGCTATTTCAAATGTTAATGAACACGGTTCGATTAGCGATTTGTTTAAAATAGTATAAAAATAGTACAATGTATTAAGTACAATGTATTAGGTACAATGTATTAAGTACAATGTAATAGGTACAATGTATTAAGTACAATGTAAAAAGTAAAATATATTAAGTAACATGTACTTAATTCTTAATACATAATACATGATACATAATACTTAATACATAATTACAATAAGCAGAATAAATATAAATTTAAAAATAAAATAAGTATGAAAACAATCTCAATTAGCGGTTCTGTACGTCAGAACGTAGGGAAAAGAGATGCAAAGGAGCTACGTTACGAAGGTAGAGTACCCTGTGTATTGTATGGTGGAAAAGAACAAGTTCACTTTGCAGTATTTGAAGCAGATCTTAAAAACCTAGTGTACACTCCAGAAGTTTATTTCGTTGATCTAGACGTTGATGGTAGAAAATTCAGAGCTACGATGCAAGACATCCAGTTCCATCCATTAACTGACTTAATTAACCATATTGATTTTATGGAAGTTTTCGAAGACAAAGAACTGACTATGTTATTGCCAGTTCGTTTCAGCGGAACTTCTCCAGGTGTGAAAATGGGTGGTAAATTAGTTCACAAAATCAAAAAATTAAAAGTTAAAGGTTTTCCAAAAGATATGACTGACAATGTTATGATTAACATTGAAGGATTAGAAATTGGTAAAATGATTCGTGTAAGTGAGGCTTCAGTACCGAACTGCGTGATCCTTGATGCGAAAGCAAACTCTATCGTTTCTGTTGAAACTTCAAGAGCATTGCGTGAAGCAGCTGCAGCTGAAGCTAAAAAATAATTAATACTTCAAAATTAAAAAAAGCCGCTTTTTGCGGCTTTTTTTGTTATTGAGTTACTTGGTTATTTAGTTATTAGGTTAATGCCTGCCTCGTCACAAGACGAGGGGTTATTGGGTTATTAGGTTATTGAGTTATTGAGTTATTAGGTTAATGCCTGCCTCGTCGCAAGACGAGGGGTTATTAGGTTATTGAGTTATTAGGTTATTGGGTTATTTTTTTAAGTAATTTGCCCAAATAACTTACTAACCTAATAACTAAGTAACCATAATTTAGAATTTGTTATTTAGAATTTAGAGATTGATATTTAGTATATAAATTGCACTTATGAAATTTTTGATCGTCGGTCTTGGAAATATTGGTCCAGAATATGCAGATACACGCCATAATATTGGTTTTATGGTACTCGATGCATTAGCAAAAGAGCAAGGCGTGAAATTCAGCACCGAGCGACTAGCCTCTGTGGCGGAATTTAGCATGAAAGGCAGGCAGGTTACCTTAATTAAGCCAACCACTTTCATGAATTTGAGTGGTAAAGCATTGAAATACTGGATGGATGCTTTAAAAGTTCCTGTTAATCACGTGTTGGTAGTAGTTGATGATTTGGCTATTCCATTTGGATCTATTAAAATGCGCCCTAAAGGAGCAGATGCTGGTCATAATGGCTTGAAAGACATCAATTTAATGCTCGGTCATAACAATTACCCAAGAATCCGCTTCGGCATAGGTGATAATTTCCCAAAAGGCCGTCAAGTTGATTATGTTTTGAGTGGATTCGATTCGGATGAAGAACCGATGCTACCCGAATTGATTGGCAAGTCTGTTGAAATGATCAAGAGCTTTATCAGCATTGGAGTGGAGTTGACCATGACCAAACATAACTGATATTCAGTTAATTACTTCTCAAAATGAGGGCTAAATGCTCTCAATCCCAACATTCTTCAATATTTTTCGCTTTACCCCTTGTGAATTAATAGATTGTTGTTACCTTTGCAGTCCCTCAAAAGGGAGTATTACGTCTTTTTAAGAACATATTAAAAAAATATATTAGATAAAATGCCTACTATACAACAGTTAGTAAGAAAAGGGAGAGTAGCTATGGTCGACAAAAGTAAGTCGCCAGCATTGGATTCATGTCCGCAGCGAAGAGGTGTATGCACACGTGTTTATACAACCACTCCTAAGAAACCAAATTCAGCGATGCGTAAAGTTGCTAGGGTACGTTTAACCAACTCAAAGGAAGTAAATGCTTACATCCCAGGAGAAGGTCATAACTTACAAGAGCACTCAATTGTATTGATTAGAGGTGGAAGAGTAAAGGATTTACCAGGTGTACGTTACCACATCATTCGTGGTACACTAGATACTTCTGGTGTAGAAGGAAGAAACCAACGCCGTTCTAAATACGGTACTAAAAAGCCTAAACCAGGACAAGCGCCTGCAACAAAAGGTAAAAAGAAATAATTGGTAACGCAACGATCGATCTAAGAAAATGAGAAAGTCAAAACCTAAAAAGAGAATTATATTACCTGACCCGAAGTTTAACGACGTGTTGGTAACAAAATTCGTAAACAATATGATGTATGAAGGTAAAAAATCAACTGCCTTCGGTATTTTTTACGATGCTATAGAATTAGTAGAAAAGAAAACTAGTGAAAACGGATTAGATACTTGGAAAAAAGCATTAACTAACGTTATGCCTGCAGTAGAAGTAAAGAGCCGCCGTGTTGGTGGAGCTAACTTCCAAGTTCCTACTGAAGTTCGTCCAGAGCGTAAATCTGCTCTTGGTATGAAATGGTTAATCGGTTACGCTCGTAAGCGTGGTGAAAAAACAATGGTTGACCGTTTAGCGGGAGAAATCATTGCTGCTGCGAAAAACGAAGGTGCTGCGATTAAGAAAAAAGAGGATACGCACAAAATGGCAGAAGCTAACAAAGCATTCTCACATTTCAGATTCTAGTCAATAATCGATTCATAAAAAGATAATGTCAAGAGATTTAAGATATACAAGAAATATAGGCATCGCTGCCCATATTGACGCCGGTAAAACAACTACTACTGAGCGTATTTTATATTATTCAGGTGTGAGTCATAAAATTGGTGAAGTGCACGAAGGTGCTGCAACAATGGACTGGATGGCACAAGAGCAAGAGCGTGGAATTACAATTACATCTGCTGCAACAACAGTAGATTGGAAATACAGAGGCGATACTTATCACGTAAACGTTATTGATACTCCAGGTCACGTTGACTTTACAGTAGAAGTAAATCGTTCATTACGTGTATTAGATGGTTTAGTATTCTTATTTTCTGCAGTTGATGGTGTTGAGCCACAATCTGAAACAAATTGGAGATTAGCAAATAACTACAGCGTACCACGTATTGGTTTCGTAAATAAAATGGACCGTGCTGGTGCCGATTTCTTGAAAGTTGTTCATCAAGTTAAAGAAATGTTAGGCAGTAATGCAGTTCCATTACAATTACCTATTGGAGCTGAAGATGGTTTCCAAGGTGTTGTTGATTTAATTAACAATAGAGGTATTGTTTGGAATGAGCATGATAAAGGCATGACTTTCACAGAAGTTCCTATTCCTGCAGATATGCTTGAAGAAGTTGCTGAGTGGAGAGAAAAATTATTAGAATCAGTTGCTGAGTATGATGAGAATTTAATGAGTAAATTCTTTGATGCTCCAGAAACAATTACTGAACGTGAAGTTTTAGACGCTTTACGTCACGCAGTATTAGATGCTAAAATTGTACCAATGGTATGTGGATCATCTTTCAAAAATAAAGGTGTTCAAACCATGTTGGATTACGTGATGGAATTATTGCCATCGCCAATGGATTCAAAAGGTGTTTTGGGAACTAACCCAGACACTGGTGCTGAAATTTTAGTTAAACCAGACGTTAAAGAACCATTTGCAGCATTAGCATTTAAAATTGCAACGGATCCTTTCGTAGGTCGTTTATGTTTTATCCGTGTGT
>JBIINK010000029.1:0-27250 GCA_044337515.1 Sphingobacteriales bacterium | reverse complement strand
GGAGTGAGGACACTCCGACGAGCATAAAATGAATTACGAATTTTTAACGGCTTTAAACGCCCCAAACCCAACCAACAATACAAGTAGAAGCGAACTCGCTAAAGCAATTTTCTCTCCAACAATATATCCTTCTGGTTCGAATTTAAATACAATGCTGTGTTTACCTGATGCGATTTTCATACCACGTAATAAGTAGTTTACGCGTACGTAATCAGATTTCACACCATCAACATATACATTCCAGCCTTTATTGTAATAGATGTCTGAGAATACTGCAAATTGATTTCCGTTTGCATTCGATTCGAAATCCAATTGCATCGGTGCATACTTTGTTAATTTAATAGTTGAAGTAGTATCGTTTGCTAAAGTAATATCACCTAATTCAGCTTTGAAACGTTCGTCGATAATTACTTGGTTTTTCGGATTGAAATTAGTCAATGAGTTCATCTCTGAATCAGCATTAGGTACAAACTTGATTTCGTTGATGAACCAAGCGTTTCCACATACTTGAGGATTCATTTGTACATTTAATTGCTGTGTTTGTTGATTCCCTACGATGAAGTATTTGGTGTTTAACATACTAAATGCACTCATGTTTCCTTTCGATAATTGATAATCAATTAAGTCTTGGTAGCGTTTTAATTTAGCTGCATGGTAACCGCCAATCGATTTGTGATAATACGAAGTAGCATAGTCACTCGTGAAATTTTGAGTAGTATTATAAACGCGGTAGTAAGGATCTTTGTCTTTTAATATTTCCTGATCTACGGTTGTCATTGCTACTTCATTCACTTTAGTTTTCCTTTTAGAGAATGCAGAATCGTTTAAGTAACGTTTATCTACAGACCACATATCAATTACTACAAGTATTAATAGACCTAATATTAATTGTTGTGATTTTATTTTCTTACGAATAAATACAAAAATTAATGTTGCACTTGCTAATACAAATAAAAGTGAACGGAATGCATCTGCGCGTAATAATCCTTTACGGTCTTCTGTAATAGAACCAATGATTTTATCATAAGCATCGCCGAAAGCACGTTTATCAAAATCTGCATTGCTAAAGCTTCCTGCAAAGTCAGGAATTAAAGCAAATAATAAAGTTAAGCCACCAACTATAATAAATGAATTGCGTAAGGCTTTCGTAATCTTCGCAGGCTCTAACTCATTATCGGTTATCTCTTTTATCGCCAAGCAAGCTAATAATGGGAATAGTAAACTAGTTACCGTTAGTATAGATGATACTGCTCGGAACTTATTGTACATCGGGAAATAATCAAAAAATAATCCCGATAAACTCATGAAATTTTGTCCCCAAGAAAGGGCTATGGTTAATAGCACAGTTGCTACAATCCACCACTTCTCTTTTCCTCTTACAACAAACAATCCGAATATAAATAAGAAAAATATAATGGCTCCAAAATATACTGGTCCGGCGGTAAACGATTGGTCGCCCCAATACAAGGGTAGTCTTTTAATAATTTGTTGCGGGTTAGGAACACCTTGTTGTTTTAAAAACTTAAACGTTTCAGAAGATTTGTCTAATTCACCTGCAGAAGAACCGCCATGAATATTAGGTATCAATAAACTTAATGTCTCACTTATTCCATAGCTGTATTCAAAAGCATATTCTTTAGTTAATCCATTTGTATTGGCATTTGGGTTTAACGTAAGTTCTGATTTTCCACGGATGGTTTCGTCTGCGTACTCTTTCGTAAGCCATAATGGGGTAATATTAACTCCCACTGCTATCACAGTTGCTACTAATAATACTAATGTTGATTTAATATAAGGCATTAAAGTCTTTCCTTTAATAGCATCTGCCAACATGAAAATTCCATAAATAATTATACCTAAACCGAAGTAATAGGTCATTTGGAAGTGATTCGCTTTAAGTTGAAAGGCTAGGAAAGCGGCAAATAGTGCAGCACCCTGCCATAATTTCCCTTTATAAGCAAGCATTACACCAGCTAGGGTTGGGGCAAACAAACCAATTACTATGGCTTTATTGGTATGCCCGGCTCCGATAATAATAAAATTATAGGATGAAAAGGCAAAGGCTACAGCGCCAAGAACGCTTAGCCAGACATTCATTTTAAGTGTTCTCAGTAAAATGAAAAATCCAATTAAATACAGAAATACTGTATTAATAGGGTTTGGTATTGATCGGTTATAAAAATCTATAAATTTACCAGCTATGTTATTTGGGTAACCTAACCATATCTGGTAGGTAGGCATACCGCCGAACATGGAATTTGTCCACAAAGTATAATTGCCTGTTTCTTTATAATAATTAAAGGCTTCTTGTTGAACACCATTAATCATTTCCACATCATTCTGGTTTATTTTTTTACCTTCTAATACCGGACTGAAATAAGCAAAACACATCGCTATAAATAGTAGAATAGCGATAATTACGAATTGATAACGTTTGATGAAAGATTCTTTTTCCATTGTATTTTTTTAGTTGGAAACCAAAAGTAATAAATTGATATCGGTATTTTCAATATATTTATCCTTGAAATCAGTCTATGATACTCATCTATAGCCCTTCTTTAAGCAACCGCTTCCGTTACATCATTCAATTTATTTTTGAAGATGTAACTCCGCAGGACTATGATTTCTGTAGTGATATTCAAGATTTTACGAATTATATTGGTCCCAAAATCAATTACTCTAATGCTCGCATTACTTCAGAAGAACTTTACATTAATTCAGCAGGTCTATTAAAATCTGAAGGCATTTCGGAGATAGAAGTACCTGTTTTGAAAGTGGGGAATGAGATTAGGTTATTTCCGATGGAGGAGTCTGACCTGAAATTCGATGTATTTGCTGCAATATTTTACTTGATTAGCAGATATGAAGAATACTTGCCTTTTGAAAGAGATAAGCATAGACGATTTGAAGCAAATCAATCATTTGCTTATCGAAATTTTTTTCTAGAAAGACCTGTGGTAGATGAATGGATCATATTGTTAAAAGCTGAATTATCCTCTAAATATCCTGAACTAAAATGGGAGCAACAGAAATTCAGATTTACTCCTACATTAGATATCGACCAAGTATTTAAAATAAAAGGGAAAAGCATTTTTAGAATTGGGAAACAATTACTCGTTGCGCTTTTAAAATTTAAATTTTTGAAAGTGATAGCTATCTTAAAAGTATATTTAGGTTTGAAGAAAGATCCTTTTGATCAATTCGAAAATATAGAAGGGCTTCATCGAAAGTATAATTTTACTGCTATTTACTTTTTCTTATTTAGCAATAAATTTAATCGATTCGATATTAATATTTCCACGAAAAATAAAGAGTTTAGAAAACGGATTAAACAAGTTTCAAAAACAGCGACTGTTGGTATTCATCCATCCTATCACTCTCGATATGATTATAGAATTATTGACGAAGAAATCAATACTCTTTCTAATGTTTTAAATATTCCAATAAATTCATCGCGCCAACACTATTTAAAATTACGTTTCCCTAATACATACAAGTCGTTAATTAGTTTAGGCATTGCAAACGAATACACCATGGGATATGCAAGTATGCCAGGTTTTAGAGCAAGTACAACGCATTCGTTTAGGTTCTACGACATTAAACATGAGCAATTAAGTTTCTTGCGTATACATCCATTTTGCGTAATGGATGCAACTTTTATTACGTATTTGAAGTATACTGAAGAGCAAGCATTTGATAGTATTAAAATCTTAATGTATAATGTAAAAAGAGTGAATGGGCATTTCGTTTCACTTTGGCATAACGAGTCATTTTCAGAGCAATACCCTTGGGTGGGCTGGAGTGGTTTGTATGAGAAGATGCTTATACTTGCAAGTAAAGAGGACTAATTTTTATTCACCATAAATTAAATTAACGTGCTTACTAATTTTCAAAACACAAACTCTGTTGTCAACCAATTTGTAGCAGAGTTACGCGACGAGAATATCCAAAAGGATAGAGCTCGCTTCCGTTTAAACCTAGAACGTATTGGAGAAGTAATGGCTTACGAAATTAGTAAGAAATTAAAATACGATTCTGTTGAGGTAACCACTCCTTTAGGAATTTCAAATACTGCATTAATTCCTGACCAACCTGTGTTAGCAACCATATTAAGAGCTGGTCTACCCTTACATCAAGGACTTTTACGAATCTTTGATAAATCGGATTGTGCCTATATTTCTGCATTTCGTAAAACGAAGAAAGACCATTCTTTTGTTATTGAAATGGAATACGTTGCTGTGCCCGAATTAGAAGATCGTGTACTCATTGTTTCAGACCCAATGCTTGCCACAGGTAGTTCAATGGTTTTATGCATTAAGGAATTAATGAGCAGAGCTAAGTTTTCTCAAATTCATATTGTTAGTGTAATCGGTAGTACTATTGGTGTACAATATGTACAAAGAAATATCCCTAAAGCTCATATTTGGATTGCCGCTATCGATGATGAACTGACTACAAAATCTTACATCGTACCAGGCTTAGGAGATGCAGGTGATTTAGCATTCGGCGAAAAAGTTTAACTAATATGCTAGTATGCTAATATGCTAGTATGCTAGTATGCTGATATGCTAGTATGCTGATATGCTAGTATGATAATGTGAGTTTCTAATATCTAATATCTCAATTCTATGTACTATAAACATTTGTTTTTTGACCTCGACCATACGCTTTGGGATTTTGATGCCAATGCGAGGGAAACCTTGTTGGAGTTATACGATACATATCAGTTAAGTGAATTAGGAATTGAATCTGCCGAGCAATTTATTGATGTATATACGGAGCATAATCATCGTTTATGGAGAGATTATCATAATGGTTTAATCAGCAAGGAACAGCTAAGAAGTTCTAGATTCCGACTAACTTTCGAGCATTTCGAATTACCTGAACATCTTATACCCCGCCAATTTGAGGATGACTATGTAAGTATTTGCCCCACAAAAACGAACCTATTTGAAGGGACACATGAAGTGCTCAGTATTTTAAAAAACGACTATAAATTGCACATCATTACCAATGGTTTTTTAGAATCACAGGAGATGAAAATGTCAAGAACAAACCTTAAGCAGTATTTTGAAGAGGTATTTATTTCAGAAGTTATAGGCTTATACAAACCAGATATTGCCTTATTCAATCACGCCCTAGTGGCTGTAGGTGCTGAATCGCATGAAGTGCTAATGATTGGCGATAGCTTGGAAGCCGATATCCTTGGAGCTAAAAATGCGGGGATTGACCAAGTGTATTTTAATCCATTATCTGATCCTCATAATTATGAAGTTACTTATGAAATAAATAAATTACATGAATTATTAGCATTCTTAAAATGAGTTTAAATAGACAATATACTTTACTAATTGATGTAATAAAGAATTATTCATATAAACTAAATAGTTTTAATGAGGAGAACTTCCAATTCAAATATGATGACAATACTTGGTCTTCAGCAGAAGTCTATGCACATATTATTACAGCAAATAAATTGAGCTTAAAGGGTATGCTAAAAGCTCAATTAGGTGAAGCTACAGAAGATGCTAGCCCACTAAGTTGGAGCGCAAGATTGATTTTTTTCACCGGACGAATCCCTAAAGGAAGAAAAGTTCCTGAACTATTTATTAAAAGAACTCCAAAATTCAATTCAGTTACAGAAGCTAAGCAAGCTTTAGACGAATTGGAGTATGAGTTAAATAATTTATGGGATAATAGAAACTTGTGGAGCAAAACACAGAAAATTAAACATCCCGCGTTAGGCTTATTAAATAATGAACAGTGGATGAAATTCATGTTAATCCACTCTAAACATCATCTAAAGCAATTAAAGCGAATTAAACTAAAAATGGACGTTTAGGATGTTATAGAATTTAATTAATCAAAAAGGTTAAATTTCTTAATTATTTAACATCGATTTAACATGTCTAATTTACTTTTGTGGCATGGAAATTTCTCACACCATTATTTTATTAACTGCATTTGCAGCACTACTCGCTTTTTATTTCAGCCCATACGATATAAACGTTGGTGAAGAAGATGAGTAAAACTAAAAACGCATGATCAAAAGACCTGTCGATATTGTTGTAATATCTGACATCCATTTAGGCACCTACGGTTGCCGAGCAAAAGAATTATTAAGGTACTTAAAGAGCGTACAACCCGGTATGCTGATATTAAATGGCGACATTATTGATATGTGGCAATTTAGCAAAAGGTATTTCCCTGAGAGTCATTTAAAAGTTATTCGTCGAATACTAAAATACGTAACAGCTGATGTTCCTGTATATTACCTAACCGGTAATCATGATGAAATGCTTAGAAAGTTTGCCGATTTCGATTTAGGATCATTAAAACTTTGCAATAAACTTGTACTTGAGCTAGACGGTAAAAAAGCATGGATTTTTCATGGAGATGTATTTGACGTAACCATGCAATATTCTAAATTCCTTGCCAAATTAGGAGCCGTTGGATATGACACATTAATCTTAATCAATACATTCATAAACTTCATACTAGAAAAAACAGGTAGGGAGAAAATGAGTTTATCGAAGAAGATTAAACAATCCGTAAAAGATGCAGTGAAGTTTATTAATAGCTTCGAAGAAACTGCTGGGAATATAGCTATCGAAAAAAAGTTTGATTATGTAATATGTGGTCATATTCATCAAGCTGAAATGAGAACGATTACTAATGAAAATGGTTCTGTATTATATCTCAATTCAGGAGATTGGGTAGAGAGTTTAACCAGTCTTGAATACCACAATGGCGCTTGGAAAATTCATCAATTTGAAGAACATCAGTATCCTGAAATTACCGACGAAGAAGAAATAAAAGAAGAAAATTTAGATTTAAAAGGTAAATTAGATATAGGTCAATTATACAATACTTTAATTCAATAGTGCTCTACTCAGCATTTCAGCAATTCAGGCAAATTCGGTACATTCGAGAAACTCTATGAAAATACTATACGCAGTACAAGGAACTGGAAACGGACATGTTAGTCGCGCGCGTGATTTTATTCCTGCACTTCAACAATTTGCGGATGTAGATATTTTGATTAGTGGTACGCAAGTTGACGTAAGTCTACCTCAAGAAATAAAATATAAATTTAAAGGTGCAGGATTCGTTTTCGGGAAAAGTGGTGGTGTTGATTACTGGGAAACATTTAAGAGTTTGCATTTAATAGATTTAGTTCGAGACATATATAAACTTGATCTAAATCCATATGATATCATCATTAATGATTTTGAACCCGTTTCCGCTTGGGCAGCAAAAATAAAAAAGAAACAAGTGATTGCATTAAGTCATCAAGCTTCTTTCCTTTCCAAGAAAACTCCGCGCCCAAATTTTAACGATGCCTTTGCTGAAGGTATTCTTAAACATTACGCACCTAGTACAAAACAAATCGCTTTCCATTTCGAAAAATATGATGAGTTCATTAACACTCCTATCATTAGAAAAGAAATTAGAAGTTTAGTGCCAGAAAATAAAGGGCATTACACCGTTTACTTACCCGCTTATAGCGATAAGTTTTTAATCGAGCACCTCGCAAAACTAGATAAAATTACTTGGCATGTATTTTCAAAACATGAGCATACAGGATATGTAACAGGAAATGTTAACGTACAACCTATTCACAATGAAAAGTTTAATGCAAGTTTAGCATCTTGCGAAGGCTTACTTACTGGTGGCGGTTTTGAAGCTCCAGCAGAAGCGCTATTCTTAGGGAAAAAAGTATTATCAATACCCATGACTGGCCAATATGAGCAAGCTTGTAATGCTGAAGCCTTAAGGCGATTAGGAGTTCCTGTAGTAAAACATATTGAGAATGATTTCAGTACGATATTACACGATTGGATATATAACCAAGGTGTGATAAAAGTGAATTTTCCTGATAATTTAGATGAAGTCGTTAAGAAGATTTTCTCGATTTAATACATCTGAAAAAATAAAGCGGAAATAATCATCAATAAAATAAGCCCTTCAGAAACCCAATGTTTTTTGGCCACTAAAAAGTAGTACGATAAGAATACTGCAATTGGTGCGGCTAATAATATAAAGTGATTGATACTAAAAGTAGGTTTAATATAGAATGAGCCAGCTGTTATAATTATCGAAAATATCAACAATTGCTGAGCTTTGCGAACTTGTAATACATTTTTATAGAAATTTTCTCTCAATTTATTGAACGAAACAACTAAGATTAACACCATCGGTATTAAAGGGAAGTAGTCACTATTTTTTGGGAAAATATTGATTTGCCAATAGTTCTTTAGGGGCTGCCAAAGGATTATAAAATCATCCCATCTATCGAACCAAAAGTAATAAAATGCCACAAAAATGTATGGCGTTATTGCGCCCATAATACTAGATGCCCATTCTCGCCAATTAAATGGTCTGAAAAGTAATAGTGCAATCCACACTAAAAGAATCCAAGCTATTGCCGGGAAATAAAATAGAGATGCTATAGAAACGATTATCCCTAAATCGAATGTCAAAATATTTGCTTGATTGCTCTTGTACAGCTTAAACAAGCGAATGAAAATCCACAACTGAAAGAAGATTACTAAAATTGCAGCGTCAAGAGTGAAAAAAGTGGGGAACATTCCTGTGATTACAATAAAAAGTAAAGCAGGCAAATGAGTGTTCTTAAATATTAAACTAAAATCATTTACAATTTTTGTCAACCATAAGGCTGCGGCATAATACAAGACCGTTGTAAATAATACATTAAAAATTTTATTGCCCCATAAGAATGCAAATTTTCCAAACAGAAAAGTACTAAAGGCTTCATTATAATAAAACACAGGGATTGGAGTACTATCTAGCAAATAGGGTAACCGTATGCCAATGGCAAGAATAAAGAGTATGACTAGATTAAATGGGTTCTGAGTTTTAAATAATCGAACAAACATATTTAAAATGTAATTCGTATAAAGTTAGTTTTATTTTTTTGAATACAAGGAATGACTAATTGGTCCGCTGAAATTTGTTTACCACCTGCAGGCATTATTAATGTACTTTCATTCTCTTTCAACAACACCTTCTCAGTCGTCTCACCTTTATTGTTTATTGAACATGATAAAATATCGGTGGCTTTTCTTATAAACTTATTATAAATCACGTTCACTTTATCTACATCTAAATTAATGATGTATGATGAATAAAATCCAGCATCATCTTCAGACACCTGGTTCTTGCGTACAATAGACTCCCAATGTATCCTTCCGGTTGGATTGATAGAAAATAAAATGATATTGTCGTAATGGTAAGTATAGGATGTCGTATATAATTGATAATACGAATTGTAGTTAGTTGACTCCGTTACATAATTAGATTCGGAAACAAGTATAACTCCCCCATCAGTACGTACAAGTATCTTGTCAATATAATAGTTGATTAATTCTGTTCCTCTATTTATTGTTCTCTCTGAATTAAATTCATTTAAAAATTTCGCCTTGAAACTCTCCGTATAAATTCTGGGTTTAACCGATGAGTTATTTAAATTAATATTCGCATATACGATACCTGCAGAAGAAAAACTATTTAATTCTGAATAAAAACCAGCCATTACAATTTGATTGTTGATGTAATCAAATTCCATTTTAATATCATTGATAAAATATTTTTCTAATGAAATGATGGTAGGAATAAGCTTTGAACTATTAGATTTTGCTATGTTTAAGGTATACTTCTTATCTCTCAACATTTTTTTATCGAGGTCTAAAGATGTTAATATATATACATTAGAATCATTACACAATTTAAAATCATTTAGAAAAAGTACGCCATCATAATATTCGGTTTTGTATTTTGTACTCCATATCGTTTGTAGCGTTGTGTCGAGTACGTTTACACTAATACTTAACTTATCGTTCTCTGATTCGCTCTGTTTGTACATCGTAGCAAGCATCTTTTTATTTTTGCTTTGTCGAATATAAAATGTACCACGATTTCGTTTTTTATCAAATTGAATTTCATCTAACAAAACGGGAGGAGTATCTGGAACTCCTTTCTTTAAGTTAAACTTTTGGGCAAACAATTCATTTTTGTTCGCTTCCTTATTGATGATTGCATAAAATAGGTACAAGCTATCATTTAAAAAACTGATATCCTGAATTTCATACTCACTACTATAAACATTGAGAGAGTAAGTCCAAATGGTTGCTAAATTATTGTTGATAAAGGTGATGTCTACTTTATTGTCGCGTAAACGAAGCTGATCTTGTTTATTACTAAATGCTGTGGTGCTTTTTAATACAAAGAAACCATTTTCGTTTTGCCCAATAACTTTCATAAATGTTCGCTGAAATGATTTTTCAGGTGTAGCGAAATCTACTTTTTGAGCAAAACTGGCGCTGGCAAATAATAGAAATAGTAATGTTTTAAACTTCATATACACGAATGTACAAAATATCAGTTTTATAAAGCATGATTTGATTTTATTCGAAATGCTTATTTCTAGGAACTACTATAAAATCTACTTTATTAAATATTCATAGACAATATGGGTAATTATGCTTAGATGTTTTATATTTGCACTTTAATAGTATTCAGATGAACAAATTCGGTGTAGTAGTATTCCCAGGATCAAATTGCGATCAAGATATGGTGTATGTTTTGGAAACAATCATGCAACAAAAAGTTGTAAAATTATGGCACAAAGACCACGATTTACAAGGTTGTGATTTTATCGTTTTACCTGGTGGATTTTCTTACGGAGATTATTTGAGATCGGGTGCAATTGCTCGTTTTTCGCCAATTATGCAAGAGGTTGTTTCTTTTGCCAATAAAGGTGGAAATGTATTAGGAGTTTGTAATGGCTTTCAAATATTAGCGGAAGCTGGATTAGTCCCGGGAGCTTTATTACACAACGATTCTCGTAAGTTCATTTGTAAAAATGTGCACTTGAAGTCGCAAACTTCAAACTCATTAATAACTTCTCAAATTGATCCGAATGCAGTATTAAAAATTCCAATTGCACACGGCGAAGGGAAATATTTTGCATCTAACGATATCATCAAATCATTAAATGATAATGACCAAGTGCTTTTCCGTTATTGCGATGAAAATGGAAATATCACACCAGAATCAAACCCGAACGGAGCAATGGAAAACATTGCTGGTGTTTGTAATGCAGGTAGAAATGTATTTGGAATGATGCCTCACCCAGAACGCGCAGCCGATGGAGAATTATCAAATGTTGATGGTAGAGTACTCTTCGAATCTATATTAGCACTAACAGTATAGTGTTCGTCGGAGTGTCCTCACTCCGACAAATAATAAAGTAATAATTGGAGTGTGAGTTCGTCGAAGCGTCCTCGCTTCGACAAATAATGAAGTAAATGTCGGAGTGAGGACACTCCGACGAACACAGGGAACACAGGCATTCAATTCCTAATTCCTATTTCCTATTTCTTAATTTGAAATAATGAACCTAGTAATCGATAAAGGCAACACGTTTACCAAAGTCTACATTTTTGATGGAGATAAAATCGTAGCGCGAGCTAAATTCGAATCACTAGACGTTTTTTTACTTGATAAAATTTTCAAAGAATACTCCATACAAGCCAGTATTTACTCGCATGTTGGCAATGCCGACGATGAAAATATGGCGTTCTTAAATGCTCATTCTACTTTTATCAAGTTTGATTATTTAACGCTACTCCCTATAATCAATAAATATAATAGCCCTAATACCTTAGGACTTGATCGTTTAGCATCAGTTTGTGCTGCTTTTCAGTTAATGCCCAATCTTCCTGTGCTCTGTATTGATATGGGAACCTGCATTACATATGATTTTATAAATCCTAAAGCTGAATATTTAGGAGGGGGAATTTCTCCAGGAGTGAATATGCGATTCAAGGCCCTGAATACTTTTACAGCTCAATTGCCGTTAATTCAACCTGATGCTAGAAAGCCAGTTTTAATTGGCGATACAACAGAGAATTCAATAAAATCAGGGGTAATGAACGGTGTGGTTCAAGAAATTCTTGGAACAATAGGCACTTATGAATACCAGCACCCACGATTACAAGTGTTAATGTGTGGTGGCGACTTAGCATTTTTTGATACTCAGGTTAAAAATAGCATCTTTGCGCGTCCGGATTTGGTCGCTGAAGGCTTAAATACGATATTACAATATAATGTTCAACAGAAATAAACTAGTTCTACTTCTTTTATTCGTTACTCTTGGGAGTTATTCAAAGGCTCAAAATGTAACCAGTACCCCTTATTCTCAATTCGGTTTAGGCCAATTGCAGAAAAATAATTCTGTTATAAGTCTTGGTTTAGGCGGCATTGCAAATGGTTTACGACTAGATAATGCAATAAATACTCAAAACCCTGCTTCTTATTCAGCATTACAATGGACAACCTTCGAAGTTGGAGCATTTGGTTCATTTTTGAAATTAGAGAATAGCACTGGATCAGCATTCAGAAACAATGCAGCATTGAGTTACTTAAAAATCGCATTCCCTATATCTCCTAAATGGGGAGCTAGCTTCGGCTTAGTACCAGTTTCAGGTATGGGTTATGAATCGAACATTAAATCAACATTTTTAGATACACCAGTTACGCAAATTTTTAAAGGCGAGGGTGGACTAAATCAATTTTATTTAGGTACCGCTTATAACGTAACAAAAAACTTAAGTATTGGAGTTAATGCATCTTACTTATTTGGAACGCTAGATCGTACCAAAGCCAATGAATTCCCTGATTCTACAGGTTTCTTAAATGTTAAACAAACAAACTCTACCTATATCGGTAGTTTGTTCTTTAATTATGGAATTCAATATAAATTGAATTTATTGAATAATAAATATTTAATTATTGGATTAAATGGAAATCCTAGCACAAATCTTTCTTCAACTAGAAATACCATATCAACTAGATACTATTATCAAAATGATATAGAGCGTGCAATAGATACTACTCAAAATACAGTTGATCAAAAAGGTACGGTTGTTTATCCAATGATTAATTCATTAGGGTTTTCTTATGTTAAAGTGAATCATTGGATGTTTGGATCAGATGTTACTTTAGGCAATTGGTCAACCTTAAGCATTTTCGATACTAAACAGAACCTTAGCAATACATTCGATTTTAATTTAGGAGGAGCAATTACTCCAGATTACATGGCTGTTGGGAACTACTTTAAAAACATAGAATATCGTTTTGGCTTTAATTACAATAAGTCATATGTAAATATTGCAGGAGAAGATATCAATCAAATGTCATTATCATTAGGTTTCGGATTACCATTGCCTAAAACAGCTTCAAGAATTAACCTAGCCTTCGAAATCGGGCAACGTGGTACTACAAATTCTGGATTAATAAAAGAGCAATTTATGGGTGTTCACGCAGGATTTAATTTCTGCGATAAGTGGTTTATTCAACGTAAATATGATTAGTAGAAGTACAATGTATACTGTACAAAGTACAAAGAGTAAATTTTTACTTAATACCTTGTACATAATACTTTTTACATTTTTTTCTTCATGCGAGACCGACCTATCTAAAGTCGAAAAAATCGCTTCCAATGAAGTGAGCTTGCCAGTAGAAACCAGTCGAGAAGTAGAGCTCATTTACAGTGATTCGTCAATCGTTCGTGCAAAGCTCTTAACACCAGTACTTAAATTCTTCAAAGTAGCGAATGCTTACCACGAGATGCCAGCAGGTGTTTTTGTAGAGTTTTATGGTCCAAACAATGTAATTGAGAGCACTCTTTCTGCCAAATACGGACGAAAATTTGAGAATCAAGGGATTATTGAAGTAAAGGATAGTGTAGTGGTTATCAATAATAAAGGTGAACGTTTAGATACAGAACGGTTAATTTGGAACGAAAAAACGAAGAAAATCTAT
Source organism: Sphingobacteriales bacterium (assembly GCA_044337515.1). GTDB lineage: Bacteria > Bacteroidota > Bacteroidia > Sphingobacteriales > Sphingobacteriaceae > CAJBVG01. The sequence goes on along the minus strand of JBIINK010000029.1, from coordinate 13,402 downwards.
ACCAATAGCTTTGTACGCATCACAACTAAAACAGATGTGATGTTTGGTGAGGGTATGGAAGCCAATCAGAATTTTACAAATTATAGGATTTATAAATACAGAGGTAGTGTCAGCTTAGATGAAACAAAACAATAAATTTCAAGAAAATATGTGGTTAGTCATTTTTATGGCCTGTTTATTAGCCACGATCTATGTATTTCTAGTTCAGCGAATAATCTATAAAGATTTCATTCCCATGTCATTAGCTACAATTTTCGCAGCTTGGCGATTCTATTCTATCCGAAAAAAAAGGATTTCTTAACAAGATATTTTTTTGTATTTTGCGCCTCCTTGTGGGTAAGGGGTATTATACGCCATTATCTTAAGAGAACATTTACAATTTAAAATTTAAAATTTACAATTAAAATAGGTATGGGATTAATGAATTCAATGCGCAATAGAGGCGGCCTACTAGTAGGTGTTATTGCTTTTGCTATTGTTGCATTTTTAGCAGGTGATGTTCTAATTTCAGGACAAAATATTTTCGGTGGAGCTCCAAGTGAGATTGGCCTAATTAATGGAAATAAAGTTGCAATCGCAGATTTTCAAACAAAACTTGATGCTAATATTGAGCAATACAAAAAAAGCACAGGACAAAGTAATTTGAATGAAAGCATGACAGGTTACTTAGTAGACCAAACTTGGAATCAAGTGGTTTATGATGAAGTGATGAAAGAGCATATTGCAAAATCAAATATCAAAGTTTCTCCAGAAGAACTTTTTGATATGGTGCAAGGTTCTAATCCTCATCCAGAAGTTCGTCGTGCATTTTCAAATCCACAAACAGGTGCATTTGATCCAGCTCAAGTATTGAATTTCTTGAAAAACATGGATCAACAAGATCCAAGTGGTGAAACACGTGCGCAATGGTTGAACTTCGAAAAAGCTATTCAAGATGAACGAGTTCGTCAGAAATACATGAACGCAGTTAAAGCAGGTATGTATGTTCCTACTGCTTTCGCTAAAGCAGATTACATGGAGAAAAATAAGTCTGCAAATGCAACATTTGTAATGTTAGACTATACTTCAGTTTCTGACTCAGCGGTTACTGTATCAGAATCTGATATCAGCAATTACTATAACGCAAATAAGTATAAATATAAACAAGCTGAAAATACTAGAAGCTTTGATTATGTTTCTATTGATGTTACTCCTTCGAAAGAAGATACTATTGAAACTAAAAAATGGATTGATGAGCAAACTGCAGGTTTAGTTAGTTCAACAAACGATTCATCATATGTTAACTTAAATGCTGAAACAAAATACAACGGTGCTTATGCGAAAAAAGGCGAATTGCCTGCTTCGCTTGATACCATTATGTTTAGCAAGCCTCAAGGATTTGTTTATGGTCCATTTATCGATGCAGGTTCTTATAAAGTTGCAAAATTAATTGGTATAAAATCATTACCAGATTCAGTACGTGCTCGTCATATTTTAATTAACGGTAACAGTGCTGAAGCAGCTAAAAAAACTGCTGATAGTTTAAAAACATTAATTGATAATGGTGCAAACTTTGCGGTATTAGCAATGCAATATTCTACCGATGGTTCTAAAGACCAAGGTGGTGATTTAGGTTACTTCGATAACAAGAAAATGGTTCAACCATTTACTGAATTTTGTTTCAAAGGAACTAAAGGTAAAATTGGTGTAGTTCAATCGCAATTCGGATTCCACATTATTGAAATCACTGATCAGAAAAACTTCAACAAACAAATTACAGTTGGAGTAATCGATCGTTCTATTACACCAAGCAATTCTACTACTCAAGCATTATTCGGTAAAGCAAATACGTTATTATCTTCAATTGGTTCTGCAAAAGAATTTGAAGCATTGAAATTAACAGATGGCTTTAGCAAAAGAGTAGCTGATGATATTAAACAAACAGATCGTTTTGTAGCTGGAATTGAAAGTCCTAGAGAATTAATTCGTTGGGCTTATAAAGCTGATGTTGATGATATCTCACCATTATTCGAAGCCGGTAATAAATATGTATTCGCACGTTTAACGAAAGTTAAAAATGCAGGTACTGTTCCAATGGAATATTTGAAATCTGAATTAGAAGCTGGTGCACGTAAAGAGAAAAAAGTTGCACTATTGAAAGACAAGATGACTGCTGCTATGGCAGGTAATGCTCGTATTGATCAAGTAGCACAAAAATTAGGTACAATAGCTAACCCTGCTACTGGTTTATCTTTTGCTATGCCAATTATCCCAGGTGTTGCTAGAGAAGCTAGCGTTGTAGGTACTGTTTTCGGTTCTGAGAAAGGCAAACTAATTGGTCCATTAGAAGGAGAAAGAGGTGTTTACTTAGTATACGTAGACAATTTTGTTGATGCTTTACCATTACCTGATTACACTAACAATAAAATAGATCAATTTAACATGAGCAAAAGTCGTGTTGATAATGAGTTCTTAGAAGGATTGAAAAAATCAGCTAAGATTGTTGATAATAGAATTATATTTTACTAGAAAATACCCAATCATTAAAAAAGCCTCGACTATGTTCGGGGCTTTTTTGTTTGTGTTCGTCGAAGCGTCGTTCGTCGGAGTGTCGTTCGTCGGAGTGTCGTTCGTCGGAGTGTCGTTCGTCGGAGTGTCCTCACTCCGACAATAATGTGTCCGTTCGTCGGAGCGTCGTTCGTCGGAGTGTCCTCACTCCGACAATAATGTGTCCGTTCGTCGGAGCGTCGTTCGTCGAAGTGTCCTCACTCCGACAATAATGTGTCCGTTCGTCGGAGCGTCGTTCGTCGGAGTGTCCTCACTCCGACAATAAGCCTCACCCTAAATCCCTCTCCAAAGGAGAGGGGCTTGTTCGTTCTTCGATGCAAGTCAATGAGCAGAGCCGAAGTTCATCTAATGTGACTCCAACAAAAAAGTAATAAGTAGTCAAACTTTATAAAGTCCCTCTCCTTTGGAGAGGGATTTAGGGTGAGGCGATTAAACTTGTCGGAGTGAGGACACTCCGACGAACGTTAAATATTTGTCTCAATCGAAGTAGTCCTTCGTCCTTTTGTCCAGTGTCCAGCATCCCTTGTCCAGTGTCCAGCATCCATTCTTAGTAGTCCTAAAAAACAATTACCTTTGCATTATTGTATTAAGTAGACTGTATTAAGATTTAAGTACACTGTATTAAGAGACTGTACACTGTATTATGTACGCTAAAAATTACCAAATACTTAATACCTATTGCTTAATACATAATACCTAATACATATTACCTAATACTTAATACAAATTACCTAATACATATTACCTAATACCTAATACAAATTACTTAATACAAATTACCTATTACCTATTACTTAATACATATTACATAATACCTAATACATATTACTTAATACAAATTACCTAATACTTAATACATATTACCTAATACATTAATCAACATGGAATTTGTAAACAAAGTTGCCCAAAGTGGCCTAATTAGTTTCGATTTAAGCGATTATTACCATAAAGGGGAAAGGGTATTGTATGATATCAAAGACAATCTCTTTCAAGGCTTAATGTTACGTGAAAAAGATTTCCGTGAGTTTATAAAAGGTTACGATTGGGCACAATACGAAGGTAAAAATGTTGCTATAGTTTGTAGTGTAGATGCGATTGTTCCTACTTGGGCGTTTATGCTTTTAGCAACAAAAATTGAACCTTACGCCAACATGTTAGTATTCGGAGATTTAGCAGATTTAGAAGATGCCTTATTCAGACAAGCACTTGCAAAAATTGATTTAAATGAATTTAAAGATCAACGAATTGTAATTAAAGGATGTGGAGATATTCCAGTACCTACATCAGCATATGTAGAAATTACTCGTCTGTTTAGACCTGTTGCGAAAAGTATAATGTACGGTGAACCTTGTTCTACTGTACCATTGTATAAAAAAATTGCAGAATAGTTATTATTATTGCACAATGAAAAGAATTATTATTTACGTTTTTCTATTTTCCACTTTCTTTTTTCGAATTCATAGTACGGCATTTGCTCAACTCCAACCCGATTTTAAACTAGGAGCGTTTCAAATTGGAGAAAAGTTAGAGTACACAGCTCATTATGGATTCATTCATGCTGCAGAAGTAACTTTTGAAGTTCAAGAAGCTAAAAAAGAAATTAATGGCAAAAAGCCTTTTCACTTTGTTGCAAAAGGTGGGACTACACCTTCATTCGACTGGTTTTTAAAAGTTCGTCACCGTTATGATTCGTACGTTGATCAATCTCTTCTACTTCCTATGCAATTCACAGAGAGTGTACGCGAAGGGAAATACAAAAGAGATAGTTATGCGAATTTCGACCAAAAAGGAAACAGAATTGTAGCTACGAAAGGAACGTTTACATCTCCCGACGTTACATTTGACATTATTTCCATGTATTACTTTGCTCGATGTTTAGATATTAAAAACGTAAAAATTGGAGAGGTCATTAAAATGAAGTATTTCTTAGATGATGGTATATATCCATTAGAAATTGAATACCTCGGGAAAGAAACGATTACTACCGATGCCGGTAAATTTGAATGTATAAAATTTAGTCCAGCGCTACAGCCAGGCAGAGTTTTCCGCAAAGACAGTAGAATGTATATGTGGATTACCAATGATACTAATCGCGTACCAGTGAAGGTAGAAGTTGAGATATTAATTGGATCACTTGTGCTAGAACTTGATAAATTCCAAGGGTTAAAAAACCCTATTACTTCTTATAGATGATCCCACACGAAAACACCATACTTTCTGATGAATTATTTACCGAGCAATTTGTTTGTAACCTAAGCAAATGCAAAGGAGAATGTTGTGTTGCCGGTGATTCGGGAGCACCACTTGATGAAGAAGAACTTGAAATTATAGAGCGAGTATTCGAAAAAGTGAAACCCTATCTAAACGAAAAAGGTTTAAAAGCCATAGAAGAGCAAGGCAAATGGTCGCTTGATTTTGAAGGCGATTTAACGACTACTTGTGTAGATGGTGATAAGGAATGTGCCTATGTGATTTTTGAAGATGGCATTACCCAATGTGCCTTCGAAAAAGCGTATAATGATGGAGTAACCGATTGGAAAAAACCCATCTCTTGTCATTTATACCCTATTAGAATAACTAAATACCCTGATTACGAAGCATTAAACTATGACCGTTGGAGTATTTGCAGCGACGCATGCAGCTTTGGTAAAGAGTTAAAAGTATCTGTGTTCGAATTCCTGAAAGAACCCCTTATCCGTAAGTACGGAGAGAAGTGGTACGAGCAGGTTTCGAAATATCGTAATTCGTAGTGTTCGTCTGAGTGTAGTGTTCGTCGAAGCGTCCCTGTCTGCGCCAGGCAGGCTCGCTTCGACAATAAGCCTCACCCTAAATCCCTCTCCAAAGGAGAGGGACTTGCCAATCTTCGATGCAGGTCACTGATCAGAGCTGAAGTTAATCTAAAGGTACTCCGTCAAAAAAAGTAATAAGTAGTCAAACTTTATAAAGTCCCTCTCCTTTGGAGAGGGATTTAGGGTGAGGCGATTTTGTTCTTCGGAAACTAATGAAAATTGAGTATTCACTATTTTTGTAGAAAAAATCGAGCAAATGAGCACACGAGCACACGAGCAAACGATTTTATTGTTATTTTCGTGACTCTAAACCAATTAGTTCATAAGTAATGAAAGGAATAATTCTAGCTGGAGGGTCCGGTACTCGTTTGCATCCTCTTACACTTGCCATGAGCAAGCAAATGATGCCTGTTTATGACAAGCCAATGATTTATTATCCCTTGTCTTGCTTAATGATGGCAGGAATAAAGGAAATCTTGATCATTTCTACTCCACATGATTTACCAAATTTCGAAAGACTACTTGGTGATGGAAGCTCATTGGGTTGTAAGTTCGAATACAAAGTTCAGGAACAACCAAATGGTTTAGCTCAAGCTTTTGTTATTGGTGAAGAATTTATTGGTAACGATAAAGTAGCCCTAATTTTAGGTGATAATATTTTTTACGGTTCTGGATTAGCTGAATTGCTTCAAAGCAATAATGATCCAAACGGTGGCGTTGTATATGCTTATCACGTAAGCGATCCAGAGCGATATGGTGTAGTAGAATTTGATGAGAAAATGAATGCCATTTCTATTGAAGAAAAGCCAGTTCATCCAAAATCAAATTATGCAGTACCTGGTTTATATTTCTACGATAATACAGTAGTTGATATTGCAAAAAATATTAAACCAAGCCCAAGAGGTGAATACGAAATTACAGACGTTAACAAGGTATACCTAGAACAAGGAAAACTAAAGGTTGGTATATTAAACAGAGGCACAGCCTGGTTAGATACTGGTACTTTTGCTTCACTTATGCAAGCAGGACAATTCGTTCAAGTAATCGAAGAACGTCAGAACTTAAAGATTGGTTGTATAGAAGAAGTAGCGTATAGAATGGGATACATTGATAAAGCACAATTAACTAAACTCGCTACACCACTTGTAAAGAGTGGATATGGACAATATTTAATGAACATTAAATAACGTTCGTCGAAGTGTGACGTTCGTCGGAGTGTCCTCACTCCGACAATAAAATAATAAAAAGTATAAGTCGGGGTGTGACGTTCGTCGAAGCGTCCTCGCTTCGACAATAAAATGGCAATAAAAATTATATGTCGGAGCGAGGACGCTCCGACGAACAATGAAAAATAAATATTATAACTCATAGCCCCTCTCCTTTGGAGAGGGGTTGGGGTGAGGCTAAAACAAAAAAACAAAAATGAAATACTTAGGACAAGAATTATCTCAATTTTCTGATCAAATTGATTACGCAATTAAAAACTACCATGCTCATGGTAAAAAAATGAGTGACTTTAAACATATTGTAATTAGTGGTTTAGGTGGATCAGGAATTTCTGGTAAAATTATTAAGAGTTATTATATCAATAAAATTAACGTTCCAATTGAAACCGTTTCTGATTATCAATTGCCAAAATTTGTAAACAACGAAACATTAGTAATTCTTTGTTCGTATTCGGGTAATACAGAAGAGACTTTAAGTGCTTATGCAGATGCTCAATTAAAAGGAGCAACTTGTATCGCATTAACAGTTGGTGGTAAATTAGCAGAGTTAGCAGCTAAAGATAATGTGCCTGTTTACAAAGCAGTAGGTGGTTACCAACCTCGTGTAGCATTTGGTTACCCAATAACTTATTTATTTTTAATTTTCTCTGAATTGTTAGGTTTAAAAATCGATGCAGAGTTAGAAGGAATAAAAAACACAGTCGCTAATTTTGAAGATTACAAAAAAAGATCATTGTATATAAAAGATCAATTTAAATCTACCATTCGTAATAAATATGTAATCATCGCCTCTCCAGATATGGAAGGACTTGCCATTCGTTTTGCACAACAAGTGCAAGAGAATGCAAAACTTGAAGCATTTGTAGTTGTTATTCCAGAAGCAAATCATAACGTGATTGAAAGTTACTACCAGAAATGGGATTCAAATTACATCATGTTGAATTCTGGTTCAAATCAACGCATCAATTTCCGTTTTAATTTCATTAAAAACTTATTGGAATCTTATGGTTCATTCGTTCACGAAATGGATACACATGCATTAACAATGGAACATTTATATGATACTGTTTTCTTGATGGATTATTTGAGTATTCAAATTGCCGATGAAGTAAGTGCAGTATCTAATCAGATTAAAAATATTATCGATTTAAAAAACTTCTTAAATAATCAATAGTGAAAGTAGCATTAATTACAGGCGTCACCGGACAAGATGGTGCGTATTTAGCGGAGTTCCTTTTGAAGAAAGGTTATTTTGTTCATGGGATTAAACGCCGTAGTTCATCATTCAATACAGAACGAATTGATCATTTATATCAAGATCAACATGATGCAAAAGTGAATTTCAAATTGCATTATGGTGACTTAACTGATTCAACAAATCTGATTCGTATTATTCAAGAAACTCAACCAGACGAAATTTACAACCTTGCGGCAATGAGCCACGTGAAAGTAAGTTTCGATACTCCTGAGTATACTGCTAATGCTGATGGTATTGGTACACTTCGAATTTTAGAAGCGATACGTATTCTTGGATTAACAGAAAAAACTAAGTTTTACCAAGCATCTACTTCAGAGTTATATGGTTTGGTACAAGAAGTTCCTCAATCAGAAAAAACACCATTCTATCCACGTTCACCATATGCTGTAGCTAAAATGTATGGCTACTGGATTACGGTAAACTATCGTGAAGCCTACAACATGTACGCTTGTAATGGAATTCTATTTAATCATGAGAGTCCAGTAAGAGGAGAGACTTTTGTTACTCGTAAAATAACTAGAGCTGCTGCTCGTATTGCAATGGGCTTACAAGAGAAATTATTTTTAGGTAATCTCGATGCTCAACGCGATTGGGGACATGCAAAAGATTATATCGAAGCAATGTACTTGATGTTGCAACAAGATAAGCCAGAAGACTACGTTGTGGCTACAGGGATAACTACTCATGTACGCGATTTTGTACGTATGACGTTCGCGGAACTTGGAATCGAATTAGAATTCTCTGGAAAAGGGGAATCAGAACGTGGAGTGGTTATCGATATGGATAATGAAAAGATGATTTCCTTAGGGCTAAATCCAGAACATTTAAAATTCGGACAAACAGTAGTTCTTGTTGATCCTAAATATTATCGTCCAACCGAAGTAGAATTATTAATAGGAAATCCAACAAAAGCTCAAAAGCAATTAGGCTGGAAACCAAAGTACGATTTGCCCGCATTAGTAAAAGATATGATCTTATCTGACTTAAACTTAATGAAGAAAGATCAGTATTTAAAAGCCGGTGGATATAAGAGTATGAACTATTTTGAATAACGCGGTGACGCAGAGAAAATAGTAGAGAAGCTAAAATTATGAAAAATAAAAAAATAGCAATTATAGGGTTAGGTTATGTTGGCCTTCCTTTAGCAATTGAATTTGGAAAAAAATACAAAGTTCTTGGTTTTGATATCAATACATCTCGAGTTGATGAGTTGAAATTAGGGAGTGACCGTACTCAAGAAGCGGATTTAGAAGGAATGAAATTTGCGATGAGTCTTTCTGGAAATGAAGGATTAGCATTTTCATCAAACACCGAAGACCTAAAATCATGCAATGTATTTATCGTAACCGTTCCGACTCCTATAAATCAATTTAAAGCACCTGATTTAACACCATTGATCAAAGCATCTGAAATGTTAGGCAGAGTTTTAAAACAAGGAGATATCGTAATTTACGAATCAACAGTTTATCCAGGTTGTACAGAAGAAGATTGTGTTCCAGTACTAGAGCAGTTTTCTGGTTTGAAATTTAATAAGGATTTTTATTGTGGTTATTCTCCTGAACGTATTAATCCTGGAGATAAAGTGAATACACTTACAAAAATTAAAAAAGTAACTTCAGGTTCTACTTCAGAAATTGCTACAATAGTTGATGAATTATATGCTAGCATTATCACAGCTGGAACACACAAAGCACCAAGCATAAAAGTTGCCGAAGCGAGTAAAGCCATAGAGAATGCTCAACGTGATGTGAATATATCTTTTGTGAATGAATTGGCTTTAATTTTTGATAGAATTGGAATTGACACCAATGATGTGTTAGAAGCAGCAGGTACCAAGTGGAATTTCTTAAAATACAAACCCGGTTTAGTGGGTGGTCACTGTATTGGAGTAGATCCATATTACTTAGCCCATAAAGCAGAATCTTTAGGTTATCATCCAGAAGTAATTCTTTCTGGAAGAAGAGTGAATGATAATATGGGAATGTATGTTGCGAATAAAGTAGTAAAATTAATGATTGGGAAAGGCCATGTCATTAAAGGAGCAAATGCTTTAATTCTAGGAATAACTTTTAAAGAGAATTGCCCTGATGTAAGAAATACTAAAGTAGTAGATATTTATAATGAATTAGTTCAGTTTGGTATTAATGTGGATGTATATGATCCATGGGCAGACCCTGCAGAAGTAAAACATGAATATGGTATTAATATATTATCTACTTTATCAGATAAAAAATACGATTCGGTTATAGTTGCAGTTGCACATCATGAATTTTTAGAAATCGACTTTAAAAAATACAAAGCAAACAATGCCGTGATTTTTGATACAAAAGCATGTATCGATAGAACCCTCGTGGATGGAAGGTTGTAAGACTCTGTGCTCTCTGCCTACTCTGCGTCTCAGCGAAAAAAAATGAACCAACAAATCCAAATGGTCGACCTTAAAGGTCAGTATCAAAAAATAAAATCAGAAGTAGATCAAGCAATGATTGCTTGTGTTGAATCTGCTGAATTTATTAATGGTAAACTAGTTTCTACCTTTTCTGAAAACTTAGCCAACTATGTTGGTGTAAAACATGTGATCCCATGTGCGAATGGAACCGATGCATTGCAAATTGCATTAATGGCTTTGGATCTTCAACCTGGAGACGAAGTGATTGTACCAAGTTTTACTTATGTGGCCACTGCAGAAGTGATAGCTCTGTTAAACTTAGTGCCAGTCATGGTAGATGTAATGCCAGATGATTTTAGCATTAATTTAACTCAAGTAAAAAATGCAATCGGCCCAAAAACGAAAGCTATCGTTCCTGTTCACCTATTTGGGCAATGCGCCGGTATGGAAGAACTAATCCAAATTGCTAAAGAAAATAATTTATATATAGTGGAAGATACCGCCCAAGCAATTGGCGCAAAATATATTTTCAAAGATGGAAGTATTCATCAAGCTGGAACGATGGGCCATATTGGAACTACCTCTTTTTTCCCTTCAAAAAATTTAGGTTGTTATGGAGATGGTGGTGCTATTTTCACTAATAACGATGCTCTTGCCGTTCGATTAAAAATGATGGCCAATCATGGTCAATCGAAAAAGTATCAGCATGATGTTATTGGAGTGAATTCTCGATTAGACACATTGCAAGCTGCTATACTTGAAATTAAATTAAAACACTTAGACGAATACTGCGCAGCTCGAAATGCCGCAGCAGATTATTATGATTCTCATTTAAAAGATATCGTAGGACTTACTATCCCTAAACGTGTTGTCAATTCAACACACGTTTTCCACCAATACACGTTGAAAATTGCCGATGGCAAACGAGATGCTCTAAAATCCTTCTTAGCCGAAAAAGGAATTCCATCAATGGTGTATTATCCAATCCCACTACATTACCAAAAAGCATATCAATCTAACAGATTCCCCAAAGGAATTTTTCCTGTTGCAGAAGAATTATGTAATAACGTTTTGTCATTGCCTATTCATACAGAAATGACAGAAGAGATGCAGAAGTATATTGTGATGGCGGTGAAGCAGTTTATGGTTTCTTAATACTGGACTGTTCGTCGGAGTGTCCTCACTCCGACAAAAAGAGCAAAAAGTAGAAGTCCCTCTCCTTTGGAGAGGGATTTAGGGTGAGGCAATAAAACATGTCGGAGTGTCCTCACTCCGACAAAAAGAGCAAAAAGTAGAAGTCCCTCTCCTTTGGAGAGGGATTTAGGGTGAGGCAATAAAACATGTCGGAGTGTCCTCACTCCGACAAAAAGAGCAAAAGTTGAAGTCCCTCTCCTTTGGAGAGGGATTTAGGGTGAGGCAATAAAACATGTCGGAGTGAGGACACTCCGACGAACGACAAGCAGTCCAATAGTCCAGCCGTCAAGTATCAAATATCAAAATTTTCCTATCTTTACCCCTATGCATTACTTCAAGCACGAAACCGCAATAGTTGATGAGCCTTGCCAAATCGGAGAAGGCACTAAAATATGGCACTTCAGTCATATTATGACAAATTGCACTATTGGTGAAAAATGTAATATTGGTCAAAATGTAGTCATATCTCCTGAAGTGGTCTTAGGCAATAATATAAAGGTCCAAAATAATGTTTCCATCTATACAGGTGTTACTTGTGATGATGATGTATTTCTTGGTCCATCGATGGTGTTTACTAATGTAATTAATCCACGTTCTGCTATAAATCGTAGAGATCAATATGCAAAAACTCATGTAGGTAAAGGAGCAAGTATTGGCGCCAATGCAACAATTGTTTGTGGACATGATATTGGAGAGTATGCATTTATTGGAGCTGGTGCAGTGGTAACCAAAACTATTCCTGCATTCGCTTTAGTGGTAGGTAACCCTGCAAAACAATTAGGATGGGTAGGAGAATATGGTCATCGTTTAGAATTCAACAATGATGGTATTGCTATTTGCCCTGAATCAAAACAAGAATACAAATTAGAGAATAATAAAGTTATTCGAATAAAATAAAAGTCCCTCTCCTTTGGTGAGGGATTTAGGGTGAGGCAATGTAATATGTCGAAGCGTCCCTGTCTGCGTCAGGCAGGCTCGATTCGACAATCAGAGAAATAATTTGTTAAACTTAATCAAGTCCCTCTCCTTTGGAGAGGGATTTAGGGTGAGGCAATAAAATATGTCGGAGCGTCCCTGTCTGCGTCAGGCAGGCTCGATTCGACAATCAGAGAAATAATTTGTTAAACTTAATCAAGTCCCTCTCCTTTGGAGAGGGATTTAGGGTGAGGCAATAAAATATGTCGGAGTGAGGACACTCCGACGAACGATGAAACAATTGAAATATGTCGAAGCGACGAGACACTCCGACGAGCAATAAATAGTAATGAACAAAAAAATAAAATTCGCCGTAGTAGGTTGCGGTCACATCGGCAAGCGCCACGCTGAAATGATTTCACGAAATCCGGATGCAGAATTGGTAGCCTTGATAGATGTGAAACAGAAAGATCTTTTAAATATAGATAGCTTTAATGTTCCTTTATTTAATACGTTAACAGATTTTCTAAATTCAGGAATAGAAGTAGATGTTATCAATATTGCTACTCCTAATGGATTCCATGCAGCACAAGCACTAGAATGTTTAGATGCTAAAAAGCATGTGGTGATTGAAAAACCAATGGCATTAAACAAGCAAGATGCAGAAAAAGTAATATTCAAAGCACTACATGTCCATAAGCATGTTTTTGCTGTTATGCAAAATCGATATTCCCCTCCTTCAGTTTGGATTAAAGACTTAATTGAAACGGGGAGGCTTGGGAAAATATTTATGGTTCAATTGAACTGCTATTGGAATAGAGATGATCGATATTATAAAGCAGAATCTTGGCATGGGAAAAAAGATTTAGATGGAGGAACTTTATTTACCCAGTTTTCTCATTTTATAGACATTATGTATTGGTTGTTTGGAGATGTAGAAAATATTCAAGCAAAGTTCAACGATTTTAACCATGCTAACTTAACCGACTTTGAAGATTCGGGGTTTGTAAGTTTTGATTTTGTTAATGGCGGTATGGGTTCTCTTAATTATTCTACTTCTGTTTGGAATCAAAATCTAGAAAGC
>JBIINK010000070.1:0-8073 GCA_044337515.1 Sphingobacteriales bacterium | reverse complement strand
CCACCAACTGAATTTAATTGAAAATTTGCAGGGTCATCTAAGTCAAGTCGCAAATTTACCGGCACGCTCGGAACAGTACTCTCTTTTTCTTTCGAGCAAGAGAAGAATAGAACTGAACAAAGCACTATGTATACGAATTTTCTCAAATTAATTCAGAGTTGAATTGTGATAATAAACGAACATCATTTTCGAAAAACATACGAATATCTTTAATCTTAAACTTGTTCATTGCTAAACGTTCGATACCAACACCAAACGCAAATCCTGAATATTCATTCGGGTCGATGCCACAATTTTGTAATACATTCGGATCAACCATTCCACATCCTAAAATTTCTACCCATCCAGAATATTTACAAATATTACATCCTTTTCCACCACAGTTTTTGCATTGAATATCCATTTCTGCAGAGGGTTCGGTAAATGGGAAATACGAAGGACGGAAACGTACTTCAGTACCTACACCAAATAATTCTTGCACAAAATAATACAAGGTTTGTTTTAAGTCAGCAAACGAAACATCTTTATCTACATATAAACCTTCTACTTGATGAAAGATACAATGTGAACGTGCAGAGATTGCTTCGTTACGAAACACTCTTCCTGGCATAATGGCACGGAAGGGTGGTTTATTATTTTCCATTAAACGTATTTGCACGGAAGAAGTATGTGTTCTTAAGGCTAAATCATCTTCTGGTTTATTCGGATCTTTACGAACGAAAAAAGTGTCTTGCATATCTCTCGCTGGATGTTCCATAGGAAAATTTAACGAACTGAAATTGTGCCAATCATCTTCAATTTCTGGTCCGTTTGCAATGGTAAATCCCATGCGTTGGAAAATATCTGAAATTTCTTTCAATACCAATGAAACCGGGTGACGAGAGCCAGTGCTGAAGGCTTCGCCAGGTAATGTGTAATCAATATCTTGAGAAGTACTTACTTCTGTTTCTTCTAATTTTTCTTTGAAAGAATTGAATGCATTTTCTGCAATGGTTTTAAACTCATTCATCACCTTCCCGAATACTTTTTTCTCTTCAGGAGGCATTGCTTTAAACGCTTCAAATAAATCGTTTACGATTCCTTTTCTACTTAAAAATTTCAAACGAAATTGCTCTAACTCATCAGCATTTTTCGCTACAAAGTTTTTAATTTCTTCCGTATGTTTTTCTATCTGTTCTTTCATTCCTATTTTCAATTATTAGCATATCAGCATACTAGCATATCAGCATATTAACTTATTACTTTCAGTTCCTTACCTACTTTTGTAAACGCCGCAATCGCTTTGTCTAAATGAGCTACATCATGTGCAGCCGACATTTGTACACGAATACGAGCTTTGCCTTGTGGCACTACTGGGTAATAAAATCCAATTACATATATACCTTCTTCCAACATGCGTGCTGCAAAGTCTTGTGAAAGTTTAGCATCGTATAACATTACTGGAACTATAGGGTGAACGCCTGGTTTAATATCGAAACCTGCAGCTGTCATTTTTTCTCTAAAGTATTTTGTATTGCTTTCTAATTTATCTCTCAACTCAGTTGTTTCACTCAACATATTTAAAACTTCAATAGATGCTCCAACGATAGAAGGAGCAAGGGTATTAGAGAATAAATATGGGCGAGAACGTTGACGAAGTAAATCAATAATTTCTTTTCTACCTGAAGTAAAACCTCCAGAAGCACCACCTAATGCTTTACCAAGTGTTCCTGTAATGATATCAATTTTACCCATTACATTATGGTGCTCGTGAGTACCTCTTCCTGTTTTCCCCATGAATCCAGAACAGTGACATTCATCAATCATTACAAGTGCATTGTATTTTTCTGATAAGGCAACAATTTTGTCTAATTGTGCTACAGTACCATCCATAGAGAATGCACCATCGGTAACAATAATACGGTGACGAAGACCTTGCGTTTCGATAAGTTTCGCTTCTAAATCAGCCATGTCATCATGCTTATAACGGTATCGTTGAGCTTTACATAAACGTACTCCATCAATAATAGATGCATGATTTAATTCGTCAGATATAATAGCATCTTGTTCATTAAATAATGGTTCAAAAACTCCACCATTAGCATCAAATGCAGCTGCATATAAGATTGTATCTTCTGTTCCTAAGAACTCAGAAATTTTTGCTTCTAATTCCTTGTGTATATCTTGAGTTCCGCAAATAAATCGTACTGATGACATTCCGAAACCATGAGAATCGATTGCATCTTTAGCCGCTTGTGTTACTCTAGGGTGAGATGACAAGCCTAAATAATTATTTGCACAAAAGTTAACGACCGATTGTCCATCGCTTACTTTAATATCAGCACCTTGTGGGGTAATAATGATGCGTTCGCGCTTGAATAATCCAGCCTTTTCGATTTCTGCTAATTCTGCCTCTAAAACAGGCTTTAAAGTGTTGTACATGGTATAAAATGCTTGATTTTAGACTACAAATATAGTATTTAGAATTGAGATGTTAGATATTAGAAACTCACCTATTGCAAAATGGCAGGATATGGGTTTCTCAATTCTAAAGTCTCAATTCTTATTACTATTTTTGCGGTTGCATTAAACGCCGTTTGCAGCGGTATCAATGATTTATGAACTATCAAACTTTACTCTACTATTGCTATTCGAGCATTGAGAATGCCGAGCAATACACCCTCGAACATTTACAATTTTGTAAATCTATTGGCCTAGTTGGCCGAATTATCATTGCTGATGAAGGTTTAAACGGTACCGTATCTGGCACTAAAGATCAATGTAAACAATACATGGATTATGTGCTTAACGACGCTCGTTTTGCCCATACGGAGTTTAAAATTGATGATGTGGAAGAACCTTCGTTCATCAAAATGCATGTTCGATACAAGTCGGAAATTGTGTATTCTGGACTTAGAAACCCTCAATATATCGACCCAACAAAAGAAACTGGTGTTCATTTGGAACCCAAAGATTTCATGGAAATGATTGATCGTGATGATGTAATTATTTTAGATGTCCGCTCAAATTATGAGCATAATGTGGGTCGCTTTAAAAATGCGATTACGCTAGACATCGACAACTTCCGCGATTTCCCCTCTAAAATTAATGAGCTTGCTCAATACAAAGACAAAAAAATATTGACCTATTGTACTGGTGGTATTAAATGTGAGAAAGCGAGTGCTTTGTTGTTGAAAGAAGGTTTTCCAGAAGTATATCAGTTGCATGGTGGTATTATAAAATATGGGAAAGAAGCTGGTGGTAAGGACTTTGATGGGAAATGCTATGTTTTTGACAATCGATTAATGGTTGATGTAAATTCAGTTAATCCAGTAGTGGTGTCTAAATGTTATAACTGCGGTAGCGAAACTTCAAAAATGATTAATTGTGCTAATCCCGAATGTAATGAGCACATAACCCAATGTGATAACTGTGGTGGAAAGATGGAGGGCTGCTGTTCAGATATTTGTATGGAACATCCTCGCAAAAGAGTGTATAATGGAACAGGGTATTATGTGAAAGTTCCTCAACCAATAATTTTAAAATAACAAATGGCATTGTCTATTGTTAACATCTAGTTAATTTATCAATCGTATATTTATCAAATGAAAATAGGAATAGTTTGTTATCCTACCTTCGGTGGTAGTGGTGTAGTAGCTACAGAATTAGGGAAGTGTTTGGCTGATCATGGTCATCAAGTGCATTTTATTACCTATAGTCAGCCTGCGCGACTAGATTTCTTTTCAGAGAATTTATTTTATCACGAAGTATCTGTTTCAAAATATCCTTTGTTTGATTATCCACCTTATGAGCTAGCTTTAGCAAGTCGTTTAGTCGATGTAGTACAATACGAAGAACTAGATATACTACATGTACATTATGCTATACCGCACGCTTCCGCTGCTTATATGGCAAAGCAAATATTAGCTACTCAAGGAATACATATTCCTGTAGTCACTACATTACATGGTACTGATATAACTTTAGTAGGTAAAGATAGAACCTACAAACCTGTTGTCGCATTCTCAATTAACCAATCGGATGGAGTAACAGCAGTTTCGAAAAATTTAAAAGCCGATACCCTTTCCTTTTTTGATATCACAAATGAAATCCGTGTGATTCCAAATTTTATTGATTTAAATAGATTTAACCATAAATCAAAAAATCATTTTAAAATGGCCATCGCACCAAACGACGAAAAAATTATCGTGCATACATCAAACTTTAGAAAAGTAAAACGTGTTGCCGATGTGGTAAGAATATTTGCCAAAATATTAGAAAAAATTCCTGCAAAATTATTACTAGCAGGTGATGGTCCGGAACGTGTTGAAGTTGAACAATTGTGTAGAGAACTAAACTTAAAAGATGATGTTCGTTTCTTAGGAAAATTAGATGCAGTAGAAGAAATATTATCGGTTTCCGACTTATTTATATTACCATCTGAAACAGAAAGTTTTGGTTTGGCAGCGCTAGAAGCTATGGCATGTAAGCTTCCTGTCATCTCTTCTAATGCTGGCGGTATCCCTGAATTAAATATTGATGGAGTAACAGGATATTTAGATGAAGTAGGTGATATTGATGGAATGGCCGCTCATGCTATACATATTTTAGAAGACGAAAACAGATTAAAACAATTTAAAGAGAATGCTCTAGAACATGCAAAGAAATTCGACATAAAAAGTATTATGCCTATTTATGAACGATATTATGAAGAGGTGATTCTGAAATTCAATAATTCTATTGCTCGCTAAATCTAGTGTCTCTTAAAAAAGTATCATCTGTTAATGCTTTTAAGAACGCTAACAAATTACTTTTTTCTTCCACACTTAATTGAACTCCGCCTACAAGTGCTGTATCTACAGTACTTCCGCCAGCTATTATACTAGTATAATGGTTCAATGCACTTTCTAACGTACTCGCTCTTCCATCATGAAAGTACGGACTACTTTTCTCTACGTTTCTTAATGTTGGAGTTTTAAATTTGTACACATCTTGTTGTTGTAGTGTTACATTAAAACGTCCCTTATCACTTAAACGGGTGATTCCGTTATTGTGGAAATTTTGATCTGTAAATAAAGGGGCAGTATGACAACGGTTACAATGTTGCATGAATATACTCATCCCTGCAACTTCACTAGTATTCATTGCACCAGCATCTCCTGCAATGTATTTGTCGTATTTAGAGTTGTTACTAATCAACATCGACATGAATTGCGATAAGGCATGCATCATGCGTGTACTGGTAATGGAATCGCTACCGAAAGCACTTTTAAATAATGGTGGATACTTCGCATCATTACGTAATTTAACTAACACATGTGGTACTTGTTCTCCCATTTCAACTGGGTTTTGTATTGGTCCGAATGGGAATAAATCCATATCGAAAACGCCACCATCCCAGAAGAAAAACTGAGACCACGCTAAGTTTTGAATAACTGGTGAGTTACGTGTACCAAGTTGATCGTTTATACCATGACTAACCGGATGATCGAATTGTGCAAAGGCATACGTTTGTTGGTGACAAGTACCACAAGAGATAGAACCATCAAGTGATAATTGCGGATCGTAAAATAATTTACGCCCTAATTCAAATCCTGCTTGTGTTACTGGGTTATATTGAAAACGATAAATGGGTTCAGGAAAATTTGCTGGTTTCTCAAAGCCTTTAAACGTAGTGTCTATAGGAGTTGAAGTAGTATCGTCTTTCGTGCAAGAAGAAAGAATCGATAAAATGAAAATAGAAAATAGTAATCTTTTCATATGTATATTGTTATTAATAAATCAGAGACTTTCTCAAATCTCAATTCTGTATTCTATCAATAGTAAACATTGTACTATAATTATCTGCAATATTCTTCGAATAGGTAGTTAACATCACTGTTGGGTATTGTTCAAAGTCAACCGGATTTTCACCAGAGAGTACTTGCAATGCATCCGCTTTGAAATACACTTTTGTTTTTTTTGCTTGCGAAGCAATTAAAGTTGTTGGGAAATCTAAGTTTACGATTTTTATGTTGTTGATGGTAGGTGTATTCATTCCTCCAAAACCTCCAATATGATATACATAAGGGATTGCTGGGTTAGGGTCACCTTTCGATTGTGGTTTATGGCATTCTAGTTTCATAAAGATGTAACCTTGATTCCATGTCCAGTACATATCAGAAGCGTATCCACCAATATCTAACATTCCTGTGCGAAAATCTAATGGCATTGTGTTTCTTAAACTATCCACACCAATCATAAATCGGATACCAGAATATTCTCCTTCATTTACCCAATTTAAATTAGCAATTAATGAACTTGGGTCTTTTTCTTTTACTAAGAAATATGAACTGTCTTGTAATACCGGAACATACGTTCCATCTTTCATTTTCAATTCGATATTACTGATGAAGTAATTGAACTTAGCAACAGTAAAAGGTTGATCAAATAGATTTACATATTCTGTAGAGTCAAGTAATAAATCTTTATCACCTACCACATTATCAAAAATCAATTGAACAGAAGCTAATTTACTAATAGGTTGTATAGCTTGCGAATCATCTTTACAAGAACTAAATCCTAATATGATGATACTAAAGAATATGATGTATTTTATTTTCATTTTATTTTTTTACTCCAAAGAAATTTGACATCCAAGAATCTGCAAATGCTAGCAATCCCTTGTTATTCCAATCGTTTACGGTAAGGGCTAAATTATTTATCACTAATGTATTTTGTTGGATGATACCTTCATCAATTGCATTTTCGAATGCATTTCTGTCTAACGTTTTTAACTGATTATGTTCATCAATAAACGTAAACAGCATACGATTGAATAATTCAATATTAAATTTTTTCTCTAAATCTTCTAAGAAGTGTACCGACTTATCAATTGAGCAACCACTTGCAGGATTAAGATGTTCATCAACTCCTAGAATTAAAATTTTATTTTCAATTACTCTAAAAAATGAACGAAGTTCTTTATTATGGGCAGTCCATTGTGTGCAAAAGGAATGTAATTCATTTTCGAATGCAGAAATTTGATGTTCGTTTATTGCAGGCGAAATGGTGTAAAACCAAAGTTTTGACGTTGGATGATAATCATTTATTTGCCATTCGTGTATCATGATAATCCGTTTGCTTTCGCAGTAATTTCTGCTATGTCTAATACTTGTACTGTGTTTTCTTTTTCAAAATGTTTCACCCCATCACTTAACATTGTCATGCAAAATGGACATGATGCAGCGATGATATCAGGGTTAACCGATAATGCTTCTTCAACACGTTCTACATTGATGTCCTTGGTACCATTCTCTGGTTCTTTAAACATTTGAGCTCCACCTGCACCGCAACATAAACCATTCGATTTACAACGTTTTAATTCTACTAATTCAGAATCCAATTGAGCCAACACTTCACGAGGTGCTTCATACACTCCATTTGCTCTGCCTAAGTAACAAGGGTCGTGGTAGGTAATGCGTTTACCTTTAAACGACTCTCCATTGCTAGCGGCTAGCTTACCTTGATTAATTAAATCTTGGATGAGTTCAGTGTGATGAATAACTTCGTAATGACCACCCAATTCTGGGTATTCATTTTTTAAGGTGTTAAAACAATGCGGACAAGCCGTTACGATTTTTTTAATTTCGTAAGCGTTTAATACTTCGATATTACTCATCGCTTGCATTTGGAATAGGAATTCATTTCCTGCACGTTTTGCTGGATCGCCCGTGCAGCTTTCTTCTGTTCCGAGTATAGCATATTTCAAACCAACGTGATTTAAAATCTTAGCAATATCTTTTGTAATTTTCTGAGCACGCTCATCAAAACTACCTGCGCATCCCACCCAAAATAAAATATCAGGTTGCTCGCCTTTGGCCATCATTTCAGCCATTGTTGGTACTTTAAAATCCATACCTTTTTAAATTCTAAATTCTAAATTTTAAATTCTAAATTTAAGTTGTGAGTTTTACTACTCATTAACTTTCTCAATTCTAATGTCTCAATTCTAAATTCTAGCCTTTAAAGACTTGAATCTTCGCATCGGCCATAACAAGCTCTGTGAATTTTCCTTCGTAACGTGTTGCGCGAACAATGTGATTGTCGATCCAA
>JBIINK010000004.1:0-75795 GCA_044337515.1 Sphingobacteriales bacterium | reverse complement strand
TCCTAATTCCTAATTCCTAATTCCTAATTCCTAATTCCTAATTCCTAATTCCTAATTCCTAATTCCTAATTCCTAATTCCTAATTCCTAATTCCTAATTCCTAATTCCTAATTCCTAATTCCTAATTTTTTTTAGCTTTTTTGAAAAGTTTACGATAAAGTTCACCGAAGGTATCGAATTCTATTCGATAGAATAAGCCTACGCCTTGTTCCAATTGATTCGTTCCGCGTTTTAATACATCCGAACTATTGTCATTTCGTTGGAACCCTTTTGCTTTGAATCGTCCGTCTTTACTGATTTTGTACTCAATATTAACATCTCCTGTGATAGCACTCGCTGTTGCCGTTTGTGTAGTTGTTGTAGTGGTAGAACTTGAGGCTGTATTGATAGTCCCATCAATTGTAATACGATCGTTAAACAAACGTAAAGATCCACCAACACCATTCGCCAAATTCAAGTCGAAATTTTTTGTGGAAACTAAACTAGAAAGTTGTGCAGTTAAAAATCCAGTTGTTGGCACGAAACTATTATTTGTACTACCAGTATTGCTAAATCGCCCGAATACCAATAAACTCGCTACTTGGTTGTTTAAGTTATCGACGTTCGCTAAATACCCTCCAACTTTTGTTGTTAAACTTTGATCTTCAGGGAATCGTATTCCAAAATTTATATCAGGCGACATTAAATCATTTTTCATATTCAATACACACTCCGTTTTTACACGTTGTGTAGAAGCATAAGTGTTCGTATCGCTCGGACTAGCAGAAAGTATTAATGGTAAAATTTGTGGACGAGTTTCATAAACGGCCGTTAAATTAATTTTTGCTTTAAGAGGATCTCCATTCCAACGGATGGTGCCACCTTTATCTACTTTAAATTTCTTATTGATTAAATTTTGTAAGGTGAAATTATATTCGCCTTGTGCAATTTCATAAATGCCATACATCTCAAAGTTTCCAAGAGAGTTAATTACTAAACGCAATTCTGCATTTCCTGTACCTTTTATAATTTCGCCTGAAACAGGATCCATAATTAATTGCACTTCCGATTGCTCATCAACTTGAAGATTCATGTTCATGCTTATACCTGATAAGTTGATTCGGTAGTCTTCTTTTTTGGTAAGAGTAGAGTCGTTGTTGATAAATCGAATGAAGTTCTGTTTAGAAACCGCACTAGTTCCGTCTAACGGAATAAAGAATTTTGTGCCTCTTTCTGTCTTTGCATTTATATCTATTTTTATGTCTTCTATAGGCCCTTTAAAAGTAAACTGACCTGTTGCATAGGCTTTGCCATAATACAAGTCGTTATCTTTTGAAGTAGTATTTAAACACAATAAATTATTTGCCTGCAGTTTAATATCTAAATTGAATTTATTAAAATAATCGTGAGATATACTTCCACTTACATTACCCTTGTTGCCTTCAATATCTTTAATCTGTACGTTATCAAAATAGATTTTGTTTTCTGATAATCGAACTTGATCTGATACTTTAATCTGAGCATTTAGGTAGTTTACTTTCAGTGAAGCATTCTTTAATGTTAAGTATCCATTGATTGCTGGTTTGTCTAAACTGCCTCTTATTTTTAAATCAGCAGTAGCTTTTCCACTAATATTTGATACGTATTCATTTACAAATGGCTCAACAACGGATAACTCTGTTTCGTTCATGATTACATCAACATTCAAACTATTCTTCGATCTACTGGTGCTAACTGTACCTCCAACACCAAAAGTTTTAAGTCGTTTATTGAAAATGCTTCCATTCAAGTTAATCATATCCGACTTCGGGTCCCAGGTATTATTGAAAAGTAAATTACCAATAGTATCATTGTTATAGATTAGGTCTGTAATGTTTAGGTTTGAGATCAATATACTCTCATCTAATACTCCATTTATTTTTGTTCTAGCATTTAGAGTTCCTTGTATATTTACATTGTATTTTTTTAATACTTGATTGAAGCTCTTCAAGCTTACATTTTGGAAATCAATACCGAACTGATCATCAAAATCTTTTGAAATAATGCCACTTGCAAATAAGCGTTGATCTCCATTTCTAATTTCAAAATCACTTACATATATTTTTTTATTTCGCGCAAATTCAATTGCGAAGCTATTTTCTAATACCCATTGCTGACTATCAATTAAGATTTCTGAAGGTAGAAATTGCAGTATTGGGTTTTCACTATTAATGGAGAATAATCCGTTTAAGTCTAATTGATTCGGAGAATATTTATCAGCTAATTTAATGTTGAATCTAATACTGTCATTTTTAATAGCATTGGCAATAGCAATATTATTAATGTTAATACTGTCATTGATGAAAGCTCTAGAACTAGCAATGTTAAAATCGAAAATGTTTGCATCGTTCTCGCCGTCGAAGATTACATTTTCAAATTTTAGGTAATCGTATTTAATAAAGTCGATACCGCTATTAACTCTTAATATATTTTTTTCTGTATTTAAGTACCCACGAAGTTCTGCTTTTTTAGATATTTCTAATGTTGGATATAAAATATCAGTTATCGGTTTCGCGTCTTTTACAATTAAGTAAAAATTAAAATCTTGGTTATCGAATTTAGATATTTTACCTAAGTTGTAGCTTGGTAAATATATTTTCACCACACTTTTAATAGCTGATGCGATGGTGCTTAGTTTATACTCCCCACTAATTCCACATTCTACTATGTCAGATGATAAGCTTAAGCTTTTACCCTTGCCATCAAATTTCGAATCGATACTAATATCTTTAAATGTATAAGCATGAGCATCTCTTGACTCGATTTTAGTGTCTTTGAAGTTTAAAGAGCCAATTATATTATCTAAATTTTTTCCTATAAAATTAACGTTCACTTTACTCTGAATGATAATGCTATCCTTCAATATATTCAAGGCCAACATGTCCAAATGTTTTACATCAGATTTGAAATCAAAAACTGGATTTGCAAGGTCATTGAAATCAACGTTCCCATCAAACAATAACTTAATGTTTTTGTCATTTACACTTACATTGCCATTAAATGTTTTACTTGCAATATTCCCTTTGCCTACAATGTTTTTATAGTCATAATTATTAACTAGTATATCACTTACATTGGTTTCAATTGTTGCTTTTAAATCGCGAATATCAAATCCTTTTCCGTCTATTTTTACAGTTAAAGATGCTGGACCTATTACGGTTGAATTGAAAAATTTTCCTAAATCAAAACCAATAGTTTGAACGGTTCCATCATAGGTAGGTACTTTAGGGATGATGTCCATGTGGAAATCAGTTACTAAATTTCCAATACCTGTTTTAGCTTGTCCATTCACCTTGAAGTTAAAAACTGTACCTGTATAATAACCAACATATTCAATCTGACCGGCATTTGCGAGTTCTTCAGGAATAACCATTGCTGCAGAATCTTGGTCGATTCCTCTAAGTAAACCGGTTATGTCTTCATAGTTGGAACTGAATCGATTTAGCTTAGCATAGAAGTCTGTATGGTAAATGTCCGGCAAGCCTTTGATGGAAATTTCACCATCGATTTTTGTAGATTTTCCAGTGTGTAATTGAAAACTTTTAGATTTTAAATGAGCAACGGTACCGTTTACTTTTCCATTCATCATCATCACTTGCGTGTATTTGCTAATAGCAGAAGCGAAGTATCGAATATCTCTAAACGAAACAATACTTTGATTAAAGTCGGCATACATGCGTACTTTGTTGATGTAGTCGCCAAAATCAGCAAGCGAATCAAATCGCATCGAATAATAATCGTGTATATTAGAATAAGGTGTGAGTAGAAGAAGATTAGCAATTTCGATTTCAGTATCTGTAAATTTTAAATTTCCAGAGAGTTGGTCGATTTTAAATCCACATTGCTCTGTTAGGCTAATTTTTTTAATCTCAGATCGTATTTCTCCTTGCCTTAATGCAAATGATTTAAAATCGGCATCAAAATTACGAACATGTATATGGTCGTAATCGATTACACCAGGAACCTCGTTTACAATATTAGCATCAGAATAAATAAAATCTGCATTTTTGAGTTGCAACGTTTTGATTTTTAAATCAAGTGGCAACCCGCTCGTACTTGTATCTGGTGCACTGGCAAAATAATCGAGTATAAATTGAAGGTTGGAATGTTTTTCGTTTTTGTAAACTTTCAAGTGAAATACCGGGTCGATAAGTTTCAGAGAATTTAAAGTGAACTTATTTTTTTCTAATAGGATAGGTCCAATATTTACTTTTAAAAGATGTACTGACAATAAAGTATCTCGATGTTGATCTTCGATATATACATCCTCCAGCACAATTGTTTTGAAGAACTCGATATCAACACCTTTAAGTCTTATATTTGTATGTAATTGTGAGGATAAATAACTTGCAGCACGTTGAGCGACCCAGGTTTGCACACTAGGCATTCGGAATAGGAAGTACAATATTAGCAGTAAGCTAATTAGGCTACCTACAACCCAGGCTGATATTTTGGCAAACTTTTTTATAATCTAGTAATGAGTAATTCGTTAAAAAAAACAATCATATTAGGCATAGAATCATCTTGCGATGAGACGTCTGCGTCCATTTGTATTGATGGCCAAATCGTATCGAATGTTACGGCAACTCAAGCTATACACGAACAATATGGAGGTGTAATTCCTGAAATTGCTTCACGCATTCATCAACAAAATATTATCCCTGTTGTTGATTCTGCTATCAAAAACGCTAAAATAAGCAAAAATGATATCAATGCAGTAGCTTTTACTCGAGGTCCGGGTTTATTAGGGGCACTTTTAGTGGGTACTTCATTTGCTAAAGCTTTTGCATTGGGCTTATCTATCCCTCTAATTGAAATAAACCATATGCAAGCACACGTGTTGGCTCATTTTATTGACACTCCTAAACCATCTTTTCCATTTTTGTGTTTAACCGTTTCTGGAGGGCATACACAAATAGTTTTAGTGAAAGATTATTTCGAGATGGAAGTTATTGGAGAGACTACTGATGATGCCGCAGGCGAAGCCTTCGACAAATCGGCTAAAATGTTAGGACTGCCATATCCAGGTGGGCCATTAATAGATAAATACGCGAAAGAAGGGAATGCTAACAAGTACAAATTTACGGAGCCACAAATACCTGGATTCAATTTTAGTTTCTCAGGATTAAAAACTCAAATCTTATATTTCATTCAAAAAGAAAGCAAAGCAAATCCAAATTTCATTGCCGAAAACTTAAACGATTTGTGTGCATCTATTCAATCTAGAATAATAAGCATTTTACTAAATAAATTAGAAGCAGCAGCTGATCAATTAGGAATTGCCGACATCGCAATTGCAGGAGGAGTTTCTGCTAATTCAGGACTTAGAGCAGCACTTCAGTCATTTGCAACACAAAAAGGCTGGAATACCTTTATTCCTGCATTTGAATATTGTACGGATAATGCCGGAATGATTGCCATTGCAGGCTATCAGAAGTATTTAAAGGGAGAATTCATTGGGCAGGATGTTGCTCCCTTGGCGAGATACCGTATTTAATTGTAAATTGTAAATTTTAAATTTTAAATTTATTGAACCTTTATTTAGAATTTAAAATTTACAATTTAGAATTTAATATTATGCTTCACTACATCATCTCCGCATTAGTTGCATTTATTGCATTAGAGCACATTTACATTTTATATATGGAAATGTTTGCTTGGGAAACGTTAGGTAAAAAAACATTCAAAGGAGCTATGCCCGATGAATTGTTTAAGTCGACGAAAACATTAGCTGGAAATCAGGGATTGTATAATGGATTTTTATCGGCTGGATTAATTTGGTGTTTGCTAATTTCTGATCCTCAGTGGCAAGCTAATGTTGCACTATTCTTTTTGTCGTGCGTTAGTATTGCTGGTATTTATGGGGCGATGACTGCGTCTAAGAAAATATTTTACGTACAAGCATTACCTGCTTTAATTACGATTGCCATTATCCTTTATGCAATTATGGGATAAAAAAAAGCCCTGAAGTTTTCAGGGCTTTTTTATTTAGTTGATGATGATTACTCCGGAATACATTTTCTTTTTATTCTTGAGAACCACATTGTAAAGTCCTTGTTTTAATTCTGTTTTAATAGAGTTCATGGTTTGACTATCCATTTCAAATTGTTCAACAATTTGCCCGATAGTATTTGTTATTTCAACCTTGTATATTCCTTTATCAATTGCATTTAAATCAAATGTAAATTCACCATGATTAGGATTTGGAAATAATTTTAGAATGTTATTCCTATTGGTAATTAATCCAGAAACTAACACATAAACTTTATTAGAAGTATCACTTAGACATCCTGCAACATCAGTAACAATGGTATAATAGGTCCCCGTTCCCGAAAAAGAAACGTTTAAAATAGCATCGTTTTCACCTTGCAACATTTGATTATTTTTATACCATTGGTTCCCAATAGTAATACTTGATTGTAACGTATTTGGAATAGGTTGACTAACTACAGGTACATCAGTTCCACCAACATAAACCATTATGGTATCTGTATTACTACATCCATTGGCATCAATACCAGTTACTGCATAAGAAGTATTTTCAGTAGGCATTACAGTTACTGTAGCTGTATCGCCAGCTCCATTATCCCAGTAGAAATTTTGTGCACCTGTTGCGGTTAATACTGCTGCGAAACCTTTGCAAATAAATACATCGGGACCAGCATCAATAGTTGGTAAATTATTAACAGTTAAATTACTCCCATTATCGGCTCCAGTTATTTGAGGATTATTTGCAATTACACGAACACGGTAACCACTACCAGCTGTTGCATTCATTGGTATCATCGAAGTAATTACATCGCTTAAGTTTGTTGAGTTTAAAGTTCCAATAGTAGTAGGATTACTAAAACTACCAGAAGAGTTAGATAACTCAGCAGTATAGGTATTATTAGAATTTATACTTCCTGTTACTTGAAATGCAACATTGATTACTGAACCTTTGCATAAAGAGCTTGTGCTAAATGCAGTAGTGCTAATGCTACCAGTTGCTGTTGGGCAATTCATGGTATGTGCTCCAAGGTAGGTTGCAATATCTACTGAATCGACGTCCCATTCGGTACCCAATGTAGGGAATCCAGATGTTGGGTTAGTTGTTACTCCTTGTATTACGTTTGCCTTTCTAACTAATGTGTGGTTTAACATACTGATGTTTCCTGCTGTCCAAGCAGTCCCAGGGTCTTCGCCAATTCTACCTATGATATCAATATATTGACTAGTAGAAATTTTTGACAACGCAACAGCATCATCACCATTAAAGAAAGTAACATTACTTGGTGTTGCAGTTCCTGTGTATAAAGTAGCAGCCGAGTTTTTGATTATATATACATCACCATTATTCAGTGTTCCACTTAGCAATAATTCTTGAGAAGAAGTGGTGCTTCCATTGCTATACAGATTTACTTTATAATCATTCAAGTTTACTGAAGCTCCTGTACCATTATATATTTCTAAATATTTATTGTTCGATGTTCCTTCTAAGTATTCAGAGAAAATTAAATCTGTTGCACATTGTGAACTCGAAGCAGCAGTTACTGTATATTGTTGTACAGCACTCGTGCTCATTTGAGAAATATTATCACTTGCATTTACTTTGTAATATACAGTAGTTGCTAATGCTTGGGATGGTATAGAACTGATTGCTGAATATAAATTATTTGAACCTACGTTCATTACAATAGTATTCGGAAAATTAATGCCATCAGTTCCCCAAACTAAGTTCGCAGAAGAAACACTCACATCGTCTGTAATGGTAGCACGTATGGTTACGGCATCATTTACAGTCGGCGCTGTTGGTGTTCTGCCAATGTTTGTAATTACTGGAGCTGGAGATAATGGTGTACCTACCGTATAACTTTGAATAGATGAAGTTGAAACATTAGACGCATTATCTGTTGCTTCAATTTGAAAATAAACGATAGTGCCATTTGCTTGTCCAGGTATTGCAACAGTATTCGTATAAACATTACCGGCACCACCACCCATGAAGTTGGTGTTGGTTAATGCTGTTGGACTAGTACCCCATTTTAAATTTGCAGAGGAAATTGATCCATCATCTGTAATAGTTGCAGAAATATATACAGCAACGTTTATACCTGGACTAACTGGGTTTTTAATGATGTTCGCAATGGTTGGAACGATGCTACAAAAAGTACCACCCGACCATATTAAACATGCGTATTCTGGATGATCAATAAATGGATTTCTATTCCCTTGATGAGCAAATACTGCATTGTTTCTAGAAATTTCTTTAGCACTTACTGGATCTTGTTGATTCCACTTTTTCATTAATTCTAAAGCCCAAGGTTTTAAATTGGCACCAGTAATCATGTCGTTTGTTTGCCATCCCGAATCTTCCGTGTAATACCGAGTACACATGTAAAAGTAAGTTCTTGCAAAATCACCTTTGTATTCATCAATAGGTTCGAAAACTGTTCCAGTATATCCAGGAAAAGAACATGGGCCGAGTTTGCTTCCATTCAAAGTAGTAATGCTTGGAGTTGTAACTTCTCCGTATGGATAGTTACTACGAATACCATTTACTTTACCATCGGTTGGGTAAACGTGGAATGCATCCGATACCATCGGACTACTGCTATTAAACCAACTTTGTGGCCAAGAGTGTTCTCTGTTAAAGCAATCTCCTTCATTTGAATAATTCCCACAAGTTTGTCCGAAGTTAAAAGTGTACGGAGGTGTTCCGCCAGGTACATCAGAATACATATCCCAAACCTTACCATTCGGCTTTATATCCGATGTAGTATAGATAGAATATAAAAATGCATAAGATTTCACCGTGTGATTATCTATAATTAAATGCAAGGCTGATCTAAGCGGGGTACCTGTTAATCCAGTTGCTGTATTATAGTAGTTTGCTGGTATTTGCGCAAAAGCAATTAATACTTGAAATGCGAGTGCAAACGATAAAAATAGTTTCTTCATTTTTTTTTATTTCAAAAAGCCCATGAAAGTACTAATTAGAATTTAGAATTTAGATATTAGATTTTAAAACATACATTATTTGTTTTTAACTAGTAAAAAACAATATTCAAATATAGATGTTTAAACATCAATAAGATTATTTAATCATGGAAAAACACATTATTCACAGAGCAAGAACCAGAGGAAATGCAAATTTTGGCTGGTTAAATTCTTATCACACGTTCAGTTTCGGGCATTATTTTGATCCTGAACGCACTCATTTTGGAGCATTAAGGGTACTAAATGATGATACAGTTGCTGAGGGAATGGGTTTTGGGACTCATCCTCACGATAACATGGAGATTATTTCGATTCCATTGGAAGGTGATTTAGAACATCAGGACAGTATGGGAAACAAAACTGTTATTAAACATGGAGATGTACAAGTGATGAGTGCAGGAACCGGTATTCAACATAGCGAATACAATAAAAATAAAGACCAAGAGGTTAAATTTTTACAGATATGGGTTATTCCGAATAAAAGAGGAGTTACCCCTAGATACGATCAGATTACCTTGGATATAAAAGATAGAGAAAATAAATTTCAGCAAGTATTATCGCCTAACGCTGATGATGAGGGAGTATGGATTCATCAAGATGCCTGGTTTCACATGGGGGATTTTGAAGCAGGAAAAACTGCTAATTATAGTATTAAGAAAAGTGGAAATGGTGTTTATGCCTTTATATTATCAGGTGCTGTAACCATCAATGGTGAAGCTCTGAGTAATCGAGACGGTATGGGAATTGAAAATGTTGAAGAATTAACTTTTCTTGCAAACACTAATGCAGAGATCTTGTTAATGGAAGTACCAATGAATGTATAAATAGTAATATGATTAAGATAGCCAATACAAAATTCCCAGTAAACGAATTAATAAAAAGTAGATGGAGCGCAAGAAGTTTCTCATCGAAAGCGATTCCTGACGAAGAACTTCATACCATTATTGAAGCAGCCTCTTGGGCGCCGAGTGCCAATAATGAACAACCTTGGAAATTCCTTGTTGCTAAACGCGGAGAAGAAGCATTTGCTGCTGTTTGGAGTAGCCTTATGAATGGTAACCAACCTTGGTGTAAAAATGCAGCAGCTTTTATTTGTGTATTCGCGAATTCTACATTTGAAGCTTCAGGTAAAGAGAATGCTTGGGCATCTCATGATGTTGGTATTGCTACAGGTTATTTATTGCTACAAGCTACTTCAATGCATATCTATTGCCATCCAATGGCTGGTTACGATCAACATAAATTAAAATTATCTTTTAATATTCAAGATGGTTTAGTACCACAATGTATAATTGCATTAGGTTATTTAGATGAAGCTGAAAAGTTAGAAGAACCTTTTAAAACTAGAGAAGTAACGCCACGTTCGCGTAAGGAAGTAGAAAAACTTCTTATTTAATTAGGAATTAGGAATTATGAATTAGGAATTAATTTGGTGGAAATATTATTTACGATGTTAATCTCTAATTCGCAGTTTCGCTAGTTCGCAAATTCGTTAATTCGCAAAAAAAGCTGCATTTATCATCCTGCATAAAAGAACCTGCATATATGCAGTTGACATTCGCTAAAAATTAAAGCATTTTTGTCCTGTTGTTCGGAATAATAAAAATATCAGTTATTTTATATTCCTGAAAATCAATAGTTTATATATTGTTGATAAAATAATTTTGTTTGCTAAATAAATGCTATTATTTTTAGCAAATATTAAAACAGAAACATTAAAACATACATATTATGGCAGCAGCAGACGCAAAAGAAAAACTAAAGGCATTACAATTGACTTTAGATAAATTAGACAAAACCTATGGAAGAGGAACAGTGATGAAGTTAGGTGATAATCCAATCGAACAAATTGAATCCATTTCAACAGGATCATTAGGACTTGATATTGCCTTAGGCATTGGCGGTTTACCAAAAGGTAGAGTAGTAGAGATTTATGGTCCAGAATCTTCAGGTAAAACAACCTTAGCAATACACGCGATTGCTGAAGCACAGAAAAAAGGTGGCATTGCAGCATTTATTGATGCAGAGCATGCATTCGATAAATTCTATGCAAAGAAATTAGGTGTTGATGTAGAGAACTTATTAATCTCTCAGCCAGACAATGGTGAGCAAGCATTAGAAATTGCAGATAACTTAATTCGTTCGGGAGCAATAGATATTATTGTAATTGACTCGGTAGCAGCTTTAGTTCCTAAGAGTGAGATTGAAGGGGAGATGGGCGATTCGAAGATGGGCTTACAAGCACGTTTAATGTCGCAAGCATTACGTAAGCTTACGGGTACCATTAATAAAACAGGATGTTGCTGTATTTTCATCAACCAATTACGTGAAAAAATTGGTGTGATGTTTGGAAATCCAGAAACAACAACTGGTGGTAATGCCTTAAAATTCTATGCAACCGTTCGATTAGATATTCGTAGAACAGGACAAATTAAGGATGCAGATGAAGTTACAGGTAACCGTGTAAAAGTTAAAGTTGTTAAAAATAAAGTAGCACCTCCATTCCGCTTAGCAGAATTTGATATTATGTACGGAAAAGGTATTTCAAAATCAGGTGAGATTGTGGATTTAGGAGTTGACTATGAAATTATAAAGAAATCAGGTTCTTGGTTTAGTTATGGAGATACTAAACTCGGACAAGGAAGAGATGCTGTAAAGCAACTCATTGAAGATAATCCCGAACTAATGGAAGAGTTAGAAGTAAAAATCAAAGCCTTAGTTACTGCAGATTTGTTGGATGAGAAGGTAGAGGCAGTAGGTAAAGCAGCGAAAGCAGATAAAGAAGAGAAAGAATAATACTTTTTTTATTGGTTAGGAGATTTCATGTTTTATGTTTTAAGGCGGCTCGGAAACGGGTCGTCTTTTTTTTGCCTCACCCCAACCCCTCTCCAAAGGAGAGGGGCCTAATTCCTAATTCTAAATTTTGCCTCACCCCAACCCCTCTCCAAAGGAGAGGGGCCTAATTCCTAATTCTAAATTTTGCCTCACCCCAACCCCTCTCCAAAGGAGAGGGGCCTAATTCCTAATTCCTAATTCCTAATTCCTAATTCCTAATTCCTAATTCCTAATTCCTAATTCCTAATTCCTAATTCCTAATTCCTAATTGATAATAACGACATTCCCCGTTTTCTCCCCAAGCTCCACATATCGATGCGCATCGGGTACCTGTTCTAGCGAATACGTTCTGTCGATTATCGCTTTGTACTTTCCTTCTTCGATGATCATTTTAAAAAACTCAATATCTTCTCTACTGTCTTTTGGAATAGGGAACTTTAAATGTCGTCCGTTAAACCAAGGTGAAAATAATGCGAGTGGAATATTTTGAGCATATGGTCCTAATTCTGTTGAAAAATATACCCCTTTCGGCTTTAATAGTTTAATGCATTTAAAGAAAGTGCTCTTTCCAACAGCATCAAAAACTACATCATATTTTTCATTTGTTTTCGTGAAATCTTCGGCAGAATAATCAATAACTTTATCGGCGCCTAAACTTTTTAGTAGTTCGAGGTTCTTCGTATTACCTACTGCGGTTACTTTAGCACCAAAGTATTTTACTAATTGAAGTGCAGAAATTCCAATTGCTCCAGTTGCACCATTAATTAGAATGTTTTTTGGAGTGCTGAAATCTATTTTACGAATGTTTGCATAAGCTAACATCAATCCATCACAAACTGCGGCAGCTTCTTCGAAAGAATAATTACTCGGCATAATGGCCATCGAATTGTTTTCATTTTTACAAATATATTCGGCATGTGTACCAAAGTTATAGGTACTAAGTCCGTATACTTTGTCGCCCACTTTATATCTTGTAACCTTTTCGCCAATTGCCTCTACAACCCCAGCAAATTCAGAGCCCAAGACTTTTGCTTTGGGTGCAGTAATTCCTGATATCAATTTGATGAATTGGAATTCGGGATTCCGAAAACCACAATCGGTTCTGTTTACAGTGCTCGCCTTAATTTTTATGAGTACTTCATCTACTTTAGGAATGGGCTTTTCAAGCACTTCCAAATGTAATACATCAGCAGAACCGTATTGGTAATAAGTAATAGCTTTCATATTTTGAGAGGGTGTAATTATTAAATATTTCTAACAATACTCAATATAATAATTAGGAATGTAATCATCACAATTAATTTTAACACTCTAAGAAACCTAGTAGCGAATCTATATTGCGACTCCGCATTATCAAGAGTAATTTCACCGAGGTAATTAAATGTTTGTGGGTACTTATTGAGTACAGTTAATCCGATATATAATAGTGTAGATAATATGGGTAAGGTAAATATGCTAGATTTGCTGCCATAGTCATCTACCTTGCCCGAAAAATCGAAATGAGTGGGAATGATTTCGGGTAGCTTATTGTAATAATAGGCAACTAGAATAATTGTTCATGTTAAAACTAAAAATGCTATAGCTTCAATTATTTTATCGACTATGGTTAATTCGATTTTAATGATTGGACGATTGCTTTTATTGATATTCATTTTTTAGAATTTACCAAAGCTTTTGCAATAGGGTGCTAAGCCACATTCCATACATTTCGGACTACGAGCCAAGCAAGTGTAACGTCCGTGCAAAATTAACCAATGATGTGCAATATGAATTTTTTCGGATGGTATAAATTTTACCAATTGTTTTTCTGCAGCTAAGGGAGTTTTCGCATTAGTTGTTAGTCCCAATCGTGCCGAAACCCTGAACACATGTGTATCTACAGCCATGGCAGGAGCATGATGAATTACCGATACGATAACATTCGCCGTTTTTCTGCCTACACCAGGTAATAATTGTAAATCTTCGATATTGTCGGGCACTTCTCCATCAAATTTCTCCATTAACATTTTCCCTAATCCCACTAAATGTTTGGCTTTATTATTCGGGTAAGAAATACTTCTGATGTACGAAAACACTTCATCGACACTTGCATTAGCAAGTACTTCGGGGTGAGGAAAGGCTTCAAATAATTTTGGTGTAACCATGTTCACTCGCTTATCTGTGCATTGCGCGGAAAGTACCACAGCCATTAACAATTCGTATGGACTAGTATATTGTAATTCTGTTTCGGCTACAGGTACATGTTCTTCGAAGTATTGTATGATATTTTCGTAACGTTCGGCTTTTTTCAAAATTGTTATATTTCAATTATTAAAGATAATGTTTTGATTCGAAAACAAATTTTTCAAAAGTACAATAGATGAATAGCTTTGGGGTCGATAAAACAAATAATTTAAGCGAGTACCGTTTCGGCATTAATGGCAAAGTAAACGAACTACTCATTAATAAAATAGCAAGTTCCCTTACCAATTCCTTTTTTAATGAGTAAAGATTTATCGACCATTGTGCCAAGTAGTTTTTTAATGGTTGGTAAAGGAATATCTATACCTTCTGCTATTTCACTCGATCTACAACTTGGGTGACTATCAATAAAATTAAAAACTCTGTTTTCTGCTTTTGTTAATTCTGGATTTGTTCCACTTGATTTAAGTTTTTCAATCAATAATTTCTGAATAGAATTTATACAATCTAGAAAAAAGTAAACCCATGGAAGTATATCTTCACCTGGTCTTTGTCGTTGGCACTTCATTAATGTACTGTAATATTCAGCTTTTCTATTTTCAATTTCATGTTCGAAGCTAATGTAATGAATCCAACTATAGCCACTCTTTAAAAACAACAGCGTTGCAAGTAATCTGCTCAATCGTCCATTTCCATCTTGAAATGGATGAATACTTAAAAACTCATAATTGAATAAGGCAATTTTAATAATAGGATGAATAGTGTTTTCTGTATGGTACCATTCAATTAGATTTCGCATCGAATCCTCGGTTTCTATACCTGGACTTGTAGTTTGAAAAATAACAGATTTGCTTCCATCAAAATTTGTTGCCTCAACTACATTTGCATGTTGTTTATACTCCCCTTTATGCCATCCATCTTTATCTGTATGCTTCATTAAAATATTATGCAAATTCTTAATGTCGCTCTCGGAAATTTGAATGTTCTCAAATGAATCTGATATAATTTCTAAGGTTTCAAAATACCCTGCAACCTCTTGTTGGTCCCTTTCAATTAACTTAGAAATATTTAGATTATTGATTAAAATTTCTACCTCTTCGTTAGAAATTTTTGAACCTTCAATTCTTGTAGAAGCGCCTACACTTCTTACCGTTGCGATAGATTTTAATTGACTTAAACTGTAGCCTTCTCTTTTTTCAATAGTTTTCCATTCCCCATCGAATCTGTCGATTTGGCTCAATTTGTTAATCATTGCCCATTCTAAGGCGAGCTTAAAAGTATAGATATCAGTGTTCATATATACGCAAATATCCTTAAATATACGCAAATATCCGTAAATATTCGTATTCGATACGTAAATCTACTATTTCACACGTGCTATTCGTCCACCGCTACCTGCAAACCAAATTGTTTTACCACTTGGAGAAATTCGTAAGGTGTTGAATTTTAATTTTTGTTGGTTGGAGTCTAGTAATTCTAAAGATTTTTTTGATTTTAAATCAAACTTCATTGTGCCCGAATTACTGGTGACATAGAAATCATCTTTAGACATAAACTGAACACATGAACCAAAATAAGGAATAGGAGTTTTAAATGTCGTCCAACTTTTACCTCCATCTTTAGTATAGAATATACTTTCAATGCTCACATCTACTTTGTCGTAATTTCCACCAACTACAGCGCCAATTTTACTATTAAAGAAATCGATTGAAAATATTCCACCCATTTTCTCCCCTTGAAGAATTCCTGGATTTTGTATTTGATATGATTTGTTGATTTGTGATTGATGTATTACTCTCGATGTTAATCCTCCTGTAGCAATCCACATCTTCTTACCAAAAAGAGCAATACTTGTATTACTAGAGGCAAAGAAAGCTTCTCCATTTTCAATTGTAGGTAGGGTAGTGCACGCTACACGAGCCCAAGTATTACCAGCATCATTAGTTTGTATTAATTGCATACAGCCGTCGATAGGGTCTCCTACGGCATAACCCTTTTGGGCATCAACAAATTTCATGCAATCAAAAAAGATGTCTTTGTTTGTATCGGTATAGACTAATTTCCAATTTTTACCCTTATCTATAGTTTTGTATAACAAAGCGGGACTCTCAATGCTTAACAACAAAATGGTGTTTTCATTAAGCACAGCAATTGATCTAAATTGTGGAGCTCTCCCTTCGTATTGAATAGAGTCGATATGCCATGATTTGCCGGCATCTTCCGTATATCCCCATACTCCTTTATTCGCAGCAAACCAAACTGTAGAATCGTTTAATACTTCTAATGCACGGATGCTAATATTGGGCAGAGTAGTAAAATACTTTACATCAACTGATTTCTCTTGAGCATGTAGTGAGGTGGAGAAAATAATTAGAAAAAAGATAATGGGAAATCGATGCATTTTAGTTAATGGGTTATTAGGTTACTAGGTTATTGGGTTATTATGTTAATTAGTTATTTTACATAATACATTATACAATTTACTTAATACATTTTACTTAATACATAATACAATCTACTTAATACATTTTAAACAAAAAAGCCGTTAGCAAATATAATCACTAACGGCTTTCTTTATAGTATTGAAGAATTATACCAACCCGTCAATCTTTACATCTTCATTTATATCTTCTAAGTAATTAATTTCTGGGTACCCAAATCCGAACAAGTTTAAGAAGTCAGATTTGTAACCATTTAAGTCACCAACTTCAGGTAAAGTTTCTGTTGAAGCTTGTCCCCATAATGATGAGATACCATTTTGTACATCTTCGCTCATTTCCCAATCGTCCACTCTAATTCTTCCTTTTTCATCTGTAGCGATATCTTTTCCTGTGTATAAACGTTCAGCGTATAAACGCTCTATTTGTTCGATACAACCTTCATGTGTTCCTTTTGCTTTCATGATTTTGTACAATAATGAAATGTAAAGAGGAATAACAGGAATAGCAGAACTTGCTTGGGTTACTAAGGCTTTATTTACCGATACAAATGCTTTACCACCTGTAGCTTTTATTTTATCGGTAATCTTAAATGCAGTTGCTTCTAAATGATCTTTGGCAGCACCAATAGTTCCTTTACGATACACCGCTTCTGTTAATGATGGGCCGATGTAAGAGTAAGCAACAGTCATTGCATTATCTGCTAAAACACCTGCTTCTACTAAAGCATCCATCCACATTTCCCAATCTTCACCACCCATTACTGCTACAGTGTTTTCAATATCTTCTGCATTGCAAGGGTCAATTGAAACGGTAGAGACAATACCTGTGTGGAAGTCGACTGTTTTATTTGTATAAACATTGCCAATAGGTTTTAAAACCGAGCGATGTAAAAATCCAGTTTTAGGATGCATTCTTACTGGAGAAGCAAGACTATAAATCACTAAATCGATTTTACCTAAATCAGCTTTTATTGTTGCAATAGTTTTTTCTTTTACTTCGTTTGAGAAAGCGTCGCCATTAATACTTTTTGCATAGATGCCTGCTTTTTTTGCTTCATTCTGGAATGCAGCACTATTGTACCATCCTGGCGAAGCTGTTTTGCCATCCATAGGAGGTTTTTCAAAAAATACTCCAATAGTAGCAGCATTAGATCCAAAAGCACTTGTAATTCTTGAGGCTAAACCGAAACCTGTTGAAGCACCAATCACCAACACGTTTTTTGGTCCGTTGATTTGGCCTTTCGATTTTACATAGTTAATTTGATTTAATACACTTTGCTCACAACCTTTTGGGTGTGCAGTTAAGCATATAAATCCTCTCATTCTAGGTTCTATAATCATAATTTTATTATTGACTTTCTGACGATTCGAAGATAGTGAGTTTTTGGATAAAAAAAAGGCACAAATTTCTTTGTGCCTTCATTATAATTAAAACTATTATTAACGTGATGCTGAATACTTTAAAAGCATTGCAATGGTTTCATCGCTAGGGCTTTCAATTAATTTATTCAATTCTAATTTGAGTACACTTAAGTTTTCGAAGCTATTCTCAAATTCAACGTTGTTTTCTAGTTGAGTTTCTAACTCGGCCATATCGTCTGACGATAATTCGTGGTACATGGCTTTAATCATTTCGTTTTGTGTAAAGGTTTGAACCATAAGCTTGGGTTGATTTGCAATATAAACGCACCCTTTTTCAGCTTATTGTATCAGCCTTTATAAATATTGCTTAAAGCTTTGCTCACGCTCCTGCATCATTCTACGCAGGTTATTTAAGGCATAACGCATACGTCCTAAGGCCGTATTAATACTTACACCAGTTAAATCAGCGATTTCTTTAAAACTTAAGTCAGCATAATGACGCATGATCAACACTTCTTTCTGCTCTTCAGGTAATTTTTGAATAAGCGTTCTTAGTTCAGTGTGTGACTGATCGCGTAACAATTTGTCTTCCGCACTCTCTTCAGAAATACCAATAGTGTCGAAAATATCGAATCCTTCTGAATTGGTAATAGTAGGAGTTCTCTTTTCTTTTCTGAAATGGTCGATAACCAAATTGTGCGCAATACGCATTACCCAAGGCAAAAACTTGCCTTCCTCGTTGTACTTACCTGTTTTCAAGGTGTTAATTACCTTAATAAACGTGTCTTGAAAGATGTCTTCCGCCAAATAGCGGTCTTTAACAAGTAAATAAATAGATGTGTAGATCTTTGATTTATGACGTGTAAGCAATATTGCTATTGCAGATTCATCGCCAGACACATAAAGATGAACAAGATCTTTATCACTAATTAGGTTACGGTTCATAATTTTTCCCTCCGTAGATTAAAATAATTTAGTGTAAAGTTTATTCTATATGTGTTCCTCCTTTTTGGTTTCTAATAACGAATAAACAATTATTGTTCCAAAATTCCAAATTTTAGGGTTTTTACTACAAATTCGTTACAAAGCAATCAAATATGCAGATGCGTAGATGCGAAAATGAGTAAATGTCTATTAATTTTCGCATTTTCGCATATGCACATTTTCGCATAGGATTTACATGAATAAGAGGAATGTAGCGGATTTAGACGCTAAAGAATATATTTTA
This sequence comes from Sphingobacteriales bacterium, assembly GCA_044337515.1. Lineage (GTDB taxonomy): Bacteria > Bacteroidota > Bacteroidia > Sphingobacteriales > Sphingobacteriaceae > CAJBVG01. The sequence goes on along the minus strand of JBIINK010000004.1, from coordinate 56,752 downwards.
ATAAAGGGCGCTCGAGTACATAATTTAAAAAACATCAATGTTGCTATCCCAAAAAACAAATTTGTAGTCATTACTGGACTATCGGGCTCAGGAAAGTCGTCATTAGCGTTCGATACCCTATATGCCGAAGGTCAGCGTCGCTATGTAGAAAGTCTTTCTTCTTATGCTCGTCAGTTTTTAGGTCGAATGAATAAGCCAGAAGTAGATTACATTAAAGGGATTGCTCCGGCCATTGCTATTGAACAAAAAGTAACAGCTTCTAATCCACGTTCTACTGTTGGTACTTCTACCGAAATTTACGATTACTTAAAATTACTTTTTGCACGTGTAGGAAGAACGTATTCGCCAGTTACTGCTAAAGAAGTGAGTAGAGATACTGTTGATACGGTTACAAGCAGTTTGTTGCTTTTGCCTACTGATGCTGTACTTTCTATTTATGCTCCTTTACAACCTCAAAAAAGTAGAGGTATAAAAGAAGAATTATCTATCCTTTTGCAAAAAGGTTTTAAGCGTGTAAAATTTCATAATGAACTTTTAAAAATTGAAGACATGGTTGAAGATGCCAGTCTTAAAAATGTTCCATTGAAATCTAATAAAGATGTTCTCGTTTTAATCGATAGAATTATACTGGTTGAAAATGATGAAGATGTTCAATCGCGTGTAGCAGATTCTGTACAAACCGCATTCTTTGAAGGGCATGGCGATTGTATAGTAGATGAGAAATTACCGAATTCAGATAAAATAAAAACGACAAGTTATTGCGATCGCTTTGAAGCGGATGGAATAACGTTCGAAGAGCCTTCGGTTCATTTTTTTAGTTTTAATAATCCTTTTGGTGCGTGTAAAACTTGTGAGGGCTACGGAAAAGTTATTGGTATTGATCCCGACTTAGTAGTACCTGATAAAAGCAAATCGGTTTATGATGGTGCACTAGCTCCATGGCGTGGTGAAAAAATGCGTGAGTGGTTAGATCAATTAATAAAACACGCAGCTAAATTCGATTTCCCAATTCATCGTCCGTATTATCAATTAAAAGAAAAAGAGCAGGAGTTACTGTGGACAGGCAATAAGCATTTCCAAGGCTTAACGGCTTTTTTCAAATACTTAGAAGAACAAACGTATAAAATTCAGTATCGTGTTATTTTATCAAGATACAGAGGTAAAACTAGCTGCCCAGATTGCAAGGGTAGTCGTTTGCGTAAAGATGCATCGTTTGTAAAAGTTAGTGATAAATCGATTACCGATGTGGTGTTGATGCCTGTTGAAGAAGTATTGGAATTTTTTAAATCCATTAAATTAAATAAACACGATGAGCAAGTTGCTCGCAGAATTTTAGCGGAAATTACCAATCGCTTAATTTATTTATGTGATGTAGGTTTGGGTTACCTAACACTAAACCGTTTATCGAATACTTTATCAGGTGGAGAGTCGCAACGTATAAATTTATCTACATCCTTAGGGAGTAGTTTAGTGGGTTCCTTATATATTTTAGATGAGCCATCTATCGGTTTACATTCAAGAGATACACAACGATTAATTACGGTGTTAAAATCACTTCGTGATGCTGGCAATACAGTCATTGTGGTGGAGCACGATGAAGAAGTAATGGAAGCAGCCGATTATATTATTGATATTGGTCCGGATGCTGGTGCAAACGGTGGAAATGTAATGTTTGAAGGCACTTACGAGCAAATCAAAAAAGCAAAAGATACTTGGACCGGCAAATATTTAAGCGGTGCGGTAGAAATTGAAATGCCTAAACAGCGAAGAAAATGGAACGATTCTATAACTGTTAAAGGTGCTCGAGAAAATAATTTAAAAAACATCGATGTGAAGTTTCCTTTACATACTCTTACTGCGGTAACAGGAGTGAGTGGTTCAGGAAAAACATCATTAGTAAAAAGAATATTAATACCTGCCTTGCAAAAATTGTTGGGTAATTATACCGGTGAACAAACTGGAGCATTCGATGGATTAGAAGGGGATATGAAAACCATTCATCAAGTGGAGATGGTGGATCAAAATCCGATTGGTAAATCATCAAGATCTAATCCTGTGACGTATGTAAAAGCGTATGATGAAATCAGAAATCTATTTTCAGTTCAAAGCGCATCGAAAGCCCAAGGATTAAAGCCTTCTCATTTCTCGTTTAACGTAGATGGCGGGCGTTGTGATGTTTGCCAAGGTGAAGGGGAAGTAAAAGTAGAAATGCAATTTATGGCAGATATCTTTTTGCCATGCGAAAGTTGTAATGGACGTCGATTTAAACAAGAAGTGTTAGACGTGCAGTATAAAGGAAAAAACATTGCTGATATTTTGGACTTAACCATTGATGAGGCCTTAGAATTCTTTGTGGACGAGAAAAAAATCATTACAAGAATACAACCATTGGCCGATGTAGGTTTGGGATATGTCCATTTAGGACAATCATCCAATACCTTATCTGGTGGGGAAGCGCAACGTATAAAATTAGCATCGTTTTTAGTGAAAGGAAATGCATCACATCATACACTGTTTGTATTCGATGAGCCTACTACAGGATTACATTTTCATGATATAAAGAAATTATTAAAATCATTCGAAGCATTAATAGAACAAGGTAACTCCATCATTGTTATTGAACATAACATGGATGTTATAAAATGTGCCGATTGGGTTATTGATATTGGTCCGGAAGGTGGAGATAAGGGTGGAACGCTTGTATTTGAAGGCACTCCGGAAGCACTGGCAAAGGATAAGAAGTCGTATACGGCGAAGTATTTAGCTTCAAAATTTAAATAGAGTATTGGGTAATGAGTAGTGGGTAATGAGTAAATAAAAAAGCTCATTACTCACTACTCAATACCCACTACTCAATACTCAAAAGAATGAACAAAAAAACCATCTCCATTCGTTGGGCCGATTTAGACCCGAACTTTCATTTAAGACATAGTGTGTTTTATGATTTTTGTGCGCAGCAACGAATCGAAATTTTGGGTAGTTTAGGATTAACAATGGCTAAATTTCAGGAGTTGAAAATGGGTCCAGTTATTTTTAGGGAAGAGGCTATTTTCAGAAGAGAAATAAAACTAGGAGACCAAATTACCTTAGAAGTATATCTTTCTAAAATGAAAGCCGACGCTAGTAAATGGTCGTTTGAGCATCGCTTCGTGAATGAAGCTGGAAAGTTAATGGCAACAATTACTGTCGACGGATCGTGGTTAGATGTAGTGGAGCGAAAATTAGCTCGAGACATTCCTCAGGTATTACTAACTGCATTTGTAGATTTTCCGAAGACGGAGAATTTTGAACTTAGTTAGAAATAAGTTCTAAATTCTAAGTTCTAAATTCTAAATTCTAAGTTGTTTAAATGAAATAATAAATCGAGTTACGAACTACGAGTTACGAGAAAAAAGCCCTACAAGCAATTTCATCGGCAGCTAGCGCTGCTTTTAATTCTTCTAAACCATTCAGTTTTTTATCGCCACGGATGTATTGATGAAATGTAATTTCAATGGTTTCATCGTAGATGTCGGCATTAAAATCAAAAATATTCACTTCAATAACTTTGTTCAAACCATTTACCGTTGGGCGATTGCCGATGTACAGCATTCCTTTGTAGGGGTGGTTGTTTACGTTTAAAGCAACAGCGTATATCCCTTCGCCTGGGATTAATTTATAGGTTTCGGGAACATTAATGTTAGCAGTAGGGTAACCAATTGTTCTTCCAATTTGGTCTCCACGAGTAACTGTACCACGAAGCGTAAATGCATGTCCGAGGTAACTATTTGCAATACGGAAATCTCCTTCTAGTATTGCATTTCTAATTTTAGTAGAACTTACGGCTACATCATTAATGTCTTGTTCTGGAATTTCTTCCACTTCAAATCCATACTCAGGTGCATAATGCTTGAGATGTTCAAACGTACCTTCACGGTTTTTACCAAAATGATGATCGTAACCTATGACTAATTTTTTGGTCCCGATTTTATCGACTAATATTTGCTGTATAAATTCTAAAGAACTCAATCGAGAAAACTCTTTGGTAAAAGGGATAATGAGGAGGTGATCAATGCCTGCTTTTTCAAGTAGTTCTATTTTTTCTTCGAGTGTATTAATGAGTTTTAAATCGTTGTCTTCCGGAAAAAGCACTAAACGAGGGTGCGGGAAAAAGGTGATGATTACCGATTCTCCATTTATTTGCTGGGCAACTTCTTTCAATCTTGCGATAATTCGCTTATGTCCGATATGAACACCATCAAAGGTGCCAGTTGTAACAACAGCATTGCCTTTGTTTTCAAACGATGATATATCTCTATATACTTTCACTATTCAATAATCAATTAAGATTCCAATTTGTTTGCAGAAAGTTCAGCTTGTATTCTTTCTTCTTTTATTTTGGCAATAAGCGTATCCAAGTCCCATGCATCCTCAATTTTAAAGCCACCACTGCGTGTTCTTCTAAGTGATGAGAGGTAACCGCCAGATTCCAATTTCTTTCCAAAATCATGCGCTATAGAACGAATATAAGTTCCTTTGCTACATACAATACGAAATGAGATAACGGGCATTTCAATATTGGTAATTTCAAAAGTTACAATGGTTACTTTTCTTGATTTCATTTTTACCTCTTCACCTCTACGTGCTTTATGATAAGCACGTTCGCCATCAATTCGTAAAGCAGAATAGGCTGGTGATACTTGTTCAATTTCTCCTAAAAAACTTTCTGCAGCATTTGCAATAAGTTCTGTGGTGATATGTTCTGTCTGGAAATGATTGTTTACTTCCGTTTCTAAATCGTACGAAGGAGTGGTAGCGCCGAGTGTTATGGTACCGGTATATTCTTTTTCTTCAGCTAAAAACTCATCTACTTTTTTAGTGAGTTTTCCGGTACAAACGATAAGGAGTCCGGTAGCTAAAGGATCTAAGGTCCCTGCGTGACCAACTTTAATTTTCTTGATACGAGTGGAGTTTCTGATTTTCCCAACCACATCAAAAGAAGTCCATGTTAATGGCTTATCCACGAGTAGAAGCTCACCGTTTTGAAAATCGAAAGTTGACATTTTTAAATAACTGATAATTCTATACCTAAAAAGTAAAGAATTAAGATGGCAGCACCAACAATGATTCTATAGTAACCAAATACTTTGAATCCGTTTTTAGTGATGTAATTGATAAATGATTTTATGGCAATGATGGCAACAATAAAACCTACTAAATTCCCAATTCCTAATAAACCCCATTCTGTTGAATTTAGTGGTGTTCCCACTTTATGATAATCGAGCATTTTTTTACAAGTTGCGGCAAACATGGTTGGCACGGCTAAGAAAAAAGAAAACTCTGCAGCTTGTCTTTTGCTTAAGCCTTGAGTTACACCACCGATAATTGTCGCTGCTGAACGTGATACTCCAGGGATCATTGCGATACATTGAAACAATCCAATTTTAAATACTTTGACAAAGCTTAGTTCTTCATCTATTTTATCTTCCGAACGGCTAAGCCATTTATCAATTAAAATAAATACGATACCACCAGCTATCAACATCACCGCAACCATGATTACATTTTCTAATAATGAATCAATCCAATCGGAAAGTAGTACTCCAAAAATGGCAGCTGGAATAAAACCTACAATAAGTTTAATATAAAAGTTGATGCTTTGTAAAAACTTTCTCCAATACAATACGAGTACGGATAAGATGGTTCCGAATTGAATTGCAATGGTAAAAAGTTTTGTGAATTTATCAGCACTAATGCCCATGATCGATGTAGTAATGATCATGTGACCCGTAGAAGAAACCGGAAGGAATTCTGTTAAACCTTCTACGATGGCAATAATGATTGCTTGAAAAATAGTCATGTTTAGTCTCTAGGCTTCTTAAGAATAGCGTAGGTAACTGTTGCAAATCCACCAAGAACTACGATAGGAGCTAAGGTGATTTTACGGAAATCTAAAATGTCTTCAGTTCCCGACATTAAAACAAACCCTAATATTACAAGGCCAATTCCGATGAATAACCACATGTAATTATCTTTTGAGAAAACGAAATCAATATTTTTAGGAGTTGTGTTTTCTGCTTTTTTTGTTTCTTTTTTGCTCATTTTATTTTTTATATAAATCGTCAATATTTTGATTAAGGTATTTGTTCACTGCAAAGAACGTGCTGAAGAATGAAATTAATATACCCATTGAAATTATTCCGAAGAACAAGATAGCAAACTCTGTGTAATCTTCAAGGATGATAAGGTCTGGAACTTCGTTTCTGGCTAAGAATAAGGCTCCAATTAATATGGAGATAGAGATTAATGCGCCTAATAATCCGTGTAAAATTCCTGTTAATACAAATGGTTTACGAATAAAACCACGAGTAGCGCCAACCAATTGCATACTACGAATGATGAATCGTTGTGAATACATGGCTAGTCGAATGGTATTGTTTATTAGGGCCACGGCGATGAGTAATAAGGTGGCTCCAAATACTACAATGATTATCGTAATGGATCTCAAGTTTTGGTTTACTAAATCAACAAGTGATTCTTGATAAACTACTTCTTTTACAAAATCTTTACTTTTTAGTCGACGAGTAAATTTTTGAATCTCATCATTAGTAGCAAATTCTGCTTTCAAATAAACATCAATAGAAGCGGTAAGCGGGTTGTAACCCAAAAACTTGATAAAGTCTTCACCAAGGTCTTTAGAAAGGTTTCTAGCTGCTAATTCTTTACTGATGTACTCGGTATCTTTTATGGCAGGATTCTTTTCAATTTCCTTTTGGAGCTTGAAAATATCTGCATCTTTTGCTTGTTCGTCTAGAATTATGTTAAGCACAATATTTTCTTTGACAAAATTACTGAGGTTTTTAGCGTGCAAAACAATTAAGCCCAACAGCCCAACCATCAACAAAACCAAGGAGATGCTGAAGATAGTAGAGATGTAAAATGTTTTAATTCCCTTTTTAGATGCTTGTTCAGAATTCTTACTCATATCAATTCGCTAACGTGCGAAGATAAAAAATTTAATAAATTCGCAGTCAATTAAATCGTATGGATTATCAATTTAGAAAGATCGAACAGGATTGGCAGCGTTATTGGGCTGAAAACAAGGTTTTTAAGACTGAAAACAAGTCGAATAAGCCAAAGTTTTATGTTTTGGACATGTTTCCGTACCCTTCTGGGGCGGGTTTACATGTGGGACATCCGCTAGGATATATTGCAACAGACATTTTTTCTCGCTATAAAAGACTCAAAGGATATAATGTTTTACATCCAATGGGATATGATTCGTTTGGCTTACCAGCGGAGCAATATGCTATTCAAACGGGGCAGCATCCGGCAGTTACTACTGCTCAAAACGTTGCTCGCTACCGTGAGCAATTAGATAGAGTTGGGTTTTCGTTTGATTGGGATAGAGAGGTGAAGACAAGTGATCCAGCTTATTATCGTTGGACACAATGGATTTTCGGTGAATTATTTAACTCTTGGTATAATAATGAATCCGATAAAGCAGAAGATATCAATTTATTGGTTAGTAAATTCTCAAAAGAGGGAAATGCGAATGTAAATGCAGTACAGCACGAGCAAGATATTTTTACTGCCGATGAATGGAATTCGTTCTCGGAAGAGAAGCAACAAAATATTTTATTGAATTACCGACTTGCTTATTTAGCGGATAGTTGGGTGAATTGGTGCCCTGCATTAGGAACAGTTTTAGCCAACGATGAAGTGAAAGATGGGTATTCGGAACGAGGAGGTTATCCAGTTGAGCAAAAATTAATGCGCCAATGGTCGATGAGAATTACTGCCTTTGCTGATCGTTTAATTAATGGATTAGATTCGGTTGATTGGCCAGATGCTGTTAAAGAAATGCAACGCAATTGGATTGGTAAGAGTAAGGGGAGTTCATTGAAGTTTGGCCTCACCCTAAATCCCTCTCCAAAGGAGAGGGACTTCAAAGATTCTGTAGGTGAACCCTCTCCAAAGGAGAGGGATTTCAAAGATTCTGTAGGTGAACCCTCTCCAAAGGAGAGGGACTTCAAAGATTCTGTAGGTGAACCCTCTCCAAAGGAGAGGGACTTAAATGAACCTATTCTAGGTTATACTAATAAACCTGGATACCTATTGGGTGATTTGAGTATATGGGATAAGTTGAAAGATTTTGCTCGAAGTAATAGAACAAACCAAACTAAAGCTGAATTATTATTATGGGAAGAAATCAGAAATAATAAAATTGGTTTTAAAATCAGAAGGCAACATCCAATTGGAAAGTTTATTGCAGATTTTATTTGTATTTCATATAAAATTATTATCGAAGTAGATGGTGGAATTCATAATGAATTTGAGCAAAAGCAATACGACGAGATGAGAACTTTCGTGTTGAATGAGCTAGGCTTTGATGTTATAAGATTTTCGAATGACGAAATCGAAAATAATATTTCAAAAGTCATTAATGAGGTAAAATCAAAGTTAGAATCAAGGTCATCAGAATTAGGCTTAAATATTTTAAGTGATATTGATGAATCTGAAAATTATGGTAACTCTAACCCCTCTCCTTTGGAGAGGGGCAGGGGTGAGGCAAATGTAATCGAAGTATTTACTACTCGCCCTGATACCGTATTTGGTGTTTCCTTTTTAGTACTTGCGCCAGAACATGAATTGGTAGACCAATTCACAACTGCTGAATATAAAGAGGCGATTGAAGCCTATAAGAAAGCGTCTGCTGTAAAATCGGAACGCGATCGCATGAGTGATGTAAAAACCATTACTGGTCAGTTTACTGGAGGTTATGTGAAGCATCCTTTTAGTGGTGTTGATATTCCAGTTTGGATTGGCGATTATGTATTGGCGAGTTATGGCACAGGTGCTGTAATGGCCGTACCTGCTCATGATACCAGAGATTATGCATTTGCAAAACATTTCAACTTGCCGATTACACAAGTAGTGGAAGGTGGAGACATCAGTGTTGAAGCATACGATGCGAAAGAAGGGAAATTGATTAACTCAGATTTCTTAAATGGATTGGATGTAAAAGAAGCGATGCAGAAATGTATCGAAGAAATTGAGAAAGGAAATTTAGGAAAAGGAAAAATAAATTATCGTTTACGCGATGCTGTTTTTGGTCGCCAACGTTATTGGGGTGAACCTATTCCAGTATATTATAAAAACGGAATGCCGTATTTAGTGGATTCTGATAAGTTACCATTAGAACTACCTCCTGTTGACAAATTTTTACCAACGGAATCTGGCGAACCACCTTTGGCTCGTGCTACCGATTGGAAATATGAAAACCAATACGAGTATGAGTTAACCACCATGCCAGGTTGGGCAGGTTCATCATGGTATTTCTTAAGGTACATGGATCCTTTAAATTCCAATGAATTCGCGAGTAGAGAAGCATTGGATTATTGGAACCAAGTAGATTTATACATTGGTGGTGCTGAACATGCTACAGGACATTTATTGTACTCGCGTTTCTGGAATAAATTTTTGAAAGATAAAGGTTACTTAAATTTCGAAGAGCCTTTTCAAAAGTTGATTAACCAAGGGATGATACAGGGTAGGTCTAGTTTTGTTTATCGAATTAATGGAACAAATAAATTTGTGTCTTTTGATTTAAGAAAGGAATACCAAACCACTGCATTGCATGTTGATGTAAATATTGTTTCGAATGATATTTTAGATATTGAAAAATTTAAAGTTTCATTACCTGAATATCATGATGCAGAGTTTGTTTTAAGTGATGGTAAATACCTTTGTGGATTCGAAGTCGAAAAAATGTCGAAGTCGAAATACAATGTAGTTAACCCTGATGATATTATTGAACGTTATGGTGCCGATACACTTCGTATGTACGAGATGTTCCTTGGTCCATTAGAACAGAGCAAACCTTGGAATACCAATGGTATTGAGGGAGTGTTTAAGTTCTTACGTAAGTATTGGAAGTTATTCCACAATGATAATTTTGATTTTGTAGTGAGTGATGAAACCCCTACGAAAGAGGAATATAAATCATTACATAAAATCATTAAAAAAGTACAGGATGATGTTGAGAAATTTTCGTTCAATACATCAGTAAGTAGTTTCATGATTTGTGTGAATGAGTTAATGGATTTAAAATGTAATAAGAGAGAAATTCTTCGCGAATTAACAATTACACTTTCTCCTTATGCACCACACATTACAGAAGAATGCTGGAAATTATTGGGAGAAAAAGAATCGATAACCTTTGCTACTTATCCAATATTTAAAGAAGAGTATATGGTGGAGAGTGAGTTCTCGTATCCAATATCATTTAACGGAAAAACTCGTACAAACATTTCTATGCCGGTAGATATTTCCGAAACCGATGCAAAAGCCCTAGTGCTTGCAAACGCTGATGTGATAAAGCAATTAGAGGGTAAGGAATTGAAGAAGTTTATTTTCGTGAAAGGGAGAATCGTTAATATAGTATGCTAAATTAATATGCTAATGTGCTAATATGCTGGTATGCTAATGGGATTTAAATTTTTCATCAGCACATCAGCACATCAGCATACCAGCATACCAGCATATTATCTAATAATATTCTGTCTATTAGAATCCAGTTTAATTAAGATAAACAAGAGAATAGTAAAACTCCACAATGAGCTACCACCATAACTTACGAAAGGTAATGGGATACCAATAACAGGCACTAACCCAATCGTCATTCCGATGTTAATGGTAAGGTGCATAAACAAAATACTCGCTACACCATATGCATAAATTCTACTAAAGGCAGATCGTTGCCTTTCTGCTAAAAAGATAATTCGAAGTAGAAGAGCGGTAAACAATCCAATGAGTGCAAGACTTCCAGCGAATCCAAATTCTTCGCCTACTGTACAGAAAATAAAGTCGGTACTTTGCTCAGGCACGAAATCATATTTAGTTTGTGTTCCGTTCAAATATCCTTTACCTACAAGGCCTCCAGAGCCTATGGCAATTTTACTTTGGTTCACATTATAGCCTGCTCCTTTTAAGTCAATTTCTTTACCCACTAAATTATTTAAACGATCTCTATGATGTGATTTTAGTACATGGTTAAAAGTGTAATCGAATCCAGCAACCATAGATATAGACATTACAGTTGCAATAACAATAATGGTAAATGCATATTTCTTTTTACGGAAATAGAGGTAAGCTAACGTAGAAGCGATTGTTATTCCAATATAAATATTCGTTGGCGGGAAGAGTAGGGCTAGAATAAAAATCAAAGCTAACAATACACCAAAAACCAATACAAATCCAGAAAGACCTTCTCTATATAATACAAAGATAAAGGCAACATAAGAAACGGCAGAGCCCACATCACCTTGCAATAAAATTAATGCCATCGGCAGGAATAGAATTCCTAAGCTGACAGAAATAGTCCGCATGTCCTTGAGCTTTTTGTTAGTTGTGCTTATGTATTTTGCAATAACTAATGCAGTGGCAAACTTAGCAAATTCAGCAGGTTGGAGCCTAAAGGAGCCTATTTCAAACCAAGATCGTGATCCATTTACATATTTACCAAAGAAGAGCACAGCGACAAGTAAGACGAGTGTGCCTGCATATATACCATAAGAAAAAACTGAGAAAAATTTCGATTCAATGGTGATAATCATGAAGGCTATAAAAAAGGCAGAAAGAATCCAGATTAATTGCTTTCCATAATTTCTTTCGATATCAAAAATGGATTTGTGGCTTTCATCATAAACGGCAGAATAAATACTCAACCACCCTATGAGTACTAACACGAGGTATAGCACTATCGTTGGTGTGTCGATATTTTTCCAAAATTTATTTTGCCTTAATTCACTCATTTTTTTATTGTTCATCGAAGCGTCCTCGCTTCAATTTTTATTTGATTTATGTCGAAGCGAGGACGCTTCGACGGACACAATTTTAATTAATTAATTTTCTTCTTTTCTTCAGCTTTCTTTTTATCCTCTGCGCTCAAAACTGGAGCATGAATAAAATCTGCATTTAACAAACGATCAACATAATATTGAGGTCTGCTAATGCTATCTCTTAAATACTTTTCTACTAATAAACTTGCAATAGGAGCGGCCCAAATAGAACCAAAGCCAGCGTTTTCAACAACTACCGCGATTGCAATTTTAGGGTTATCTCTAGGTGCAAACGCAAAGAACACCGAGTGGTCTTTCCCTTGAGGGTTTTGAGCAGTACCAGTTTTGCCACACATCGTTATGCCTTCTATTTTTGCATAAGTAGCAGTTCCACGTTCAACAACATCCTGCATTCCACTAATAACAATATTGAAATATGCAGAGTCGATGCCAACATAATTCTTTGTGGTAAACTCTTTTTTCTGCGTGTTGTTATTTCCAATCGCTTTAATTAGGTGTGGATTATAATACCATCCTTTGTTAGCTATGGCAGCAGTAACATTGGCCATTTGTAAAGGTGTTACGCCTAATTCTCCTTGTCCAATGGCTAATGAGATAATAGTCGAAGACTTCCAATGCCCAGAGCCATAATATTTATCGTAGAAGGCTACAGTTGGAAGTAATCCATTTAATTCGTTTGGTAGATCGATTCCGGTTTTTTTACCGATACCGAATTTATTTACGTACTCTCTCCATTTTAAAAAGTTTTTCTCTGCACTACCGTAATTACCTTGGTCAATAAGTTTCTTGAATGTCCAGCAATAATAACTGTTACATGATTGTGCTATGGATTCTTGAAGATTTAATGGGGAGTGGTTGTGCATACATTTTACGGTACGACTACCAATAGAATAACCTCCACCACAAGGGAATCTAGTTTCAGGGAATATTAGGTTTTCTTGTTGAGCTACTAATGCTTCTACCGCTTTGAAAATTGAACCTGGTGGATATTGAGCCATTAATGGTCTAACAAATAATGGTTTTTGTGTATCTCTTAAAAGTTTTATGTAATTATTTCCACGTTCTCTACCTACTAGTAAATTCGGGTCGTACCCCGGACTACTAATAAAACAAAGGATTTCGCCGGTACTCGGTTCAATAGCAACGATACTACCTTTTTTGTTTCTCATTAATGCTTCGCCTAATTTTTGCATTTCAAAATCAATCGACGAAACTAATTTCTCACCTGCAATTGCTACAGTATCGTATGCACCATTCTCATAGGAACCTTGGTCTCTGTTCAACACGTCCACCATAATTACTTTGGTGCCACGTTGTCCTCTTAAAATATTTTCATATGATTTTTCGATACCGCTGATACCGATATAATCGCCTTTTTGATAATAGTTATTTGTGCTAGCAATGATACGGTCATTAACCTCGCCAATGTATCCTAAAACATGTGCTGCTGCAGAATCTGGATATTTTCTTACTGTACGATTTTGCACATAGAATCCAGGGAATTCGTATAGTTGCTCTTGAAATGAGGCATATACTCTTGCCGACAATTGTTTCTCGAAAATAGAAGCTTTGAAAGGAGAGTATTTTCTTGCCTTTTTTATTTTCTCAAGAAATTCTGATTTGGAAATTCCAATGAGATTACAAAAGTTGAGCGTATCAATATCTTTTGTTTGCTTTGGAATAACCATTAAGTCATATACCGGTTCGTTTTGAACTAATATATGTCCGTTGCGATCGTATATAATGCCTCGAGCTGGATAGATATTGATTTTGCGAAGTACATTGTTGTTGGCAGATAAGAAGTAACTATCATCAATTACCTGTATATAAAACAATCGCGATAGTAGAATAAAGGCGATGAAAACCACCAAGCCTTGAATGACGAATTTCCTTTCGAAAAAGATGTTCATATTCTTTTCTTCGAACTACCGGTTAAATATTGCGCGATAAAAATCAGTACTAAGGTAAAAACGCTACTTAGTATTGACCTAGTAAAGGTAATGAGAAACTCATCTATTCTGAATATTTCTAATTGAAATAATAATAGATGATGTACTAGAACTAAAATAACAGAGTACGTCAAGAACCACTGGATACCCATGTTTCTAAGGTTCGGTACTGGTTGGTGTTCGTAACCACCGCGAGGGGTGATAATCAATAAAACCAAGGGGCGAACGAAAGCCATAAGGGTACAAGCTGCTGCATGCATTCCACCTGTGTTCGAAAAAATATCAATTGAAAGACCCATTGCAAAAGAAAGCCCGAGTAGTAAATACAATGGAGTTTCTAAGGGTAATAATAAGATGAACATTACATATAAATATGGATTAACCATATTATACAATCCGATATTGTTTAAGATAATTACTTGTAGTAAGATGAGGAAGAAAAAACGGAACAGATTACTTAAATAGACTTTAATCATTACCAACCTCCTTGCTTTCTAAATCTGCTAATTCTTTAGCAAAATTATCTTCAACAATATACACATATCGTAAAGTAGAGAAGTGTGTAGATAAGGCTACTTCTATATTATAGAAATTATCACCACTTTTTAATTCACACTTAACAACACGTCCAACAAAAATATTTTCCGGGAATTTTTGTGAGTATCCTGTAGTGGTTACCGAATCTCCTAGTTTAACTTTAACGTGTGTAGGAATATCTTTTAATGAGGCAAATCTTGGATTCTCACCATCCCAAACTAATGAGCCAAAGTCTTTCGTTGCTGAAAGTCTAGCCGATATTCGAGAATCTTTATGCAAGAAAGAAATTACGGTACAAAAATGTTCATTTACATCTTTTACTGTACCAACAATTCCATTACCACATATAACTCCCATCTTAGGTCTCACACCTTGTAGTGAACCACGATCAAGTGTTAAATAATTATTTCGATTATGAACAGAGTTGTTCATCACTTTTGCTTCAATATAAGAGTATCGTCTTGATGTTGTAGAATCGCCTTTCGTAATTTTTTTTACACCATTAGAGTATGGTGATGAAAGTAATAGATTTAATAAACGAGCATTCTCTTTAGATAAACTATCGTTAACGGTTTGAAGGTTCACAAAAGACTTTGCATTGGATACGTATGAGTAAACATCTGCACTTACATTGTTAGCAGAATTAAAATACGAAGCACTGTGATAGCTATTATTATTAATCATCAATACAATAGCAAATG
Organism: Sphingobacteriales bacterium; assembly: GCA_044337515.1. GTDB lineage: Bacteria > Bacteroidota > Bacteroidia > Sphingobacteriales > Sphingobacteriaceae > CAJBVG01. The sequence continues at coordinate 41,722 of JBIINK010000004.1, read as the reverse complement.
CTTCTAATATTAAAAATAAGAAGAAAGCATAGTATCGAAGAAAGAAAAGCCAAAGGTTACGCATTGATTAATTTACTTTCAACAATTAGGTCATTAAGAACTTGAAGTTACCAATGTTTTTAAGTGCAATGCCTGTACCTCTAACTACCGCACGTAAAGGATCTTCAGCAATGTGTACTGGCAATTTAGTTTTGCTAGATATACGTTTATCTAGGCCACGTAATAATGCACCGCCACCTGTTAAATAAATTCCAGTTTGGTAGATATCTGCAGATAATTCTGGAGGTGTAATCTCTAATGCTTTTAAAATTGCTTCCTCAATTTTAGAAATAGATTTATCTAAACAATGAGCAATTTCAGTATAAGAAACTTTAATTTGTTTCGGCACACCAGTCATTAAATCTCTTCCTTGAACCGCAAAATCTGCTGGTGGTTCGTCTAGTTCAGTTAATGCAGCACCAACTTCAATCTTTATTTTTTCTGCGGTACGGTCACCAATTAAAATATTGTGCTCTCTACGCATGTATTGAACAATATCGCTATCGAAGTTATCACCCGCAACACGGATTGATTGATCACACACGATACCAGATAGGGCAATGACAGCAATTTCTGTAGTACCACCACCGATATCAATAATCATATTTCCCATAGGCTCTTCCACATCGATACCAATACCGATTGCTGCTGCCATAGGCTCGTGAATCATATACACTTCTTTTGCACCTGCAATTTCTGCAGAGTCACGTACAGCACGTTTTTCCACTTCGGTAATACCTGAAGGGATACAAATAACCATACGTAATGAAGGTAAGAACCAACCACGTCCTGGGTTGATCATTTTAATCATACCACGAATCATGTGTTCTGCAGCATCGAAATCTGCAATTACACCATCTTTCAATGGACGAATAGTTTTGATACCATCATGAGCTTTACCGTCCATTTGCATGGCTTGTTTACCCACCGCAATAACTTTACTTGTTTTGCGATCGATTGCTACAATCGATGGTTCATCGACAACAACTTTGTCATTATGTATAATTAGCGTATTCGCTGTTCCTAAGTCAATTGCAATTTCTTGCGTGAAAAAATTAAATAAGCCCATTTCTTCTTTTTATTTCTACTGTTTTTTGATAAAATGATTGTCAATTTATGAATAATAATCCATAAAAATCAATACTAATGTTTAAAGTGCCTAATTCCAGTCATGACCATCGCAATCTCGTGAGCATTACAATAGTTAATAGAATCTTGGTCCTTAATTGACCCACCAGGTTGAACTACGGCTGTAATACCTGCATTTCCTGCAATCTCTACACAATCAGGGAAAGGGAAGAAGGCATCAGACGCCATTACAGCACCTTTTAAATCGAAACCAAATGCTTCAGCTTTGATGATAGCTTGCTTTAAGGCATCAACACGAGAAGTTTGACCAACACCACTTGCTAATAACTGATTGTTTTTTGCAAGGATGATTGTATTTGACTTAGTATGTTTCACTAGCTTATTCGCAAAAGCTAGGTCGTTTAATTCTTGTTCGGTTGGTGTGTTTGTGGTTACGGTGCGCATATCAGCTACACCTTCCATTGAAAGGTCTTTATCTTGCTCAATAACTCCATTCAACAAAGTTTTAAATAGTTTCTTAGGTAATTCAACGTTCTTTTGAACTAATAATATTCTATTTTTCTTTTCCGATAATAAGGAAACTGCATCAGCGTCGAATCCTGGAGCAATAAGTACTTCACAGAATAACGAGTGTATTTCTTTTGCTGTATCTACGTCAATTACTCTATTCGTAATGATTACACCTCCAAATGCAGAAACAGGATCGCCAGCTAAGGCATCAATCCAAGCTTGTTTTAAGCTACTTCTAGTTGCTAATCCACATGCATTAGTATGTTTTAAAATGGCAAATGTTGGTTCAGTAAATTCTTTAATAAGTTCTACTGCTGCATCAACATCTACAAGGTTATTGTACGATAATTCCTTACCGTTTAATTTATCAAACATGGCTTCTAGATTACCAAAGAAAACTCCACGTTGATGAGGGTTTTCCCCGTAACGAAGAACTTGTGAATCTTGCACGCTTTGCTTGAAAACTTCTAATGGATTTTCTCTATTAAAGTAATTGAATATCGCTGTATCGTAGTGTGAGCTAGTGTTAAATGCACGTTTAGCAAACTCCTTGCGTTCGGTTAATGTAGAAGAGCCTTGGTTATTCTCAAGTACTTCTAATAAATAAGTGTAATCGTTTTTAGATGAAACGATGATTACATCTTTATGGTTTTTAGCTGCAGCTCGAATTAGTGAAATACCACCTATGTCAATCTTTTCGATGATGTCTTGTTCAGAAGCTCCTGAAGCTAGTGTTTCCTCGAATGGGTATAAATCAACAATGACAAGGTCGATTTCTGGAATCTCGTATTGTTCTAATTGTGCTTTATCAGAGTCTAATTCTCTTCTTGATAAAATTCCTCCGAATACTTTTGGGTGTAAGGTTTTTACACGACCACCTAAAATTGAAGGGTAGGAAGTAAGGTCCTCCACTGGAATTACAGGTACTCCTAAATTTTTAATAAAGGTTTCTGTGCCACCTGTTGAGTAAATATTTACACCGTGTTTGTGAAGTAAATGAATGATAGGTTCTAGGTTGTCTTTGTAATAGACTGATATTAAGGCGTTTTTAACCTTTACTGTTGCGCTCATGAAGAAATAAATTGGATGCGCAAGTTTATGAAAAATTAATGATTTCCGGGGTAAACTTTTTTGTCTAGTTTTTTCAACAAATCTTCGATGATTTTCGGGTAATGGATATGTTCGAGTTGGTGAACTTTGTAAGCCAATTTTTCAGCGTCATCAGTTTTTTCGATAGCGCATTTCGATTGGTAAATAATTTCACCTTCATCAAAATGTTCATTAACATAATGTATCGTAATACCCGTTTCAATTTCTTTAGATTGAAGAACAGCGGTATGTACTTTCTTGCCAAACATTCCCTCACCACCAAATTTTGGGAGTAGTGCAGGGTGTATATTGATGATGCGTTTAGGATAATTTTGGATGAAACGATCAGGTAAAAGCCACATGAAGCCAGCTAATACAATAATGTCTATCTCTAAGTTTTTCAATAGGTTATCGATTGAATTGGTATGCAACATCTCATCTTTAGTAAACACATGAGTAGGCACTTCAAAGTTGTCGGCACGTTGCAAAACATAAGCATCTGGTTTATTACAAAGAACCAAAGCCACTTCCATTTCTTTGTTGCGTTTGAAGTGTTCCATGATTCTTTGGGCATTAGATCCCGAGCCTGATGCAAATATTGCGATTCTTTTCATTCGATAATATTAGAATTCAAAAGTAACAAAAAAAAATAAAGCAAAAAGAGCATGAGTGATTAGCCCATGCTCTTTATACTAAACATAAGTATGTATTATAAATTACCTCTTACTTCTTGTTCGCGTTCAATCGACTCAAAAAGTGCTTTGAAGTTACCTTTACCGAATGAAGTAGCACCTCTACGTTGAATAATTTCATAGAATACGGTAGGTCTGTCTTCCACAGGCTTTGTAAATATTTGCAATAAATATCCTTCAGGATCTCTGTCTACAAGGATGTTTAGTTTCTTCAATTCTTCAACACTTTCGTCTATTTTACCTACACGCTCGTATAAATCTTCATAATAAGTTTCAGGAACGTAAAGAAATTCGACACCTCTACGACGCATTTCAGCAACTGTTTCAAGAATATTGTCAGTTGCAATAGCAATGTGTTGTACACCTGCACCTTGGTAGAACTCTACATATTCTTCAATTTGCGACTTTTTCTTGCCATTTGCTGGTTCGTTAATTGGGAACTTAACATAACCTGTTCCGTTAGAAACCACTTTCGACATTAATGAAGAGTATTCTGTAGAGATATCGGTATCATCAAAAGTGATAATTAATTTGAATCCCATTACCTCTTCATAGAATTTTACCCAAGTGTTCATTTCACCCCAGTTTACATTTCCTACACAATGGTCTACATAAGTAAATCCAAGTGATTTTGCGATTTGATCTTTGGGAGTTGCCTTGAAACCCGGCATAAATGCACCCTTGTAGTTTTTGCGTTCTACGAAAGTATGTACCGTGTCGCCATAAGTTTTAATGGTGGCTATCTTAACCTCACCAAATTCGTCTGTTAACGTTTGTGGTGGGGATAATGATACTGCACCGCGTTTAATAACTTGATCATACGAATATTCCAAATCATCAACCCAAAGAGCTAATACTTTAACACCATCACCATGTACTTTCACGTGCTCAGATATTTCCGAATTAGGCTCGAAAGAAGTCGTTAATACTAAACGAATTTTTCCTTGTTGTAAAACATATGATGCTTTTCCTCGAACACCTGTCTCAGGCCCAGCGTATGCTACTAGTTCGAAACCAAATGCTGATCTATAAAAGTATGATGCTTGTTTAGCGTTACCTACATAAAACTCGATGTAGTCTGTACCTAGTAATGGTAAAAAGTCTTCTGCAGGATTATGGTCTTTATGTAATTCTGCAAGTTTGTTTGCTTTATCTATTGTCTCCATTCTATTATGTATTATGTATTATGTATTATGTATTATGTATTATGTATTATGTATTATGTATTATGTATTATTTTATTTATTAGCACATTGCCGCATTAGCACATTAACTATGGTCTTCCAACCAACTAATGTAATAACTCGGATCTTCAATGCCTACTGCATCTTCGGTAAGCATAAGTGGACGGAATGGATCAACCATAACAGCTAATTCTTCTGTACGTTCTTTACCAATAGATCGTTCAACAGTACCTGGATGTGGTCCATGTGGAATACCTCCAGGGTGAAGTGTGATTTGTCCTTTTTCAACGCTTTTTCTACTCATAAAATCACCATCAACATAGTACAATACTTCGTCAGAATCCACATTACTATGGTTATACGGAGCAGGTATTGCATCTGGGTGATAGTCGTATTTACGAGGTACGAATGAACATACAACGAAGTTATGTGCTTCGAACATTTGGTGTACTGGAGGTGGTTGATGTACTCGTCCTGTAATAGGTTCGAAATCGTGAATTGATATTGCCCAAGGGTAATGGAATCCATCCCATCCAACAAAATCGAATGGATGAGTACCGTAGGTATATGGATAAATCAATCCTTGTTTTTTAATTAATACTTTAAAATCACCTGTTTCATCAATACATTCTAGATCTTGAGGTAATTTCATATCACGCTCACAGAATGGGGAGTGCTCTAGTAATTGACCTACGTTATTACGATAACGTTTAGGAGAGGTAATTGGAGTGAAAGATTCAACGATGAAAAGTCTATTGTTTTCATCATTAAATTCCATTTGATAGATGGTTCCTCTAGGAATAACAAGGTAATCACCGTATTCGAATTTTATTTTACCATAACCTGTTTTTAAAGTTCCAGAACCTACGTGCACAAAAATCATTTCATCTGCCTGAGAATTCTTAAAGAAATAATCAGTCATTGATTTTCTTGGTGCAGCCAAAGAAATATGTAAATCTGAATTCACAAGTACTGGCTTACGTGATTTCAAATAATCATCTTCTGGTTTAATCTGAAAGCCTTTTAAACTAGTGCTTTTCAGATGTTTTTCGCGAGCAATTTTAGGTTCTACTGAATATGGTTCGCCAAGCTCTTTTACAATTGTAGGAGGGTGGCAATGATAAATCAGAGAATATACATTGGAAAACCCTTCTGTTGAAACGAGTTCTTCTGCATATAATTTGCCATCAGGTTTACGGAAGATGACATGTCGCTTGTGTGGGATTTGCCCCAATTTGTGGTATATAGGCATATTAGTTTATAAATAATAACAACTGAAAATTAGTAATTTTTTTGAATAAAAGCAGAATTTCTACTTGAGAAAGAAGCTTTTATAGAGAATATTGTGCGAACACAATCTTACTGAGTATTCTAGATAAGAATAGAAACGCAGTTTCGGCAGAATGCCATAGATATGATTGTTTTATTCGCATAAGGTGTTAGGGCGACTAATATAGATGTTATTTTTATTTAAACAAATGGAATAGGTCATAAATGGTTATGCATTTATTTATTAGTTTTGAGAAAATTCAAACACTATGAAGTTAGTATCCTATAAAACCGAAGATGCAGAAAAATTAGGTGTATTTGTTCGCGGACATATTTTCAACCTACATTCTGAAGATAAATTAATCCCAAACACAATGAATGAATTCTTGTGGGGTGGAGAAGAATTAATGGAACGTGCACATGCTGTAAACAATGGAATTAAAGATGGTTCGATTGAAGCTAGAGAGGAAGTATTTTTTGAAATAATGGCGCCAGTTCCTCATCCAACTTCTTGCAGAGATGGTTATGCCTTTCGTCAACATGTGGCTTCGGCTCGCCGAAACCGTGGAGTAGAAATGATTCAAGAATTTGACCAATATCCAATATTTTATTTTACAAATCACAATGCTATCCAAGGTCCTGGAGAAATACATTGCATGCCAGATCATTTCGAAAAATTAGATTTCGAATTAGAAATAGCAGCAGTTATAGGTAAAAAAGGTAGAAATATTCGTGCTGCTGAAGCGGATGAATATATTGCTGGATATTGCATAATGAATGATATGAGTGCTCGTACCTTGCAAATGGAAGAGATGCTATTAAATCTTGGTCCAGCGAAGGGAAAAGATTTTTCTACAGTAATTGGTCCTTGGTTGGTTACTCCAGATGAACTTGCAGAATACATGGTACCTGCTAAAGATCATCATGTAGGAAATAATTATAAACTCAACATGAAATGTTGGGTAAACGGCGTGGAAGTTTCTAATGGAAATGTTGCCGATATGGATTGGACCTTTGCAGAAATTATTGAACGTTGTGCTTATGGTGCAGATATTTTACCAGGCGATGTTATTGGTTCTGGAACAGTTGGTACAGGTTGCTTCTTAGAGCTTAATGGTACTGGATTGTTAAATGATAAATCATACCAACCCCAATGGTTAAAGGACGGTGATGTTGTTGAAATGGAAATTGCTGGACTAGGTAGATTAAGTAATACAATAATTAAAGAGAATTCAGATTTTTCTATTTTGAAACTTAAAAAAGGGTAATGAGTATTGAGTAATGGGTAATGAGAAATTATTTATTTATATAATTTTTAAAATTACCCATTACTCACTACCCACTACTCATTACTCATTACTCAAAAATAATGAAAACCCTGCAAATAAAAGACCTAAGTCCACAGCAAATACAAATGTTTTTGCAATATGCTGTAGCACCCCGACCTATTGCTTTTGTGAGTACGATTGACGAAGAGGGGAATGTGAATTTAAGTCCGTTCTCATTCTTTAATTTATTCAGTTCGAACCCTCCAATTTTAGTGTTTTCTCCTGCTCGTCGAGTTCGTGATAATACTACGAAGCATACTTTAGATAATGTGTTAAAAATTAAAGAGTGCACCATCAATATTGTGAATTATGATATGGTGCAACAAACCTCTTTGTCGAGTACAGATTATCCTAAAGGTGTGAATGAGTTTATAAAGGCAGGATTCACCGAATTGAAATCAGATTATATTCGCCCACCAAGAGTTAAAGAAGCACCAGTTCAATTCGAATGTATTGTTCGTGATGTAATTGCGTTAGCAGAAACGCCAGGAGCTGGGAATCTTGTTTTAGCAGAAGTTATTGCCATGCATATTTCAGAAGATGTACTAGATGCTGATGGAAAAATAGATCAACTAAAGATGGATCATGTTGCTAGATTAGGTGGCGATTGGTATTCACGTGTTACAAAAGAATCTTTATTCCAAGTAGCTAAGCCATTAACTACGATGGGAATTGGTGTAGATGTCTTACCCGATAAAATAAAAAACTCTAAAGTATTAACCGGAAATAATCTGGGACAACTTGGGAATGTTGAAGTAATACCTACATTAGAAGATCCAGAGATAATTGAATTGCAACATCTTTATGGTAAGTTAAGTGAAAATCAAATTCATTTAATTGCAAAAGAATTCTTAGATAATAATAATGTTATTGATGCTTGGAAATTATTAATATCAAGTATTAATTAGTAAATAAATTTTAAATACACCCAAAAATAATTAACAACGACTAATACGTAGTCGTCTTTCTTTACTTAAGTGTATTTCAATATGAAAAAAGTTTTTCTTTTATTAAACTTGTTATTTTTAGTAACAGTTTTGGCAATTGCACAAGAGCCCACTTCTACTCAAAATTCTCATTTGCAAAAATTAATAGATGGCAATAATAGATTTATTAATGGGAAATCTATACATCCAGATGAGAGCATGCTAAGGGTTCAGGAAATACAGTCGGAGCAACATCCATTTGCAATAGTAGTAAGCTGCTCTGATTCTCGTGTAACTCCAGAAATTATTTTCGATCAAGGCTTAGGTGATATTTTTTCTATTCGTACTGCTGGAAATGTTATTGGTGATTTAGAGTTGGGAAGTATAGAGTATGCTGTGGAACATTTGCATTGTAAATTAATAATTGTACTAGGCCATGAGAATTGTGGTGCAATTAAAGCATTTATAGAAGATGATGGGAAAAAACACAATGATCATATCAGTAAAATCTTAGAATATATAAAAGAGGAGAAAGAAGAGCAAGCAATATTAGCCAAGGATAAATCAAGTGTTCCTCTTGCAGTGGAGGCCAATATACTTCATTGCGTAAATTTATTAAAGCATTCTAAACCAATTTTAGAAGAATCCATAGAACATAATCATGTAAAAGTATTTGGCGCTTTGTATGAATTGTCCACCGGTAAAGTTTCCTTTAAATAGTAGTTGTTTGAATTTGTATTGTGATTGAATATTGTTAAATTTATTTTATCATGAAACAACACCATTATAAACTAAAAATAACTTGGACAGGTAATTTAGGCACAGGTACAAGTAAGTACGATGCCTATAGTAGAGACCACATTATTTCTGCGGAAGGTAAACAAGATTTATTTGGCTCCGCAGATCCAGCTTTTCGTGGAGATGCCAGTAAATACAACCCAGAAGAGATGTTGCTATCTGCTTTATCTACTTGCCATATGTTGTGGTATTTCCATTTTTGTGCAGATAATGGAATTATTGTTACGAATTATATTGACGATGCAGAAGGTGTGATGGAAGAAGCATTAACAGGTGGAGGAAAATTCAAGGAAGTAATTTTAAAACCAACAATCACGATTACCGATGTTACTAAAGTTGAACTCGCCATTAAACTTCACGAAGAAGCAAATAAAAAATGTTTCATTGTTAATTCAGTAAATTTTCCTGTGTTGCATTTACCAACTATTCAATTTTAATTTATTATTAAGTTACTAAGTTATTGGGTTACTAAGTTATTTTTTGTCCATTGTCTTTTGTCCAGTATCCATTGTCCAGCGTCCATTCTCCATTGTCTTTTGTCCCTACTACGGATTCAGCAAGGCCACTGGCAAAATCTTCCCATTAAAAAACTTGTGTCCAGTTAAGGCAAAATCTGCAACATACTTACCCATTTCAAATGCCATAATTGGCGACTCATAACCTGGCATAGAACGCTCTAACATCTCTGTTTGAGCTGAGCCTAATGCTAGGCAATTAACTGAAATTTTTAGGTGTTGTAATTCAACAGCGAGTAGCTCTGTAAAATTACAAAGTGCAGCCTTCATGCTAGAGTAAGAACTCAATCCAACAAACTTATCAGATCCTTGGAAACCTCCCATGCTACTAATGTTTAGGATGTGTGAGCCTTCATTCATGTAAGGTGCTAAATAACGAACCATATGAACATGCCCGAGTATATTACTATCAAACATATGATACCAATCTTCATCGGTTTGCTCTAAAAATGGTTTATTAATTAGCTCTCCAGCATTATTAACAAGCACATCTATTTTGCCATCTAATTTTTGAATTAAAAATGGAATTAATCCTTGCTCATAGTCACCACTTACAATATCAAATTGTACAGGAATTAAATTGCATTCTGGATTTAGTTCTTTTGCGATTTGGTGCAGACGCTTAAGCTTATCAATATTTCTAGCGATAGCGACAACCGTATGTTCTGAATCTTTAATCCATTCCAATGCGGCTTCGAATCCGATTCCGCTTGATGCACCGGTGATGATGATGTTCATATTTTAGGGGTATTGAGTAGTGGGTAGTGAGTATTGAGTAATTAAATAATTTATAAATTACTCAATACCCATTACTCATTACCCACTACACGGTTAAACGTCGTAATCTACAATAACCACAGGTGTTAGTGGATGTGCTTGGCAAGTCAAAATGAAACCTTCAGCAACTTCTTCTTCTGTTAAAGCGTAATTAACTTTCATGCTTACTTTACCTTCAATTAGTTTAGCTCTACAAGTACAGCATACGCCACCTTTACAAGAAAAAGGTACATCAACATCTTGATCCATCGATGCATCTAATATGTTTTTTCCATCAGATGCTAGTTCAAAAGTGGTTTCATCACCATCCATAATCACCGTTACTTGTGCAACTACTTTTTCTCCAGCAACAGCAGGAGTTGCGCTGGTATTAGCATCTAAAGTTGAAGTGAAATATTCTAAGTGGATTTTTTCTTTTGCAAGTTTTAATGAGGTTAATGCCTCTTCAACGTTTTTCATCATTGGAGTTGGTCCACAAATAAAGAACTCATTATCTAAGTCCAAACCAACGTGATTTTCAATTAAGGCTAAAACCTTTTCTTTTGTCATTAATCCTGTATATAAAGTAGGATGATTACTAGGAGCTTGGTCTAAAACTGAAATCAAGGTAAATCGATCAGCGTGTTTTGCCGATATCGAATTTAATTCACCGTTAAATATGGTTGCTTCTTCGTTTTGATTTCCGTAGAACAGTGTTAATCGACAAGAGTCATCTTCTAGAAGAAGGGTTTTTATGATAGATAGCATTGGTGTAATGCCAGATCCTCCAGCAAAAAGCACAATGTTTTTGTTTTTAACTGATTTTAGGTGATAAAAATTACCCATTGGGGTCATTACCTCAACAACATCACCTATTTTCAAATTTTCATTTAAGTAAACAGACATACGACCATCTTTCACTTTTTTGGCAGCAATTCGAAAATCTGAATCAGCATTTGGGCTACTACACAACGAATAAGACCTGCGAATTTCTTCGCCGGCGATAGTCATTTTAAGCGTTACGTACTGACCTTGAGTGTATTGGTATTCATTTAAGAACTCTTGAGGTATATCAAAAGCTACACTAACACTATCTGCCGTTTCTTTACGAATATCGGCTACTTTTAAAGGGTGAAATTTTGCCATTTCTCTAATTTGTTCGTAAAAATAAAAAAAGGATTCGTTTTGGAACAATGATGTTAATAATTGTGCTTTTTTTGAACGATTACTAATAAGCGTTTTCTATTTCAAGATTGCATTATTTTTATAAATTTGTCATAAGCAATACAACACTATGTCGCATTTAAACGAACAAGAATTAGAAGCTTGGTTTGAAAACAAACTAGCTAAAAATGAGATGATTGAGCCTAAAGATTGGATGCCTGAGCAATACAGAAAGCACCTAATCAGACAGATTTCACAACATGCTCATTCTGAAATTATAGGAATGTTGCCTGAAGGCAACTGGATTACGCGTGCTCCAAGTTTACGTCGTAAGATGGTTCTTTTGGCTAAAGTGCAGGACGAAGGTGGTCACGGATTGTACTTATACAGTGCAGCAGAGTCAATGGGAATCACCAGAGAAGAGCTTTTAGATCAACTTCACACTGGTAAAGCAAAATATTCATCAATTTTCAATTACCCTACGTTAACGTGGGCAGATATTGGAGCTATTGGTTGGTTAGTAGATGGTGCAGCCATTATGAACCAAGTAATGTTACAACGTACTTCTTATGGTCCTTATGCTCGTGCCATGGTTAGAATCTGCAAGGAGGAATCTTTTCATCAACGCCAGGGTTATGAAATCATGTGCGTATTAGCTAAAGGAACACCAGAACAAAAAGCAATGGCACAAGATGCTATTGAACGTTGGTGGTGGCCTAGCTTAATGATGTTCGGTCCGAAAGATGATGAATCTCCAAATACTGGAAATGCATTAAAATGGAAAATCAAACGCGAAACAAACGATCAACTTCGTCAACGTTTCGTGAATCAAACAGTACCACAAGCTGAGCATATTGGTTTAGTAGTGCCTGATAAAGATTTGAAATGGAATGATGAGAAAAACGGATACGATTTCGGTCCAATAGATTGGAATGAATTTTGGAATGTGGTAAAAGGAAATGGTCCATGTAACAAAGAACGCATGACTGCTAAACTAAAAGCACACACAGATGGTGCTTGGGTTCGTGAAGCAGCGAATGCATATGCAGAAAAACAAAAAAACAACACTAAAGCAGCATAATATTATGAGCGATTCACAAGGAATACTATGGGAAGTATTTGTGCAAAGTAAACCAGGCCAACCACACAAACATAGTGGTTCGGTTCATGCACACGACAAAGAAATGGCATTGCAAAATGCACGTGATCTTTATTGCAGAAGAAGCGAAGGCACAAACATATGGGTTGTACCAGCTTCAGAAATTGTAGCATCTTCTCCAGAAGATATTGCATCTTTCTTTGACCCATCAGATGATAAAGTTTATCGTCACCCTACATTTTACACAGTTCCAGAAGGTATTACACACATGTAATCATGACAAAACAAGAAGCATTATTTAAATATTTACTTCGATTAGGTGATCATCATTTATTTTTAGGTCATCGTTTATCCGAACAAAGCAGTAAAGGTCCTTTCATTGAAGAGGATATCGCTGGCTCTAATATTGCACTCGATTTAATAGGGAATGCAAACCATTTATTACAATATGCTGGAGAAGTAGAAGGTAAAAATAGAACAGCTGATGATTTAGCTTTTCTTCGTGCAGAACGTGATTTTTATAATTCATTATTATCTGAACAACCTGCTCCAGATTTTGCATACGTAATGGTTCGTCATTTTTTAGCGGATGTATATGATTTTTACTTATACACAGCACTACAAAAATCGAGCGATGAAACATTAGCAGCAATTGCAGCTAAAGCATTAAAAGAAATCACTTATCATTTACGTCATTCCTCGAAATGGTTGATTCGCTTAGGCGATGGCACGAGCGAAAGTCATAAGCGTGCACAAGATGCGATAAATGAACTTTATCGTTTTTCAGGCGAGCTATTCGAAATGAATGAAGTAGATGAAGTGTTGATGAAAGAAAAGATCACTTTCGATTTAACCACTATTCATCAACAGTGGTTAGCAAAAGTGAAAGAAGTTTTTGCAGAAGCTACATTAGAAATTCCCGCCGATACTTTTATGCAACGTGGAAGTAGAGATGGAAAACATACAGAACATTTAGGGTTTTTATTAGCAGAAATGCAACACTTGCATCGTGTTATTCCAGGAGCTGAATGGTAAGCATATGAAAGCAATTGCTGAACTATGGAAACTGCTGGAAGAAATTCCAGATCCTGAAATACCGGTTATTAGTGTTATAGAGCTTGGTATTATTCGTGCCCTTCGTTATGAAGGGCATTCGCTTGTTATTACCATTACACCAACCTATTCTGGTTGCCCTGCAATGGTAGCAATAAGTATGGATATCCATAATTTATTAAATGAAAATGGAATTACCGATTTTAAAATTGAAACGGTGTATACCCCAGCATGGACAACCGATTGGATGAGTTTAGAAGCGAAAGAGAAATTAAGAAAGTATGGAATTGCTCCTCCGAATGAACATGTAAAACATAAATTAAATTTATTAACTGGCGATCATGATGAAGAAGTAAATTGTCCTCATTGTGGTGCTTCAAATACTAGCCTAACAAGTCAATTTGGATCTACTGCTTGCAAGTCACTTTATAAGTGCAATGAGTGTTTAGAACCGTTTGATTATTTTAAATGCATATAAATAAATTTTAAGTTGTAAGTTTTAAATTGTAAGTTTTAAATTCTTTAACTCACAATTCACAATTCACAACTCACAACTCACAACTAAAGTGTATGTCAACAATCATTTTTGAGAAAAAGGAAAACTTAGCAGTTATTACCTTGAACAGACCTGAAGTATTGAATAGTTTCAATAGAGAAATGGCTTTGGAATTACAAGCTTGTTTAGATGAGTGTGAGAACGATGCAAATGTTCGAGCGATATTGATTACAGGTGAGGGTAGAGCATTTTGTGCAGGTCAGGACTTAGCAGAAGCTATTGCTGACGATGCTCCAACAATTGATACAATTGTTCGTGAGCATTACAATCCGATTGTTAAAAGAATTAGAAATATAGAAAAACCAATTATATGTGCAGTGAATGGTGTAGCTGCTGGTGCAGGTGCTAATATTGCTTTATGCTGCGATATTGTAATTGCTAGTGATAAAGCATCCTTCATACAATCATTCTCAAATATTGGTTTAATACCAGATAGCGGAGGAACATTTTTCTTACCACGTTTAGTAGGATTACAACGTGCAACTGCTATGATGTTTTTAGCAGATAAAGTTACCGCAGAACAAGCTTTGCAATATGGTATGGTTTATAAAGTTTCTTCTGCGGAAAGTTTAATTACTGATGCACTTGAAATCACTACACGTTTATCAAATATGCCTACTAAAGGTTTTGGTTTAACCAAACGCGCTTTGAATGAGTCATTGTTTAATAACTTAGATGATCAGTTAGAGATTGAAGAAGAATTGCAATCGAAAGCCGCAAGTACTTATGATAATCAAGAAGGAATAAATGCATTTCTTGAAAAAAGAAAACCAGTATTTAAAGGAGAATAATATGGAATTATTTAAAATTGGTGTAATTGGTTCTGGTGCGATGGGAAGTGGTATTGCACAAGTAGCAGCATTAGCTGGGCATGAGGTTCATGTATACGACGCAAACCCTGTGGCTGCTCAATCTGCTGCGAGTAACATGCGAGTTTCTCTTCAGAAATTAGTAGAAAAAGGGAAGTGCACAGAAGATAAATATAATCTTGCTTTAAAAAATGTCATCTTTCAATCGAGTATAGAAAAGTTAAATACTTGCGATTTAATTATTGAAGCGATTGTAGAAGACATAAGTGTTAAACAAGAAGTTTTTTCCGCTTTAGAAAGTATAGTAAGCGACAAATGCATCCTTGCTAGTAATACATCATCACTGTCTATTGCTTCAATGGCCTCTATTTGTAATAAACCCGAACGTTTTATTGGCATTCACTTTTTTAATCCAGCGAATATTATGCCGCTAGTAGAAGTGATTCCAGCATTACAAACAGATAGTTCAGTTACAGAAATTGCAATCGCTCTAATACAAAGTTGGGGGAAAACAGTTGTTGTTTGTAAAGATACTCCAGGTTTTATTGTTAATCGTGTAGCACGTTCATTTTATGGTGAAGCCATTAGAATGTACGAGGAAGGTATAGCAGATGTTGTAACAATAGATTGGGCTATGAAGAAATTCGGTGGATTTAAAATGGGCCCATTTGAATTGATGGATTTTATTGGTCATGATGTAAATTATAAAGTAACTGAAACCGTTTGGGAGCAATTATTTTATGACCCTAGATTTAAACCATCACTTACTCAAAAAAGATTATACGAAGCAAAACGATTTGGAAAGAAATCGGGTATTGGTTTTTATGACTATCGTGAGGGTGCAATTAAAGTTGAACCTACAGAAGATGATGAATTGGGTAATTATATTTTCAATAGAATTATTGCAATGCTCATCAATGAAGCAATTGATACATTGTATTTAAATATTGCATCAAAAGAAGATATTGATTTAGCAATGACTAAAGGAGTGAATTATCCGAAAGGACTTTTAGCTTGGGCAGATGAAATTGGATTAGGTTCTGTTTTAGAAGAATTAGAAAGTTTGATGGCAACTTATGAGGAAGATCGTTATCGTCCTTCAGTGTTATTAAAACACATGGTTAGAGAGAAGAAACACTTTTATTAAAAAAAACATGCATTTATGCAGTTGAAATTTTAATAAATATTTCGCTTCATTGTATAAATAAAAACAGATACAATGAGTGAGGTTGAAATAAATAATATCTTAGAACGAATATATTTTATTCGTGGAGAAAAAGTGATGTTGGATAAAGATATTGCATCGTTATTTGAAGTCGATACAAAAGTTCTAAAACAAGCAGTAAGGAGAAATATTGAAAGATTCCCTTCTGATTTTATGTTTGAACTAACTGATAATGAGCACAAAAACTTGAGGTCACATTTTGTGACCTCAAGTTTACATGGTGGAGATCGTTATTTGCCTTTTGCATTTACAGAGCAGGGGATTGCAATGCTATCAAGTGTATTACGTTCTGAAAAAGCGATACAAGTAAATATTTCAATAATGAGAGCTTTTGTAAAAATGAGACGATTTATTGAAGGATATAAAGAATTAAGTGAAAAAGTAATTGAGTTAGAAGATAAATTCGACAAGAAATTTTCGATAGTTTTTAATCTTCTGAAGCAATTTATAAAGGAAGAAAAAGAACGAGTACCAATTGGTTATACGTTAAAAAATAAAAATGAGTAAAGCGGAAGAAATTGTTCATAAAATGTTCGATAACGATGCATTTAGCAAATGGTTGGGTATTGAAGTAATCGAAATAGGAGAAGGTATTTCTACTCTAAGAATGATAATTCGTAAGGAAATGTTAAATGGATTTGATGTATTGCATGGTGGTATTTCTTTTTCTTTAGCCGATAGCGCATTAGCATTTGCTAGTAATGCTTATGGTAGAAAAAGCATGTCGATTGAAACCTCAATTTCCCATACATTATCATGTAAAGAAGGTGATGTATTAACGACAAAAACAGTTGAGCGATCATTGTCGAATAAAATTGGGGTATATGATATTACTGTATTAAATCAAGACGACAAAGTAGTCGCATTGTTTAAGGGTACGGTTTATAGAAGTGATAAAAATTGGTAAATATGAAAGACGTATTCATAGTTGGTGGAGTAAGAACTCCTATAGGAAGTTTCACTGGAACATTATCGCCTGTGCGAGCAGATGATTTAGCAGCACATGTATTAAAGTCGCTTATGGAAAAATTTCCAGATGTAAACTACAAAGAAGTTGGTGATGTTATTTTAGGTTGTGCAAATCAAGCAGGTGAAGATAATAGAAATGTGGCACGTATGTCAAGTTTACTTGCAGGTTTACCACACGAAGTGCCAGGTGTAACGGTAAATCGTTTATGTGCATCAGGATTATCAGCTTCTATGGATGCAGCTCGTCATATTATGGTAGGCGATGCAGACCTAATGATTGCTGGTGGCGTAGAGCAAATGACACGTGGCCCTTGGGTGATGTCGAAAGCTTCAACTCCATTTGGTAAAGATGTTGAAATGCATGATACAAGTTTTGGATGGAGATTTATCAATCCCAAAATGAAGGAAAAATTTGGCGTAGATGCCATGGGTGAAACAGCTGAAAATTTAGTTGATATACATAATATTTCTCGTGCAGATCAAGATGCATTTGCATTGCGTTCGCAACAAAAAGCAACTGCTGCTAGAGAACGTGGTAGATTTGCTAAAGAAATTTCTCCAGTAACAATTCCTCAAAAGAAAGGGGATGCAATTATTTTTGCGAACGATGAGTTTATTAAACCTAATACAACGTTAGAAGGACTTTGTAATTTACGAGCAGCGTTTAGAAAAGATGGAACAGTTACAGCAGGTAATGCTTCGGGTTTAAATGATGGTGCGGCAGCAATATTATTTGCATCTGATGAAGGCCTAAAGAAAAATAATTTAAAACCATTAGCTCGTATCGTATCGATGGGTGCTGCAGGTGTTGAACCTCGCATCATGGGAATTGGTCCGGTAGAAGCGGCGAACAAGGCTTTAGCGAAAGCAGGATTAACAATGAACGATATTGACCTTATAGAGCTCAATGAAGCCTTCGCTGCACAAAGCTTAGCCTGCATTCGTTCATGGGGTTTAAAAGATGATGATGCTCGTATTAATCCTAATGGCGGTGCAATTGCACTAGGCCACCCACTCGGAATGTCGGGTGCTAGAATTTTGCTTTCTGCAGCAATAGAATTACAGGAGCAAAATAAAAGATATGCTTTAGTTACCATGTGTATTGGTGTTGGACAAGGTTTTGCAGTGATAATAGAAAAAGTTTAAAAAGTGTAGTGGGTAGTGGGTAATGAGTAATAGGAAATTATTTAATTTAATAATTGTACAATTACTCATTACTCATTACTCACTACTCACTACTCAAAATTATGATTTACGAATTTCAAGGATACAAACCCGTAATACATGAATCTGCTTTTGTTCATCCACAAGCAGCAGTAACCGGTAATGTAATTATTGGAAAGAATGTTTACATAGGTCCAGGTGCTGCGATACGTGGTGATTGGGGTAAAATAATTATTGAAGATGGATGTAATGTTCAAGAGAATTGTACCATCCATATGTTTCCAGGAACTACAGTGCTTCTAAAAGAATCAGCGCATATTGGTCATGGTGCAATAATCCATGGTGCTACTATTGGAAGAAATGCTATGATTGGTATGAATTCAGTAATTATGGATGATGTAGTAATTGGAGATGAATGTATTATTGGCGCATTGACATTTGTTCCAGCAGAAACAATTTTTCCCAACAGAAAAGTTGTTGTTGGAAATCCCGCTAAAATTATAAAAGATGTAAGCGATACAATGATTGATTGGAAAACTAAAGGAACATCATTATATCAACAATTACCAAAAGATTGTACTGAGAGCTTGAAGGAATGTGAACCATTAAGGGAAGAAGAACAAGACCGACCACAACAACAAGATGTATATTTAACTTGGAAGAAAAACAAATAAGATGAAAAAAATAATTCTATTAGTCATTGTTTTATTAAGTATTGCTAGTACTTCTAATGCACAAGTAATAACTGCTGGCCGACCAACTCGCGATAATGAGAAGGTAGATGAAGGCGAAATGAAAACCTATGTAATGGTTTTTCTGAAAGAAGGGCCAAACAGAAAACAAAGCACAACTGAAGTAGAAAAAATTCAAAAAGAACACTTAGAACATTTAACAAGAATGTATCAAGAAGGGATGCTGATAATGGCAGGACCATTTCTAGATGAAAGCAAAATAAAAGGAATATTGATTATGTCTCAAGATCAAATCGAAGAAGCGAAAGCTAGAGTAGAAGAAGATCCTGCTATAAAAGCGGGTAGACTAATTGCAGAATATCACCTCTGGTATACTAAAAGTGGAGCAGTAACATTACCATAATATCAATTTAAAATTATGCAAAAATTACAAAATTACGCAGCCGGTAAATGGGTTGAAGGAACAGGTAAGGCAACTACATTATATAATTCCATTACTGGTGAGGCTATTTATGAAGCAGACAGCTCGGGATTAGATTTTACAATAATGCTCGACTATGCTCGTAAAGTTGGTGGACTAGCATTAAGGAAAATGACATTCCATGAACGTGGTCGAATGTTGAAAGCATTAGCGATGCACTTAATGTCGAAGAAAGAAGACTTCTATAAAATAAGTTGGGCTACTGGTGCAACTCGTATCGATAGTTGGATTGATATTGAAGGTGGAATTGGAAATTTATTCGCCTATGCAAGCTTACGTAGACAGTTCCCCGATGAAACTTTCTATGTAGATGGTGATGCTGCAAATCTTTCTAAAAACGGAACGTTTATTGGTCACCATATTTGTGTTCCTAAAGAAGGCGTTGCCATACATATCAACGCATACAACTTCCCAGTATGGGGTATGTTAGAAAAAATTGCTGTTAACTTTTTAGCGGGAGTTCCAGCAGTGGTTAAACCTGCTACGGTTACTTCGTTCCTTACCGAATTTGTAGTAAAGGAAATTGTAAAATCAAAAATATTACCAGAAGGGGCTTTGCAATTAATTTGCGGATCAGCAAATGGAATTTTAGAATCAGTAACCAATCAAGATGTGGTGACTTTTACAGGTTCTGCATCAACTGGAATGAAATTAAAAGCTCATCCTAGAATTATATCAGAATCGGTGCCTTTTAACTTAGAGGCAGATTCTTTAAATGCTAGTGTTTTAGGGCCAGACGCAAAACCTGGTACACCAGAGTTTGAATTATTTGTTAAGGAAGTTTGTAAAGAAATTACGATTAAAGCTGGACAAAAATGTACAGCAGTTCGAAGAATTATTGTACCAAAAGCTTTTGTTGAAGATGTACAAATTGAAATTGGTAAACGTTTAGCGAAAACTGCTATTGGTGATCCAAATGTAGAAGGTGTACGCATGGGAGCAATGGCTGGTAAAGATCAATTGCATGATGTAATTGAAAATGTTAAGCTATTAATGAAATCTCAAGAAATTGTTTTTGGTAGTTTAGATAAAGTAGAATTGATGGGTGCAGATGCAACTAAAGGAGCATTTATGTCGCCTATCTTATTTTTAAATAACGATCCATTTAATAAAACCGATTGCCATAATATTGAAGCCTTCGGACCAGTAAGCACAATCTTACCATATGATACATTGGAGGATGCGATTGCATTAACAAAACTTGGTAAAGGTTCATTAGTATGTTCAATTGTTACTGCTGATGATAAAGTAGCGAGAGATTTTGTGATTGGTGCTGCATCTCATCATGGACGTATTTTAATTTTAAATGCTGCTTGTGCTAAAGAAAGTACTGGACACGGTTCGCCTATGCCATTACTTACACACGGTGGTCCGGGTAGAGCAGGTGGTGGTGAAGAAATGGGTGGTAAACGTGGAGTGATGCATTATATGCAACGTACCGCTATA
Source organism: Sphingobacteriales bacterium (assembly GCA_044337515.1). GTDB lineage: Bacteria > Bacteroidota > Bacteroidia > Sphingobacteriales > Sphingobacteriaceae > CAJBVG01. The sequence continues at coordinate 20,869 of JBIINK010000004.1, read as the reverse complement.
CAAGGTTCTCCAACTACACTTACTGCAGTAACAAATCAATATCAATATGGCGGACATCAACAAGAAAAAGATGTACACGTGTTCCGCAAACATTTTGAAGATATTGAAATCGGAGAAACAGTTGTTACTGCAAAGAGAACAGTGACCGAAGCCGACATCGTGAATTTTTCAAATGTAAGTTGGGATCATTTTTATGCACATACAGATGCAACTTCTTTAGACGGTACAATTTTCGAAGGAAGAGTTGCTCATGGTTATTTTATTTTATCAGCTGCTGCAGGTTTATTTGTTGATGCGAAAAAAGGTCCTGTATTATTAAACTATGGTTTAGAAGAATGCCGATTTACGAAACCAGTATATCCTGGGATGACAATTGGTGTCCGTTTAACAGTAAAAGAAAAAGTTGATCAAGAAAAAAAATCGGAAGATGATGTTGCAAAAGGTATCGTAAAATTTTTAGTTGATGTTTATGATGAAACTGGTGAAACAGTTGCTATTGCTACAATCTTGACAATGGTGAAGAAAATAAATCAAGCCTAGAAAAGTTATTAGGTTATTTGTTAATAAGTTATTGGGTTGATAGAGTTCAAAAAAATAAATTTAACCCAATAACCCAATAACCCAATAACCCAATAACCCAATAACCCAATAACCCAATAACCCAATAACCCAATAACCCAATAACCCAATAACCCAATAATGCAGTTTGATCAAATCAAAAAGTACTATAGCAATTTCATCCCACTATCGGATGAAGACTGGAATTTGCTTAAACCAGCATTGCGATTAGTCTATTTGAAAAAAGGAGAAAAATTACAATCGGAAGGAGATATTTGTAATGATGTTACTTTTTGTAATAAAGGATTGCTGAAATGTTATCATATTAAAGACGGAAAAGAATATGTGGAGGCTTTCTTTTCTGAGAATGATTATTTATCAGATTACAGCAGTTTCCTATTAAGACAACCTGGTAAATTATATATTGAAGCTATTGAAGATTGTGAGTTAGTGCTATTGGATTATGATACGATTCAATCTTTCTATAGCAAGGTAGATAATTTTCAAAAATTCGGTCGTTTAATGGCTGAGTTTTTATTTATACAAATATCACTTAGAAATAATTCACTTTTATTTCAATCTCCTAAAGAGCGCTATATTCATTTTTCTAAGAATCGTCCGGATCTTATCCAAAGAGTACCACAATACACAATTGCCTCTTATTTAGGGGTTACTCCCGAAGCGCTTAGCAGAATTAGAAAACGCTTGTTATCCTAATTGATCCAAATCAATAAATTCAATTGTAATGATTTCTTGACTTAAGTCAAGGAGTTAATCCAATTATATGTTTCACTTTTGTGTCATCAAATCAGAAAAAATGAAACTAAAAATTTACTTCTTATCTCTATTATTCGTATTAAGTACGATAGCAAATGCTCAAAACAAACAAACCCTTAGAGGTAAAATTGTTGATGAAGCCTCTCACAGCCCAATGCCTGGAGTTAACATTATCCTTTTGAATTCTTCACCAGTACTAGGTGTATCAACAGATATAAATGGCGAGTTTAGATTAATAAATGTTCCAATTGGCCGACAATCATTCAAAATAACTTTCTTAGGTTATGAAGAGCAAACTATTAATAATGTACTTGTTACTGCTGGTAAGGAAGTAGAACTAAATATTAGCTTAACAGAACGTGTAAATAAGTTGTCGGAAGTAAATATCGTCTATAAAAAATCAGATGATAAACTATCAACAAATAATGAAATGAGTACTGTAAGTGCTCGATCGTTTAACTTAGAAGATACGAAGAAGTATGCAGGAGCACTCGGTGATCCATCTCGTATGGCTGCAAACTTTGCCGGTGTTGTTGGCGCAAATGATTCTCGAAACGACATTGTTGTTAGAGGAAATTCTCCACAAGGTATGCTATGGCAAATGGAAGGATTAAATATCCCCAACCCGAATCACTTTGGTGCGCTAACGAGCACTGGCGGTCCAGTGAGTATGCTAAACAATAACAATTTAGATAAATCGGATTTCATGACTGGAGCTTTCCCTGCACAATATGGAAATGCTACAGCGGGCGTATTTGATTTAAGACTTAGAAATGGAAATGCTGACAAATCAGAATATGTTGGACAAATTGGATTTAATGGATTTGAATTTGGGGCAGAAGGTCCTTTTTCAAAAAAATCGAAAGCATCTTATTTAGTAAACTACCGTTATTCAACATTAGGTGTATTTAAAGCAATGGGCATCAATTTTGGAACAGGTACTGCTGTGCCTATTTATCAAGATATAAACTATAAAGTTTATTTACCTATTTCTCCCAAAACGAGCTTGTCAATTTTTGGAATTGCAGGAAATAGTAAAGTAGACTTTTTAGGAAATGATGTAGATACTACACAGCCTGATTTATATGGCACTGCAAATACAAATACGAAAGTTAGCTATGCTACAAGTATTACAGGTTTGATTTTAGAACATCAAATTAATACAAAAACAAATTTGAAATTTACAGCAGGTTTAACCACAACCTTCGAGAACTTTAAAGGAGATTCTATAAGTTACATTACTCGTCAAGAGTTTCCTTCTGCTGAAGCGGAATTCAAAACAAATAAGTGGAGTGGAAATGCATTATTAACGCACAAAATAAATGCAAAGAATACTGTTCAAGTAGGGTTTATAAATGAACTGACATCTTTTGATTTGTACAATGCTAGGATTTTCCCTGATGCTACGAAAAGAAAGAATGTAGATATTAACGATAAAATTTATATGCTTCAAGCTTACGCTCAATGGAAGCATCGCTTTACCGATAATTTTGCGATTAATGCTGGACTGCATACACAATATCATAATTTATCAAATGTAAGTTCTATAGAACCTAGAGTTGGGTTGAAATACATGATGGATGCTCGTCAGTCGTTTTCTGTAGCTTATGGTTTACATGCTCAAGCACAAAGTATTTATACTTATTATGTAATGACTCCAACTTCAACTGGTGTGAATTTCACGAACAAAAACTTAGATTTCACTTACAGCAATCATTTTGTAGCTGCATATGATTTATCAATAAATGAATTAACACGTTTAAAAGTCGAGACGTATTATCAATCATTATATAACATACCTGTAACTTCTAATGCAAGTTCGTTTTCTTCAGTAAATACTGGTGCTGATTTTGCCCCATCGAATGTAGATAGTTTAATAAATAACGGTACTGCTACAAACTATGGTATAGAGTTGACATTGGAGCGATTTTTCAATAAAGGATTTTATTATTTATTAACCACCTCTGTTTTCGATTCTAAATATAAAGGAAGTGATGTAGTTGAACGAAATACTGCATTTAATACAAAGTATGTTGTTAATGCTTTAATTGGGAAAGAATTCAACATTGGTAAAAAAGGAAATGTACTTACACTTAATTTTAAAGTAACTCAATCTGGAGGTAAATACTTAACGCCATTAGATTTTGCTGCTTCATCAGTACAAAAGGAAGCTGTATATAATGAAACAAATGCTTACTCAGATTTACAAGCAGCCTATTTTAGAACAGACTTTAAAATATCATTCCGCCAAGAGCATAAAAAATATACTTCAGAGTTTGCAGTCGACTTTCAAAACATAACTAATCATGAAAATGTTTTCCGTCAAAGTTATAACCCTGAAACCAATAAGATCACCACAGAATATCAGCAAGGATTTTTCCCAGTACCATTGTACAGAATTACTTTCTAGTACCTAGTATCGAGAATCGAGTGAGGAAAGAAATTAGAATTGAGATTATTTATATATTTGTCTAAATACTAAAATCTCAATTCTAATTTCTATCATGGACGCATACGTAAGATCAACTATCACAGAAGGCATTGGAACCATTACATTTTTTCATCCTCAGAGTAATTCTCTTCCAGGAGAAATATTAAGAAAATTAGCTTCAGAAATTGAAGCGATGGGCAAAAATGATGATGCAAAAGTTATTGTTTTGCAAAGTGAAGGCGAGAAAGCATTTTGTGCAGGGGCTAGCTTTGATGAGTTAATTTCAATTAAAGATTTAGAAACTGGAAAAATATTCTTCTCAGGGTTTGCAGGGGTGATAAATGCAATGCGCAAAGCACCAAAATTTGTAATTGCAAGAGTTCAAGGGAAAGCTGTTGGTGGTGGTGTTGGACTAGCATCTGCTGCAGATTATACGTTAGCATTATCAACTGCATCTGTAAAACTTAGCGAATTAGCAGTAGGCATTGGACCATTTGTAGTTGGTCCGGCAGTTGAACGAAAAGTTGGTTCATCAGCATTTTGTCAATTAGCAATTAATGCTAGCGAATGGCAGACTGCACAATGGGCTAAAGAAAAAGGATTGTATGCTGAGATATTCGACGAAATCAATCAATTAGATGAAGCAATTCATCAATTAGCACAACGCTTATCAACTTCAAATCCCGAAGCCATGATGTTATTGAAAAAAGCAGCTTGGCAAGGAACCGAACATTGGGATACTTTATTAATTGAACGTGCAGAAATGAGCGGTAAATTAGTATTGTCGGATTTTACGGTAAATGCAATTAATAAATTTAAAACTAAATAGGGTAGTGGGTATTGAGTAATGAGTAATGAGTAATTACTAAATTTACTAATACCAATTACTCAATACCCACTACTCACTACTATTTATTATCTTTGTTCTTTTCCCAACCTATGGCAAGTAAAGACAAAAAACCTCAAGAACCTCAAATAGCTGAAGATATCTTATTGAAAGCATGGGAGTTAATGTGCACAGCAAAGGCTCTTACTGAACTTTACGAAGCAAATAAAGAAGTTACTGCAAAATATGTACATGCTACTTCTCGTGGGCATGAGGCTATTCAATTAGCAATGGGTTTGCAATTAAAACCACAAGATTATTTATCAGCTTATTATAGAGATGATGCCATGCTTTTAGGTATTGGCATGAAGCCATTTGAATTAATGCTTCAATTACTTGCGAAGCGTGATGATCCATTTTCAGGAGGAAGAACATATTACTGTCATCCAAGTCTAAACAGACCTGATATGCCTAAAATTCCACATCAATCCTCAGCAACAGGGATGCAAGCTATTCCAACAACAGGGGTGGCTATGGGAATTCAGTATAAAGAGAATACAGGATTAGCAGAAGTTTCAGATCAATCGCCAATTGTAGTATGCTCTCTTGGAGATGCTTGCATCACCGAAGGTGAAGTTTCAGAAGCATTCCAAATGGCTGTTCTAAAGAAACTTCCAATTATCTATTTAGTTCAAGATAATGAATGGGACATATCGGCAAGTGCGAACGAAATACGTGCAATGGATGCCAATGAATATGCGGAAGGTTTTAAAGGATTGGAAGTTCGATCTATAGATGGAACAGATTTTAATTCTTGTTATAAAACTATCGAAGAAGTTATTGCTTTAGTACGTAAAGAAAGAAGGCCTTTTTTAATACATGCAAAAGTTCCATTGTTAAATCACCATACTTCAGGTGTTCGTAAAGAATGGTACAGAGACGATTTAGAAGCATCGGCATTAAGAGATCCTTTTCCTAAATTCAAAAAACAACTAATTGAAAGTGGTATTGAAGAATTAATTTTAGATGCCTTAGATGCTAAAGTTCATAAAGATGTTCAAGTTCAATATGAAAAAGCATTAATAGCTGAAGATCCTCGTCCTGAAGATTTATATACTCACGATTTTGCGCCTACACCTGTTATTGAAGAGGAAGGTACTAGAGAGCCAGCAGGTAATGAACCAACCTTAATGGTTGATTCTGCTTTGTTTGCTGTTCGTGAACTAATGGAGAAGCACCCTGAATGTTTATTATATGGACAAGATGTAGGTGCTCGTTTAGGAGGAGTATTTAGAGAGGCAGCAACTTTAGCTGGTAAATTTGGAGCTAATCGAGTTTTTAATACACCAATTCAAGAAGCATTTATCATTGGAAGTACAGTTGGAATGTCGGCAGTTGGATTGAAACCAATTGTTGAAGTTCAATTCGCTGATTATATATGGCCTGGATTGAATCAATTGTTTACAGAGGTTTCTAGATCTTGTTATTTATCAAATGGTAAATGGCCAGTAAGTGCTATCATCCGCGTACCCATTGGTGCTTACGGTAGTGGTGGCCCCTATCATTCATCATCTGTTGAATCGGTTTTAGCGAATATTCGTGGTATCAAAATCTGTTATCCTTCAACTGGAGCAGATTTAAAAGGCTTGATGAAAGCAGCATACTACGACCCTAATCCAGTGGTAATGCTTGAACATAAAGGATTGTATTGGTCGAAAATAAAAGGGACTGAAGATGCTAAATCTATTGAGCCATCAGAAGATTATATCATTCCAATAGGGAAGGGTAGAATTGTGCAAGAATCTTCTCCAATAGATCATCCGAATACCATTACCATTATTACTTATGGAATGGGTGTTTATTGGGCAAAAAGTGCATCTCGATTTATGAAAACTCAAGTAGAAATTGTTGATTTAAGAACAATTCACCCTGTAGATACTGAAATGATTTTTAATTCTGTGAAGAAGAATGGAAGATGCATGGTACTTACGGAAGAGCCAATTCATAACTCTTTTGCTCAAGCTTTAGCAGGTAGAATTGCTTCGGAATGTTTTCAATATCTAGATGCTCCAGTAAAAATTATTGGATCGGAAGTATTACCTGCCATCCCTTTAAATTCAACATTAGAATTTGAAATGATACCTAACCCGGAAAAAGTAAGTGTTGCTATTAATGAACTATTATCTTATTAACCTATGAAAGGTAGATTAACCATATTTTTTATACTCATTGCTTTATTTTCTGTAAGTCAAGTAGATGCACAGGTTGCTAATAAAGCAAGAAGAAAACCAGCAAAGAAAGTAGCACCTAAACCTTTACCACCACCACCACCGGTTGTTGAACCTGTTCGTGAGCCAACATTGGAAGAAACGAAGACTTGGATTATAGATAAGATATTGAAATTTAAACCTATAATTTACTTCTCTTCGAATATAGTTGGTAAGAATAATTGTGAGTATAAAGTTACAGCTGCATCGTTTGATCAAAATGATAACCTTATCTTGCATTTGAACTCGGAACCTACTTCTGCTTGTTTTAAAGATCAATTACAAAGCATAACAATCAATTTTACATTAATAGATGTAAAACGTACAAATACTGTAGAAACTACTAAGCGAGTGCTTTTATTTCCACAAACATTACAAAAACCATTTGAGTTGATTTATGCTCAAAACAGTCCGATGAAAAAGCAAAATATAGTTCAGTTTAATACTATTGTAGCTTTTGATAAAGGGGCTACTTATGAAACAGATTTAGCTACTCGACTAGGTAAGGCATTTGTTAAAATGTACGAATTTAAATACAACCCACCCACTGTAAAAGAAGCATACTAGAATAAATTCCTATAAAACAGGGATATTCACCTATATTTTTTTAAAAAATTAGCCCTTATTCGAGGGCTTTTCTTTTTTGTCACGATTATTGCTTAGAGTAGTTGAATCATATATATTAGCAAAATATAAATAACCATATGTTAAAAGTATACATAAAAAAAACAGCGTTAGTTGTCGCTATTTTAATAGGAATAGTATCACAATCATCGGCTAGTAAAAATTACTGGAATGATATTACAGTTTCAGCTGCAAAAAAAACAGCAACTACAAACATTGTATTTCCAGAAAAATTCAGATCTCTTAGTTTGAATTATGAGGTATTAAAATCTGCTTTATTAACTGCACCAATTGCTGATTTCTATATAGCTAAAGGCGCAAACTCAGTAAACATTGATATTCCAATGCCTTATGGATCTTTCGAAACATTTAAAGTGCTTGAAACTCCTATGATGGAGGAAGAATTAGCAAATAAGTATTCGGAGATTAAAACATACACTGGAGTTAGCATCCAAAATCCTCATAACATTGTTAAAATAGATATTGGTCCGTATGGTTTCCATGCTATGGTTTTATCTAAAGATGGTCGCTATTTTATCAATCCAATTTCGAATAATACAACTACAGAGTACATGAGCTTTTATAGAAGAGATTTGCCTTCTTGGGCCAATACTTTTAATTGCTCTACGGTTGCCGATGAACAATTTATTCAAGATTCTAAAACTAGAGTTAATGAATATTATGCTCGTGGCGGTGCAACTTCTGTAGCAGTTCAGTTAAGAACATATCGTTTGGCATTAGGATGTACTCCTGAATACGCAACAGCAGCAACAGGTTTGGCTAGTCCAACGAAAGCACAAACATTAGCAAAAATGGTTATATCAATGAACCGTGTTAATGGTGTATATGAAACAGATGTAGCTGTTCATATGAATTTAGTAGCGAAAACAGATACTCTAATATATTTAACAGGCTCGCCTTACTCTAATAGTAATGGTAGTGCAATGCTATCTCAAAATCAAACTGCATGTAATGCAAGAATTGGTTCTGCGAATTATGACATTGGACACGTATTTAGTACAGGTGGTGGTGGTATTGCAGGTTTAGGTGTGGTTTGTACTTCATCTAAAGCACAAGGAGTTACAGGCTCACCATCTCCAGTAGCAGATGCATTTGATATTGATTATGTAGCACATGAAATGGGTCACCAATTTGCTGGTAACCATACTTTTAACTCCATAACTAGTTCTTGTGGTGGTGGTAATAGAAATGCTTCTACAGCTTACGAGCCAGGTAGTGGTACAACAATTATGGCTTACGCTGGTATTTGTGGTGCGGATGATATTGCTTTACACTCTGATCCATATTTTCATTCTATTAGTTTAGATGAAATTAATGCCTTCATTGGCACAGGATCTGGAAACAGCTGTCCAGTAAAAACAGTTACTGGGAATAACCCTCCTGTAGTTTCAGCAGGTTCAAATTTTACAATTCCAATTAGTACCCCGTTTACATTAACTGGTTCTGCAACAGACCCTGATGGTGATGAATTAACTTATTCTTGGGAGGAAATGGATTTAGGTACAGGTGGTGCTCCAAATTCGGCAACTGGTAATGCACCTTTGTTTAGATTTTTCCCACCAAAATCTACCCCATCTCGTACATTTCCTAAATTGAATGACATATTAACAAATGTTCCAGTGAAAGGGGAGCGTTTGCCATCATATGCTCGTTCAATGAAATTTAGATTAACTGCTCGTGATAATAAAGTGATGGCAGGAGCAACAGGTAAGAGTGAAATGATAGTCACAGTTTCGGCTGCTGCTGGTCCATTCACTATTACTTCATTTAATGTAGTTGATACCGCATATGTTGGTTCTTCAGAAACAATAACATGGAATGTAAATAATACCAACCTCTCGCCAGTAAATTGCTCATTAGTTAGAATTTTATTATCAACTGATGCTGGTCAAACTTTCCCTATTATTTTAAAAGATAGTACTAATAATGATGGCTCCGAAGCAGTTATTATTCCAAATAACATCTCTAATACTTGCCGTATAAAAATAGAAGCTATTGGTAATATTTTCCTTGATATTAATAATGCAGCACTTCGAATTTTAGCTCCTTCAGCACCAGATTTCAGTGTGGCAGCAGTAAATACTACATCGTCGGGTGTTTGTTTGCCTGATACAGCTAAATTCAATGTAACATTTAACGCAATACTTGGTTTTAACAATCCAATTACGATATCTGCATCTAATGTCCCAGTTGGTGCTTCTGTAACTTATGACAAAGCTACTGCTTTACCTGGTGATGTAATTGTTGCAAAGGTTACTACATTAGGTTTAACAGCAGGAACTAAAAACATCAACTTTGTTGGAACTTCAGGTTCTACGGTTCGTTCAACACCTACTTCATTTGTTATTCTAACACCAGTTACAGCTGGAACTACTTTTACAGCACCTGCAAATGGTCAATTAAATGTAAATCCTAATACACCATTTACATGGACAAGCGTAGTTAGTGCTTCAGCTTATCATTTACAAATTGCATCTGATTCTAATTTTACTTCAATCGTATTTGATACCGTTATTATTGGAAATGGTAGTACAAGTTATTTGCCTATAGGATTGCCATTGGGTACAAAACTATATACTCATATCAACGCACTAAATAATTGCGGTGCAGGTCCTGTATCGGCTTTTATTTCGTTTACTACAGTTAGCTTACCTGCTGCTCCAACCAATTTGATCAAATTGTCGCAAACAGCTACTAGTGCTACAATTAAATGGACAGACAATGCGAACAATGAAAGTGGTTTTAGAGTAGAGCGATCAATTAATAACGATACTACATTCACTGAAATATCTACTAATTTAGGTTCTAATACAACCTTATTTGTGTCACCAAACTTAATTGCTGGTAATACTTATTATTATAGAGTTCGTGCAATAAATGCAATTGGATTCTCACCATATTCAAATGTTTTACAGATTGTGTTCGCTACTGGTATAAATCAAACCTCTGCTTTCAATTCTCTAGAGATTTTCCCGAATCCATCTGCGAATGTGTTTAATATTCAATTGCAAGATGAATACAATGGAATTACTGAGATTTCGGTACTTGATGAAATGGGAAGAGTACTTTCAACTCAGAATGTTCTAAAAGATAAAGCTGAATTAGCTCATCAAATCGACTTGTCAATTTATTCAAATGGGGTATATTTCTTAAAAATCCAATCAGATAAGAAAACTACTACAAAACGAATTATAAAACTGAACTAGTTAGTTATAACCTTCAATTAAAGACTTCTTGTCCATTTTGCGTTAGCAGGTGGTTACAAGAAGTCTTTTTTATTTATTAACTTCGCATCCCATGGGAACGAATGTAAAGCCGTATAATCAAGAAGATTCTAAAAAAGAGCAAGTTGCCAGCATGTTTAATAACATTGCTAAAACTTATGATTTCCTTAATCATTTTTTATCGCTAGGTATAGATATCATTTGGCGAAAAAAAGCCATTAAAGAGCTTAAAGCTATTCAGCCTAAAATGATATTAGATGTGGCTACGGGTACAGGCGATTTCGCATTCGAAGCACTCAGTTTGCATCCCGATAAAATTATTGGTGTCGACATTTCTGAAGGCATGCTTAAGATTGCCCAAGAAAAAATAGATAAGAGAAAGGAATCTCATCGTTTTGAAGTTCGATTAGGCGATTCTGAAAAACTATTGTTTGAGGACAATACCTTCGATGCAGTTACCGTTAGCTTTGGTGTAAGAAATTTTGAAAATCTTGATAAGGGGCTTTCTGATATCAATAGAGTTTTAAGAAATGGTGGAAAATTAGTGGTATTAGAGTTTTCTAACCCTAAAAAGTTCCCGATTAAACAATTATATAATTTTTACTCGTTTAAGATTTTACCGCTTTTCGGAAAATTATTTTCAAGTGACGCAAGAGCATATACTTACTTGCCAGAATCAGTGAAAGCATTCCCTGATGGCGAAGATTTTTTATTACGCATGAAAAATGTTGGATTTAAAGAATCAAAATGCATTTCTTTAGGTTTTGGTATTTGTAGTATTTATACAGGAATTAAATAGTGAAAAGAAATTATTTCATATTGTTTATTTTGTTGCTCTCTTTTACAAGATTGCAAGCTCAAATTAATTTGCCTTCGTATGATCGTCAGAAATTACGTTTTGGTTTCTTAGTGGGTTTCAATAATAGTAATCTGAAAGTATTTCCTAAACAAGAATTTTATAAGACAGATACCTTGTTTCAAGCAACCCCGCTTGCTGGTCCTGGTTTTAATATTGGTATAGTGACAAACGTTTTGCTTTGGAGATACGTTGACCTTAGATTCACACCAAATTTGGGATTCGTAGATAGACAAATAGAATACAAATTTGCTGATGCAACTAAAAATACAATTAAAGGAATTGAATCAACCTACATTGAATTACCATTAGATTTTAAGTTAAGAAGTATTAGGCATCGTAACGTAGGGTTCTATGTTATTGGGGGTGTTAGAGCATCATATGATATTATATCACAAAAGAAGGTGGAAAAAGGTGAAGATATTTTTGATGAAACAACTCGTAAAGTTAAACTTCAAAATTTTGATTTATCTTATGAATGGGGCTTTGGATGGGATTTGTATTATCAATACTTTAAATTCTCGCCGGAATTTAAATTCTCTTACGGAACAAAAGATATTTTTAAAAAAGAAGGACATCTATATTCTCGTCCATTAGACCAATTATTCTCTCGAGTAATTTGCATGACATTCTATTTCGAATAATAAAATGAACACAAAAAAAACCATATTAATTACAGGTGCAAGTGCTGGAATAGGGGAAGCTTGTGCACACCTATTTGCGAAAAATAATTACAAATTAATTATCACCGCAAGAAGATCAGAACGTTTATCAAAATTAAAAGAAGTATTAGAAGCTGAATATAATGCAGAAGTGAATACCTTAACTTTTGATGTTCGTGATAAACTTGCAACAGAAGCAGCTTTAGAATCATTGCCAAATGATTGGAAGGGAATAGATGTATTGCTAAATAATGCTGGACTATCGGCAGGATTAGAGCCATTTTATGAAGGTAATACAAACGATTGGGAAACAATGATTGATACTAATATCAAAGGTCTTTTATACGTTTCTAGAGTTGTTGCAAATTGGATGATTAATCATAAAAAAGGTCATATCATTAATTTAGGATCTATAGCAGGTAAAGAAAGTTATTTAAATGGAAATGTGTACTGCTCTACAAAAGCAGCCGTCGACTCCTTATCTAAATCAATGCGAATTGATTTAGTAACACATGGAATAAAAGTAACAGCAATTCATCCGGGCGCAGTTGAAACAGAATTCTCTATAGTTCGTTTTAAAGGAGATGTGGAACGTGCAAATAATGTATACAAAGGTTTTGAGCCCTTGCATCCAGAAGATGTAGCAGATGTTATTTATTTTGCAGCCAGCAGACCGGCGCATGTTAATATAAATGATTTGCTCATTATGCCAACTGCACAAGCCAATGCCACAACAATTAATAGATAATAGATACAGGACATTAGACACAGGAATTAATTTAGAATTTAAAATTTAGAATTTTAAAAATATGTCACTAATCATAAAAATCGACGCTGAAATTAAATCAGCAATGTTAGCAAAACAAGGAGCTCGTTTACGTGGCTTACGTGCTATTAAAGCTGCATTATTGTTAGCGAAAACAGAAAAAGGAGTTTCGGAAGAATTAACGGAAGAAGCAGAATTAAAAGCTGTTCAAAAGCAAATAAAACAACGCAGAGATGCAATAGAAATTTACATACAACAAAACCGAGCTGACCTCGCAAAAATTGAAGAAGAAGAATTAGAAGTTTTAGAAGAATTTATGCCGAAGCAGATGTCAACTGATGAGCTTAAAACTGCTATAGAATTGATTGTTGCAGAGCTAGGAGTAACAGACCCTAAAGAAATGGGGAAAGTAATTGGCGCTGCCAATAAAGCATTAGCTGGGAAGTCGGATGGGAAAGCAATAGCCGACATGGTTAAACAAGTACTTGCAAAGTAGTGGTTTTATTATTCGACAATTACGACTCGTTTACATACAATTTACTTGATCTTGTGAAACAACAAGGTGTTGAAGTGAAAGTGATACGAAATGATGAATGCCTATTGTCGGATATTATTGAACTTAACCCAGAAGCTATTATCATTTCTCCTGGCCCTGGCAGACCTGAAAATGCAGGTATGTTGATGGAATTGATTAATCATTTTGTTACTAGAATTCCAGTTTTAGGAATATGCTTAGGTCATCAAGCCATTGCTATACATTTTGGATCAAAACTAGTGAATGCAAAGCATCCATTACATGGTAAAACATCAGAAATCATTCATCAAAACCATGTGATGTTTAATAGAATTCCATCTGGAAGTGAAATGATGAGATACCATTCCTTAATTATTGAAGATTTAGCAAAAGACTTAATTTCTACTTCTGTTACCATTAATCAAGAAATCATGTCAATTGCTCATGTTCATTTACCAGTTTGGGGCTTACAATTTCATCCGGAATCAATTTTGAGTCCCAAAGGGCCTCAAATAATTAAAAATTGGTTATCTCATTTTCAGTTAATTAAAGATTTTAAGACTATTTGTTGAAAAAAAGTTATTTTTATGACTATTAAATAAGGATTCTGCATATGAAATTTTATATTTTAGCAGAAATAAGAATCTAAACATGGGTTTGACAGTAAAGAATGATAACGGTTTTGACTTTGTAGAAGAAGGAGAAGGGCCAGTACTATTACTATTACATGGTCTATTTGGAGCATTAAGTAATTGGGAGTATGTATGTGCAAAGTTCTCTCCAAATTACAAAGTAGTTATTCCATTGATGCCTATATATGATTTACCATTATTAGGAGCCAATGTTGAGGCTTTGGCAAAATTCATCCACAAGTTTGTTCAGTATAAAAAATACGATAAAGTAACTTTACTAGGTAACTCTTTAGGTGGCCATGTGGCGTTAGTTTATACACTTAGTCACCCAGAGCATGTACATTCAATGATGCTTACGGGTAGTTCTGGTTTGTATGAAGAGGGAATGGGTGGTACTTATCCTAGAAGAGAAGATTATAACTACATAAAAGAGCGAGTTGAATATACATTCTACGATCCTAAAACTGCATCTAAAGAATTAGTTGATGAGGTGTTTGAGGTAGTAAACAATAGAAGTAAAATATTACGAATCTTATCGATGGCTAAATCTGCTATCAGACATAATCTAAGAAAAGAAATACCAAAAATCACAATTCCAGTTTCCCTAATCTGGGGAAAGAATGATACCATTACACCTCCAGAAGCGGCAGAAGAGTTTCATAGCTTATTTCCAAATTCGGAATTAACGTATATCGAATTGTGCGGTCATGCTGCTATGATGGAACGCCCAGAAGAATTCAATGAGATTCTAGAAAAATTCTTAAATAAATTATACCAATCATAATGTTGCTTTTGTTTTAGCAACTGAACTATGTTAAGCGCTGAACTCATTAACGACCTCATTCCCCCTCTGAAAACAACAGATTCAGGAGATAGGGCTCTTTTGTTGATGAATGATTTCAAAGTATCACATTTACCAGTCGTAGAAAAAAATAATTTTTTAGGAATTATTTCTGAAGATGATATTATAGAAATGCAAGATCCTGATGATGCGATTAGTACTATTCCTTTAAACTTCACCCATACCTTTATTCATGGTTGGCAACATCTTTACGATGCCATGAAGTTAATGTCATCGAACAAGTTAAGTGTAATACCCATTCTTGATGATAAAGAACAATATCTAGGTTTGATATCTACACATAGCTTAATTAATTACTTCGCTGAGATGGCTTCGGTAACTAATCCAGGTGCTATTATTGAATTAGAAATTGCACAGCATAATTACTCATTATCTGAAATTGCTCGAATTGTTGAATCTAACGATGCTCATATATTAAGCTCTTATATTAATTCTTCTAGTGATTCTTCGAAAATTGAAGTAACCATTAAGATCGACAAAGAAGATGTTAGTGGAATACTACAAACATTTCAACGTTTTAATTATGTTGCTCATAGTTTCTACCAGGATAAACAAGATAATGATGATACGATGAATCGCTTTGATTCATTTATGAAATACTTAAATATTTAAAAACCATGAAAGTTGCTATCTACGGTCGGAAATTTAATGATACTGCGATAAGTTACGTTCAACAGCTCATTGATTGTTTAGAAGAGAATCAAGTGGAGTTAATCATTTATTCAGCTTTTCATGCTTATTTAGTTCCTCGTATAAAACTTCCAAGTAATGTGGAAGTATTTACTCGTCACGACGAATTGCAACTGCAGGAAATTAAATGCATGATTAGTGTGGGTGGTGATGGTACAATGCTCGATACGTTAACCTTAGTGCGTGACTCTGGAATCCCTATTATAGGAATTAATATGGGCCGATTAGGTTTCTTGGCTAGTATTGCTAAACAAGAAATAAAAACAGCAGTAGATAGTTTAATGAAAGGATATTTCACTATAGAGAAACGATCTTTAATACGCTTAGAATCCGATAAAGAGTTATTTGGTGGAGTAAATTATGGATTGAATGAAGTTACCATTCATAAAAAAGACACATCATCCATGATTATCATTCATGCGTATTTGAATGGTGAATTTTTAAACTCTTATTGGGCGGATGGTCTAATCTTAGCTACTCCAACCGGTTCTACCGGATATTCGTTGAGCTGTGGTGGTCCAATTATATTCCCCAACTCCGAAAATTTTGTAATTACTCCAATCTCACCTCATAACCTGAATGTTCGTCCAATTATTCTGTCAGATAATCAAGTAATTACTTTTGAAGTTGAAGGTAGAAGTGCACATTACCTGGCGACATTAGATTCGAGAACAGAAACCCTTGATACACACACACAATTGGCTGTTCGTAAAGAATCTTTTCAATTAAATTTAATCCGATTAAGTACTGAAAATTATTTAGGTACGTTAAGAAACAAGCTAATGTGGGGCTTAGATACCAGAAATTAATCTATTTCCTTATTTTAGCGCATCTTTTAACAATTATCCATGCAAAAAATCGGTTTTTCAATCGTTTTCTTAATTCTATCAGCTACTTCTAGCCTTATGGCTCAAGAATGGGAGTTTGGTATGAATGTAGGTAGCATGGGCTATATTGGTGAATTGAATCGAAATAATCCATTGAAATTTACCGACCCAGGCGTATCGATAAATGTTCGTTATGGATTTACGCCATTTAGTGGATTGAAATTAGGGCTAACTCAAGGAAGCATTCAAGGAGATGATGCAAATTCTACTCAAGCATTTGAAAAAGCTAGAAACTTGAGCTTCTCAAGCAATATAACTGAGCTTTCCTTAAATTATGAGTACTATTTTTTCCCTTTTAGTCCGGGCTCAAATAAAGAACGATTTACGCCTTACATATTTTTTGGTGTTGCAGGTTTTATGTTCGACCCCAAAGCAGAATATAATGGGAATACCTATTTCTTGAGAGAATTAGGAACCGAGGGTCAGGGTACAACATTAAATAAATCAGCCAAATACAGTAATTTAAATGTTGCAATACCCTTTGGTATCGGTGCAAAGTATAATTTCGTTGATAATTTCAACTTAGGATTTGAATTAGGATATCGCAATACCTTTACAGACTATATAGACGATATTAGCAAAAACTACGTTGATAAAACTGTTTTAACATCCACAAATGGTCAATTAGCCACATCGCTTTCTGATCGTTCAGGAGAAATTAACAATGGTATAAATTTAGGTGAAGCTTATACGCAACGAGGTGATGCCAGTAGGCGAGATTTTTATATGTTTGCAGGAGTAACCATTTCGTATACCTTAACACCTATTAAATGTCCAAATCTTAGTATTTACAAATGAGCCAAGTTCCAAACATAAATAAAGATAACTTACCTCAACATATTGCCATTATTATGGATGGTAATGGGAGGTGGGCAAAAGAAAAAGGGAAGCTACGTGTATTTGGTCACCAAAACGGGGTTAAAGCAGTTCGCGATACGGTGGAGAGTGCAGCAGAAATTGGAATAAAACATTTAACACTATACGCATTCTCAACAGAAAATTGGAACCGACCAAAATTTGAAGTGAATGCATTAATGGAACTTCTAGTATCGACCATAAATAAGGAAACAAAAACGTTAATGGAAAATAATATTCGATTAAATGCTATTGGTGATTTAGAACAATTACCATCGAGTTGTTTAAGAGAATTAAAAGAAGCAATTGATAAAACTAAAAACAATACCAGAATGACTTTGCACTTAGCATTAAGTTATTCATCTAAATGGGAAATCACACAAGCAGTTAAGAAAATCGCGGAAGAAGTTAAAGAGGGCAAATTAGAGATATCTACAATAACCGATAGCACTCTTGATCAATACTTAACAACTGCAGGAATTCCTGACCCTGAATTATTAATACGTACGAGCGGCGAACACCGCATTAGCAATTTCCTATTATGGCAAATTGCATATTCTGAATTTTATTTTACCGATAAACTATGGCCTGATTTCAGGAAAGAAGATTTATACGATGCGATAATTGATTATCAATCTAGAGAACGTCGTTTCGGAAAAACAAGTGAACAAGTAAAGGCCTAAAGAAGAGCATGAGAAAATTAATTTTTGCAATAGTATTTTTAATAGTAGCGTCTAATCAAAACGCATGGAGCCAAATAACCGTTGGTGGTGACGATGAAGAGTTTGCACTCGATTACAATAAGCCAAAGCAATATGAAATTGGTGGTATTTCTGTTTCTGGAATCAAATTTCTAGATAACTATGCCTTAATCAAATTAACAGGTTTAGAAATTGGTGATAAAATTCAAATCCCAGGTGATAAAATTTCTGGAGCGATTAAAAAATTGTGGGTACAAGGTTTATTTGACGATATTCAAATCAATATCACAAAGGTTGATGGTCAACTAATATTTTTCGATATCGCATTGAAAGAAAGACCACGCTTATCTCGCTTTAGTTTTGTAGGCATTAAGAAATCGGAAGCAGATGATATCCGCGAACGAATTAAATTAGTATCTGGTAAAGTAGTAAACGAAAACTTAATCAATAACACTAAAAATTCAATTCAAAAATACTACACTGAAAAAGGGTACTTGAATGCTAAAGTAGATATCATTGAATCTGTAGATTCGATTATGACGAATTCTGTTTTATTGAAAATAAAAATCGACAAAAACAAAAAAGTAAAAATCGAAAAAATAAATATTATTGGAAATACAGCATTATCAGCTAAGAAAGTAAAAAAGCTGATGAAAGAAACAAAAGAAAAAGGCTGGTACAAAATTTTCAACAATTCAAAATATCAAGAGAAAGAATACGGTGATGATAAGGCTGCCATCATAGAACATTATAATGAATTAGGTTATCGCGATGCTAAAATCACAAGCGATACTATATATGATGTTAACAAGAAAACCGTAATTATTGAAATCAATTTACATGAAGGTCCTAAATATTACTTTGGTGATATTAACTTTTATGGCAACACTAAATACAGCACAGAAACTCTTAAAGGAATATTAGCCATTAATAAAGGAGATATCTATAATAAAAAAGTTCTGCAAACTCGTTTAGAAATGAATCCAAACGGTAGAGATATTGGATCTTTATATTTGGATGATGGATATTTATTTTTCAATGTCGATCAACAAGAGAAGCAAGTATATAATGATACTATCGACATGGATATGATTATCCGTGAAGGTCCACAAGCTACAATCGATCGAGTTATTGTTCGTGGTAATGAGAAAACAAATGACAAAGTTATTTTAAGAGAAATTCGTACTAAACCAGGACAAAAATTCTCTCGTTCTGAAATTATTAGAACGAATAGAGAACTTTCTCAACTTGGTTATTTCGACCCTGAAAAAATTGGAGTTAATCCAAAACCAGATCCTGTAAAAGGAACAGTTGATATTGAGTATACCGTTATAGAACGCCCTTCAGATCAAATCGAATTGTCGGGTGGTTTTGGTGGCGGTAGAGCAGTTGGAACACTCGGACTTAGCTTAACCAACCTTTCTATGCGAAATGCTTTAAAAGGCAAGTTTGATCCATTGCCAACTGGTGATGGTCAGAAGTTAAGCATACGAGCTCAAACCAATGGATTGTACTACCAATCTTATAGTTTATCATTCTCTGAACCTTGGTTGGGCGGTAAAAAACCGAACTACTTTACAGCTTCTATTTTTAGAACAACACAATCGAATGGATATGCGAAAGGTAATGCATTGCGCCAATCGATTGAAATTAATGGAGCTTCAGTTAGTTTAGGTAAGCGTTTGCAAAAACCAGATGATTATTTTGTGTTAAACAATTCATTGAGCTACCAACAATACGACTTAAATAATTATGGTGGATTTTTATTCAAAAAAGGAAAATCACATAATATTAGTTTAACAAACGTGATTTCTCGTAACTCAACCGATCAACCTATTTACCCTCGTTCTGGTTCTAATATTTCTTTAACATTACAGTTTACTCCACCATATTCTTTGTTTAGCAAAACAGATTATACTACCGCTATAAATGAAGTAAAATATGAATACATTGAATACCACAAATGGAAATTTGATGCATCTTTCTTTACTAGAATTGCTGGAGATTTAGTGTTAAATTCTAAAGCTCAATTCGGATTTTTAGGATACTATAATAATGATATTGGCGTTTCACCTTTCGAACGATTTAAGTTAGGTGGTGATGGTTTAGCTGGTTTTGATTTTTTAAGAGGTTCTGAAATTATTGGAATGCGTGGATATCAAAATAACTCTATTGTTCCCGATCAAAATTTCGGAAGTATTGGAGCACCAATTTTCAATAAATTCACATTGGAGCTAAGACATCCAATAACCATGAACCAATCAGCAACGATCTTCGGATTAGTATTTGCTGAAGCAGGTAATACTTATGCAACCTTTAAGAACTTCAATCCATATAATAATATGAAACGTTCGGTAGGGGCAGGGGTAAGAATATTCTTACCAATATTTGGATTGCTAGGTTTAGATTATGGATATGGTTTCGATAAGATTCCTGGTGATGCCGGAGCGGGTGGTGGTCAGTTTCACTTCTCTATAGGACAACAATTTTAGGACACTGGATACTAGACATAAGACACTGGATATTTAGACATTACATAATACTTAATACATAATACATAATACATTTTACAATCCTTACAATGAAAAAGATACTTTTGATAATCGTTTTTGCGATGTTGGGAACATTTGCAAATGCTCAAACTAAATTTTGCTTCGTTGATACTGAATATATTTTAAAACATATTCCAGAATACAAATCAGCACAAACACAATTA
>JBIINK010000069.1:0-8206 GCA_044337515.1 Sphingobacteriales bacterium | reverse complement strand
CCTCTGAGCAACTTGGGATAAAATCTGGTGATAAAATCATCAAAGTAAATGGGAAAGTAGTAGCAGGTAGAAAAATATCAAACTTAGATGTTACCAAAATGCTTCGCGGCGAAGGTGGAACTAAAGTTGACATCAGTATTAAGCGAAATAACAATCCAAAGCTCATCAATTTCACCATTACAAGAGGCACTATCCCTTTGAACAGTGTGGATGTGTCTTACATGCCGAGTGATGGGATTGGCTACATAAAGATCAATTCGTTTGGGAGTACAACTTATGATGAATTCTTCGAGAGTTTGAAAAAGCTAAAAAGCCAGGGTTTAAAAAGCTTAATTCTAGATTTGCGAGGAAACCCAGGAGGATATTTGAATACAGCTATTATGATAGCGGATGAACTTTTGAGTGACAAAAAGCTAATTGTTTACACGGAAGGGAAATCATCTCCTAAAAAGCAAGAATTTGCGACAGCTGCTGGGAATTTCGAAAAAGGGAAATTAATTGTGATGGTCGATGAAGGATCGGCATCGGCGAGTGAAATTGTTGCTGGTGCAGTTCAGGATTGGGACAGAGGAATTATTGTTGGGAGAAGGTCTTTTGGAAAGGGCTTGGTTCAGGAGCAGGCTCTACTTGCCGATGGAGCCCGTTTAAGGCTCACCATAGCACGATATTACACACCAACAGGTCGATGCATCCAAAAGTCCTACGACAAAGGCCTAGAGGCGTACGAAAGCGATTTGAGCTATAGATATGTTCATGGGGAGTTAACGAGCTCTGACAGCATTAAAAATAAGAATAGCAAAGCATTTAAAACTCCATCGGGTAAAACTGTATATGGTGGGGGTGGTATAACGCCAGATATATTTGTTCCTATCGATACTGCAGATTATTCGTTATTCTACAGCAGAGCGGTTTCTGAGGGGCTATTAGCAGAATTTATCTACAAGTACTCCGATACGCATAAAAAAGAGTTACAAGCTTTTAAAACATTGGATAAGTTCATCGCTGAATTTAGTATATCAGACGCGACTTTCAATAATTTCATAAGCTTCACAGCCTCAAAAGGTGTTAAAGCTACTTATAAAGAGCTATTTAGGTCTAAATCGTCGATGAAAGTGCAGATGAAAGCTATGATTGCACGTCAGTACTTTAAAAATGAAGGTTATTATCGAGTAATGAAGGAGTTAGACTCGTCGTTAACAAAGTCAATCGCGTTACTCAGCGCAGAATAATGGAAATTTAGGGCAAAAAAAAAGCCTCGCAAATGGAGGCTTTAATTTCTTCTGGTGAAGATTACTTAGCAACTTCTTCTGTAGTAGCTGTAGTGTCAACAGTAGCTGAAGAATCAGCAGCCATTGAAGCAGCGTTAGAAATTGAGTCAGCTTGAGCAGCAGCGATTGAATCAGCCATAGCTTTTTCTTTAGCAGCTTTTTGCTCAGCACTTTCACCACATGCAACGAATCCAAAGATACCTGCAGTTAATAATAATACTAATACTTTTTTCATTTTGGTTATAAGATTTTAAAACGCAGCAAAGGTAAAATAAAAAACTCAATTCAAAACAATTATTTTCAAAAATTATTGAAAACCTTTATTTCTGTCTCATAAAGATGGTTATTGGCACCCCGGTAAAATCGAAGTTTTCTCTCAATTTGTTCTCTAAGTAGCGTTTGTACGGTTCTTTTACATATTGAGGAAGGTTGCAAAAAAATGCAAAAGCTGGAGATCTTCCTGGTATTTGAGTCACGAATTTTATCTTCACATATTTACCTTTCAAACTTGGTGGTGGGTAATTTTGAATTAGCTCCAACATTACATCATTTAATTTTGAAGTAGGGATGTGTTTCGTTTTATTCGTATAAACCTCATTTGCCACTTCTATAGCTTTCATTACCCTTTGCTTGGTTAACGCTGAGGTGAAAACGATAGGAACATCAACAAAAGGGGCTAATTTCTCACGAATTCGCTCTTCAAACTCTTTACTTGTTTTGGTGTCTTTCTCTACTAAATCCCATTTGTTCACTAAAACAACTACCCCTTTGTGGTTCTTTTCAATCAGTTTAAATATATTAATATCTTGAGATTCAATACCTTCTGTTGCATCAATCATTAAAATACAAACATCTGCTTTTTCAAGAGCTTTTATGGTACGCATTACCGAGTAGAACTCGATATTCTCACTAACCTTTGTTTTTTTACGTAATCCAGCTGTATCGATAAGCGTAAAATGATGCCCAAATTGATTGTATTCAATTTCGATAGAATCACGGGTGGTACCGGCAATTGGGGTAACGATATTTCTATCTTTTCCCAAAAGTGCATTGATGATCGACGACTTCCCTACGTTTGGGCGCCCTAAGAAGGCGTATGTAGGCAATGGATTAGGTTCTTCGAACTCTTCTTCGAAATGGGTTACCACTTCGTCTAAGAGCTCCCCAGTGCCACTTCCTGTAACTGATGAAATACAAAAAAGTTCACCTAACCCGAAAGAATAGAAAACGGAAGCCTCAGCGATAAGATTATTGTTATCCACTTTATTAGCAACAACGAACACTGGTTTCTTTGATTTACGAAGCATTGAAGCAATTTCATCATCTAAATCTGTGATTCCTGTTTTCACATCAACCATAAAAATAATCACACTTGCTTCTTCGATAGCAATAATTACTTGCTCACGAATAGCTGCTTCAAATTGATCTTCTGAATTGGCAACATATCCTCCTGTATCGATAATGGTAAATTTCTTACCAATCCACTCAGCAGTTTCATAATGTCTATCACGGGTTACTCCACTAAAATCATCAACAATGGCTTTACGACTTTCCGAAAGTCGGTTAAAAAGGGTCGATTTCCCTACGTTTGGTCGCCCTACTATGGCTACTATATTACTCATAATCTAATTTTGCGGTTACTATTGGTCGTAACCAAACCTTTTTAAATAATTCTTTTTGTTTCTCCAATCGCTTACCACCTTGACAAACAATTCAAGAAATACTTTTTTGCCAACAAACTCTTCAATAGAGAGACGGGATTGAGTTCCTGTCTTCTTAATTGATTCGCCACGATGACCTAAGATGATTGCTTTTTGAGATTCACGCTCAACAATAATTTCAGCTTGAATTTTTACAATATTAGGTTCATCTAGAAAAGAAGTAACAATAACTTCAGTACTATACGGAATTTCTTTTTGGTAGAACATCAAAATCTTCTCCCTAATCATCTCAGAGACGATAAATCGTTCAGTACGATCGGTATAAGTATCATCTTTGGGGTAATATGCTGGATGTTCTGGCAAATGATCAACGATGTATTTAAATATCTCACTTACTTGAAAATCATGTAAAGCAGAGGCTGCAAAAATAGCCACTGGGTTTAACGCTGTTTTCCAATATTCAATTTTAGCAGAAATTTCGTCTTGCTTGGCTTGGTCAACTTTGTTAATAATAACCACAACTGGAGATAAACAATGCTCTAGTGACTTCATCACCTCTTCTTCGTCGTGTTTTTCGTGTATATCAGTTACCAACAAAACAATATCGGCGTCGGTTAATGAACCATATACAGCACTCATCATCGATTCGTGTAAACCATACATTGGCTTTATAATACCAGGTGTATCCGAAAACACTACTTGATAGTCTTCCTCGTTTAAAATACCTAAGATTCTATGGCGCGTCGTTTGTGCCTTAGGAGTGATGATTGAGAGCTTCTCTCCTAACAAAGCGTTCAATAAAGTAGATTTACCAGCATTCGGCTTACCTATAATTGACACAAAACCAGCCTTATGACTCATAATATCGAAAATAATTTGGATTGCAAAGAAACGAATTATATCTTTGCAATCCAATTAAAAACGGCTTAGGCCAATTTTTAGTTGCGATAACAGTGCGGGATGGAGCAGTTGGTAGCTCGTCGGGCTCATAACCCGAAGGTCATAGGTTCGAGTCCTGTTCCCGCTACCTATTTTAATAGCTAATTTACCTTATGGTTGATTAGCTATTTTTGTTTGAGGCCTAGTAATAATTTAGTAGCGTTGGGCTCTTATCCGCCGAAGGCGGACATAGGTTCGAGTCCTGTTCCCGCTACCTATTTTAATAGCTAATTTACCTTATGGTTGATTAGCTATTTTTGTTTGAGGCCTAGTAATAATTTAGTAGCGTTGGGCTCTTATCCGCCGAAGGCGGACATAGGTTCGAGTCCACCCAATAATTAACGGAAAGCTATCGGACCGACAGCTAATTTAATTTCAGGTGATTAATTGTGAATGGGATGTTTGTTGTATATGTACTCTTTTCTGAAAAATTCAATAAACATTATACTGGATTCACATCAAATTTAGAAGAAAGACTCAAGTCGCATTTTGAGTTAGACAAAAAGAGTTATACATCCAGGTATAGACCTTGGAAGCTGATTTACACTAAAGAATTTGAGAGCAAATCAGAAGCAATTGCTCATGAGAAGTGGCTTAAAACAGGAATTGGCAGAACTTTCATAAAGAAATTGAAACATTGATTTATGGGCTCTTATCCGCCGAAGGCGGACATAGGTTCGAGTCCTGTTCCCGCTACCTATTTTAATAGCTAATTTACCTTATGGTTGATTAGCTATTTTTGTTTAAAGGCTATATTGAGTAGTGGGTAGTGAGTAATGGGTAATGAGTAGTGAATGACGGGTAGTGGTTGGGAATTTGGGCGGCTGGTGCTGCTATTCATATTATTGCAAAAAAGTGTCGAAGTACCTTTCGACACTTCGACACTTCGACATTTCTATACTTTTACAATTCTATATTTCTACAGCTCTATATTTCTACAGTTCTATATTCCTATTTACTTTTTATCGCTCAAGAAACCAATAACCTGAAACTCCGTACGTCTGTTTTGTTGATGTTCTTTCTCCGTACATTTCACATTATTCAAGCATCTGTTAACTAGTTTACTTTCTCCATAACCTTTACCTGTAATACGTTCTGGTGCTATCCCATTTGAAATAATATAAGCAGCAGACGATTTAGCACGATTGTCTGAAAGCGTCATGTTTGAAGCATCTGAACCTCGAGCATCCGTATGAGAACTCAACTCAATAATGATGTCGGGGTTGTCGTTTAATAATTTTACGATCTTATTTAACTCGATTGCTGCGTCAGCTCTAATGTTATATTTGTTTAAATCGAAGTAGATATTTTCAATCTTAATGGCTTTACCAATAATAATTGGCTCTAAGGCAAAATCTTTCAGAAAATCATACTCTCTTTCTTTTGTAGTTACACAAGTATTTCCTAGTGTGCTTAACCCTTGCTCTTTAGAAAAATACCCTTTACGTGTGACTTCAATTTTGAAAGTAATACCACCCGTTAAACCCGTAAATCGATAAAATCCGGTAGCATTCGTGAATGTTTTATACACTTCTGTATTGTTCATGGTATTGGTAATAACCACAAGTGCACTATCTAATTTTACGCCAGTAGTTTTATCCATGATAGTACCTTGAACGATACAACCCACTTTTTCCTTGATTAATTTAACTACATAAATAGAATCAATACTATTCATTAAAGCTTGAGTAGAATTCGTTTGATATCCTTTTGCTGAAGCGGTAAACAAGAATGTCTTCCCAGGTACTACACTAAAATTAAAAATCTTTCCATCTGCTAAGAAATAATTAAGTGGATTTTTGAATACTTCAGAATTGACAACTAAATTAGAAGAGTCGATTAATCGACCTGTACTATTATCGAGAACAAATACATTAACAGTTTTCCCTTTTGCTTTTAATCTAACATAAGAATAGATATCATCGTCAATGCCTGTATTCCCTCTTGAAGAACTAAAAAAACCTTTATCAGTGTTTGGGTATTTAATCAAACCAAAGTCATCAGCATAAGAGTTAATAGGGGAACCTAAATTCTCTGGAATAGAAGTTGTGTCTTTTATGTTAACAGAAAAAACATCTAATCCACCTAAACCACCTCTACCATCAGTTGCAAAAAATAATAATGTATCTCGATCAACGAATGGGAATAATTCTTCTCCATTTGTATTTACTTTCGGGCCTAAGTTAATTGGACGCGACCATAATGAATCCATCCAATTACAAACATAGATATCCATACCCCCATATCCACCTGGCATGTCTGAACTGAAATAAAGTTTAGAGCCTTCTGGATTAATTGATGGATGTGTGCAAGCATAATCTGCAGAATTGAAAGGGAATAAATTTGTTTTCACCCATTTGTTTTTCTCAACATTGTAAGTTGCAGAAAGAATTCTAAGATTTTTAAAACCAGTCTTCGATTTTTTCTTTGGATTGTTTAAGGTATAGTATAGAACTCTGTATCTGTCGTTGTAAGTTGCAGGACCATAGTTATATTTATACTTCAATTTTTTAGCAAACTTATGTACAGTTTTATAATTATCGCTAGCCTTACTAATAAATAGATTCGTAAAATTTTTATCGGTCCATGTGTGATTGCGTTGAACAAAATCAGCAGACAATCTTGTACTTGAAAAAATAATACCATCACCAAAAAATGCTGGTGAAAAATCTGATTCTTTCGAATTAAATGGCAATAACGAAATACGTATATTCCCAGTATCAGCAGATGCTAAATCATTTAAATGTTGAATTGAATTCGAAATTTTCTGCAAACGAGGTTCGTTTTTTGAAGCTATTTCAGGACTATTAATATACCTAAATACAACATCATACTTTTTATTCATCATTAACATCTCGGCATAATTAACAATATCGCTCCACTCTGGATTCGTTTGTGTTAATTTTCCATATAATGGTTCTGCTAATTCAGATTGATTAGTTAAGCGATAACAATTTGCAAGCTTTCGGATAACCTCAGTATTAGTACTATCTTTCTTTTTTAAATAATATTTATAAACAGGAATAGCATCTGTATAATTTAAATTCTTGTACTTATTTTCCGCAATGCCTAAAAGTATTTGAGCAAATGTTGCAGTAGTAAAAAAAACAAAAAACAATATTGATATAATTTTTTTCATTACAATAAATTAAAAATAACGAGGTGAAGTAATTTTTTTAGCATTGTACTTAAGTACATAGTTCATAGAGAACTCATGTGAACCTCCAGCAAAATCTTTCAACTTTGTAATGGTATAATCGTATGAATAACCAATACGTAACTGATTGTTGACTTGAATTGCAGTAAGCAAATTCCATGAATCGCCTGAACGATAGCCTCCACCAAGCCATATACTATTTAATAATAAAGCAGACAAGTTAGCATCATATTCAATTGGAGCATTCTGAACTGCTTTAATCATCATTGATGGGCGAAGTTTCACTAATGGATTAAGATCAAATATAAAACCTGTTGCTACAAAATAGTGCAATGCCTCTTTGTTTAAAGAACCATCTACACGTTCAACTGCACCATACTGATTAACAATTAATTTATTGGATATCATTCTAGGCACAGAAACTCCAAAGTAAAATCTCTTAGTATAGTAATACGTTCCAATACCAAAGTTTGGGGCAAATACCATTGGTGTATTTGATGAAAACTTATTATCTCCAGATTCGTTGGTTTTGATATCTGTTAAGCGCTCTTGGTAGCCACTAAAACCACCCAACATCCCTAATGATAGTGTTCCTTTATTAAGTTTAATTCTGAAAGCATAATTCAAGAAATAACCTGTTTGAGAAGACACACCAATTTGATCTTGATAGGCTGTTAAACCTAATCCAACCTTGCTTTTAAACAATGATGAATGTGCTGTAAATGTTTTTGTGGTCGGTGCACCTTCAATATTTACCCATTGCTTTCTGAATACAGAAGAAAAGGATAAAGCATCATGTGATCCTGCGTAAGCAGGATTGATGAATATTTCGTTAAAGGTATATTGACTAAACATAGGTTCGCTTTGCGCCATTGCTTGTTTAGTATTGAACAAGCAAAGCAACATTATCGTAGCTAAACCAACTTTTTTAATTATTTGCATTTCTATATTTTTTATCTCTTAATTACTATATATCCTGTTACTGGTTTTACTGATGGAACACCGAAATCTAAAACATAGAAATAGGTTCCATTTGGAAGTGTTCCATTACTCAATACTAATCCACTTGCATTTTTAGTTCCTCCACCCCAACTGTTATCATATGGAGATTGTTCATAAACTTTATTTCCCCAACGATTGAAAATCGATAATGAGTTTTGAGGATAGTTTTCAATTCCCTT
>JBIINK010000068.1:0-8224 GCA_044337515.1 Sphingobacteriales bacterium | reverse complement strand
AGAGGAAAATAGAAAATCGAAAATAGTAATCTATCCGAATCCTGCTAACGATAAACTTAACATTTCATCTGATGAAGAAATTAAATTAATTAGACTTTATCAAAGCGACGGAAAAAATATTTCTGTAAATAAAGAAATTAATGAAATAGACATTAGTGGGTTGGAAATAGGCTTATATTTTATTGAAGTTCAAACCTCAACTAAGCGATTTTTCGAAAAGATTGTTATTAATAGATGATAATTAACATCTTACTTACTCAATGTTAACCCATTTTTTTTCAATTGCTCTATTACTACTGGAATTGATGATTTCCCAAATCCATGAAGTTTTAATAATTCATGTTCTGAATATTGAGATAATTGCTCTAAAGAAGTAATTTTAGCATTGGATAAAGCTCTTCGTGCAGGAGCAACCAGCATAGGGAGGAATTCGTGTTTCAAATCGTTTGAGTATTGGGTAGTGAGTATCGAGTATTAATGGGATTACGTTTATAATGTTTTGT
Organism: Sphingobacteriales bacterium; assembly: GCA_044337515.1. Classification (GTDB taxonomy): domain Bacteria; phylum Bacteroidota; class Bacteroidia; order Sphingobacteriales; family Sphingobacteriaceae; genus CAJBVG01. Next base: position 7,721 of record JBIINK010000068.1, on the reverse strand, counting down.
AGCCGTGCGCTGTAACCTGTTATGTGAAGTTAAATAGAAAAACTGCTTTTGAATTTTGCACTTCAGCCCGCCTGACGCAAGACCCATTTTAGCGATAGTTTTTATTTAGTCCGTTTCGCTTCTATCTTATTTCCATTTTGTAATAAAAATAAATTTGAAATTTCTCCATTTACGTTCTTCTCAAACTGAATTTGAGCATCCACAATTTTTAGGAAAAAAAACATTTCACTTTCTGCAAATATTGGGAAAGCATTTTGCCCAGTCAATTTTGCAAATAGTTGGTCTTTATCTATTGAAATTGTAATTTCAAAATCTTTTTCAACTTCATAAACCCCAACAAATTTTTCAAGTTGTTCAGTTGTAATAATAATTTCTTTTCTGATTTTTTGCACAGGCAATGGTTTATTATATAGAATACTTCTAATTGATTTTGCAGGAATTAAAACATTATCGTGATTTTGAAGTATAATTATTGTTTTGTCATTTGTTATATGTCTTTCAATAAAGGTCACATAACCTGGCCAACCACCGCTATGGCTTGTGATTTTTCCAAAATCAGCATTGTCATCTATTCCCCAACCAAAACCATATTTGGTTTTAGATCCGTCTTTCAAAGTTGCTACTTCAAAAACTTCATTCATTGCCTCCTGGGTAAGTAATTTATTGGTATATAGTGCTCTATCCCATTTTAATAAATCACTAATTGTTGAATTAACGGTTCCGTCTCCAACAATACCGTCAAGCCAAATAACCATATTAGTTTCTTTCAATTCGTCTGGCAAACAATACTTTTTTAAACTATCTGAATAAACATAACCCAAAGCGTAATTGTCAATTTTTTTAGGGGATAATCTACGAGTGTAAACAAAAGTGCTTTTCATTTTTAAAGGTTTAAAAATAGTTTTGCTTAGATAGTCAGCGTATGTTAAACCCGATGCTTTTTCAATTATTGAAGCCAAAAATGCATAGCCTGTGTTACTGTATTCATATTTTGTATTTGGCTCAAACAAAACCTTTGGTTGATATTTATTAAATATTTGGATAATATCTTTGTTATTTGCAATTTTTGATTTGTCGAACAAGGTATCCATAAGTTCCATATAGTCAGGAAGCCCGCTTGTGTGGTTTAGTAAATTTCTAATTGTAACTCCATTATAGTCTGAAAGTTCGGGAATGTATTTTATAATTTTGTCGTCCAAACTCAATTTCCCTTTTTCTTTAAGTATCATAATAGCCATTGCCGTGAACTGCTTTGAGCAAGATGCTAATTCAAAAATTGAATTTTCATTCAATTTATCTTTTGTCGTTTCGTTTGCAAGTCCAAAACTATGACTGTAAATAATCTTCCCTTTTTCTGCAATCAGAAAATTGCCATTGATTTTCTCTTTTGAATAAAGAGAGTTGAGTATACTGTCAATTTTTTGAATTCTGTCTTGACCAAATGCAAGATGTCCTAATAAAATAAGTACAATTGTAGTTGTTAATTTCATTTTTTATTTATTATTAATGTAACGTGAGGTGTCGCTCTAAAATTACAACTAACAACTCAATACCCACTACCCACTACCCATTACTCACTACTCATTACCCACTACTATTTCAAAGACAGCCAATCCGCCACAATATTACACCCTTCTTCCAACATGAAATCATATGGCTTCTCGCCTTTGGGTTTGTTCTCCCCTTTTTTAAGTGGAGCTAAACCTCTTGCAGCGCGACGATCGTTTTCTCTATTCAATGTTTTTAAATCATTTTCATCACGCTCTACTTTCATCTTTGTTTCATTCAGTGAAACTGGTTTGTCTTCATCACGATCATCAATAATTTTAATATCCTCTAACATATAAGCGTATTCTTTATTGCTCTTCATACGCTTCTCGTGTTTATCTGTGAGTGTTTTAATGTTTGAAGTAACAGAACCTACAGGTTTGTAATTCGACTTTTTAATTTCATCCCAAGGCAAAGCTGATTTCTCAGCACTTTCTCCATATTTATCGGCTGGGAAAACCATCGGGAAATTAATATCTGGCGTTACCCCTTTGTTTTGAGTACTGCTTCCATTGATGCGATAGAATTTCGCAACCGTTAAATTAATTTGTCCGTAAGTATTTTCTTTACCAACTACTTTGTTCGTTGTACTACCAATTACTTGGTCTAAATCAATTGCATTTTGAACGGTACCTTTTCCGAAACTTTGTGTTCCGATTAAAATTCCTCTTCCATAATCCTGAATTGCGCCTGCAAAAATTTCCGAAGCAGAAGCACTGAATCGGTCAATCATTACAGCCATAGGACCTTCCCAAGTGATGCTTGCGTTTTTATCTTCACCAACATCTATTTGATTACGAGTATCACGAACTTGTACTACTGGTCCTGATTTAATAAACAAACCTGTTAAGTCAATTGCTTCTACTAAAGATCCACCACCATTACTTCTTAAGTCAACCACCACCGCATCTACTTGCTCTGCTTTCAATGAATCTAGAATTAATTTTACATCTCTTGTGGTTGATTTATAATTTTTATCGCCTGATTGATATGCTTTGAAATCCATATAAAATGCAGGAATATCTATGATTCCAATTTTATAAGTCTTACCATTTTGTTTAATCTCTTTTACTTCTTTTTTAGCAGATTGATCTTGTAATATTATTTTTTCGCGAACAAGTTCAATAATTTTTGGACTTGCCACATCTTGTCCTTTCGATGCTACTTTTAAACGAACTGTAGTTCCTTTTGCGCCACGAATTAATTGTATAGCATTGTCGATTCTCCAACCTACTATATCTGTAAACTCTCCATCCTTACCTTGAGCTACCGCTAAAAATTTATCATCAACACTTACCAAACCGCTTTTATCTGCAGGGCCTCCAGGCGAAACTGCTTTAACAGTAACGAATTCATTCTCGATGCCTAATGTTGCGCCAATACCTTCTAATGAACGCGCCATATCGATATTAAATGCTGCAGCATTACTCGGATTAAAATAATTAGTGTGGGGATCTACAGATTCTGTATAGGCTGTCATGAATGCTTGGAAAGCATCGAAACTATTCACCTTCTCTGCTTGTGAAACTAAATTTTGGTAACGCTTCTTTAAAGTCTCTTTACTTTTTGCTTCGTCAGACCCAGCAAGTTTTAAGTTCAATAAATCATAACGTAATCTACTTTCCCAATAAGCATCCGACTCTACTTGGTTTTTAAACCAATTTAAATTCTCGCGATTAAAAATAATACTCGCTTCATTACTGAAATCAAATTTTGCTGAATCTACTTTTGAAATAATAAATTGAATACGATTTAAATAACGGTCCATGTATTTATTAAACATGCTGAACGGTTGTGATAAACTACCTTCCATTAAAAATTCATCATAATTATTTCGATCTGCAGTAAACTCTTTTACTTCACTTTCATAGAAGTATATTTTAGCTCCATCAATTCCTTTTAAGTATGCATCAAACACAACGTTCGACAATGAATCGTTTAATGGAACTTGCTTATAGTTATAATTGGAAACGAGTGCAACAACTTGGCGGCATATCTCGATTTGCTTATCATCAGGGGTAATATCCTTTTTGTTGCTGTTTGCGCAAAATGAGAAAGCTGAAGCTGTTGTAATGAACAGCAATGCGGTACCGAAGCCAATTTTCATGATATTCTTAATCATATATTTTATAATGTATTACAAGTAACAATAATAATAAAGATTTGGTGTAAAAGCTTTGTAATAATTTTAATATATAGATTAATCTGTATTTTTGGGTATGCATGCATTCCCAAAGGAATTTATTGAATTACTGGAGCAAGACCTCGGTGAGGATTCCAAAGCGCTTTTACATTCGCTTGAAACAGAGAGCCCTACTTCGATTCGTTATAACCCGATAAAAACGAAGTCTCCTTTGTTCGATGCAAAAGGACAAGTTCCATGGGCCAAGGAAGGTATATACCTTAATGAGCGACCATCATTTACATTCGACCCCTTCTTTCATGCTGGGCACTATTATGTTCAAGAAGCTTCGTCGATGTTCTTAGAAGAAGTGCTAAAACAATGTGTCGATTTAACCGAACCACAAAGGGTTCTGGACTTATGTGCTGCACCTGGTGGTAAGAGTACTCATTTGAGTTCCCTCTTGTCTTCAGACAGCTTATTAATCAGTAATGAGGTAATTGCCACACGTGCATCTATCCTAGTAGAAAACTTGACCCGTTGGGGAAATGCTAATGTTGTTGTAACCAATAATGATCCCGAACATTTCTCATCCTTAAAACAATGCTTTGATGTTGTTGTGGTTGATGCCCCATGCTCAGGCGAAGGAATGTTTAGAAAAGATAAGGATGCTATAAACGAGTGGAGTATTAACAATGTAAATATTTGCAGTGCTCGCCAAAAGCGAATTTTACATACGGTCTCTAGTTTATTAAGAACAAACGGAATTATCATATACAGTACTTGTACATTTAATACGAAAGAAGATATTGATCCCTTGCAAAATTTATTAGATGAAGGTGGATGGGAATCGATACAAATTAATATTAGTGAGTACTCGGGAGTTACTGAACGTATTGTAGAAGGAGCGAACTCTATATTTGGATACCACTTCTACCCGAACAAGATTGATGGCGAAGGATTTTTTATTTCTGCATTACGTAAAACAGAAGAAGCAGAATCGAATTGGCCGAAAGTAATGAAGAATGTAAACTTCGCCGACAAGAAATCGAAATTAGCTTTGTCTAATTATATTGATGGTATTCAATTTGATTTCATTCAGCATAACAATCAATCATTAGCATTCCCAAATGCCTTGCACAAAGAAATGCTAGGGCTTTTAAATACATCATTGCGAATTAAAAAATTCGGAATTGATATGGGGCAGCTCATTCGCGACGAACTAATTCCAGATCAAGCGTACGCGATGTCGAATTATAAAAATAATTTCTTTGAAGAGATACAATTAAATAAAGATCAAGCGATACAGTATTTACAAAAGAAAGAATTCAATATGGAATCTTCTACTAAAGGATGGCATTTAATGAAATACGAAAATGCTTACTTAGGTTTTGCTAAACTAATGGGAAATAGGATGAATAACACATTCCCTAAAGAATGGCGTATACGTTCGGAACAAGCTTAGATTAAAGTAAACTTTCTACGATTTTTTCAACTGTAATTCCTTCTGCTTCGGCCTTATAATTTCGTACAATACGATGACGAAGAATTGGTAAGGCTACTGCTTTTACATCTTCAATATCTGGAGAATATTTTCCGTGAATTGCTGCGTGGCATTTTGCCCCAAGCACTAGGTATTGTGATGCTCTTGGACCAGCTCCCCAACTCAAATAGTCGTTTGCCATTTTAGTTGCCTCCGCTCTTCCTGGGCGAGTTTTAGCACTTAAATTAACAGCATACTCAAGCACTGTATCCGTTACAGGTAAGTCGCGAATGATCTTCTGAAAATATAAAATTTGTTCTTGATTGATAATCTTTTTTAATTCTACTTTTCGGTTAGCTGTAGTGTTTCTAACAATCATTACTTCTTCTGCAATTGAAGGATAATCTAAGAACACATTGAACATAAAACGATCCAGCTGAGCTTCCGGCAATGGGTAAGTACCTTCTTGTTCTATTGGGTTTTGTGTTGCTAATACAAAAAACGGTTTAGGTAATCCATGATTCACTCCTGCTGCTGTAATTGATTTCTCTTGCATTGCTTCTAGTAATGCAGCTTGAGTTTTAGGAGGGGTACGGTTAATCTCATCGGCCAAAATAATATTTGAGAATATTGGGCCTTTGATAAATTTAAAATGACGGTGCTCATCTAATATTTCTGAACCTGTAATGTCAGATGGCATTAAGTCTGGTGTAAATTGAATTCTATTACTTGATAAATCTAATACATTGCCAACTGTTTGTACGAGTAAAGTTTTAGCTAAACCGGGAACACCAACTAATAAGCAATGTCCATTACTTAAAATAGAAATCAATACTGATTGAACAATATCGTCCTGCCCAATTATTACTTTAGCTATTTCTGATTTTACTTCTTTATAAACCGATGCTAAGGCATCAATTGCTTCAACTTCTGACTTGTACATAATTAATTATTTAGCACGTTTTGCACTTTCGGTAATCCAAGGTTGCAACTTCTCGCAAGTTTGGAATTCTTCATTAATTCTAATGTATGTTTCTTTTCTACGTTTGCTGAACCACTTCGCAACCTCTTTGTTTTGCTTGCTAGTTAAGGCAGCTTGTTGAATTTTCTGATAGTCATCTTTCAAATTCGCTTGATGTGGTTCTGTTTTCGAAATGAATTTAATAATGCGATATTCTTGTTCGCCAGAAGGAGTTTTAAACGAAGCAGGAGGAGCAATTTCTCCAACTTTCATATTATCCAATTGGAAAAATATAGCAGGATCAACTTGATCCGATGGAATGCGAGTACTACCATCTTGAGGATTCTGCATCATACCGCCATTGTTTTTCGTCGATTCATCATCAGAGAATTTTAATGCAGCATCTTCGAAAGTAACTTTTTCAGTTAAGATTAAATTGTAAACACTATCTAGATATTTTTTAGCATTAAGGATGTCATTGTAATCATAATTAACTTTTATTAAGATATGACGAACATTTACTTGCTCACCTCTACGCTCTATAAGTTGTACGATATGGAATCCGAATTCAGTTTCTACAACTGAAGATAATTCTCCTGGTTTTAATTTAAACGCTACAGCTTCGAATGCCTTCACCAATTCTCCTCTTCCAACAAATCCAAGCTCACCACCGTTTTTTGCTGATCCATCCTGAGAATACAAAATAGCAAGTGTAGAAAAATCTTCACCTTTAGCCACACGTTGTCTTAAAGCTTCTAGCTTATCTTTAGCTTCTTGTTTTGCTTTTACACTAATTTCTGGTTTTTTCAAAATTACACCAACTTGCACTTCCTTATTGAAAAAAGGCAAACTGTCTCTCGGAATCTCTTCGTAGAACTTTTTAATTTCATTTGGTGTAACAGTTACCTTACGAGTAATTTCTTGCTGCATATTTTGAGCCATAATTACTGAGCGAACATCTTCACGCAATTCATCCTTAAATTCTAAAATCGATTTGCCAATAAATTGTTCAAGCTTTTCTTGAGACCCTATTTGAGCCATGAAATATTTCACACGACGATTTAATTCGTCTTCTACTTGCTGCTCTGAAATTTCCAAACTGTCTAATTTGGCTTGGTTTTGCAACATTTTTTGAGCCAACAACGATTCTAATATCTGACATTTTAAATCACCATTATCTTTATACCCTTGTGCCATGTATTGTGCATATTGGCCATCTATATCAGAATTCAATACAATGTTCTCACCCAAAATGGCAACAATCTTGTCTACATTTTTTGTTTGTGCATTGCTCTGTGTTGAAATCACTAAAGCCATTGCAAAAAATAACACTACTCTTCTTATCATTCTATTTTTCTTTATACCATTCAATATCTTCACCATCTCGTGCTTTTTGATACACTTGATTTTCCATCTTATTGATCAATTCGATTTTTCGTTTATTGATAATAATGTTTTTTATGTTTTCCACTTCAAACTCAAGTGGCGATAAATCTTCTTTATACATGAAGTCTTTTACTTTCACAAGGTAAACAAACTCTTGGTCGCTAAAGCTTATGTAATTATTATTTTGCAAAATTGATGATTCCGAAAATCGGTCAAGCGGT
>JBIINK010000028.1:0-28087 GCA_044337515.1 Sphingobacteriales bacterium | reverse complement strand
AACTATAACCGCCGTTTTCTTTCGATTTATTTTTATACCACGATTGCTTGTAATTCACTTGGTCTATTACTTGGGTTTTCTCATTTAGTATTTTTAATGAGCCTGATGTATTTAGAATGCTCGGCCATGTAGAGAAGCCAATACAATTCCCATACGGTTTTAATAATGTGGTATCGCTCGATTTACATAAAATAACAAATGCATGAGCCTGAAGAAGTTTATTCGGCAGCTTGTTTTTACTATTGCCATTTTGATATTCCCAATTTGCTAATTGAATTGGATAATCTGTAGTGTTATAAATTTCGACATACTCCACCTCCGGTAAACCTATTATTGGTGTTGGGTCTGCCATAATTTCTGAAATGATAACATCACCACTTTTACTATAAACCACGGGTGTGTAGTTTACATATACTGTTTGAGCGCTATCACTTCTATTCCCTAGTAAATCATACAATCTTGGGAATCTTATAGCTGTTCGTCCAGCTGGTATTGGACTGTTAAAAATAAGATCTAGTAAATTCCCATTGATAGCATTCACACTAACTTTTTTCGGATGAATAGTATTGTTCACGCTAAACAATACCGTGTTCTTAAAGCCTATCGTGTCTATCTCTTCAGAAAAAAGCAAACTAATAACTGTATCATCATGAATTTCTACATCGTTATACTCCGGGCCAGAAGTGTCAACATCATAAGGGTACACATAGAAATTATCGAATAGGAATTTATCCGCTCGAGTAGAAGTATGTTTTATAGATACCCCTATAAAATTAGATGTTCGAAAAGTTCTATCCATACAATTGCCTTCCGAAATCCAAGGCACGGAGGTGTTCGGTCTACTATACAGTTCCCAATATCCATCAACTCGGTGTATCACCATGAACCATGCTTTAATTGTATCTATTGTAGTCCGAATTTTCGCAGGCCCATCAATTATTTTTGTTATTGTTTTCCCACTCTTTCGATAGATATCATAAGAATCTGTAGCACCCGTTTCCCCAATTTGGAGGAAGTATCCATTTCCAGGGCTATCTAAGGCTGCATTATCTGATGATAAAAACATGCGTAATTGGTTGCTACTACTGGGGTCTACGTTTATTTGTACATAAAACTCCCAGGTAGTATTCAGCAACATTTTGTTTGCCGTTGATAAATAGGCCGTATCCCCTCGAATAAAGGATTTGCTTTTCAGCTGTTTCGCCGTATTTACCTCAAATCGTCCAGTGTCACCTCCCCACGTCGGCTGATGAAGAAACTCTCCATCATTGAATCCTTCTGACACCTGACTAAAAGCAAAAGAATTCAAAAATAATCCGACCATCCACAAAATCTTTCTCATATTTGTAAAGTTTCAACTTTCATTTTGAAAAAGGAACTGCACTTATGCAGGTTCTTTTATGCAGGATGATATATTAAGCAAAAACGATATGAAAGTAGCTGTAGTAGGTGCAACAGGCTTAGTTGGCACCATAATGTTAAAGGTTTTAGAAGAACGTAACTTCCCAATTACTGAATTATTACCAGTCGCTTCTGAGAAAAGTGTAGGTAAAGAAATAGAGTATAGAGGGAAAAAATATAAAGTGGTCAGTATGGATGATGCAATTGCTGCTCGACCAACAATTGCACTGTTTTCTGCAGGAGGTACAACCTCACAAAAAGAAGCTCCACGTTTTGCTGAAGTAGGTACAGTAGTAATCGATAACTCTTCTGCTTGGCGTATGGATCCTTCTATCGCACTAGTAGTGCCCGAAGTAAACGCACACGTATTATCTGCAACCGATAAAATTATTGCGAATCCTAATTGCTCTACCATCCAAATGGTTGTTGTATTACAACCCTTACATGAAAAGTATAAAATTAAACGTGTAGTAGTTTCTACTTATCAATCTGTAACAGGTACTGGAGTTAAAGCGGTTAATCAACTAATGAATGAACGCAAGGGCTTAGAAACAGAAATGGCTTACCCTTACACAATCGATCTTAATGTTATTCCTCAAATAGATGTGTTTACAGAAAATGGATACACCAAAGAGGAGATGAAGATGATAATGGAAACCAAAAAGATTATGGGCGATGACTCTATTCAGGTTACTGCAACAACTGTGCGTATTCCTGTTATGGGTGGTCATTCAGAGTCTATCAATATCGAATTCGAAAATGATTTTAATATTGAGGAGGTAAAGGATTTGCTTTCGAAATCAGATGGAGTGGTGTTGCAAGACGACCCTTCGAACTTAATTTACCCAATGCCATTAACTGCTCATAATAAAGATGCTGTATTTGTAGGCCGTATTCGTAGAGATGAATCTCAAAAGAATTCATTAAATCTATGGGTGGTTTCTGATAATTTACGTAAAGGCGCTGCTACCAATGCAGTTCAAATTGCCGAATATTTAGTGAAAAATGGGATTGTTGCCTAAACATTTACGAGACAATATTGTTAATGTCACAATTAGCTTGGTTAAAACTCTTCAATCAATTATGAGTACTTTTGGTAAAAATAAAGGAATGTTAAATTTATCGGTTACCATCGATCAGGAATCTGGTTTTTGCTTTGGTGTAGTATATGCCATTGAAATGGCCGAAGAAATTCTGGAAGAGCAAGGCTATTTATATTGCTTAGGCGATATTGTTCATAACGATGAGGAAGTGGAGCGCTTAAAGTTAAAAGGCCTTCGCATCATCAATCACGATGAGTTTAAAGAGTTAAAAAATGAGCGTGTACTTATTCGCGCACATGGTGAACCTCCTGCAACCTATCAAATTGCTTTAGAAAACAATATTATTTTAATGGATGCATCTTGTCCTGTTGTACTAAAACTTCAGAACAGAGTGAAAAATTCTTTTGATGATCAAGAGAAAATCTACATATACGGGAAGCACGGACATGCTGAAGTGATCGGCTTGCAAGGTCAAACAAATGGCGATGCAGTGGTGTTTCAAGATTTAAAAGAATTAGATGGTGTTGATTTACCTTCATCATTTACTTTATATAGTCAAACTACAAAAAGCACAGATAAGTTCTATGCTATCAAGGATGAATTGATAAGTAGAGGGTACAAAGTAAAAGCAAATGATACCATTTGCAGACAAGTATCGAACCGTGATAATGAATTGAAAGTGTTCGTGAAAAATTACGATAAAATTGTATTTGTTTCCGGCAGAAAATCATCGAACGGAAAAATATTATATGATGTTTGTCGACAAAATAATGTGAACACCTATTTCGTCTCTTCTCCTGAAGAGATTAGCCCTACAATGTTTGAAGCAAAAGATAGAGTAGGTATTTGTGGCGCAACATCTACGCCGATGTGGTTAATGGAAAAAGTAAAAAGTATTTTAATAGCGTATTAATAATGATAATATCTAGTATTCTAATAACATTCGGTGCATATGCATTCATGGAATTTGTAGCATGGTTTGCACATAAATATGTAATGCATGGATTCTTGTGGTACTTACACAAAGATCATCATCAAGTAGAACCTGGATTTTTTGAAAAGAATGATGCATTCTTTTTCATCTTTGCAATCCCATCTGCATACTGTTTCATAACAGGTGCTTTATATCACGACTTCAGATTCTTTATTGGCTTAGGTATTTTACTTTACGGCATCAGCTACTTTTTTGTACACGATGTAATTATTCATCAACGATTCAAATGGTTTCGTAATTGGGATAATACATATGTGCGTGGTATTCGTAGAGCACACAAAATGCATCACAAGCATCTTGGTAAAGAAGATGGAGAAAACTTCGGAATGCTTATCGTGCCTTTCCGATATTTCTTAGAACAACGGAAAAACAAAACCAACTAATTCTATTATTCTTATGAATTCGTTTATTCATTTAAACCTGCGAAAAATTATTTCTTTATTCGCGGTTTCCAGTCTATTCATTTCAACTACCCTGTATGCCCAAAATGGTATTATACGAGGTAGTGTAAAAAATGCCATCAATAATGAAGCATTGCCTTCGGTAACGGTAATCATTCAAGGCACCTCTACTGGTGCTCTTACAGATGCTAATGGTAAATACAGCATCGAAAAACTCAAACCTGGGTTTTATAATATCGAATTTAAATACATCGGATTTAAAAGCAAAATGGTGTATGAGGTACAAGTATCAAATTCTAAACCTGCTATAATTGATGCCGACTTAGAAGAAGAATCTAAAAACATCGCCGAAGTAGTCGTTAAGGCGGCCACTTTTTATAAACCTCAAGAAAGTCCCGTTTCATTACGAACTATTGGTATCTCAGAAATCAAACGTAACCCTGGTGGAGGTAGAGATATCTCTAAAGTTATTCAATCATTACCTGGTGTTGCTTCTACTGTAAGTTTTAGAAATGATATCATCATTCGTGGTGGTGCTCCAAATGAAAATAAATTTTACCTCGATGGAATTGAAATTCCAAATATAAATCACTTCGCTACACAAGGTTCTACTGGTGGTCCGGTAGGTTTACTAAATGTTGATTTTATAAAAGAAGTTGATTTTTACTCTGGAGCATTCCCAGCTAATCGTGGGAATTCATTAAGTTCAGTATTCGATTTTAAATTTAAGGATGGTCGTACAGATCGTACAGGAGCCTCATTAACATTAGGTTCTAGCGATTTGGCAACTGTAGTAGAAGGCCCTATTGGGAAGAATACCACTTTTATTGCTTCATATCGTAGATCGTATTTGCAGTTTTTGTTTAAAGCGCTTGAGCTTTCATTTTTGCCAGAATACAACGATTTTCAATTTAGAATTAAATCTAAAATTGATGCAAAAAATGAAATTACATTTATTGGCTTAGGTGCGCTAGATGATTTTAGCTTAAACCTTGATGCAAATAAAACAGAAGATCAAAAATATCAATTACAAATATTACCAGTGTTTGGGCAGAAGAATTATACACTTGGTGCAAACTATAAACATTTTAGAGCGAATGGTTTTTCTACAGTTGTTATTAGTAGAAATTATTTGAATAATACTACAGAGAAATTCCAAGATAACGATAGATCTAAAGCGAAATTAATCGATTACTCTTCTAAAGAAATTGAGAATAAATTGCGTGTAGAGAATACAAACATTGCAAATGGTTACAAACTCAACTACGGCGTAAGTATTGAATCTGCTACGTATACCAATGCTACCAATAACATTACTCCATTTGGTTTAATAGATTATACATCAGAATTAAACTTTAACAAATATGGATTTTTTGCTCAAGCGAGTAAGGGTTATTTAAAAGAACGGTTACAAGTATCAGCTGGCTTAAGAGCTGATGGAAATAATTTCTCATCTACTATGAGTAATCCTTTAAATCAATTATCTCCTCGTTTATCAGCATCATATGCTATCAATGAAAAAATCAGTATAAACGCAAATATGGGTATCTACTATCAAACCCCTGCTTATACTGTTTTAGGGTATAGAAATACAGCTGGTGATTTGTTAAACAAAAATGTAAAATACATTAGCAATACTCAATCAGTTCTTGGTTTAGAATACAATACCATTTCAAATTTGAAATTTACAATAGAAGGGTTTTATAAACTTTACGAAAATTATCCGATGCTAGCTTTAGCTGGCGATACCATCCCTTTGGCTAACTTAGGCACTGACTTTGGAGTGGTGGGCGATCGTCCGGTAGTTGGCTTAACAAAAGGCCGTAGCTATGGTTTAGAGTTCTTAGCTCAACAAAAATTACAAAAAGGATTTTATGGTATCGTAGCTTTAACTTTTGTGAGAAGTGAATTCCAAGACAAGAACAACCAATACGTTGCGTCAGCTTGGGATAATCGTTACATCGTTAGCTTAACAGCAGGTAAAATATTTAAACGCAATTGGGAAGTTGGAGCAAAACTTCGTTTAGCAGGTGGAGCGCCTTATACACCTTATAATGTTAGTACTTCATCAATCAAAACGAATTATGATATCAATCCCCAAGGCACGTTAGATTACTCACGTTTAAATACTAATCGTTTAGAGAACTTCTACCAAATGGATGTTCGTATCGATAAGAAATACAACTTCAAGAAATTCAGTTTCAATATTTTTATGGATATTCAAAACATTACTGGTTTTGTTTATCAACTGCCCCAAAATTTCTTGTTGGATAGAGACGCTAATGGGTTAGCACAAGATGATCCAACAGATCCTACAAAATATAAAACAAAATTAATAGACAATCCTATCGGTAATACTTTGCCTGCACTTGGATTTATTTTAGAATGGTAATATGACTGATAAGAAAGGTATTTTATTAATTAACTTAGGAACCCCAGATAGCCCTAGTGTTCCTGATGTTCGTAAATATTTAAGAGAATTTTTAATGGACCCAAGAGTGATTGATATCAATGCTGTTGGAAGAACATTATTAGTGAAAGGGATTATTGCTCCGTTCCGTGGGCCGAAGTCTGCAAAGTGTTATCAATCCATTTGGACTGATAAAGGATCGCCGCTAATGGTATACGGTTTACGTGTGAAAGAATTATTACAACAGAAAATGGGTGATGCTTACCACGTTGATTTAGCAATGCGTTACCAAAGTCCTTCGATAGAATCAGTACTGAATGATTTTTACAAAAGAAAAATATTCGACATTAAAGTAATTCCATTATTCCCTCAATATGCATCAGCAACTACAGGTTCTGTGCACGAAAAGGTTATGGACATAATTAGTAAATGGCAAATCGTTCCTAAGATTGAATTTGTTAATTCATATTACAATCACCCAATGATGATTGATGCATTTGCTGAACAAGGCAAAGCATTGTTAAAAGATTCATACGACCATGTATTATTTAGTTTCCATGGCTTACCCGTTCGTCAGTTAATAAACACAGACCCAAGTGGAGCTCACTGCCAAAAGGTTGGAAAATGTTGTGAGGAGATTACCGAAAATAATCAGTTTTGCTACTCCGCACAATGTTATCAAACAGCCTATGCTATTGCTAAAAAACTCGGGTTAGACAAATCTCAATTTTCCATTTCATTCCAATCTCGTTTAGGAAGAGATCCTTGGATTCAACCCTATACTTCTAAAGTTATTGAAGAACTTGCCCATCAAGGCAAGAAAAGAGTTTTAGTATTCTGCCCAGCCTTTGTAGCCGATTGCTTAGAAACCATCTACGAAATTGCAGAAGAATATCAATTAGAATTTGAAGCAGTAGGTGGAGAGAAAATTCAATTGGTACCAGGATTGAATGATCACCCAATGTGGATTGAAGCGCTTGAGAATATTGCGCTTAACTAAGAAGGTAATTTTCTTTTTTTAGCTGAGTAATTATTTTTTCGGTAGCACCTTTCTCCGAAAGAACGAAATTCTTCGCTGCTGTACATTTTTCAAGGTAAGTAGCATTATTGCTTTCGAGTAATTTAATCTGTTCGATTAATTCAGAAGATGATGAAATACTCTTCGATGCATTAATTTGTATTAACGACTTCGCTTCTGAAAATTTCTGGTAATTTGGTCCGAAGAATACAGGCTTTCCATACGCCGCGGCCTCCAAGGTATTATGAATGCCAACTCCAAAACCTCCACCAACATAGCAATAGGTAGCGTATTGGTAGATGCTATTTAATAAACCCACTGTATCTACAATCATTACACGTTTATTCGATGGAAATACAGAAGACTTATGTTTTGTATATAAATCTGCTTCATTGCCAAACATTGCTTTTAAAGAATTTATGTTTTGATGATTCACTTCGTGAGGAACAAAAATAAATTTCATCAATGGAAATACTGACAGTAATTCTTTTATTAATTCTTCATCTTTCGGCCATGAACTGCCTGCTACAAATACTGAAGATGATTTGCAAAATTCAGCAATGCAATTATCTTGAACCGGATTTAAAGAATGCTCGTAAACCCTGTCGAATCTGGTGTCTCCAGCGATACTGCAATTCGTAATTTTAATGCTACGTAGCAAATCAATGCTCTCTTGGTTCTGCACAAAAAAGTGAGTCACTAAGCTTAATATCTTACGTTGAAATGACCCATATGCTTTAAAGAATAATTGTTCTTTTCTGAAAATTGAAGAAATAATAAACAATGGAATGCTTCGTTTCTTAGCCTCCTTAAAATAGTTGAACCAATATTCATATTTCGTAAAAAATATTAATGAAGGTTGAATATGATCGAGAACTAATTTTGCATTGGAAGGTGTGTCGAGTGGTAAGTAATAAACTTGTTCAGCTAGTGCATAATTTTTCCTGACTTCAAAACCTGAAGGAGAAAAAAATGTAACAACAATAGAATAGTTTGGATATTCTTTTTTAATCTGTTCTAATACATTTCGACCTTGTTCAAACTCACCCAATGATGCGAAGTGGTACCAAATTCTAGGGGTTTGAGGAAGTGGAGTATTAAAATTCGGCTTTTGTTCCACACGGCCTTGTATCCATTGCTTCGCTTTTTTGTTAAATAAAGAAGCAAATAATACAAATAGATAGTAGCTGTAAACACCTAGTTGATAAACGATATACATTATCTGTAGTAAAATTCTTTAGGTTGACGTTGGTATAATGGAAGAATGAACCCAACTTTAAATCCATTCAGATAATCTTTTCTAGATTCATCCAATTTTCGTTGTGCGAAGAAATCCCAATCTCTTCTGTTTTTTGTAAACGACTGGCTAAAATCAAATCCCGCCATGAAATTAATTCGCATACGTTCACTTACATAGAAATAGCCAAGGAACTCATGTAATGAGATACCATTCGTTAATCGATCGTATCCAATCCTGTAATTACTACTAAGAGATGGTACATTTTCTTCGAGCACCTCAATATGAATTTTATGTTGAAGAAACCCAACACCTGCTAAAATCATAATACCACTATTCTTATTAGAGCCGAATACAGGGAAAATCTTACCTGCATGTGCGTATGTACTAAAGCCTCTTTCGAACACTCTTACATCACCATTTCTACCTTCATTGGTTATGAATTTGCCCTTTACCGTTTTTAGACTATCTAAGATGTATTTCTCTTTTACATTACTTCCCGATAAGTAATTTACTTCTGCACCCCAGATAAAGTTTTTCTTCGTTTTATGAAGAAAGCCAGTCCCGATATTGATAGTATTACCAAAACGAGTACTTAGGTCGCCAGCAGGCATTAAAAAGGAGTAATGCACGTGCATCATGGACATACTAACAGTGCTGTCTTTTGATTTGATTCGTTGACCAAACGAAAAGGTGCTTATAATCAATAAGAAACCTAAAAAAGAAGCGGATATTATGGACTTTATCGTATTCATAATTCAAAAACTTTCTTCGAACGATTTTATTGTGTTTTTGGTTATATTTGTCCGAATGAAAAATTATTCAATAATACAATAATTATTAATTATAAGCAGTATGAAAGTAGCAGTAGTAGGTACAGGGTATGTGGGATTGGTTACGGGAACGTGTTTAGCAGAGGTAGGTGTGGATGTAGTTTGTATTGATATCGATAATAAAAAAATTGAAGGGTTAAAGAATGGCATTATGCCAATTTATGAACCAGGTTTGGAAGAAATGGTTGTGAAGAATTTCGAAAGAGGGAAAATACAATTTTCGACAAATCTGCCAGAAGCAATAAAAGGTTGTGATGTGGCTTTCATAGCAGTTGGAACTCCTCCCGGGGAAGATGGAAGTGCCGACTTGAAATATGTTTTAGGTGTTGCTTCTGAAATCGGTAAGAATATCGATGATTATATTGTAGTGGTTACTAAAAGTACTGTACCCGTAGGTACAGCCCAAAAAGTTAAGAAAGCAATACAAGACCAGCTAACTGAACGTCAATCTACACTTACATTTGACGTTGCATCGAATCCTGAATTCTTAAAAGAAGGAGCAGCGATTGACGATTTTTTACGTCCAGATAGAATTGTAATAGGTATCGAATCTCAACGTGCAGAAGAAATTCTAAAGAAATTATATAAACCATTTGTATTGAATGGACATCCGATTATTAGTATGGATATCCCATCAGCAGAGATGACTAAATATGCTGCTAACGCGATGCTAGCAACTAAGATTAGTTTTATGAATGATGTAGCTAATCTTTGCGAGATAATGGGTGCCGATGTAAATATGGTTCGTAAAGGCATTGGTTCTGATCCTCGTATTGGTAATAAATTTATCTATCCAGGGATTGGTTACGGTGGATCTTGTTTCCCAAAAGATGTTAAAGCATTAATTAAAACTGCTTCAGAAAATGGTTACGAGATGCAAGTCTTGCAAGCTGTAGAATCAGTAAATGATAACCAAAAAACAGTGCTTTACAATAAAATTATGAAGCACTTCAATAATGATATTAAAGACAAAACGTTTGCAGTTTGGGGTTTATCTTTTAAACCTAAAACGGATGATATGCGTGAAGCGCCTTCTTTAGTTATTATCGAAAAATTATTAGCACAAGGGGCAAAAGTGAAAGCGCACGATCCAATAGCAATGGACGAAGCGAAGCATTCTCTTCAAGATAAAATTACTTATTGCAAAAAACAAGAAGATGCATTGGTTGATGCTGATGCTCTACTTATTGTAACCGAATGGTCTGAATTTAGAGCACCAAATTTCGAGGAAATTAAATCAAAATTAAAAAGCCCAGTAATTTTCGACGGTAGAAATATTTATGATGCCGAAGAATTAAGATCATTAGGATTTCATTATTACGGAATCGGAATTAAATAAACAGATATGTCGAAAAGAGTATTAATTACAGGTGCTGCAGGTTTCTTAGGTTCACATCTTTGCGATCGATTTATTAAAGAAGGGTACCAAGTAGTTGGTATGGATAATCTGATTACAGGATCACTTCGAAATATTGAACATTTATTTAAGTTAAAAGAATTCGAATTCTATCATCATGATGTTTCGAAATTCGTACACGTTTCAGGCGAATTGGATTATATCCTACATTTTGCATCACCAGCAAGCCCAATTGATTATTTGAAAATACCTATTCAAACCTTAAAAGTAGGGTCTCTAGGTACTCACAATTTGTTAGGATTAGCTAAAGCAAAAAATGCTCGCATGCTTATCGCTTCTACTTCAGAAGTGTATGGCGATCCAACTGTTCATCCTCAAACAGAAGAGTATTGGGGAAATGTAAATCCTGTTGGCCCACGCGGAGTTTATGATGAAGCAAAACGTTTTCAAGAAGCCATTACCATGGCCTATCATACATTCCATGGTTTAGAAACTCGTATCGTTCGTATTTTCAATACTTATGGTCCTCGTATGCGACTTAATGATGGTCGTGTATTACCTGCATTTATTGGTCAAGCATTACGTGGCGAAGATTTAACCGCTTTTGGCGACGGTTCTCAAACTCGATCATTCTGCTATGTTGATGATTTAGTAGAAGGGATTTACCGTTTACTATTAAGTGACTATGCACAACCTATAAACATTGGCAACCCTGATGAAATTACTATTCGTGAATTTGCGGAAGAAATTTTGAAACTTACCGGTGCAAACCAAAAAATAATTTTCCAAGAGCTTCCTCAAGACGATCCCAAACAACGTCAACCAGATATTACGAAAGCTAGAGAAATATTGGGTTGGGAACCGAAAGTAACTAGAGCGGAAGGATTGAAAATTACTTATGAATATTTCAAATCGCTACCCGATAAAGAATTAAAACATAAAGAATTCGACGCTTACAATAAATAATAAATTGAAAACGAAAATACTGATTACCGGAGGCACAGGTTATATTGGATCTCATACTGTAGTGGAATTACAACAACTAGGGTATGAGGTTTTGATTATTGATAACTTAAGTAATTCTAAAATTGAAGTGCTCGATAATATTGAAAAAATTTCTGGGCAACGCCCCGCATTCGAAAAAATTGAAATGTGCGACGAAGTAGCCATGGTTGATTATTTCAATCGCAATAAAGATATTAAGGCGGTTATACATTTTGCTGCTTGCTTACAAGTGGATGAATCAGTTCGTTTACCCCTAAAATATTATCGAAATAATTTACAGTCTACCATTAACTTGTTGGATTGTATGAATGCACATCAAATTCCTAATCTCGTATTTTCATCTTCATGTACTGTATATGGTAACCCTGATGTGTTGCCTGTAGATGAACAAGCTCCTGTGAAAAAAGCAATGTCGCCTTATGGAAACACTAAACAAATGGGAGAGGAAATCATCGAAAATGTTTGTAATACGAAATGGTTAAATGCAATCACTCTTCGTTACTTTAATCCAATTGGAGCACATGATACTGCTCTTATTGGAGAAGTTCAGCATGGTGTGCCACATCATCTTATTCCTTACATCACAGAAACGGCTACTGGTATGCGCGCTCAACTAAATGTTTTTGGTGGCGATTACAATACACACGATGGAACTTGCGTTCGTGATTATGTACATGTAGTGGATATTGCAAAAGCACATATTACTGCAATCGAAAGATTAATAAACAAAATCAATATAAATAATTTTGAAGTGTATAATATTGGAACTGGAATTGGATATTCGGTGTTAGATATTATTAACGCTTTTGAAAAAGCAACAGGAATAAAAATAAATTATAAAATAGTGGATCGAAGACCTGGAGATGTAGAAGCCGTTTACGCAAATACAAATCTGGCGAATAACCAATTGGGCTGGACAACCGAACGCGATATAGAGAATATGATGAAAACCGCTTGGGATTGGGAGATTGCACAACAAAAACAAAATTAAATTTACGATGAAGATCTTAATTACAGGTGGAGCAGGTTTTATTGGCTCACATGTTGTTCGTTTAATGGTTACTAAATACCCTCAGTATTCTATAGTTAACCTTGATAAATTAACGTATGCTGGAAACTTAGCAAACCTAAGTGATATTGAGCATGCAAGCAATTACAAATTTGTAAAAGGGGATATAGTTGATGCCGATTTTATCAATACATTATTTGAAACTGAAAAGTTTGATGCTGTAATTCACTTAGCTGCAGAATCTCACGTAGATCGCTCTATTTCTAATCCAACGGAATTCGTTTTGACGAATGTATTAGGGACAGTTAATTTATTAAACGCTGCTAGGAAAAATTGGAAAGCTGATGGAGATGCCTCTAAAATTAGCAATAGATTTTATCATGTATCAACCGATGAAGTGTATGGCACATTAGGTGAAACAGGTTTGTTTACCGAAACAACTTCGTATGATCCTCATAGTCCTTACTCTGCGTCGAAAGCAAGTTCAGATCATTTCGTAAGAGCTTACCATGATACGTATAAATTAAATGCTGTAATCTCAAATTGTTCTAACAATTATGGTTCTCATCATTTCCCCGAAAAATTAATTCCACTTTCTATCAATAACATCAAAAATAATTTGCCAATTCCAATTTATGGGAAAGGGGAGAATATAAGAGATTGGTTATGGGTAGAAGATCATGCACGTGCAATTGATGTAGTTTTCCATAATGCTGAAGCTGGAAGTACCTATAATATTGGCGGGCATAATGAATGGACAAACATTGATTTGATTCATTTGTTATGTAAAGTAATGGACAAGAAATTAGGCAGAGCAGAAGGAGATTCAGCTAAGTTGATTACCTATGTTACTGATCGCGCCGGACATGATATGCGTTATGCTATTGATTCTTCTAAGCTTCAAAATGATTTAGGTTGGAAACCTAGTTTACAATTCGAAGAAGGTTTAGAAAAAACAGTAGACTGGTATTTAGCAAACGAAGAGTGGTTAAATAACGTAACTTCGGGGGCGTACAAAGAATATTATAACAAACAATACCAATAATTAGGAATTAGGAGTTATGAATTCCTAATTCCTAATTCCTAATTATATAAAATGGGTTTTTTCGATATTTTCAAATCATCTTCCAACGAACAAGTAACACTTGACTTCTCAAGCCTTGGTGTAGATTTGCATTCGCATTTAATACCTGGGATTGATGATGGTTCGAAAACGTTGGAGGAATCGATAGTCCTAATCACCGAGCTTAATAAACTTGGATTTAATAAGATTATTACCACTCCCCATATCATGAGCGATTATTATCGCAATACTCCTGATATTATTTTAAGAGGACGAGATACCATTAGAGAAGAACTTCACAAGCAAAATATCAATATTGAATTTGATGCTGCAGCTGAATATTATTATGATGAATATTTTTTAGACTTATTAAAAGAAAAGAAAATCATTACCATTAATAATGAATACTTATTGTTCGAATTATCTTACCTCACAAAACCTACCGGGATAAAAGAATTGATTTTTGAGATTCAATTAAAAGGATATAAACCCTTATTAGCACATCCCGAACGATATCCTTTTTTACGTTTAGATGAATATCAAGAATTGAAAGAAGCAGGTTGTTTATTTCAAATGAATATTTTATCGGCAACAGGACATTATGGAAGCCATGCTAAAATTAATGCAGAATTATTAATCGAGAATCAAATGATTGATTTCTTGGCAACCGATTTGCATCACTTTCAACATATTCGATTAATACGTAAAAATGCAATGCATACTGAAAAGTTGTTGCAATTGGTTACGTTTAATGATTTGAAAAATAAAACCTTGTTGTAATTATTCGTATCGAAGAGCTTCTACAGGATCTAATTTGGAAGCTTTAATTGCTGGGTAAATACCAGATATCAATCCTACCACAAAACAAATGGCGAAACCGCCAAACATCCATAACCAGGGGATGATAAAGCCACCACCTATTACTAGACTCGTTAGATTTCCTATTATTATTCCTAATATAATTCCACCAATTCCACCAAGTTGGCAAATAACGATAGCTTCAATTAAAAACTGACGACGAATAACTTGTGAATTTGCTCCTATAGCTTTTCGTATTCCAATTTCACGAGTACGCTCAGTTACTGATACCAACATAATGTTCATCAAACCAATTGAAGCTCCAATTAAAGTAATCAATCCGATTGACCAACCAGCAACGAGTAGTACCTGTAAATTTGAAATCAAAGAATTAGCTAAACTATCACTTTGTGTAATTTCGAAATTATTCTCTTGGCGAGTGTTTAGTTTTCTGATATTTCTGAATTTAGCAGTTGCTTCTGCTACTGCAGCATCTAATATTTTACCATCATCTACAATAACACTGATTGTGTAAGAAGTGTTCCCGCCAGATTTAAGTTGAATACCTCTTTGCAAAGGAATGATACAAATTTTATCTCCACCAAATCCCATACTTGACCCTTTCTCTTCAAGAGAGCCAATCACACGAAATTTAGTACTACCAATACTGACGTATTCACCTATTGGGTTTTTACCTTTAAATACCTTATCCGTTATTTCTTTTCCAATAATAGTAACCGCTGTTCCATACTCTTCTTCACTTTGAGAAAAATTACGACCACTTGCCAATTTATAACCTGCCGTATTTAAATATGGTGAAGTAGCTGCCATAATTAAAATGTTCGGATTGGTTTTTATTGATCCATTTTTCACAGTTCCTGTAAATGTTGGAGCAAAGGATAATGATACTTGTGAAGGGAATTGGAATTTATCTTGGAATGCCTTTGCTTGTTCTAAACGAATTACCTCGTAATTTTTCGGACGCGAACCAGAGTTGCCTATTCTCATTCCACTTGCTCCTCGGTTACGAATAGTAAACGAGTTAGCACCCATGCTGGCAAACTTATTTTTAATGGATGAATTCATTCCGTCGATCGACGTCATGATGCCTACTAAAGCCATAATACCTATTGCGATAATCAGTGCTGTTAGCACGGTTCGCAACATGTTCGATTTAATCGATACAAAAGCTAATTTGATATTTTCTTTGTAGGTCATTATGCACTAAGGTACGTAATACTAGATTAGCTGTGCTATCTAGCAAAAATATTACTTATGCACTAAAAGAACTGCCACAGCCACAAGTGCTTGTCGCATTCGGGTTGCTGAAAGTGAAACCTCTAGAATTTAATCCATCTTGATAGTCAACCTCTGTCCCTAATAAGTATAATCCGTGCGATTTGTTCACGTAGATTTTTACCTCATCAATATAAAACTCCTGGTCGTTATCTTGTTTTTTATCGAAACCTAATACATAAGTCATTCCTGAGCAACCACCACCGTTTACACCAATTCTCAATCCGAAATCAACTTCTAATTCTTTCTCAGAAAGCAATTGCTTGACTGCCTTTATAGCGTTTTCAGTAAGTGTTACAGGGGTAAATGTGCTTTTTTTTGCTTCAGTTTCCATATTCTTTCCTATTTGTTGTACAAAATTACGGTATTACCCTTATAATACAAACAGCAAAGTCAATTGTTTTTACTTAAGAAGAGAAACGAAAAAATATTACATTTGCTTTCATTTAAATCAACTATGAACTGGCCTATCTTTTTAATGGAATTGTTAAAGCTTATCATTCCAGCATTAATTGTGTTTTTAACAGCCTATTTTGTGCTGAACTCTTATCTCGAAAATGATTATCAAAAAAGACTTTTAGAGATGAGAATGAATAATCAAGGTGCAGTAACTCCATTAAGACTTCAAGCATATGAGAGATTAACACTCTTTGTAGAGCGAATTAGCTTGCAAAGTATTATTATGCGTTCTCATCAAACCGGCATGACCGCTCGCGACCTTCATACTTCTATGTTGCAAGATATTCGTGCAGAATTTGATCATAATGTTTCACAACAAATTTTTGTGTCGCCTCAAACTTGGACAATGATTAAAGCCGTGAAAGAAGAAACAATAAACATTATTAACTTTGCAGCCACAAACTTACCACCTCAAGCTACAGGATTAGATTTAAGTAAAGCTATTTTCGAAGCATTAGCAAGCTCAGAACGTAATCCGCATCAAGTGGCACTTTCTATGATACGCACGGAAGTTCAACAATATTTTTAATGCACTATGAGCGAAGAAAAAAAAATCTTCAGAACATCATCTGGAATTGAAATTAAGGAAGTGTATGTAAATGCACCTGACCCTATAGAAAATCCAGGGGTATTCCCATTTACCAGAGGGATACAAGCCGATATGTATCGCGGACGTTTATGGACGATGCGTCAATACGCAGGTTTCTCTACAGCCGAAGAATCAAATAAGCGTTATCACTATTTATTGAAACAAGGTACGACTGGACTTTCAGTCGCATTCGATTTGCCTACACAAATTGGTTACGATTCTGATCATGAATTTGCGGAAGGCGAAGTAGGGAAAGTTGGTGTTGCTATAGATTCTTTGAAAGACATGGAAACACTTTTTGATGGAATTGCTTTAGAGAATATCACCACATCCATGACCATCAATGCAACGGCTTCAACACTATTAGCGATGTACATTGCTTTGGCTAAAAAACAAGGTGCCGACATTAAAAAAATATCAGGAACAATTCAAAATGATATATTAAAAGAATACGCTGCACGTGGTACATATATTTATCCACCTAAAGCGTCAATGCGTTTAATTACTGACATTTTCGAGTATTGTAGTAAAGAAGTTCCGAAATGGAATACTATATCTATTTCAGGTTACCATATTCGTGAAGCCGGTTCTACCGCTGTTCAAGAATTAGCTTTTACTTTAGCCAATGGGAAATCGTATTTACAAGCTGCAATTGATAAAGGACTAGAAATCGATGTGTTTGCAAAACGACTTTCATTCTTCTTTAATTGCCATAATAATTTCTTCGAAGAGATTGCCAAATTTAGAGCAGCTCGAAGAATGTGGGCGAAAATTACAAAAGACTTAGGCGCTAAAGATGAGCGTGCGATGCAATTGAGATTCCATACACAAACAGGAGGATCTACACTAAGCGCACAACAGCCCATGAATAATATTATTCGTGTGGGGAATCAAGCAATGGCTGCCGTACTTGGTGGAACACAATCATTACATACCAATGGGTTTGACGAAGCTTTGTCATTACCAACTGAAGAAGCTGCAAAAATTGCACTTAGGACACAACAAATTATCGCATACGAATCTGGAGTCACTGAAACAGTGGATCCATTAGCAGGTTCTTACTTCGTAGAAGAATTAACAAATACCATTGAAGCTGAAGCTTGGAAATACATCGAGAAAATTGATGCCATGGGTGGTTCTGTAAATGCAATTGAACAAGGTTATATACAAGACGAAATTGCAAGTGCATCATACGAATATCAAAAAGATATTGAATCAGGTGCAAGAATTAGTGTTGGGGTAAATAAATTCACTGAAGTAGCTAAGCCATTAGGTAAAACCTTTAGAGTAGATGATTCTATTCAATTGGTACAAATGGACAAAATCAATAAATTAAAAGCAGAGCGTAATCAAGCTGATGTAGATACTGCTTTAGCAACCCTATCTGCTCATGCGCGCAGTACAGAGAACTTAATGCCCGATATTATTAAAGCAGTGGAAGCATATGCTACACTTGGAGAAATTGCTAACACACTTAGAGATGTTTTTGGTGAATATTAAAAATCAGATCTTAAGATTAATAGCTGTTGGTATTATTCTTAGCACATCAACCTCTTGTCATACCCATTTAGTTTTATCAAAAGAGAATGTTTCTCAAAGAAAGATAGATTCAACTATAATTAGTGATGAAGCGATAACGGCTTATTATTTGCCATATAAAAGGTCACTTGATTCTTCTATGAATGCCATATTAGTGTATTCAAATGAAGAGTTAACAAAAGCTCAACCCGAAAGTAAACTAAGTAACTTCTTTAGTGATGCCATTTCTGCTACTTGCAAGCAACGCAAGATTAGCTTCGATTTCGCATTGCCTACCACAAATGGAGGAATACGAACAAGTTTACCCAAAGGTGCAATTACTTTGCGTAATGCATTTGAGCTGATGCCATTTGAAAACGAATTAGTAGTGCTTTATTTGCCAGGGGCTTCGATAACTAAACTTGCTCAATTCATCGTACAAAAAGGTGGTCAACCAGTTTCTAATTTATTATTAGAAGCCAAAGGAGATAGCATCACAACATTATTAATTAACAACCAGCCCATTGAGCCTACTAAAACGTATCGTGTACTCACGTCAGATTACCTAGCTAATGGTGGTGATGGTATCCTAGCATTTAAGGATGCCATTAAAAAGGAGAATACAAATATTAAAGTGCGTGATGCCATTATAGAATATATGCGTAATGAGCAAAGTGCAGGTCGTACATTAAATCCTATGCTAGATGGAAGAATCAAAATCGAAAAGTAGAAGAGACTTCTTGAAAAAATTCGGATTGCTTTCTGCAGGTCTTGCGGTAAGTCCGTGGATTTCTTCAGAGGCGGCTTCCCCTAAAATCGAGAAGTTAACAATACTTCATACAAACGATGTACACAGCAGAATCGACCCATTCCCAATGGATGGCTCAAGAAACGCTGGCTTGGGCGGTGTAGCTCGTAGAGCTAACCTTATCTCACAAATCCGTAAAGAAGAAGAACATGTATTATTATTAGATGCAGGTGATATCTTTCAAGGTACTCCTTACTTCAATTTATATGGTGGTGAACTAGAGATTAAGCTAATGTCTAAACTTGGTTATGATGCCGCTACCTTAGGTAATCATGATTTCGATAACGGTGTAGATGGCTTTAGTAAGCAATTGCCGAATGCTAATTTCCCAATTATATGTTCGAACTACGATTTTAGAAATACTAGCTTAGAAAATAAAACCATCCCATATAAGGTCTTTAGAAAAGGCAAACTCAAAATAGGGGTAATAGGTATAGGAATTGAATTAGAGGGGCTTGTGGAGAAGAAGAACTACGGAGAAACTATTTATCTCGACCCAATTATACAAGCTAACAAATATGCAGAACTCTTAAAGCTAGAGGAGAAATGCGATTTAGTAATATGCTTATCCCATTTAGGATATAAATACAAAGAGCAAAAGGTTTCTGATCAAGTACTTGCAAAACAATCGTCGAACATCGATTTGATCATCGGTGCGCACACGCATACCTTTATGTTACAACCAGAGGTGTTAAAGAACGCTGACGGCAAAGAAGTTAAAATTTTTCAGGTGGGTTATGCAGGCATTAATTTGGGTAGATTAGATTACTACTTTGAGTATGTTCACAAACGAAAAACTTCTGTTGCAACAAGTATGTTAATCGGCGAAGATTTAGACCAACAAATCTAGGCTGATTTCAAATCCTGTTTAACATAAAAACACTAAATTTTCTTTAGAATTGATTTTCAATCATTTAACTAAAAAGGCCTGAAAATACTTGTAAAATCAGGGAATTACGCTTATGTTGATAAAATAATTAGAGCAACTGTTCATATTATTTTAAAATATATTTAACAAAAAAATAGCAATACGACGTGCAAACGCACAAATGAAATAATCAAGTATTTTTTTTATTTTTTTGTTAGGAAATTTTTCTAATATTCGTTGTTCCTAAGGGGGCTGTAAAAAGCTTCTTAACTAAACCAAATTAATTTTTTTTTGCTCAGTAGAATGATAGAGACTAGTACAAACGTTTGGGAGAATTGCCTGAAAATAATAAAAGATAATGTACCTGCTCAAAGCTTTAAAACTTGGTTCGAACCAATTAAAGCATTGAAGCTAGAGGGAACAGTATTAACGATTCAAGTTCCAAGTTTATTTTTTTATGAATGGTTGGAAGAGCATTACGTAAACTTATTAAGAAAGACGATTAAACACGAGCTTGGTCAAGAAGCACGTTTAGAGTATAATATCGTAGTTGATAACGCATCATCGGATAGAAAAGCACACACGATTAATATCCCAGCATCTCCAAATGGAGAATTAAAGAATCCATCTGTTCCTATTCCAGTTACAGTTCCTTCTTCAATTCGCAATCCATTTGTAATCCCAGGATTAAAAAAGATCAACATTGATTCTCAATTGAATTCTAAATATTCATTTGACAACTTCGTTGAAGGAGATTGCAATCGCTTAGCACGCTCTGCGGGCTTTGCTGTAGCCAACAAACCAGGCGGAACATCATTTAATCCATTAATGATATATGGTCCAACAGGATTAGGCAAAACGCATTTAATCCATGCCATTGGTGGAGCTATTAAAGATAGATTCCCTGATAAGCAAGTATTATATGTTAATGCAGAGAAGTTTACTCAACAGTTTGTTGAGTCAATGAAGAACAATACCATCAACGACTTTAAGAATTTCTATCAGTTAATTGATGTATTAATTATAGACGATGTTCACAACTTTGCTGGAAAAGAAAAAACTCAAGATATTTTCTTCCACATTTTCAATGAACTTCATCAAACAAATAAACAAATTGTATTAACATCAGATAAAGCGCCTAAAGATTTAATTGGTGTTGAAGATAGATTGTTATCTCGTTTCAAATGGGGCTTAACAGCCGACCTACAAGTTCCAGATTTTGAAACTCGTATGGCTATCCTTTACAAGAAGATGCAATCTGATGGTATTGAATTACCTCAAGATGTTGTAGAATATGTTGCTCACAACATTGATAGCAACATGCGTGATCTAGAAGGAGCTATGGTTTCATTACTTGCTCACTCAACATTAAACAAAAAAGAAATTGATTTGCCTTTAGCAAAACAAATGCTAAAGAACTTTATAAAGAATTCGAACAAAGAAATCTCTATTGAATATATTCAAAAATTAGTTTGCGAGTATTTTGAGGTACCTGTTGAGATGTTAAAATCTCAAACACGTAAAAGAGAAATAGTACAAGCTCGTCAAATATCAATGTACCTTGCAAAAGGTCACACTAAATCTTCTTTAAAATCAATCGGTATGCATTTCGGTGGAAGAGATCACTCTACTGTAATCTATGCTTGCCAAACAGTAGAAGATTTAATTGATACCGACAAAAAATTCAGAGCTTACGTAGCAGATATCCAGAAGAAATTGAAGCTGTCTTAACTATAGGAACCAGAATTGAGATATTAGATATTAGAAATTTACTAAATACTAATATCTCAATTTGAAGTTTTTATTGTTTTTATATTAGGTTCCCTAATGAACCTAAGCTTTTTATGCTAGGATCTAGAATTGAGAATTTTGTAATGAGGAAATCTAATAAAATTAGATTTAGGAGAGTTTCTAATATCTAACACCTCAATTCTTAGTATTATCTTATTGGTAAACTAAACGAGAACGTACTTCCTTTACCAATTTCCGATTTCACCCAAATTTCACCATTGTTTTTCTCGATAAACTCTTTGCACAATAGCAATCCTAAACCAGTGCCTTTCTCAGCATAAGTTCCTGCTGTACTGAAATTATTCATTCCAAATAATTTGTCAATATTTTCATCAGAGATCCCAATTCCAGTATCAGTAATTTCTGTGATGTAATAATTCCCGGCTAATCGAGAACTTAAAGTGATAGTGTTTGACTTGTTACAATATTTCACCGCATTTGATAAGATATTTCGAATTACTAATTCAATCATGTTCTTATCGGCATACACAGTAGTACTCTCTGGTATCATATTAATAATACTCAAATCTTTTTCTTTAATCTGACTTTCAAGTAAATTTGTTTGAACTATAGAAAGAATATGAAGGTTAATGTATTCGGGGTTTACACGCTCTCCCTTAAGTTGTGTTCTCGACCAAAATAATAGATTTTCTAATAATGATGCGGTTGATTTTATATCAGCATTAATTAAAGGTAAATGTGTTTTTAATTCTTCATCAGTAATAATATTTTTATCAAATAAACTCATGATTTCTTTTAAGTTCATGATCGGCCCTCGTAAATCATGTGCAATAATTGAAAACATTTTATCTTTCAATTGATTTAAAGCAACAAGTTCGTCAGCTTGATTTTTTAAAACAACATCTGATTTTTTTCTAGCAGTTATTTCTCTGAAAATTAAAATTACTCCGCCATATATAGTACCTTTTTCGAATAATGGGTTTATAGATATTTCATAGTAATGATTATGCACTTCTAGTTCATATGCAATTGGTGTACGATTGTTTATGTGATTGATGAGTTCAGCATATCCATCGAAATACTTTTCGTACTTTTCACCTATAGAAATTTTCTTATAGAAATCTGTAGCAAATATTTTTTTCAATTTAGTATTCATATCAACAACTCTGTCGAGTGTATCTAATACTAATACGCCATCACGTAAATCCTCAATTATTTTATCCCTTGCTACAGGTATAATGTCAAATAACTTCAATTGTACCAACCCTATACTTGTAATTAAACAAGTAACACTAAATGCATATGGAGTAAGATCAATATGGCCGAAGGGCCTGTAATTAAATAAATAAGTAACATTTACCAACCAAGGGATTAATGCTGCGATGATGATTACATAATTCTGACGCTTATATACTTTATCAGCACGAATAAATTTCCTTACTAATAAAATTAATCCAGTGATGAGTAGCGTATAGAAATAAATAGCATGTATAATATATAACGGACCAACTTCTAAAGCTAATAATGGTAAATGAGTAAAGGCATCAATGCTAATACTTGTGTAAAATAAATGATGATAGGTATTTGTCCAAACAGAAAGAAAAGTAATACTTGGAATTATATATAGAGTAGCAACTCGTGGTATAGTTAACCAATGGTTTTTACCAATAAATTTTATGATAAATTGCAGCCACATCGCGGGTAAGAATGCAATCCCGATGTATTCAATGCGTAACCAGAAAATCATTCGTGAGTATTCATTTGAAGAGAGTTCAAATGAATAGGCAATTGACCAAATTGCAATTCCTAATGTGATATAGGCAAACTGTCGAACTGCTGCGCCACTTCTTCTAAATACAATTATTGACATTATTACGGCTGCAATGCCGAATAGCAATAATGTAATAGAGTAAGGATTAAAAGTCATGAGTGCGTTGTTGTAAATTTAATCAATGATTGGTTTTACCATCCTCCACTAGCTCCCCCACCTCCAAAGCTTCCTCCACCAAATCCACCAAATCCGCCACCACCACCACTACTTCCTCCACCGAAACCACCTCCACCAAATCCACCACCACCTATAAAAGGAGGGAAGAACCCACCGCCACCATGGATGCCTTTCCCATCAATGGTTTGATAACGTTTGCTTCTGCTTATTAATGCAATAAATGCAATGAATAAAATTATAATAAGTCCGAAAGGTAATTTGTTTTTCTTGTTGCTGTAATGGTCTGCTTTGTATTCACCAGCAGCAAATTTAAAAATTGCAGTGGTCGCTAATTCAAAGCCTCCATAGTAATTGCCTTGTTTAAAAGAAGGTTTCAATTCCTTCTCTATAATTCGCTTGCATATAGCATCAGGCAATACTCCTTCTAAACCGTAACCGGTTTGTATGCTCATTCTCTTTTCATCAAGTGAAACTAAAATTAAAGCTCCATTATTTTTATCGGCTTTACCAATCCCCCATGCATTCGCTAAACGAACAGCATAGTCAGTTACTTCATAGCCTTCTAATGATTTGATAATAACAATTGTAACTTGAGTAGAGGTAGTATCATTATATGCTACTAATTTCGACTCCAAAGCATTTACCTCATCTGCACTAAGCAAAGTAGCATAGTCATTTACTAATCGATTACTTTTAGCAGGAAATTCTTGTGCAGTTACACTTCCATAAATGAACAAGAATACTAGGAGAATTAAATTACGAGAATACAATTTCATCGGGAAGTTCATTTTTATCGTCTTTATCATATGGGAATAATGCTTTAAGTTGATCTCCAACTTTTGCAATACCATTTTTCAAACCTTCAGCCATTTCAGCTTTTTTGAAATAACTTCCCATTAAGTCTTTTGTGCTTTCCCAAAAATCGGGAGCAACTTTTTCGTTAATCCCAGAATCGCCAATAATGGCAAACTTTCGATCTTCTATTGCTAAATAAATGAGTACACCATTTCTCAAAGCAGTTTCATGCATTTTAAGCTGCTTAAATTGATAAGCAGCTCGATCTAAAATGTTTTTATCTTTACATTTCGCTTCTACAAATACACGAATCTCTCCGGAAGTTTGATTTTCCGCAGCTTGAATAGCAAGTTTTATTTCTTCTTGCTCATCAGTATTAAATAATGGTGTAGCCATATTAGAATTTTACTTCAGGTGCTTTTTCTGCGCCTGATTCTGCTTCAAAATAACCTTTCTTAGCAAATCCAAATATTCCTGCAGTAATGTTATTTGGGAATGAACGGATCTTAGAATTGTATTCCTGAGTAACTTTGTTAAAGCTATTTCTTTCTACAGCAATTCTATTTTCAGTTCCTTCTAATTGAGCTTGCAATTCTAAGAAATTCTGATTCGCTTTTAAATCAGGATATTTTTCTACAACTACTAATAGTTTAGACAACGCCGATGTTAATTGGCCTTGTGCTGCTTGGAATTGTTTGATCGACTCAGGAGTTAATTTACTAGGATCAATATTTACCGAAGTTGCTTTCGAACGAGCTTCAGTAACTGATGTTAATACATCTTTCTCGAAATTAGCATATCCTTTAACGGTATTTACTAAATTTGGAATAAGATCAGAACGACGTTGATATACGTTCTCTACTTGAGCCCATTGAGAATTAACCTTTTCATCTAACTTAACCATTGAGTTGTATCCACAACCACCGAATAATACCACCATGGCAATTATTCCAACAAATATTAAAATGTTTCTGTTCATTTTGTTTTTCATTTTATTGTAATCAAATGTATAAAAAATAAAGTCTACTTTTGTTTTAATGTAAGATAAATACTTACCATGATAAAAGAGCTAGAAATCACCATTGCACCAGAATTTTTACACAACGATTCTGCCATTCGCGCCCAAATTTTGAAATTAGTACCTATTTCAAATCAAGAGTTAACTGCTTTTCAAATACTCAAACGTTCTATCGATGCACGATCTCATCGTGTAGTTTATCGTATAAAATTACTTGCATTTATTGGCGAAGAGTATGTCCCACAATCTTTATATAATTTCTATAGTCAAGATGTAAAGAATGCAAAACCTGCACACATTATTGGTGCTGGTCCGGCAGGTCTATTTGCTGCGTTACGTTTAATAGAGAATGGAATTAAGCCAATTTTGTTTGAGCGAGGTAAGAATGTTAAGGATCGTCGACGAGATTTAGCGCTTCTAAATAAAGAATTAGTAGTAAATCCAGAATCTAATTATTGTTTCGGTGAAGGTGGTGCTGGTACTTACTCCGATGGCAAAATGTATACCCGTTCTACGAAAAGAGGTGAAGTAGATCGAATTTTAGCTCGATTTATACAACATGGTGCAGATCCAGATATTGCTATAAATACAAGACCTCACATCGGCACAAATAAACTCCCACAAATTATTCAGAGTTTAAGAGAACTTATTCTTTCTTGTGGAGGCGAAATTCATTTTAATTCAAAATTAACAGATATCGAAATTCAAAATAGTCGATTAAACAGTATAGTTATTAATGAAAACGAACGGCATTCAATCTCATCTTTGATATTAGCTACTGGACATTCTGCTCGTGATATTTATGAATTATTACATAAAAAGGGAGTCCGACTAGAGGCCAAGCCGTTTGCGTTAGGCGTTCGAATTGAACATCCTCAAACACTAATAGATCAAGCTCAATACCATTGTGATAGTAGGCCAGATTCTTTACCTCCTGCCTATTATAATATAGTAGAACAAGTCAATCAAAAAGGAGTATTTTCATTTTGTATGTGCCCAGGTGGCATTATTGCTCCTTGCGCTACAAGCCCAGGAGAAGTAGTAGTTAATGGTTGGTCACCTTCTAAGCGAAATAATCCATTTGCTAATTCTGGCTTAGTCGTGCAAATTGATTTATCCGACATCCCAAATGCGCAAGACCCGCTGTCTGCTTTGAATTATCAGCATTCAGTGGAGCAGAAAGCTTTTGCAAGTGCAAATAATTCTATAAAGGCTCCGGCTCAGCGAATCGTTGATTTTGTTGAAGGAAAAATATCGAACTTTCTTCCCGAAAACTCATACATACCAGGACTTACTTCTGCTGATTTGTCTGAAGTTTTGCCAAGCCATGTTTCTAGTCGACTAAAGAAAGCATTACCTGTTTTTGGTAAAAAGATGAATGGGTATTTTAGTAATGATGGAATAATTGTTGGTGTTGAGTCGAGAACATCGTCTCCAGTACGTATACCACGAGATAAAATAACTTTACAGCATATTGAAGTACAAGGCCTGTTCCCATGTGCAGAAGGCGCTGGGTACGCAGGGGGTATTGTTTCTGCAGCAATTGACGGAGAGAAATGTGCCGACGCTGTTAGAACTTTTTACGAAAACTAATGTTTTATATATTATGGAAAGAGTAGTTTATAGAAAAGAAATTATCAAAAATGGAATTAGTTTCGGTTCTGTTTTGGCCATTGTTATCAGTTGGACGTTGAACAAGTCTATTGTTTGGGCTATTATACACGGACTTTTAGGGTGGTTGTATGTGTTGTATTATGTGATTAGATTTTATTAAGATGAAGACGGTAGTTATAGGGGCAAGTAATAATCCTGATCGATATTCTTATAAGGCAGTAAAGCAATTGCTTCAACACAAACACGAGGTTGTACCAGTTAGCAATAAAAAGTCGGAGGTGTTTGGAATTGCAATTGAAACGATTGATCATCATCACGAAGGTATAGACACCATTACTTTATATGTTGGTCCGCAAAACCAAGCAGTATATAAGGATTACATAATAAACAGTAAACCACGACGAGTTATTTTTAATCCAGGCACAGAGAATCCAGAAATGGAGCAATTCTTAGAAAAAAATGGCATAATAGTAGAGGAAGCGTGCACATTAGTGCTACTTTCTACTGGTCAATACTAAATTATAGCCTTATTTATCAGGGCAATGCCTTCCAATCGAACATTTCTTTTGCAGAAGTCGAATTTCTTCGTACTTTTGCAACCCCAACAAAGGGGAATAAGTTCTTTTTTTACAGTTTCAATACGATTTTAAACTAAAGTATTACAATACAGCGTAATAATTTAACATTAAAAAAAAGTTTAATTAATATTTGGAATATGTTAAAAGATTTCTACCTTTGCAGTCCCCAAACGAGGGGTATCAGAATCGAAACGACGAAAAGTCGAAGAGACGAAGAAGCAAAAGGGAAAAATTTTAAAAAAGGTTAGTAAAAGAAACGGGTGGATCGCGGCCAC
>JBIINK010000003.1:0-76884 GCA_044337515.1 Sphingobacteriales bacterium | reverse complement strand
AATAATAACTGCAGGAAATACTTCTTCTTCAACATACTATAAAAATATCAAATTCGGTGGAAAGCAGATAATCCACCACGAAGATTTTTCACATTGCTGTAACCTGCCTGTTGTAGAATGACTTGTGCGGTTCTACTGCGTATTCCCTTTTGGCAAACTACTATGATTTCTTGGTCTAAATCAATTTCTAGCTCTTCAATACGCTCCGAAAGCTGACCAAGGGGTATGTGTAAGCCTCCAATATTGTAGGTGTGAAATTCAAGGACTTCTCTTACATCAAGTATAAATGCGGTGGCTAGTTTTTCTTTAAGTTCAAGGGCAGAAATTTCACTCATTCTTCAAATATTTCTGACTACCTAAAATCTGATTGTTTTCATCAAGCAATTGAATGAAGTACATTCCTTTTGGAAGATCT
Source organism: Sphingobacteriales bacterium (assembly GCA_044337515.1). Taxonomy (GTDB): domain Bacteria; phylum Bacteroidota; class Bacteroidia; order Sphingobacteriales; family Sphingobacteriaceae; genus CAJBVG01. The sequence continues at coordinate 76,469 of JBIINK010000003.1, read as the reverse complement.
GAGATATCGATATTATCTAAATCAGTACTTGTGTAAACTAACTGACCCTGTAAGTTTATACATTGTACTTTGTACATTGTACTTTGTACATTGTACTTAATGCTCAATAATCCATTCCCAGGATTAGGATACACTACAAAAGCGTTTTCTTTTTTCTTCGTACTACCAATGCCTGTTTCAAGTCTATCGCCGAATACCGGACGAATCATCACCGAACCCAATACACCACTTTGTTGCCATCCTGTAGAATTCACTTTGTAAAACATGTGAGTGTTATTGATGGTATTACGATCTAATCCAATATTCATAAAGTAATTTACGGATTGAATCCATCCCACATAAAAATCTCCAGATAGCTCTACAATAGAATCTAGTTTGAAAGTGGTAAAACCATTCAAAGAATCAATGTATGCTGGTGATAGTGATGTTTGTTGGTACGTTATTACTTCTGGACTTAAACTCTTCCAAATGGTAAGTGTGAAAATTTGGTTTACAATTGGAACTTGTTTCTGAGTAAAATGAAATTGAACTGCCGTAATAGTATCTGAGTTTCTAGCATTAAATTTATAGGCAAATCGACCATTTGCAGAGGCCGAAACTCCATAACCATCTTCCGCAGTACCATCATCAAGTGCATAGTAATCGTGGAAGATTTGTGTCGCTCGTAAGGTATCGTTGAATTCGAAAATGTCATTATTGGTTCCTGAAGTGTAAGTTGTGTTCACTTCAAATGGAGCACTAGGAGAAGGGATGTTTACTTTCTTCGATTCTTCTTTTGAAGTAATTCCTGATGCTAAAAATAAACCCTTAGTAACAGAATCTAACTTAATAGATTTGATGTATGATTTAAAGGTAAAATCAACGTTTGAAGAATTCTTGAAATTATTTTTAATATTCACGAAGTGATTTTCTGCTAATAAATTTATATCAAACTGATTCCATGGAACCGCTGTATAATCAAGCAATAGCGAGGTAGCATTCGAATTAATTGAAACATCAAGTAAGCTAGTATCATTAACAGATCTTAATCGATCTAGCTTCACATAATCTAAATGCCAATGATCATCGGCACCATATTGTGAGCCCTTATTTTTAAAACGAAATTGAAATCCTTTTTGTAAATAAACTGGATTGGTAATAGGAATTAAAACATATCTGAAATCTGTATTAGTACTTCCTGCCCAGCTCTTCACTTTTGTGAATTTCCCAGTGGTCATGTTTTTAAATTCTAAAATTAAAGAATCATTAACAGCAGGTTTTCTTCCGTTTCCCTGAGGTTGAATATAAAAACTAATGTAAATAGAATCTGATGCCGGTAAGTTTAAATTAATAGGTTGCGAAGTTAAGGTATCACATACTCCATAAGAAAATTCAGATTCAACATATGGTCTTCCGAATTCATTAAAACCATCGAATGTTGCCACACCTTTACTTGGAGGTTTAATGGCAAAACTATTATTGATGAATACTTTTACATCTGTCCATTTTTTTGAATTTGGATAAATGGTATTATAAGAAAAGTCATCAATGAAAGGTAAGCTAAGAGTATCTGCTGTTGCTTTCGAGTACGTTTTTGAAAGTTGATATTCGCGATAAGCATTGTTCAATACTGCCGAATACGTCATGGGCTTAGTAAGCTCCTGAGCAAAACTGCAAAGAACTAATAAATTAAGAAATAGATATAGACTTACTCTTTTCATGCTAAAATTATCATAACGTAATGTGGGCCTCTAAAGTACATTTATTTCACTTTTAAATAAATGTCGATGGTTTCGCCTTGAGAGATTTTGTTGGCACTAGTATCGGTACTAGGTTCTGGCGATTGCCTGTAAACAGTAGCATTTAACGTGTCGTTCTTGAAACCATCAAATATTACAGCGCCTAAAATTAATTTCGAACCTTGTAATACAAATAAAGCTTCATCATAACTTAAGCCAACAAGATTCGGAATAGAAACTTTTAAGTTGCCATAACCATCACCTAAAATTAAATCCACTACCTCACCTTTTGCTAATGAGTATCCTTTTTCAACATCTTTACCGTGGTGTTGAATTCCCAATACTGCGTTTTGTGCTAAATCTGGTCGGTAAATTAATTTTCCAACTTTAATGCCATAACTTTCGAGTATAGCTTGCGCTTCACGGAGTGAGACATCTATTAAATCAGGGAGTTTTACATTTGGTGCGCTACCTGATACTACCGTTAAATATATTGTTCTGTTTTCTTTTACGAGTGAGTTTGCTTCTGGCTCTTGCTCATACACCGTATTAGTTTCTGCTTGGTCTGTATAGATAGAATCAATTACATACTTGAATCCCTGTTCGTCTAATCGATCCATTGCTTCTACAATGTCAATGCCTTTCAAATCAGGCACACTAATGGTTTCCCCGTGTTTAGTATAAACTCCCAACCATTTCAATACAAGGAACAGTAAAAGTGTAATAGAAACGAATGCAATAGCAAAGTTTACTCTAAAGGACTTACTTTTCAGAAAGAGGATAAAATTTCTCATAAATCTTTTCAAACATAAGCGATTTCAAGGCATTATAAAAGAAATATTGATTGAATCGCATTTTTTTCGTTTTTTTAGGTATCCAAATGGATACATCTAAAACGATATGAAAAAGAAAATAGCATTGGTTGCTGGTGGTTATACTGGAGAGTCGGTAATATCGATGAATAGCGCAGAAACTGTTTATAAAAGTCTAGATAAAAACAAGTACAACATTTACCGCATAACGATTGATAAAGAGTCGTGGCGTTGTTTAGATGATAATAAGCAGTTACACTTCATTGATCGTAATGATTTTTCTATACCGATGAAGAGTGGTAAAGTAACTTTTGATGCTGCCTTTATTATTATTCACGGAACTCCTGGTGAGGATGGGAAATTGCAAGGATATTTTGATATGATTGGAATGCCTTACACGACTTGTGATGCAGCAACATCGGCCATTACCATGAATAAAGCCTATACCAAAAGTATCATTAATGGAATTCCTGATGTATGTATTGCGGGCTCAGTTCAACTATTCGATTCACAAGGATATACGGTGAATGATGTTTTAGATCATTTAACTCTTCCTGTGTTTGTCAAACCTAATAGTGGTGGTAGCAGTATCGGCATGAGTAAAGTAAAAGAAGCTTCAGCATTAGCAGATGCTTTGAAAGTAGCTTTTGATGAAGATTCACAAGTAATCGTAGAAGAGTTTATTGGAGGTAGAGAGTTTACCATTGGATTGTATCGTGTAGATGGAAAGGTTCATGTGCTACCTTGTACAGAAATCGTCTCTACAAAAGAGTTCTTCGATTATGAAGCCAAGTACACCACAGGAGTTTCGGAGGAGATTACACCCGGCCGTATGACTGATGAGGAGAAAGCTAGGGTAGAAGGAGCTATGGTGAAAATCTATCAGCGCTTAAATTGCAAAGGCGTTGTTCGCATCGACTATATCTTAGAGCACGAAACCAATAAAATGTACGTATTAGAAGTCAATACCGTACCTGGTCAATCTCAAAACAGCATTATCCCTCAACAAGTAAGGGCTGCAGGCATGAGCATGACCGATTTTTACGGAGCTTTACTGGAAGAAGTGCTTAAATAGAATAGTGTTCTCTAATCCAATCGGGGATTAGTTCACCTCTACCGGTTTCAACATTGATCATGGTGTAATGGAATTCCCCATCACAGCATAATTTACCTGTTCGTTTACTGGTGATGTGGAAATCAACTATACAGCCTTTAGGGAGCATTTCTTTAATCCCGGTATTCACAATAAAGCGATCACCTAAACCTAAAGAGCGTTTATACTCCACAATAGCCTTATTAATCACCCAAGCGAACTTGTTTTCTAGGAACTTTTCCATCGGGAACTTGTAAAAAAGCTCCATTTGGTCGTAACGAGCAGCCAAAACATAATCGAAGTACTTCGAGTTATGAACGTGTTGGTTCATATCGATATCGTCTGGGCGGACTTGCATTTCAGTGTCGAAACGAGAAAAAAGCATAATTGTGAGTTGTGAGTTATGAATTTTGAGTTGTAAATTTAGCACAAAGGAAAGGTTTTTATACTATTTTTGGATGGGTTCAAGTTTTTAATTAAAAATATTAATTCACAACTCACAACTCATAATTCACAACTTTTCAGTCTAAAATCCCCCCAAACCGCTTCCAAACGAGGTTTGAAAATAATTCTGCTTCTTTCCTTCCAAAATTCAGATTCTTGCCGTATTTTTGTTGTCCAATATTTTAATTAATCGATTATTTAACACTTTAGTATCATTCAAGAATGTATTTAAGTTCAGAAAAGAAAAAAGAGATTTTCAAATCTCACGGAAAAAGCGATGCCGATACAGGTAACGCAGAAGGTCAAATCGCGTTATTCTCTTATAGAATATCTCACTTGACAGAGCATTTAAAGAAAAATAGAAAAGATTTTTCTACACAATTGTCTCTAACAAAATTAGTTGGAAAGCGTCGTGCGCAGTTAAACTACTTAATGAATAAAGACATTGAGCGTTACCGTGCGATTATTAAGAAGTTAGAACTTCGTAAATAAGATTTTTCATGTTTTATGTTTTAAGAGCCGTTTCCGATTTATTTCGGAACGGCTTTTTTGTTTTATCGCATTCGATACGTAATTAAAGATAAATCAGTACCTTTGCCCCGATTATAACAGAAAAATAATATGTCGAAAATTGGAATTACCCATGAGTTTGAAATGGGTGATGGAAAAAAGATTTCCATCGAAACAGGGAAAATAGCTAAACAAGCTGATGGATCTGTTGTGGTAAAAATGGGGGATACGATGTTGTTAGCAACCGTTGTCTCATCAAAAGATGCAAAAGAAGGAACGGACTTCTTACCTCTATCCGTTGATTATCAAGAGAAATATGCATCAACTGGTCGTATACCAGGCGGTTTCTTAAAACGTGAGTCAAGATTATCTGACTACGAAGTATTGATTTGTCGTTTGGTGGATCGTGCGTTACGCCCGATGTTCCCAGAAGATTATCATTCTGACGTTCAAGTAATGATCTCGTTAATCTCGGCAGATAAAAACATCATGCCAGATGCATTAGCAGCATTCGCAGCATCAGCAGCAATCAGTATCTCAAATATTCCATTTAATGGTCCTATTTCTGAAGTACGTGTTGCTCGTATCGATGGTCAGTTTCAAATTAACCCTACTTTCTCAGACATCGCTCGTGCCGATATGGACATGATCGTTGCTGGTAATGCAAAAGATATTTGCATGGTAGAAGGTGAAATGAAAGAAGTTTCAGAAGCAGAGATGGCAGAAGCTATTCGCGTTGCTCATGAAGCAATTAAATTACAAGTTCAAGCACAAGTAGACTTCATAGCTAAAGTTGGTTACAAAGAAAAACGTACTTACAAACACGAACCAGAAGCTCGTCCTGAGTTAATGGATAAAATTCGTGCTTTTGCTTACGACCGTGTTTATGCAGTTGCGAAATCAGCCTTGGGTAAAGACGAGCGTTCTTTAGCTTTCCGTGCAATTCGTGATGATTTTGAAGCTACAGTTTCTGAAGAAATGTCGGAATCTGCATTTGCTTGGTTAATGAAAAAATACTATCATGATATCGAAAAAGAAGCTATTCGTAACCTTGTGTTAAATGAAGGTGTTCGTTTGGATGGTCGTGGTACAAAAAATATTCGTCCGATTTGGTCTGAAGTAGGTTACCTACCTTCAGCTCACGGTTCAGCAATCTTTACTCGTGGTGAAACACAATCGTTAACAACAGTTACCTTAGGTGCTAAAACTGACGAGCAAATGATTGATGGTGCGATGTTCTTTGGTTACAACAAATTCTTATTACACTACAATTTCCCTGGTTTCTCAACTGGTGAAGTTCGCCCAAATAGAGGTGCTGGTCGTAGAGAAATTGGCCATGGTAACTTAGCAATGCGTTCATTGAAACAAGTGCTTCCTGGTGATGATGAGAATCCTTACGTAATCCGTATCGTTTCTGATATCCTTGAATCAAATGGTTCTTCATCTATGGCTACCGTTTGTGCGGGTACATTAGCCTTGATGGATGCCGGTGTGAAAATCAAAGCGCCAGTATCTGGTATCGCTATGGGTTTAATCACGGATCCTAAAACTGGTAAATATGCTGTATTGTCTGATATCTTAGGTGATGAAGATCATTTAGGTGATATGGACTTTAAAGTAACGGGTACTACTAAAGGTATTACGGCTTGCCAAATGGACTTAAAAATTGATGGTCTTTCTTACGATACTTTAGCAGAAGCGTTATTACAAGCTAAAGAAGGTCGTGCTCATATCTTAAACGAAATGATGTCGACTTTAGAAACTCCTCGTGAGGATTACAAACCACACGCTCCACGTATTGTTGAGATTCGTGTTGCGAAAGAATTCATTGGTGCGATTATCGGACCTGGTGGAAAAATCATTCAAGAAATGCAACGCGAAAGTGGTGCAACCATCAGTATCGAAGAAAAGGATAACCAAGGTATCGTTCAAATTTATGCAGATAACAAAGAAGCTATCGATAAAGTAACTGCTAAAATTAAAGGAATGACTACTGTACCAGAGGTTGGTGAAGTATACGAAGGAAAAGTAAAATCTATTATGCCTTTCGGTGCTTTCGTTGAAATTCTTCCAGGTAAAGATGGTTTATTACACATCTCTGAAATCGACTGGAAACGCTACGAAACAATGGATGGCGTTTTAGAAGTTGGTGAAGTAGTGAAAGTAAAATTAATCGACGTAGATAAGAAAACAGGTAAATTAAAACTTTCTAGAAAAGTGTTAATCCCTAGACCTGAAAAAACCAACGACGCACCTTCTGCTGAGTTGTAAGTATTCAGATAATAAAATTGAGAAAAAGCTAGACGAAAGTCTGGCTTTTTTTTTGTTCTAAGTCTTAAAGAAAACATTGTGATCCTTTGTGGAAACATTGTGCTCCTTTGTGAGCTAAAAAAATATAAGGGTCACAAAGTACACAAAGTGCACACAGAGTAACACAAAGGAATTGTAAAAGAATTCAAAATTTATTTACTGAACTCCACCACCATTTTCAAGAGTTCATTTGAAAGTGGCAACCTCGGATTATTATACGCTTTGAAATTCTCTGACTTTTCCTCGGATTCAATAATCCTCATCACATGATTCATGTTCTCGATTACCTTTAAGGTAGCCGTTGTATTGGCTAAATATAATTGCTGTGCATCCAATACTTGTACTTGCAAATCTTTGGTGCCTTGGATGATTAAAATGGGAACTTTAACTTTTTTAATTTCTACTTGTGGGTCGTACTTAAACCACGACATCATATACCCTTGAACTGATTTGCGAAATACTGATTTCAAAAAGGGTGGGACATTCGTAACCGTTAATCCTGCTTTCAGTGAATCAATCATTGGTACTGCCATCGTATTCACTTCTTCGGGTTGATCTTTAAATTGTTCTTTCAAAACTAAATCTGCTGATCGTCCTGGACCTGCAATAGAGATGAATTTTGTAACGTGTGGATTCATCGCTGCAACCATCATTCCAATCAAAGAACCTTCACTATGACCGATAATAATAATGCGTTTGTAATTACTCGCATGCATTCCATTCACAATTGCATTCGCATCGTTCACATAAGTGTCGAATCGCAACTCACTTTCTTTTGGTCCTGCTTTTTGGCTATTACCAATGCCTCGTTTATCGTAGCGAACAGAACTAATGCCATGTCGACCTAGCTCTTCTGCAAGGTATTTATACGTATAACTTTTTAAGAATGGATTGTTTCCGTTAGCATCTGTTGGTCCAGAGCCTGCAATTATTATTGCTAATGTTGAATTCTCTTCTTGGTGACAAGGCTCTGCTTTGATATAACGTGCAAAAATATCACTTCCATCAATTTTGAAAACCATGGGATCATCTACATACGAAGTGGTATCAGATTTAGCAAAAGATGTTGCTGCGATTAACAACAACATCCCTGAAATGAATATTTTTTTCATTAATTATTTTTTAACATAAGGAGCATAAGCACCGCTTACATTGATGCTTACCACCTCTGCAACTTTTTCGGCTAACATGGTTGGGATTTTAATTCCATGCTCTTTACAAGTAACATCGAATTTAGAAGATATACTTACTACACCATTTTTTATGGTAATTACACCAGGTATAGTTCTGTCTTTATCTACGCCGTGAATGGTTAATTTACCAGTAACAGTTACGTTATTTACTCCGTCTTTCTTCCAATCAATATCTTCGTTTACTTTACCCGAGAAACGAGCATCCGCATACTTATCACTCTCCATATAATTCTCATTGAAATGCTCTTGCATTAATGAACTTTTAAAAGTGAAAGACTTTATAGGCACTAAGAAAAAGAATTCGTTTTTTGAAGTGGTAATAACTGAAGTTCCGTTTTGTGTAGTTGCTTCAATGTCTTCTAATGATGCTGAAGAGAAGAAGTGTACATTAATGGCTTTTGATGTTTGGATTTCTTGAGCTTGAGAAGCGCTTATGCCTGCAAAAAGGATTACAAGGCTTAAAATGATTTTTTTCATATTGTTCTGATTTCTTAATTCAATAATACATAAACAGTTCCAAAAATTAGAGTTTTATATACTAAACGGGCATTTTTATGTATTTAATATTGCCAAATAAAGGATAAAGCGTACTTTTGGGCATATAACGAAATTATGAAACACCTTATTGCCCCTTCAATTTTATCGGCCGACTTTGCTAATATTCAACGAGATGTAGAAATGATTAACCAAAGTAATGCAGATTGGTTTCACGTGGATATTATGGATGGTGTTTTTGTACCCAATATCTCTTTTGGTTTCCCAGTAGTGAGTGCTATTAAGAAGCATGCTACGAAACCCCTAGATGTGCATTTAATGATTGTTGAGCCTGATCGTTATTTAGAGCAATTTAAAAATGCTGGTGCCGATATATTAACGGTTCACCTAGAAGCGTGTACTCACTTACACCGTACCGTTAGTGCGATAAAGCAATTAGGCATGAAAGCTGGTGTGGCTCTTAATCCTCATACCAATGTTTCTTTGTTAGAAGATATACTTAAGGATATTGACTTAGTTTGCTTAATGAGTGTTAATCCTGGTTTCGGTGGACAAAAATTCATCGAGAATACGTACGATAAAATTAAGAAGCTTCGTGCTATGGCAACTGCTCAAAATACTGAACTGCTAATTGAAATTGATGGTGGTGTAGGTCAACATAATTTATCAGCCTTGGTTCAAGCAGGTGCTGATGTGCTTGTAGCCGGTAATGCTGTATTTGCAGCTGAAGACCCTGCTGGTATGATTACTACATTAAAAAATATACAATAAATACAATCCTTTGTAGTTTATCGTTTACTAAGCATGTCCATCAAAAAACTTTTCCTTTTACTTCTCCTTATTTCTACACAACAGCTGTACGCTCAACAACGTGCCGTGGTTTTTGGTGTAATTAAAGATGAAGAGGGTAAAGGTTTTTCTCTAGTAACCGTAAGTGTAAAAGGAACTGTTATTGCTACAAAAACGGATGAACTCGGTTATTATGAATTACGTGTTCCTGCCGATTCTTCCATCAACATAAGCTTTGCGTATATTGGATATCAATCGCAATTCGTAAGCATCAAGCTAAAACCAAATGAACGTTTTCGAATAGATAAAAAGTTTGCTCAACGTGCGCTTGATATTCGTGAAGTTATTGTTCAAAGTGATGAAGAACGAACATCAACCATTACAAAAATCGACCCTAAAATATTAAGTAGTTTACCCTCGGCTTCCGGAAATTTTGAAGCCATTTTAAAAACATTGCCTGGTGTAAATTCGAATAACGAAATGAGCTCGCAATACAATGTGCGTGGTGGTAATTTCGATGAGAACCTTGTTTATGTAAATGATGTAGAAATATATCGTCCGTTTTTAGTTCGCTCTGGTCAGCAAGAAGGCCTAAGCTTTATTAATGCCGACATGGTAAGCTCTGTTAAATTCTCTGCTGGTGGATTTGAATCTCGTTATGGAGATAAGCTTTCATCAGTTTTAGATATAAAGTATAAGAAGCCAAAAGATTTCGCAGGTACAGCCTCTGTAGGTTTACTCGGTGCTAATGTAAGTTTCGAAGGAACCAATAAAAACAGACGTCTCAGCTACCTCGTTGGATTTCGTCAGAAGTCTACAAAATATTTATTAGGGACCTTAGATGTGGATGGCGATTATCAACCTTCCTTTTACGATTTACAATCGTACATATCATACGATATTAATACCGATTGGGAATTATCGTTTTTAGGAAATTTAAATAGCAACAAATACACCGTTATTCCTCAATCTAGAGAAACCACTTACGGTACCTTTAATGAAGTGCTTCGATTAACCGTTTATTTCCAAGGACAAGAAGTTGATCAATACCAATCGGGTATGGGTGCTGTTACAGCGACTTATCATCCGAATAATGATTTAAACATGAAGTTTATTGCTTCACGTTTTCAAACCGACGAGCGCGAAACTTTTGATATTGAAGGTCAATATTTGTTTGATGAGATTGAAAGCAATTTTGGGAAAAGCAACTTCGGACAAGTAAAAGCAAATCGAGGGGTAGGAGGATTTTTAAATCACGCACGAAATTTTCTGTTTGCAAGTGTGCAAAGCTTCGAACACAAAGGGAGCTATCAACACGATGATCGTTTGTGGAACTGGGGGGTAAAATATCAACATGAAGTTATTGAAGATCGTTTAAGCGAATGGAAGTTGATTGACTCTGCCGATTATGCTGCACCCGATATTGATAATACCATTGTTCTACAAGATGTAGTGAAAGCTAAAATTAATTTAAGCAGTAATCGTGTGAATGGTTTTTTACAACATACACTTCCATTAACGAAATCAAATGATTTGAAATTAGTGATTGGTGCTCGAGCAATGTATTGGGATTATACCAAAGAACTAAATGTTAGTCCGAGAGCAACCATCTCTTATAAACCCAACTGGGAGAAGGACTGGGTGTTTAGAGCATCTTGGGGGTACTACCAACAAGCACCATTTTACAGGGAGTTAAGGAATTATGATGGTACACTTTCTGTTAATCCGAAGACTCAACAATCCATACATTATGTACTCGCTGCCGATCATCAATTCTTAATGTTTGGTAAACGTAAATTCAGATTCATCTCTGAGCTCTATTATAAAAACATGAAAAACATTATTCCTTATGAAGTGGATAATGTACGCATTCGTTATTATGCAAATGATAAAGCAGATGCGTATTCGATGGGCGCCGATTTTAAAGTGAATGGTGAATTTGTGAAAGATTTAGAATCGTGGTTCAGCTTATCGTTCTTAAAAACAGAAGAGAATATTAAAAACGATTCTTACGCAATTCAAAATGCTGCAGGTGTAGATTCTGCAACGGTTTACCCAGGTTACATTCCTCGTCCAACCGATCAGCGTTTTAATTTTTCAATTTTCTTTCAAGATAAACTTACTAAAGACCCTAGTGTAAAAGTTCACCTTAACGTGGTGTTCGGATCTCGCTTACCATTTGGTCCGCCAGATTTTGCCCGATATAAAGATACCCTTCGTATGCCTCCGTATTGGAGAGCAGATATTGGATTCTCTAAAGAATGGGTCGGATTAAAATCGGGTGGTGAAGCTAAAATTGGTCCATTTAAAAGTATCATGCTATACGCTGAAGTGTTCAATCTTTTCAAGCGTTCTAATACCATATCCTACTTGTGGATTCGTGATGTTCGCGATCAACAATATGCTATTCCAAACTACCTTACCTCACGCCAATTAAATGTGCGTTTAGTGGCTAAGTTCTAATTCCCACGACTAAAGTATTACTCGACTAACTTAGTCGCGGAAAAATTATTTATTTATTACTTGAAGTAATATTTTTAAATCATAAAATGATTTGAAATGTACTTTAAAAGTAAACAACCAAGAGAAGTGAGGGAGATGATGCAGAGAGAGGAAGCTCTAACGTTGCACATTTCACCGTCGACCAATTCAATAGTTGAATTCCGTAGTCGAAAAAAAATTCAGAAAGAAATTTTAATAGTTATTAATTTTCTTTTCTTATTGTTGATGAGCAATTTTATCAACGCACAAACCGTCTCCCATAATGTTCAATACCCAGTACAGAACACGGTAGATAATGTTTCCACCTCTTCCAATCCGTATGATTATGATAATTGGTATGAGGAGCCGAGCAATAAACAATCAGTTAGTATTAGTATCATTCCCACAGAGAAAGAAGACCTCTACATTCAGAAAGACAATTCGACCTTTGGGTTTAATACGTTTAATACCTCGAAGTTTATTGTAAGTCTTTCGCTTAATTGGGACAATACAGGCAATCAGAATGTCTATACGGGAAGTTCAAAGCAGCATGTGAATTGGATTAATCCACCAGCTTCTTATCGAACCCTGGGGACACATCAATTAAAGGTTCAAGCCACTTTAGCCACGGGAGAAATTATTTACCGAGAATACTCCATAAACATTACTCAGAATGCAAGCAAGTTTTACAAAAACAATTTATCAAACGATCCATATTATTATTTAAGAGCGAATACTTTAACCTTATGGGAGAATACTTCGAACCCGAATGCTATACCTGTATTAATTTCAGAAGGTTTCGATGCTTATAATTCAACATCAGCAGAATTTTATGCTTATGAAGGGCAGAGCTTAATTAATGCGCTATTGGCAAATGGTTATAAGGTGTATGTGTTGGATTACGAATACAATGCGCAGAGCATGAAAAATTCGGCAGCCATTTATAACTCCGCGATTCGGTACGTTTCGAGCATCAACGCTAATCGAAGTGTTATTGCCGGTGGTATCAGTATGGGTGGAGTTATAGCGAGGTATGCACTAACTAAAGCGGAGAATGATTTGACTCCTTTACCAGTTAGCAAATTTGTTTCCATTGATGCACCACAACAAGGAGCGGTGGTTTCAAAACAATTTCAAGATTATACGAATTCGAAAACCGACGATCAGCAGTTTGAAGCATTTGGTATTAATAATACGGCAGCAAAGCAATTGTTGAAATACAATACTTATGATAATACGGGAATTCATACTTCATTTTATTCGGAATTAAATGCGATGAATTGTGGAAGGGGTTATCCTAAACTCACTCAAAATATTGGAGTGGCATTTTCGAACGGACAAGCGAATACAAATTCTGGGCAATGGTTATTAATAAAGTTTGGTAGTATAATTTCGGGTGAAAGTATCATACTCTCTAGCGAAGAAAAAGTATCGGGTTCGTTTTTACCACGCTCCTCAACTAATTTTGATCCCTCGCCAACCAATGCGTTGTTTAGTGCATTGTTTCCCGGATACGTAACGTTTACTAGGTATTCCGACCCAACGTTTATTCCGTATGCTTCTTCATTAGATTTGAATGCTAGTAACCAATCGAAGTTTGATGTAAGCTTACAAGCCAATGCAAATGGGTATCATGATAAAGTTCCTACAGAAATTATTAACCCCTTGATATCAGCATTGAATGCTCCGTATGCTAAATTCGATTATGAGAATTTAACGGTTAGTACTAATGTGAGTTGGTCAACTAATAAAAAAATAAAAGGGACAATTACTATTCAATCGGGAGCGCAGTTATCAATTAATAATGCACAAATTGACCTGTATAATAATGCAAGTATTGTAGTAGAAGTTGGAGGGAAATTAATTTTAACAAATTCAAAACTAACCAATACCAATTGCAATACCTGGACTGGAATACAAGTTAAAGGGAATGCCAATGCAACCCAATTAAATACTAATCAAGGTTATGTTTATTGCGCCAATTCAACGATAGAGAAATGTAAAAACATGATTAATGTGAATGCTGGAGGAATATTCATCGCTATGAATTCTAACTTCAAGAATTCGTATGGAACTTATATTCATTTCGATGCTTACCAGTCCACGTTAACCAACCGATCTGCAATAAGCAATTGCTTTTTTACAAGTGCCAATCCGATCGGATTAATTTTTAACAATAAATCGTATATCGATTTACAAGGAATAAAGGGGATTAAAATTATCAATTGCGATTTTTCAGAATCCACTTATCCAACGACGTCTAATTTCTCAGCGATTCGGGCAAATGATGCAAGTATACAAGCTACTGGGAATACTATTACTGGTTTACCCTATGGAGTACTCTTTTCATATAGCTCTTCGGTCAATCAGTCATCCATGATATCGGATAATAGCATTACGAATTGTATGTATGGAATGAAGTTTTTAGGCGGAACGAATCTTGATCTTCATTCCAATACATTTTCTAATAACACCATTTATGCGCTAAAGCTTGAGCAAACACTAGGATTTTCTCTTGCTGAGAATTCTTTTGTAAATTTAATTAATAGAGATTATTCGATAGGGGTGCTGGTGAATAATTCGAATACTCTAGGAGGGCAGATTTATAAAAATCAATTCAACGGATTTAAAACGGCTACTGCTTTTGAAAACAATAATCCGAATGTAATGATGAAGTGTAACCAATATACAGCCTATGATGTAGCCATTTCTGTTACCTCAGGGATTTTAGGAAATCAAGGTGCATATACGAGTCAGAATCAAGCACCCATTGCAAACTATTTCAGTTCGCCAATCAATGCCAATGCCATGCAGTTTTATGTAAGTGAGAACGCTAGTTCACTACAATACACTACATTTTCGAATACCAATTTAACGAAGTATAGTGCATCTAAAGTTACTCAAAACATTTGCGCTAATACTGCAATAGCTATGGATTGCCCATCGATTGTTTCTAGTGAGGTAAATCTAAAAATGAGTACAGATGAACAATATTTAGTTTCAAAAAACACATTAGGTTTTGTAACACCGAACCCATTCTCTGAAATGGCTAAACTACATTGTAATATAGATGTTGATGCAAGCGCTTACGTTAAAATATATAATGCCATAGGGCAGGAGGTGAAAATCTATGCTTTGCATTCGGGAGAAAATGAAATTGAGTTAAATGCACTGGACTTGGGAGATGGATTATTTCAAGCGGTATTACTTGTTAATGGATTAAAAATAGATACACGAAAATTTATAAGCACAAAACGATAATATAAATGACGATGAAAACGAAATCAATTTCTATTCTACTGATGTTTATTTTCCTTTATGGTAAAGGGTTTTCTCAAGTACGAGCTAACGATTCAGTATTAATAAAAACTCGAATACTGAGTACTTCCTTGTTTAATTATATCCCCAACCAATTTAACGCTGGGAAAGCAAACCTTTCGTATGAATTGACAACGCAAGGGATGAATTCTTTAAAATTAACGGGTGGATATATCTATTCCTATGGTTTCCCGAACACTTCGTATGTTCAGATAAAATCAGAAAATTGCTCAGGTATTTCAGTGGAGATAGAACGTAAGCATTATTTAAAAAGAAAGAAATTGATTCAGCCACTAACTTTAATTTTGTGGCCACAGTTATTTCAATTTCATGCAGCCGACAGTAGTATTTCTGGGTACTATTTTTCAACCTCATTTTCTACACAATTTACACGAATTAAAATGAAAGATGATTTTGTTGATTATATCGATGATATACCTTATCCAAATGCTATTCATTACACCACTGTACGTTATGATGTTGATCGTATTGCTTATGCCTTTAATGTAAAAATGGGGTACAACTGTATAAAATCGAATCGTTTTACAGTGGATTATGCTCTGGGTTTAGGCGTTCAATTTATCAGCAGTATTAATAATTTGAATCTTAAATACACACCCAATGATATCAAAGAGCAAGTGAATTTCAATACAAGGATGTTTAATGGAAGTAGTGGTTTTTATCCTAGTTTAAGTTATCAGCTGAATATAGGATTTTGCTTATAAAAGTCTATTTTTCTTTTAACTCAAAAATAGAAAGGAAGTACAAAGGTTTCCCTTCGGTCTCAAACGACTCAGGGAAACCAATTCCTCCGAGGTTATAGCAAATAATAAGTTGGTTGTTTTCAATTTTATAAATGGCGGTAAAATGCCTGCCTTTATTCACACCTTCTTTTCCGTAGATATCAATTTTGTTTTTCCTGACCAATATTTTCCCTCTATCCATACTTTCAGCTTCTACGACATAAGTAGAATCGCGAATAATCATTTTTTGCTTTGCATAATAAGCTTTTGGCAAGACATTACCAGCAAGTACTTGCTTTACGGGAACCCATGTTCCATTTAGTTTTTTAGAACCCGTACCTATCTTAGGTTGCGTTGCACAAGCAATAGTGAATACGAGAAGTATGAAAACGAATAATGGTCTCATTTATATTTGATAATTGGATAAATGTAAGAAAATCCGATTAATTAATTATTATCGAAGAACATAAGCAAGTAAATACAATAAATACTCTGCAAAAAAGAACCACCAAAAGCGTTGATAGTATTTCTTTATCGACGAATGCAGATTTAAATTAATGCTTAATGTATTCAAGAGAAATAACAGTAATAATCCAATATGACCATAAAAAAGTATCCCTTCTTTTATGGAGCTTAGTATGCTGAATACATAAGCGAAGCCTACGAGTACATTCCCTGCAATGAGTACTTGTTTGGGAGAAAAGGTTAAGGCTAATGTTTTGATGTTAAACTTAGAATCACCTTCCATATCCGAAAGATCCTTAAACCAAGAAATAACGATACTAAAAGCAATGACAAAGAGCGTAAGAATGCGGATATCATGCGGCATTGCAACTACACCATTGAGCACATAATTAAATACTAAAAATCCACCTGCATTTAACAATATTCCTCTAACGGTTGATATAGCAAGTGCAGCCGTAACATGATGTTTCTTCAAATAGAATGGAGGCATAGAATAAGCCCACCCAATAAAGGTGGATAAGGCTACAATACCGAATAAATATGGACTAATATATAATCCAATACCTAAACTGATAAGTAGAGAAATAGCCACTATTTTTTTTGCTAGTTGCACGGTTAATATCCCTGCAGGTATTGGTAAGTAGGGCTTATTGATTTTGTCAATTTCTACATCTTGAACCTGATTGATGCCCACAATAAATACATTACAAGTGATGCCCACCACTAAGGATAAAAGCAAAAGGGAGACATTAAACACCTCAGTTGATTGATGTGCATACAGATACAACGTAGTAATGCTGATTACACTACCGATGATGGTATGAGGCCTACTAAATTTCCAAATGACAAGTGGTAGTTTCATTTATTTTACTTCGATAACAACTAAAGAGCTTAATCGTTTTTTTAAATGATAAACTTCAATTCCTGCTGGAAGAATTTGTTGGTATTGTTTAAGGGAACGAGATTTTAACACCGATACTACACCATCATACGTAATGCTGATCAGGTTAATTGGGATAATATATGTGAAAAATAGTCGAGATAAAGAGAATGGTCTAATAAACGGAGTAATAAATAGATTAAGCACTAAGGTAAGCCCACAAACCTTTAACAAAAATAGGATGCTCGGCTCAAGAATTTCTACAAAATAGGCTTTAGCACCCGATGCCTTAATGTTAGCAAGAATAGAAATCTTCTCCTCATCTGTAAAATGATGTAAGGCATTAAACATGGTATAGCACTGTCCTTTTTCGAAAGTCATGTTTAGTACATCCAGTTGATGAATAGCAGGAGTACTAGGATATTTATCGGATAAGGTTAATGAGGTAAAACTGGAGCTCTTTTTAAAAATAGTTATGGCAGGCTCTCCACTTCCCGAACACAAATCGAACATCGGCATAGAAGTGTTTTCCTTTTTCTGCAAATGTTGTATAAATACATCGTAGAAATTAAACGTCGTCACCACATACCCGATAAAATCCATTTGGAATCTTCGGAACATTACAGGAAACCATGCATAGTCTTCGAGCTCTTTCAATTTTGTTTTTTTGTTAAAATACTAATATGACCATATTAAATTGAATTGTAACAGCAATACATGCAATTATTAATAGAATATCTTTTTTCACTATTGTTAATTTTATTAATAATATCTTTTTTTCACTATTGTTAATTTTATTATTAGTTTTTTTTCTATTGTTAATTTTATTAATAAAAAAGCAAGTCACTTCATCAGAATAATCTAGTTCAGCATAACGGCTTACAAATAGTGATTTCTATTTAGTACATCACCTCGTTTTCTTAATAAAATCAACAATAGTATACTTAGGGCGCTTCGGCAAGATCGAAGGGTCGAACTGTCGAAGGGTCGAAGGGTCGAACTGTCGAAGAATCTAAAATGTAACCGAAACGCCCTAATTATCGAAATCGTGAAGCAATTAAATGAAATATAAAAAAAGTAGAAAACATCACGATTCAGCGGAGCGAAGCGTAGCTAATTGTCGAAGGGTCGAAGAATCAAAAAATGTAACCGAAGCACCCTTAATATCGAAATCGTGAAGCAATTAAATGAAATATAAAAAAAGTAGAAAACATCACGATTCAGCGGAGCGAAGCGTAGCTAATTGTCGAAGGGTCGAAATGTAGAAAAGTTGAATAAACTTGCCGAAGAGTCCTAAGTCTCGAATATTGGTATTTTTAAAGAAGAATAGAAGTGATGAACTTAATTGATAGTAGGTATTAAAAGCCGTCGCACTGAACTTGATTAATGTGATGAACCGACTTGCTTATTGTTCTTTTAAATACCAATATTCAAAAAAAAGAAAAAGCTTATTAGACTTTAAAACACTACTATTCAAAAAAAAAGAAACACTACTATTCAAAAAAAAGAAATCCTTTGTCCAGCGTCCAGCGTCCCTTGTCCAATGTCCTTTGTCTAGGGTCCTTTGTCCTTTGTCCAGCATCCCTTGTCCAGCGTCCAGCGTCCCTTGTCCAATGTCCTTTGTCTAGGGTCCTTTGTCCTTTGTCCTTTGTCCAGCGTCCCTTGTCCAATGTCCAATATCCCAACTCCATTAACAAACTCTTAACTCGATTTTTTCGAAAATTCGATTAACTTTGTCCAACAAACAACATTTAGCATGCAAAAGCATAATTTTGGTGCAGGTCCCTGCATATTACCGAAAGAAGTTTTCGAAGAAGCAGCACAAGCTGTATTATCATGGGGTAACACAGGTTTATCCATCTTAGAAATCTCTCACAGAACTCCCGAATTTGAAGCCGTTGTCGAAGAATCTTGCCAGCTGATTAAGGATTTAATGGGTGTGCCGGAGAACTACAAGGTGATCTTCGTTCAAGGTGGCGCAAGTCAGCAGTTTGGTATGATTCCAATGAACCTACTAAACGAGAACGAAAGTGCAGCCTATTTAGATACGGGTGTTTGGGCAAATAAGGCTTTGAAAGAGGCTAAGTTGTTCGGAACAGTAAATGTTGTGGCAAGTTCAAAAGACGCTAACTATACTTTTATTCCAAAGGACTATATCATCCCTACGGATGCTAAATATTTCCACTGCACGTCTAACAATACCATTTATGGTACTCAGATGCAGTCATTCCCAAAATCACCAGTTCCTATGGTATGCGATATGTCATCAGACATTTTAAGTCGTGTGGTGAATGTTGCCGATTTTGACATGATTTATGCAGGTGCTCAAAAGAATATTGGTCCTGCCGGAAATACGGTAGTGATTATTAACGAAGACATATTAGGGAAAGTAGATCGTAAAATCACTTCGATGTTGGATTATAAAATCCATATTGAAGGAGGTTCGATGTACAATACACCTCCAGTATTTGCTATCTATGTAGCCATGTTAAATTTACGTTGGTTGAAAAAGCAAGGTGGAGTAGTAGAGATGGAGCGTAGAAATAACGAGAAAGCAGAACTTTTATATAATGAGATTGATCGCAACAGTTTGTTCAAAGGAACTTGCGAAGTAGAAGATCGCTCACACATGAATGTTTGCTTCGTAATGCACGATGCTACGAAAGAAAAAGAATTCTTAAAAGCAGCAGAAGCAGCAGGTTGCATCGGATTAAAAGGTCACCGTAGTGTAGGTGGATTCAGAGCATCAATGTACAATGCCTTACCACTAGCTAGCGTACAGGTTTTAGTGAATGTGATGGCAGAATTCGAAATTAGGAATTAGGAATTAAAAATTTGCTTTATTGAGTTTCTCAATACTCAATACTCAATACTTACAACTATGAAAATACTTGCAAACGACGGAATAGATCCTGTTGGAAAGAAAATGTTAGAAGATGCTGGATTTACAGTGGATACTCAAAATATTCCTCAAGATCAGTTAGCTTCGCGACTTAATGAATACGATGCTTTAACGGTTCGTTCGGCAACAAAAGTTCGTAAAGAATTATTGGATGCTTGTCCGAATATTAAGTTAATTGGTAGAGGTGGAGTAGGTATGGATAATATCGATGTTGACTATGCCCGCTCAAAAGGAATTGCAGTAATTAATACACCTGCAGCTTCATCGCTTTCAGTAGCAGAATTAGTTTTTGCTCATTTATTTTCTGGTGTTCGTTTCTTAGGACAAGCTAATCGCGATATGCCAGCGAAAGGTGATACAGCTTTTAATGATTTAAAGAAAAATTATGCAAAAGGCATAGAGCTTCGTGGTAAAACGCTTGGTGTGCTTGGCTTTGGTAGAATTGGAAGAGAAGCAGCAAAGATGGCCATTGGTTTAGGAATGAATGTTTTGGCTTTTGATATTTTCGATTTCAATTCAGAAGTAGAAATAATTTTTGCCGACGAACAGAAAATGAAATTTAAAGTAAGTCCAGTTAGTAAAGAATACATATTGAAGAATGCTGATTTTATTACGCTTCATGTTCCTGCAGTTGATGGTAAACCGGTTATTGGTGCAGATGAATTTGCAATGATGAAAAAAGGTGCTGCCATTGTTAACTGTGCTCGTGGTGGAGTAATTGATGAAACGGCTTTAATCAATGCCTTAGATTCTGGACATTTAGCCTTTGCTGGTTTAGATGTTTTCGATAACGAACCAACTCCTTCTAAAGCCATCTTATCGCATGCTAAAATTTCTCTTAGTCCGCACATTGGAGCCTCTACAAACGAAGCCCAAGAACGTATTGGAGTGGAATTAGCGCAACGCATGATTGAGGAATTAAGCAAAGCATAAAATGCCTAGGATTAAAGCATTTAAAGGAATTCGTCCAGCTGCCGATAAAACGTTGCAAGTGGTTGTAAAACCATTCGATCAGTTTTATACGGAACCTGCTAAACAAATTCTGCAAAATAATCCCATCTCTTTTTTACATACCATCGAACCTCTTATCGACAATCCGTTTATGCGTGGTTCTCGTGAAGAATTGATTTTCAAAAAAGCAAAAGAATTTTTTGAAGATTTTATTGATGATAAAGTTTTGTTGAGTGACGATAAAGAAGCGATTTACATTTACCGTACGTTCAACAAAGGACAATGGCAAACGGGGATTTGGTGTATCACAGCTATTGATGATTATTTAGATAATACCCTTCGTAAACATGAACATACTCGTGCCGATCGTGAAAAAGATTTAATAGAATATTTAGATAATACTGGAATCGATGCAAACCCTGTACTGGTAACGTACTCGGGCACTCCGGCACTCGATCAAATTATTGAAGATAAAGTAAAAGAAACACCCTTAGTTGATTTTTTTGCCGATGAGCAACAGCATCAATTATGGAAGATTGATGATGAGGAAACGATTAAAACGATGGTAAGTGAATTTGCACGCTTACCGGAGTCGTATATCGCCGACGGGCATCATCGTGCAGCAGCGGCTTCCTTAGCAGGTATTCAACGAAGAAAAAATAATTTAAAGCATCGTGGTCACGAAGATTATAATTTCTTTAGCACCTTGTACTTTAGTTTTGACCAATTAATGGTGTTTGAATTTCAACGTTTGGTAAAAGATTTAAATGGTTTATCGGAAGTAGAATTTTTAGACACCTTGAAAAAAACGTTTGAGATTTCTGAAACAAACACTCCGAAACCCTCATCACCACATGCTTTCCACTTATACCTCGATAAAAAATGGTATGAATTAAAAATACCAAAACATTTATTAGATGTAAAAGATCCTGTTGCAAAATTAGATGTCAGCATCCTTCAACACGAAATACTAAGTCCGATTTTGGGGATTGAAGATCCTCGTAGAGATAAGCGGATAAAGTTTGTTGGCGGACCTACCCCAGTAGAAAATATTGTTGCACTTGTGGATAGTGGAGATATGAAGCTCGCGTTTATTTTATATCCAACATCTATAGATGAACTAATAGCAGTAGCCGATAACGGAAGTGTAATGCCACCGAAGTCAACCTGGTTTGAACCCAAGCTACACTGCGGTTTATTAATTCATAAAGTAGAGTAATTTATTCTCCTTCTTCTTCGAAGAAATCAATTAGAGCATTGAAATAATATTCATCCCAACCGTGCATCATGTCTTCATAGTCATCATCCGGAATATTGGTATGCGTTAATTCTACCGATGTACTTCCTGCTCTTTTACCCTCATGTAATTTAATGGTCACGATAGAATCGTCGGTAATACCTTCGAAGTACCAGTTTTGAACAATCTTCTTATTCTCTTCAAATTCAACATTCTTACCACAAATATCACCATCCCATAAAGAGAATTCAGAATTAGGTACTGTACTCATTTCTGCAGGCGAGCCAGTCCATAAGGCAATAGTATTTGGGTTGGTAAGTGCTAAATACACTTGGTCTGGACTAGTAGGTAATTCGTAATATTTCTTGAATGTTTTCATAGGGTTAGAGTTCGTAAACAGTTCCTTTTTTCGCAATTTCAGCATTAATTCCCATTAATTCAACATTGGCTTGCAATGCGGTCATGGATTCTTTCTCTCCGTGCACGAGGAATACTTTTTTGAGTTTCTTTTTTGCAGCGTTTATGTAATTTATGAGCCCCTCATGGTCGGCATGGGCGCTAAACAAATCGGTTTGATGGATGCTAGCGAATACCGATAAATCTCGACCATTTATTTTAACAATAGGAGTGCCGTCTAATAATCGTCGGCCTAATGTACCTTTTGCGCAGTAACCAATAAAGAAGATGGTTGCGTAATAATTCTGAATGTTGTTGTATAAGTGATCTTGAATTCTTCCTCCTTCTAACATTCCTGCAGAAGATATAATAATACAAGGTTCAAAATAATTTGAAATTTGTTTACTTTCTTTTAAAGTTTCTACATATTTCAATCCATCAAATTCAAATTGATCTCCGAATTTTTGAAAGAACGATTGTGCTTCTTCATTTAATAAAGAATGATGTTTACGATACACTTCTGTACCACCCATTCCTAAAGGACTATCCACAAACACATCTACTCTCGGAAGTTTTTTGTCATTAAAAATTTTATGCAAAGAATATACGAGTGCTTGAGTTCTACCAATACTAAATGCCGGTATAATTAAACGACCGGGTTGCTTAATGCAAGTGTTTTCAATCTGTTCAATTAATACTTCTTCAATCGTTCTATTGGTGGTGTGTAATCGTCCGCCATAAGTAGATTCGCAGATCATGTAATCGCAATCGCTAATGTATTTAGGGTCGCTTAGAATGGGGTAATTTTTTCTACCGATATCACCACTAAACACAATGGTTTTTAATTCATCGTTCTCTTTTATTTTTAGTTCAATGGCTGCGGCACCGAGTAGGTGACCAGTAGGTATAAATTGAATATGTACATCTGGACGAATTTCAAACGATTGTTCGAAAGGGATAGTCACAAAACGATCCATGGTATCCATCACATGTTTGTGAAGATAAAGTGGTCTGTTTTGAAACTCTTGAAAACTTCTTTTTTTAGAATGATTTTTTTTCTTTTTAGATCGTTCCATAAAAACATTGACGGAATCACTCAGTAATAAATTTGCTAAATCTCGTGTTGCTGCGGTACAGAGTATTTGTCCGGAGTATCCATGTTTTACTATGGTTGGTAGGTTTCCACTATGATCGATGTGAGCATGAGTTAAGAGTATTAAATCAATGTCTTCTACATCAAAAGGGAAGTGATCGTTGTCGTATGATTTTTTATTGTTATCATAATCCAAACCACAATCGATTAAAATTTTGTAGCCATCATGCAATTCGAGCATGTGCATACTTCCAGTAACTTGTTCTGCGGCACCCCAACTTATAAACTTCATTCGGCGATGGTTTCTTGTAATTGCAACTGACTTAAATAACGATACAATCCAGATTCGTTATTCATTAATTCTTGATGAGTACCGGTTTCTTTTACTATACCTTCATCGATTACTATTATTTGATCAGCTTCTCTAATAGTAGATAAACGATGCGCAATGATGATAGAAGTTCTTCCACTCATTAATATTTGTAAAGCTTCTTGAACCAAACGCTCTGATTCAGAATCTAGGCTACTCGTTGCTTCATCTAAAATTAAAATCGCAGGGTTTTTAAGCAATGCTCTAGCAATGGCAATACGTTGACGTTGACCGCCCGATAATTTTATACCACGTTCACCAACTACGGTTTCATAACCTTCTGGGAACGACATAATGAAATCATGAGCGTTCGCTTGGCGAGCCGCTGTAATAAGTTCATCATTACTAGCGTCGATTTTCCCGTAACAAATATTTTCACGAATGCTTCCACCAAAGAGTAAAACATCTTGAGGAACAATGGCAATTTGATTTCGTATATCAGATAATGAGTACTCAGCTGCATTCACATCATCGAAAGTAATACTACCCGAATCTGGAGTGTAGAAACGTAAGAGGAGAGAAGCGATGGTAGATTTACCTGCTCCGCTTTGTCCAACAATAGCTACCTTCTCGCCAATGTTTGCAGTAAAACTTAATCCCTTTAATACTTCAATTTCTTTACGCGTTGAGTAGGCAAATTGTATGTTGTTGAATTCTATTTTACCATTAATTTTTTTATCGATAATTCCTTGACGAACATCTAAACTGATGTCTTCATTTTTCTCATCTAATAATTCAATAACACGTTCGGTTGCACCAACTGTTTTTTGTAGTTGAGAATATAAATCGGCAAAGCTACCCATAGCAGCACCAACGTAGGTGGCATATAAAATAAAGGTTGTTAATTCACCAACGGTGATGTCACCTTTTTGTACAAGTGTAGAACCGTACCATACTACAATTACAATAGAACCAAATAAACAGAAGATGATAAAGGCAGAAAATGCACCACGGAATTTTGCTCCTTTAAGTGCGTATTTAATAACCTCGTTCATCGATTTTTTATATCGTAAGGTCTCGTAAGCCTCATTTACAAAGGCTTTCACGTTGCTTATACCTTGTAATGTTTCTTCAACAATAACATTTGATTCGGCTAATTGATCTTGCGATTTACGTGCTATGCCACGAATGTATTTACCAAAAACTACGGCAACTCCTATGAGTACTGGGAAAATAGCCAGCATCATTAAGGTTAATTTTACCGATACTAAACTTAGTGCGATAATACCACCAATTAAGGTAATAATCTGACGAAGTAATTCGGCAATAGTAATGGTAATACTGTCTTGTATTTGCGATAGGTCGGCTGAAATTCTAGAGTTGAGTTCACCCACACGACGTTGAGCAAAAAAGGTCATGGGTAGTGTCACTAATTTAAAGTAAGTGTCTTTACGTAAATCGGCTAAAGAGCGTTCGGCTACTTCAACAAACCAAATTACTTTAAGGAAAGTAGTAATAGCTTGAAAGAATAGGATGCCTAATAAAACTATTGCGATGGTATTGATATTAGATAAACCCTTGCTAAGTGTTGCCGCATCAATTAGATTTCCCATAGCTCTTGGGAATGCTAATGAGGTAAGCGCAGTAAGTATTAAGAAAAAAATACCTAAGAAAAATTTTACACGATATGGTTTTAGGTATTTAACAAGTGTAATAACCTTCTTTAGCGATTGCTTATTAATTTTTGCTTTAGGTAACTCTGTTTCTTGCTTACTACCACTATTGAGCTGAGCTCTTCCTTTTGCCATACCTTATTGTATTATGTATTATGTACTATGTACTATGTATTAAGTATTATGTACTATGTATTAAGATTATTGTACATTGTACTTAATACATAATTCTTTGTACACAGGGTCAAATATAGCCAATTATGACCTTAGTCATGTTATTTGGTACGATTTTAGCTTCAATTTGATTATGAAATACAGATTTCTAACCCTAATGCTAAGCGTTTTGTTTTTTTCATGTGAAAAGAATACAAGCGTTACGCTAGATAGTCCTAGCATACAATTTCATTTCAAGCATTTATATAAAACGGAAGCCTTGCAAGTTGTTGCAAATAATACCTTGACTTATACGAATGTTAAAGGGAATCAGTGGAACATCAAGAACTTGAAATATTACATTTCTAAAATCATTATTTATAGAGATGATACTATTGGGTATGATGTAAACATGGTTAAGCTAATTAACCCAGCAGAAGCGAATACGAATTATCAAGAATATACTTTAAGTAATATTCCAGCAGGACATTATACACGCATGAGTTTTATTTTTGGAATAGATACTGTTCGAAATAAATTCTTAGGATTAGGCAATACCTCGGAAGCAAATTCTATGGAATGGCCGGATCCATTGGGAGGTGGCTATCATTTCATGCAAATGGAAGGAGTATACCAAAACGCAAGTAATGTGTTAATGGGATACGCAATACACTTGGGTAAGAATTACAATCAGTATTACGGATCGTATCCAATAGATTTTACAGCAAAAGATGGTGAGAAGGGAAACATTAACATCACTATGAATGTTGATCAATGGTTCGATGGTTTGAATGATATTAATTTGAATGATGGATATGGTTATATGATGGATGATGATGCCAAACAATTATTATTTAAACAGAATGCGAACTATGTATTTTCAATAGAACAATTATGAAAAAGTTAATAGGCATTTTTACGTTTCTCATCGCTTTTATTATTTTTTTAGTATCGTGTACCAAGGACGATGTAAAGCCTGTTGTTGCTGATGTTTATCCAGATACCCTATATAACTTTGTTAGTCCGGAGTTTTTCCCTACGTTCGAACAACCTGCTAATAACCCTTTAACTAAAAGAGGATTTGAATTAGGTCGAATGCTTTTTTACGATCCTATTTTATCGAGTGATAGTACCATAGCTTGTGCAAGTTGTCATAATCCGGCATATTCCTTTGCCGACAATAAGAAATATAGTATTGGAGTGAATGCTGCAGTTGGCGATATGCAATCGATGGCCTTAATTAATTTAGCATGGCAGAAGAAATTCTTTTGGAATGGTAGGGCGAGTAGTTTAGAAGAACAAGCACTTGGACCGATTAATAACCCAATAGAAATGCATGAAACCTCAGCTAATGTAGTGAAGAAGCTGATGGCAAGTTCTGTTTATCCTAAATGGTTCCGATCAGCGTTTGGTACTGATCAAATTACACCGGAACTTATTGCAAGGGCAATTGCTCAATTTGAGCGCTTACTGATATCGAATGGTTCTAAGTTCGATCGTTACCCAGCGATACAAACTCAAGTATTTACTGATGTTTTAGAGTTAGAAGGCTTTCAAGTTTTCTTTAACGAGCGCGGACAATGTTTCCATTGCCATGGAGGAGGAGGAACTTTCTTAGCTCATAACTTAGATACTACTTTCAGAGACAATGGTTTATTGAGCGATGTAGAGATGGCAGGTAAAGGTTTATATTTTGTAACTAAATTACCTCAAGATGAAGGTAAATTTAAAGTCCCAACCCTAAGAAACATTGAACTTACTGGTCCATTTATGCATGATGGACGATTTAACACCTTAGAAGAAGTAGTGGAATTTTATAGTTCTGGATTAAAGCAAAATCGTAACCTCGATATTAACTTTACAAAGAATCAAGAACGATTAGATCAATACGGTGGACTAGGACTAACGACACGTGAGAAACAGGCCTTAGTAATGTTCATGAAAACCTTTACAGATACCAGTTATACTCATAATCCATTGTTTAAGAACCCATTTCACTAGGGTTTAATTTCTTAAATGCCACATTTTTAGACTTTTGGAACTTAGATGTTACCAAAGGGTTATCTTTTGATAAAATTTACTGTTAAAAACCACATCTCGAGTTCAAAAACCCCGTTTAAACAAATTATTGATAAATTATTCTTGTTTATCAATAAATTTCTTTCTAATATTACTATAATTAGTAATACTAATATTAGTAACATTCCCCTTTTGTTAAGCCCACTAATAGTATTATTAAGAAAAGAATAAAGGGTTACTTTATTACTATTTTTTCAGAATGAATTGATTGTCAGGCTAATTATGTCATGGCGATTTTACGATTAAAACAGAATATTTTATTCTGTTAAAGAATATTGAATTACAATTTACTTAAATATATAAACCAAAACACAATGACAAACAATCAAAAAAACGCAATGCTCTCAAGGCATTCCAGTTTACCTACGGGTAAAGCGCTTCTTGGGAAGAAGCTACTGGCATTTCTTTTTGTTGTGTTATCATCGATGCTCTCATCATCGGCGATTTACGCTCAAGCGCCAACTGAAACAGTTTACAAAGACTGGTTAAGAGCGGCAGAAAGTGCAAACCATGTTGATGTTTCTACTCGTATTGTAAAATGCGATGAGAACTCAGCAGCTCAAGTGCAATTGTTCATATTTAACGAAGGTTCATCGAACCCAGTTATCAATATGAATGTTACTATTGTGAACAACGATGGTGCACAATCATTTTCAACAAACGTAATTAAGAACGTTGAAAAGGGTACAATGATTCAACCTAGATGTGAATCTGACACCGCTACTGATGGATTAAAAATTAGTCTACCAGATGGTTATAACCCTAGTAATTTAACTATCACTGTAACCTTTAATTAATCGGCACTATGAGAAAAATTATATTTTTATTCGTGGCGATCTTGGCTAGCAGTTTAGTGCAAGCTCAAGTATGTAATGCGCCAGTCGTGAATTCATTCACGCCAAACACAGGATTTATCGGTAGTACTGTAACTATTACAGGTGCTAACTTTGATGCAATTCCTGCAAACAACCAAGTATATTTTGGTTCTGTAAAAGCAAACATCATTTCTTCTTCATTTGGTACTTTAGTTGTTGCTGTTCCAACAGGAGCAAACACTGCACCAATCGCTGTGAAAAATGGTTGTAATAAAATTGGTTATTCATCAGTTGCCTTCAATGGTATCTTTTGTCCTACACCAGTTACAGCTACAACTTACCAAAACACAGCGTTTAACTTAACTGGAATAACAGGTGCTTACAATATGTTGGCACAAGATTTAGACTTAGATGGTAAGCCAGATGTTATTACAATGACATATGGTAGTATCACTGTTGCTAGAAACACAAGTACACCAGGTACTTTAAGTTTTGTTGGTCAAAACTTTGGTTTTGGTGGATCTAGTATTGCTACTGCCGATTTTGACGGTGATGGTAAAAGAGATTTAATGTATCCAGGTGCTATTGCTAGAAATACTTCTACTGGTCCAGGTAACATTAACTTTGCGGGTGTTGTAAGTGCAGGTGTTACAGGATACCAAACTGCATGTGGTGACTTTAACAATGATGGTAGAGTTGACGTAGTTTCAGAAAGTGGAGGTCAAATGTATGTAACTTTCAATACATCTTCTGGCCCTGGTGTTATTTCATTCGGATCTCCAATGGCTGTTGGTAGTGTTGGTACAACATGTACTGGTATGCAAGTAGCTGATATTGATGGTGACGGTAGAGTAGACATTATGGCTTCTCAAGGAAATGCAAATCGTTCGGTTTCATTGAGAAACAATACTACTCCAGGTGCAATTACAGCAGCATTTGAAACTCCAGAATTCTGGGCTTCAAATGGTAACTATCCTTACCGTGCTATGATTGCTGACTTTAACAAGGATGGTAAAATTGATTTTACAACTTGTAACTTCAATGCACCGGCTAATACAGCAATCTATAGAAACACTTCAACTGTTGGAGATATCAATTTCGCAGCTACAGTAAACTTACCAGCACCTAATGGTAACTACAGAATTGGAGTGGGTGATATTAATGG
This sequence comes from Sphingobacteriales bacterium, assembly GCA_044337515.1. GTDB lineage: Bacteria > Bacteroidota > Bacteroidia > Sphingobacteriales > Sphingobacteriaceae > CAJBVG01. The sequence goes on along the minus strand of JBIINK010000003.1, from coordinate 46,444 downwards.
TGATGGTTTTGCAGATATCGTTACAAAAGCAACTTCTTCAAATACATTCTCTGTATATCCAAATACTAGTGCAGCAAATGGTAGTGTTACATTTAGCGCACGTTTCGATTACTCTTCTTCAGCTATGGCAGAAGTAAGTGGTATCGTAATTGGTGACTTAGATGGTGACTTTGTTCCAGATATTGCTACAAGTGGTTTAAGTAGTGGTGCAATTCGTTTCCACAGAAACACAAGTTCTCAAGTAGATAATTTAGCTCCAAATGCTGTTTGTAAAAACATTACAGTAGCATTAAGTCCAACAGGTACTGCAGTAGTTACTGCTGCTATGATCGACAATGGATCTGGTGATGCTTGTGGATTAGGTTCTCTTCAAATTGACAATGCTGCTTCAAAAACATTTACTTGTGCAGATATTGGTGCAAACACAGTAACGTTAAAAGTTACGGATATTGCAGGTAATATTTCTACTTGTATCGCAGTAGTAACAGTAGCTCCTGCAGCAATTATTGTTGCTGGTCAAACTACAGTTTGTCAAGGTCAAACAATTCCTATGACTGCTAACCTTGGTGATTCTTACCAATGGTATAACAATGGTGTATTATTAGCTGGTGAAACTAACCAACAATACATTGCAACGGTTTCTGGTGCTTATACAGTAGCAGTTACTAATGCTGGTGGTTGTTCAGGTATTTCAGCTGCAACAAATGTTGTTGTAAATAATAACCCAACAATTTCTACTTTCCCTACAGGTTCAGCATCATTATGCCCACCAAGTGGAAACTTAACTATTACTGCTAGTTTATCTAGTATCTACCAATGGCAAAAGAATGGTGTAAACATTGCTAATGCTACACAACAAACATTAACAGTTAATTCAATAGGTACTTACACAGTAAGTGTAATCGACTTATTTGGATGTTCTGCAACATCTGCTCCAATTGTAGTGGGTTCTGTAGATAATGTTAATCCAATTTTAGTTACAAATAATATAACTGTTGCTTTAGATGCAACTGAATCTGCTAGTACTACATTAGCTGCTTTAGTAAATGCTTATAGCGACAATTGTTCTAATGTTACATTGAGCTTTGTAGGTCAAACTTCGTACTCATGTGCTGACATTGGAAATACGATTGCAGTTTCAATTACAGCAACAGATGGTTCTGGTAACACAACTACTCAAGTTGCTAACGTAACTGTAACTGACCCTAATTCTTATTGTAATGCTGCTCCTGTAGCAGTTTGTCAAAACCTTACTGTTGATGCAGTAGGTGTAACAGCGAATGCTGATGCAACAGCATTCAACAATGGTTCAACAGATCCAGATGGTGATGTTATTACTTACTCGGTTGCTCCTGCAGGACCTTACGCTTTAGGTACTACAGCAGTAGTTCTTACAGCTGCAGATCCAGCAGGTTTAACTAGTACTTGTAATGCTACTATCACTGTAGTTGACAATACAAACCCTACAGTAGTTGCTCAAAATGTAACTATTGCTTTAGACGCGAATGGTGCTGCAAGCACTACTGCTGCGGCTATCGACAATGGTTCATCTGATAACGTAGGTATTGTTTCATTAACATTATCAAATTCTAATTTCACTTGTGCTAATTTAGGTCCAAACGCAGTTACATTATATGCAACTGATGCTGCTGGAAACACTGATAGCGCAGCGGCTACAGTAACTGTTGTTGATGCAATTGCTCCAGTAGCAAATGGTCAAAACATCGTAGTTCAATTAGATGCAAACGGTAGTGCAACTGTACAAGCTTCTCAATTCAACTTAGGAAGTACAGATAATTGTTCTATCGCTAATTTAGATATAAGTAAAACTTCATTCGATTGTACAAATGTTGGAGTTAACAATTTAACATTTACAGTTACTGATGGAAGTGGAAATTCTTCTTCTACACAAGTTACTGTATTAGTACAAGATGTTACAGCTCCTATTATTACAGCTTCTACAGACCAAGTGTTCTGTGAAGAGTCTAATGGAACTTATACAATCCAAAACATTACTGCTACAGATAATTGTGCGGTTACTACAACATTTACTACCATTACTGGTGCTACTTCTAGATTTGCTCCAGGGTTAGATGCTAGTGGTGTATTTGCAGTAGGTACAAGTACAGTTACTTGGACAGTTATGGATGCAATGCAAAATACTTCAACAAGTTCAATTACAGTAACTATCAACCCAGCTCCAGTAGCAAGTTTATCTTCATCAAATGCAAATGCATTCTGTAATGAAGTAACATTAACTGCTGCTTCTACAAATGCTGGTCCTTACTCATACGCTTGGAGTACTGGTGAAACAACAGAAAGCATTACATTAGGTTTAACAGATTTAGACGGTATTTATACTGTTTATGTAACGGATGCTAATGGATGTAACAGTTTAACTCCAGCTTCATACAATTACCAAAAACAAACTTTAGCAAGTAGCTATACAATCTTAGCTTACAAAGAAGTAGAATTAGAAGGTAAGAACTATGTTCAATCAGGTAGTGTGGGTGTGATGAGAGCTACTGGTGAAGCTGAATTCGAAAAAGGTGTTACTGTTGTAGGTGCTGGTTCATTTACAAAAGCTCCTAAATACGAAATCAAAGGTACAGTTACAATTACCAATAAAATTGTTGGTGTTGCTACTGTTGCTTTACCTACTATGCAATCATTTACAGGATCTACAAATAACTTACCAAGTTACACTGTAAATAAAAACACTACAGTTACTTTAAATTCTAACTATAAAGATTTAACAGTTAAGAAAGGTGCAAATGCAACTATTAACGGTTCTTTATTTAGAAAAGTAACTATCGAAGAAGGTGCAACTGTGAAGTTCACTTCATCTGTAGTTAATATCGAAGACTTATATGTTGGTAAAGGTAAGTCAACTTCAATGACTCGTTTAAGATTTGCTGGAAATACTAGTGTACGTATTAAAGACAAAGTTAGAGTTGAAGGTAATGCAATTGTAAACCAAGATAATTATCAAGTAACTTTCTATTTCGCTTCAACAAGTGGATGTAATGAAGGTGATGAAGATAAATTCTCTGTTAAAGGTGGAAACACTACAGTTGTGGCTAACGTGTTAATTCCAAATGGTAAAATCAAAGTTGAAAACGAAGGTGACGACGATGATGATTGCCATGGAAGTAGCAATGTTGGTACTACAATAAATATGACAGGTTTATATGTTGGAAATACAGTGAAAGGTGATGGTAAGAATATCTATTGGAATTCATATAGCTGTGTAGCTGCATCAAGTAGAGAATTAGTTGCGGAAGCAACTACTAATGTTGCAGAAGAAGGTTTATTGAATTTAATAGTATTCCCTAACCCTACTCAAGCAGATTTCAACTTTAAGTTAGAAACTATGAATGTGGAGTCAGTTACGTTTAGAATATTCGATATGACTGGTCGTTTAGTACTAGAGAACATTAATGCTAATGCTAATGAAACATACAATGCTGGCGAAACGTTAGCTGCAGGTGTTTACATGGTAGAAGCAACTCAAGGTGCTGAAAGAAAAGTAATCAGAGTAGTAAAAACTAACTAATACCAAATTCATTATATACTAAAGAATTTGTTTCTTATAGAAGCCCCGAGCTCATTGAGCTTCGGGGCTTTTTTATTAGTATGATTCTTGTTGGATTGCTCGTAATTCGATACTCGATACTCGTAACTCGTAGTTCGTAACTCTTAATTAGAATTTAGAATTTAGAATTTACAATTACCTTACTGGTGTGTACCGATTGACTTCCTAGCACTCTAATGATGTACATCCCGCTAGGTAAGTTCTTCGTATCTATTTTTTGGAAAGAGTTTTCCTCGTTGATTTCTACAACAACTTTACCATTCAAATCCAATAATTGTACCTTACTAAATTTTTCAGAATCGTTAGTTCTAATAAATATATTATCTGAAGCTGGGTTAGGGTAGATGCTTATATCTAAAGGCTTGTAGGTGTTCTCTAATCCTACATTTAAACTTGTATTTCTATATAAAATTACACCACCTTGTGGGTTGCCTGCAATTAATTCTGGTTTTTGATCATTGTTTAAATCCGCCATCGAAAAATAAAATCCGCCATTAGAATTACTAAATATTCCTGATTCTAAATTTAAGGAATCGATTGGATTTGTTAGAGGAGTACTCATATTCGCATTGAATTTCCCCATGTTGTAAATTTTCCCATTGGCGTTGCTAATCATTACAGATGGAGCTTCATTAGGGCGTAAATTTTGGATACTCAAGCGTGCTCTACCACTTGGGTACGCTGAGATTTTCCTAAGGTTGATTTTGTATAATGAATCAGTTAGTAAAATGAAATTCGGATTAGTAAGGTCGCCTGTATTGCTTAATACATTGATGTTGTCGAATCGCTCCCCAACAATAACTTCATTTTTACCATCACCTTCAAAATCATAAATAAAGGGTGCAGAGAAATTTCCCACATCAATAGTTCCAAAATAATTGGCAACATATTGTAAATTCATTTCAGCTCCTGTACTCGCAATGTTTCTGAAGAAATGTACTGTCCCATCATTTGAGCCACATACCATATCTTGATCTCCATCTCCATCCATATCGCCAAAGCTCGGCGCCATGTTTGCAATGTTTAATGTCGAAAAGCCTAACCAATCTCTGCTTTGTAATTCAAACTTAGCTAAACTTGTTGTACCAATATTTTTATACAAAGCTAATCCTGTTTTATAAACGCTAGCTCCTTGAAAATATCCTGAATTAGAAATTACTAAATCCAACAATCCATCACCATTATAATCTACAAACGCTGGAGCGGAACCTTCAGCCACATCAATCATTTCAGACAACATAAAATCGTCTGTTTGAAAATCGAATCGGTTAATATTCGTTGCGCCATTATTCGTTAATAGTTGAACGTGGTTATGATTCATCGTAGCATTCGAAATATTTGTTGATGCAACTAAATCTTTTAATCCATCATTATTTACATCGATCATATAAGCTGCAGGAAACACCTCAATGTTAATAGGGTGATTCGGTGGGTATTGATAAATAGTTTGTGTCATGATTGGATTGAGGTTATCCGTTCCATTAACCACTAAGTACAAATTATTACAAGTTACATCACCTATAAGCATGTCATATTTACCGTCGCCGTTTGCATCCAATACTGTTGTCGTCGATCCAGCATGTAAACCATCACTGGTGCTGTTGATTCTTTGGTTTAGACTTTCCATGAACTCATCTGGAGTAACATTAGGAGTAAATCTCCCGTTTGTTCCGCAAATGCCTACAGGGTAATTTAAATTGATATGACAATTGGTAAATGATTCTCTAAATTTTCCCCAACAAAATTTTCCGATAACAAAATCCATAGAGTCGGGTTTCGCATATCGTTCCATACTCATGTTTTTGTACCAGTAAATACTCTCACCAGATGAATCAATACTTTGGTAGTATGTTAATATATCAATATCTCCATCTTCATCTACATCAATAATTGCAGGAAAATCATTGCTTGCTATATATAACCTAGTAATTAATGAAGTATAATCACAATTCACAAATGGGAAGGTGTCTTCAAAGATTAGTTCGTTTACAGTACTTTTATTTTTATATACTCTAAAACCTCCTGGGATAGCCGTAAAAAGATCCTCTTTACCATCGCCATTATAATCTGTCATGTACATCCATTCATACATCTTTGGGAAATACTTAATATACTGAGGTGCATATTCGTATTTGATGTTATTTAAGGAGCCTATGTTAATATATGGACTTATTTTACTACCCTCACGGTCAAAAATGACCATGTCTTTTTTACCATCAAGATTCAAATCTACTGATGAAAATTGAGGCACATCTTGTCCACCAGCGAAAGGCAATTGAAGTGTTTTGTTGTTTTCAATAACCTTAATAGTATCAATACCTTTATTATAGGTTTCGAACTTATATTGAGCATTTGCGGAAAGAATAAATAAACAAAGACTTGTAGATAGCAGTATTTTTTTCATTTTTGTGATATGAATAGACGAATGAATCGCGTAATATTAACAATAATTATACCACTAATATATTGTTTTAATGCTGTTTCGCAGCAAAGAGAGTACACTTTTAGCCTATCTGAAATGTTTCCTATCGGTGATTTTAGATTAGATAACGCTAATGGTTATGTGATTCAAGCAGTAACTAATGATGATGTTGTTGACGAGCACATTGAAGGAATATATACGTTTGTAATCAATGGATACATCGAAAATGTAACCTTCAAAAAGGGCCAAGCTCCTTTAAGTAAGAACTTTCAGTCGTCGGACATCTTTTACATTAAGCATGAAAAAAATGCTGAAACACTTCGTCATTTATACTATTCGGTAAACTCATGGACAATCCCAATTCCTTTTTGGATGCTCATTATTATTCCAATATTGTTTATCGTAATGGCGATGTTTATTAAGAGAATTTTGTTCTTGCTATTACTTATCGGATTCGTTTTATTCTTTATTCTGCAAGGGATGGATGTAAGTGCTTTCATTAATTTGTTGAAAGAAACTATCGTGCACTTGATTTAGAATGGATAACCAATACCAAAATTAAAATTCCAGAAGTTATAGTCATTAGCAGTTTTCCAAGTGCTATTAGAAATATTTTGAATGACCCACTGTTCATCTCCAATGAATCGTGGGTCTCTTAGTTTTAAGCCCACATCAAAACGAAACAGCAGAAAGCTATAATCCATCCGCATTCCGAATCCTGTACCAATAGCAAATTGTTGATGAAAAGTATCCCAGCTAAATTTCCCTTCTGTATTGGTATTTTCAGCTGAAATGGTCCACACATTTCCCATATCTAAAAAAGTAGCACCTTTTAATTTAGAACCCAAGAAATTATCTGATATGTCAAATCGATATTCAATGTTCGCTTCAATTTTCATCTCCCCAGTTTGGTCTAAGTTTAAGCTCGATGCTGCTAAATCGGAGAACTTACCCGGGCCAATAGATCTTGCTCGAAACGCACGAATACTGTTGGAACCTCCAGTGAAAAATTGACGCTCGAATGGTAATACTTTCGAATTCCAATAAGCAAATCCAACACCAGTATTAAATCGATAGACTAACATTGATTTGTTGTGAACATAATTGAAATATCGAACATCTAATTCCGGACGAGTAAAATTATAGTAGGGGAGGTTGAAGTATTCGTAATTACCAGTACTGTTTTTAACTTGATTCAATAATAAGCTACTTGCGTAAAGTCCTGTTCCCATTACTTCTAAATTAATACGTAAGAAATAATAATCCTTTCGTAAATTGATAATTTGATTGCTATAGGTAAGCGAATACGATAAGCCTAAAGTAATGTGTGGATCAAAACTTTCTTTGATGTATTGATTGTCAATACTATTTAATAAATCTAGTGCTTCAGTAGATAAAGTTGATCGTACAAAATTGACACTTAGTGGAGATAATGAATGTGTTAAAAATTGATTCTGTTTCCAATCGTACGTAAAGGAACTCAGAAAAGTACGACGTAAATATTCTGGTCTGTTTTCGGTGATGTAGTTTATTCCAATCCGAGTTTTAGGACTAGCATAAACTCCATAGTTTTTTTTCTCACGAAATAGCAAGAAGCCCGGAAAGGTAATACTAGCTGAGGTGTTGGACTCTCTACTGTTAAATATTAAACTTGTATTTTGAGTTTGGTCGATAAAAGCTTGCGTTTCGATACCTGCCTTAATTCTAAATTCAAAAATTTCAGCACCTCTAAAAATGTTTTTATTCGTATAGATGAAGTTGGCTGATGAACCTAAGTTTGCCGATGCTGCATATCCTTCTATTTCTGTTTGTGCACCTTGTTTTTTACCAGCCGATAATGAAATTATAGTATTCAGTTTTGTGCTATCGACACTATCCACAGTAAAGTCAATATTTACGAATTTAAATACACGTAAATCACCTAAACGATTATAGGTTAACTCTAAATCGTCATCTCGGTATTGCTCGGCATGCTCTAAAAATATTAAGCGTTTTATTATTTTAGGTTTTATTAATTTTTTAGGATCGGATATGTTGATGTAATCTGTGTTTTCATCTTTTTTACTCCTAAATGATCGATATGTTTCATCACTCGTAATGTTTACGTTTACCTTATTGATGGTATAAGATTGATGTGATTTTTTACCATCAGGATTTTCAATAACAAGTTTGATGTCGATTTTATTCCCTTGTATACTACTATCAATATCAAAATGAACATACTCTCTATTGAAAAAATAATATCCAAAGTTTTTAATGTCTTTTGTAATACGTTCACGTTCTTCCGAAATTTTATCTTGATCAAATGGCTCATCAATGGCGATTCGTGAATCTTTTAGGTTCATGAAATAGATTGAGCGCAAAATGGTATCCTTAATTTCAAATTGGATATTACGGATGGTATATACCTCTCCTTTATTAATTGTATAGGATGTTCTTGCTTTCTTCTTTTTGATTATGGTAGAATCATTCGTTATGGCATCAAAGTATCCTTTATTGAAAAGATACAATTGCATTTGCTGAGCAGAAAAATTTGCCAATGAAGTATCATAAACCACAGGAGCCTCACCAAACGTATTTCTTAAACCACGAACAATTCGATTATCGTGTTTCCATTTCAAAAAATTATACACACCTAAATTAGGTTTGATAAAGCTTATGCCTAATAATTTCTTGTTGGGTTTCTGACGAATATAGTTTTCCAGATTTTCTTTCTCAAGCCCTTTTACGCCTACAACTTTTACTTTATGTACCAATGCTTCATTCTTAGAAAGTTTTCTGGTACTTGTGCACGAGGTAAGGAAGATAACCGCGGAAATGATTATTATTGTGGTAGTATATCGAATAACAGATGATTTCAAAATCACAAATAAGCTATATTAAATCGTTACAACAAAAGAAGTTTCGCAAAGAACATCAACAATTTATCATTGAAGGTGATAAGATTTGCGATGAATTTCTTTCTTCCGAGTATGTAGTACACAGTATTTATGTACTTGAACATAAACGTGAAAAGTACGAACTTCTTTCCTCAAAATTATCGAAAAAAACAGAAATCGTTGTAATTCGCGAGGAAGACATGGGGAAACTCAGCAATATGAGTACTGCTCCTGAAGTTTTAGCTGTTGTTGAAATGCCCGCGGAACCATCAATCGATGCAATCTATGATGCCTATTTAGCTAAGCATTTAGTTCTTGTTTTAGATGGGGTTAAAGATCCAGGGAATATGGGAACTATTATTCGTATAGCCGATTGGTTTGGTATAGAACATATCATCTGTTCAGATGATTGCGTAGAGATCTATAATCCCAAAGTTATTCAATCCACTATGGGATCTATTTTACGAGTGAACATACATACAAAATTATTGAGTGAATGGTTAGCAGAACATTCATCAACTAACATTTATGGAGCACTCTTAGAAGGCGAAAATGTATATACTTTAGAAGGTAAAATGAATGGGGTGTTAGTGATGGGAAGTGAATCTCATGGCATTAGTGCTGAAGTTTTACCATTGATTAACAAGCCAATAACTATTCCAGCCTTCGGTAATGCAGAGTCGTTGAATGTGGCTATTGCCACAGGAATTCTATGTTCTGAAGCAAAACGCCGCGATTTTTAAGCAATTTTTAGTTTTTCGCTTGTGCTAAAAATTTATTTTAGTACATTTGCAGACTCTAAAAAGAGGGTCGAGTGGCCGAGTGGCTAGGCAGAGGTCTGCAAAACCTTCTACAGCGGTTCGAATCCGCTCTCGACCTCAAAAAAAATATAGATAGAATAAAAATTTTAAGAAAATGGCAGTTACAAGACTTAAAAGAAAAGACAGAATGAATAAAACTGTTTCTAGATTGAAAAAACAACGCTTGAAAATGGCGACTGATAAATCAATTAAGAAGCCAGTAGCTCGTCCGTCAACTGAAGAAACAGCAGCGTAATTGCTGATTTCTTTTCAGAAAGATATTAATCCTGAGTTTTCACTCGGGATTTTTTCGTTACCCAAGCTCGTAGCTCGTACCTCGTAGCTCGTATTTCGTACCTCGAAATGATTAATTGTTCAAATTGTCCAAATTGACTAATTGTTCAAATTATCATTGGCACATTGGCACATTGGCACATTAGCACATTAGCACATTAGCACATTGTCCATTGTCCATTGTCCATTGTCTAGGGTCCAGAGTCCCATGTCCAAATTAGCATATCAGCATACTATCATATCATTAATCCGCTTCACCAACCCAGGCCCTTCATAAATAAACCCTGTATAAAGCTGAATTAGGCTAGCTCCTGCATTTAGTTTCTCGATGGCATCACTTTCACTATGAATACCACCAACCCCAATGATAGGGAAGCTATGGTTTGATTTTTCGGCTAAGTAGCGTATTACTTCTGTAGATCGTTTCGTTAAAGGCTTACCACTTAATCCACCAGCACCAATCGATTCTACTTTCGTAGCGTCGGATTGTAGTCCTGCTCTCGAAATAGTAGTATTGGTAGCAATTACACCCGCAATTTTAGTATCGTTTACAATTTCGATGATATCATCTAATTGCTCATCGGTTAAATCGGGTGCAATTTTTAATAAGATAGGTTTCTGCGAAGGTTTGTTCGTGTTTAATATCTGAAGGTGATTTAGCAAAGCTTTTAAAGGTTCCTTCTCTTGCAATGCTCGTAAATTGGGAGTGTTTGGTGAACTCACATTGACTACAAAATAATCAACATATGGAAATAATCCTTGGAAGCATTTCTCGTAATCGCTAATTGCTTCTTCATTTGGAGTCACTTTGTTTTTGCCAATATTTCCTCCAATAATAATATCGTTTGGTCTGTTTTTTAAACGTTCAATGGCACCATCTAAGCCCATGTTATTAAAACCCATTCGGTTAATCAATCCACCATCAATTGGCAAACGAAACATACGTGGTTTGGGATTACCATCTTGTGCTAAAGGGGTAATGGTTCCAATTTCGATGAAGCCAAATCCGAAGTTTGAAAGCTCCCTATATAATTTAGCATCCTTATCAAAACCAGCCGCTAAACCTACAGGGTTAGGGAATTTAATGCCAAATACAGTTCGTTCTAACCGAGTATCTGTTTTCACAAACATCAATCGTATCAAGGCTTTCATGCCTGGTATCGATTGCGAAAATTTAATTAATTGAAAAACGAGATGATGGATTTTTTCCGGATCAATTAGAAAAAATAATGGTCGAAGTAGGTTTTTATAAAGCATTGTTTTTGTTCAAAAGGGCTCTCATCATTTCACGTTTACCAGCTGCACCTGCAGGGCGTTGAATATCGAAGCCTAAACTTCGTAATGCCCGTTTCAGTTCACCTGTTACGCTATAGGTTACAAATATACCTTTATCTTTTAAAAACTTGCAGGCATGTGTGATGGTTTCTAAACTCCACATTTCTGGTTGATAATTTCTCGCAAAAGCATCAAAATAAATAATATCGAAAAGTTCTTCAGTTTCAAATTCCAAAACAGGAGTTGAATGAATTCTTAACGAACATGCAGAAGTAATATCTGATTTTGTTTGAAAAGTATCTTCGTATTTATGGATGAAAGATTCCCATACGTTTTTATTTTCTAAATACTCTTGGTAGCCTGTTTTTTCTATGATTTCAGGTGGGAGGGGGTAGGCTTCTATGCCCGTATATTGCAAATTAATTTGGTGATGTTCTGCATAATCTGCAGATAGAAGAAAATTTAATCCAGTACCAAAACCAACTTCTAAAATACTGATGTTTTTATTCAGTGTATTCTGAGTGAAATACTCTAAACCACCTTTTACAAATACATGTAAAGATTCTTGAAGTGCACCATTAATGGAATGATAATTTTCGCCAACACTAGGATTGTAAAGTGTTTTAGAGCCGTCGGCAGTTTGGATAAAAGACAATGAGGGTTCAGTCATTACTTCACACTCTTCATCCCCACTTTTATTAAATCAGTATAACCACCGTCTAAGTCGAATACATGTTTAAATCCTTTTTTACGTAATAGGTTAGCCGCTTTTGTGCTTCTAACTCCAATGGCACAATATAAAAATACAGTTTGCTCTCTATCGAGTTTATCGATTTCGGTTTCGAAAGTACTTGCTGAGAAATCAAGGTTTCTAGCATTTTCGATATGCCCTTCATTGTATTCGCTTGGAGTGCGAACATCTAATAATACGCCACGATATTTAAAATAGCTTGCTTTAAATTCTATTGAATTTACTTTTAAGGCAGACTGACTAAAGGCCAAACTGCTCAGTAAAATGAATAGAGAAATAAAGAATTTATTTTTCATTTGATTATCGCATATCATTCATTATTCGTTGATCAGCAGGCATAAAACCGGGCATATAGTACGGTTTACACTCAAAGTTCTGATACGATTGGAATGTTGTTTTACCCTTTTGTATTACAAAGTTAAACTTTTGTTCTTTAACTTGCTTATTATCAAACGATGTAAGTTTCAGTTTTATTTCCTGTGCCCCAGGAGGAAGTGAAATTCTTGTGTAAGAAATAGAATAGGGCAGGGTTTGCCAATTTCTAGTATCGGCCTTTTCTGTAATGGCATTTACAATACCTACTAAAGAACCAACATTTTGATTTTGGTCTCTTGCCGCATATTCAGCTACTTTTTTAGTGGCTAATCGTAATAAAGAAGTGCTTAACTCTCTAAGCATGCGATCATGCAAGGTTTTAAAAGCAATGTTGTTGATGTTTTCGGCAATATCAAATCCATAATTGGTATTGCCTACTTGAACAGAAGCTTCCTTGTAATAAGGAGTACGTTCAACATATTTTGGAAAAGCAACACGAATAAATTCTAAATCGCCTAATGCAGAATTAGTGCTTTTACCTTGAGGAAGAGGGAACGGAATGCTTAACCCTAATTCATCATTGGCAAAAGTAACATAGCCACCTTCACCTTTAATGATGCTAAAGTTTATGCTGTTCTCTGCTTTAACAGGACCTAAACCATTATTCCAAAAGAAAAGGAGTTCTCCATTCTCTTTGTTTCGGGGTTCATCTTTCAACTTAAATTTTTCTTCAAAACGTCGGCCTTCATCATCAAATCCAATTTCATACGCCGTACGTATAACATCTTTCTTTAATTGTAAGGGAACGCCAGTTTTAAATTGAGGTTCGTAAATTTTTTCGTAAGATTCTACTGCATTGCGATAAGCAATAAAGGCATCATTGGTTTCTCCAGCCGATTCGTAAATAATACCCATTAAGTTTAACCCGAATGCATCTTCCGAATAACGGTTCTTTTTGGAGTATTTATCGTTTAGTTTTTGAAGCTTTAAGTTTATTCTACGGCATTCTATAATGGCATCATCATGCTGACCTAATTGAACATAATTCAAGGCTTTGTAATAATGAATTAGTACCCTTTCGAAATCTTCACCACCATATTCGGTAGCCATCGAATTCGTTAACAATGCTAATGCTTGTGAACTTAGTTCTTTGTTATAATCTTCAATTAAAACATCTGCCACATTAAAGTACTCATTACTCTTCTCATAATTTCCCAATAGCATTTCTATTGTACCACGATTCATGTAGTACAATAATTTATTTTTGCCTTCAGGTCCTTTTTTATCTTTATCAAGAAGTTCTTTTGCTTTCGTAATATTTCCTTGCTCAACATTACTGTTAAACTCGGCTAACTTTTGATAATACGTAGCACAAGAACTGATAAAAAGAATGGATACAAACAGTAATAAATAGTGGAGTTGCTTCTTCACGATGCCATGGTTATAATAGAGAAATAGCGAACTAAGGTTAATTAGTTCGCTATTTAATTTAAATTAGTTTTGAACTGCTTTTTTGATTTTTTTATCGCCAATCCAAACCTTTTCATTGGTTTCTAAATTGGTTAATTCTAAATCGATTTGGTAGTACACTACTTTGTTTTTACCGTATTGGTCAACAATAGAAGTAATCACACCATTCAACATAAAGTCAGCACCTTTTTCTAATCCCCATTTTTTCTTGGTGTCATTAGATGAAAATGTTTGTTGATCGTTACGTTCATCACGTAATTCTTTTCTTGCTTCGCCAGCTTGTACAACAGATACTAATCCAGAATTGATGTATGCTTTTTCAATATCTTTAATAAATGTTTCTGGATCGATGTGTTCGGTAGTTTTGTTTCTTACTGTTCCTATAATCACAACAGGTCTTTTGCCTTTTGCAGTAGTGAATTCAGTTCTCCATGGTTTTGCCATGCAATCGCTAATCATTTCATTAGAAACCAAACGAGAGTCGGTGTCGTTCCAACGTCCACTTAAATCGGTTTGTTGAGTAGGGTCAATACGCTCTACTTTTCTAGTTTTACATCCTGTGAATACCAAAGAGGTTAGGAATAACGTAGTAATTATTAAATAGGCCTTTTTCATATTAGTTTATTTCTTTACTTTTATAGTGCAATAACGTTTATTTTCTATCAAATATATAAGTTATTTAAACTTTTAAAATGGCAACCCCAAATATCTATCGTAAACATTGGTTATTTCTACTGCCCATACTCTCTATTTTCTTGTATGCTTGTCCGATTTACACCATAGAGCCTATGCCGCCCGAAACGTCATATACTCCCTTGTTTATGACAAGAGCTCAACTCGAAACTTCTGTGAAGTCTATGACATCACAAAAACTACTTGAGCCGGGCAAAATGCTTGTCTATCAAAACTATATATTTTTAGTAGAGAAATACCAAGGAGTACATGTGATCGATAATTCGAATCCTTCGGTACCTACAAAAGTATCCTTCATTAGGGTTCCTGGTTGCATAGATATTGCCTCAAAAGACAACTTTTTATTTGTAGATAATGCCGTGGATTTGGTCACTTTAAATATCAGCAATGTTACACAGGTTACGGTTTCAGCTCGTCAAAGAGATGCCTTCCCTGAGCTTTATCCACCTGACTTAGGATATCTTCCATACATATACAGAGTATCGAATAGAGAAGAAGATTTAATTATTGTAGGATGGGAAAAATGAGAAACATAACTAGACTACTGAATATAGTTGTAATCATAGGAATTGCAAGCTATTTAATTTCTTGCGGTGCTGGAGAATCAAATCTTAGTCCTGGAGGTACCTCAACAGGAACAACAGGTTCCTTAGCTCGCTTCGCGGTAAAGGACAATAAAATATTTACTTTAAGTGGAGAAAATGCGAAAACGTATACCATAGAAAGTAATGGAAGCTTAACTTTATTTCAAACGCTTTATTTAAACAACTCCATTGAAACTATTTTTTGTAGAAAAGACGCTTTGTTTGTAGGTACTAGTTCGGGTATGTTTATTTATTCCTTAACTGGTTCTAATTACGCGGTTTACAAATCATTCTATAGTCATATTTACAGTTGCGATCCAGTGGTTGCCGACGATTCTTTCGCTTATGTAACCTTAAATTCTACTGCCAACAATCGTTGTTGGAGAGGAATTAATGCCTTAGAAATAATAGACATTACTAGTTTAACTGCCCCAGCATTAAGGGTGAGTTACAACATGACGTCGCCACAAGGATTAGGTATTGATAGCAATTACCTTTTTGTATGTGATGATCACTTGAAAATGTATGATAAAAGTAATGTGGATTCCTTAGTGCTATTGCATTCGTTTAATGTAAAAGCAAATGATGTGATTCCATTTAATAATAAACTAATGTTGACTTCGAGCACAGGGTTTTATCAATACTCCTATGCGAATGGAGATTTAACTTTATTAAGTAGTATTTTAATCGGACAATAATGAAAACGAAAATTATTTTTATGCTCATGTTATTGAGCATTGTGTCGACTTCAGTAAATGCTCAAACCGACAGTAGCGCTATTAAAAAGAGTTCATTTTGGTTACATACTTCTGGCTTTCTTTTTGGAGCGTATCGCATAGAATATGAGCGTTCTTTAGATAAGAATTTCATGAATGGCATTGGTATTATGCCAATCTACTATTCTTTTGATTATGGTTATGGAACAAGCAATTCACCCGGTAAAGAAAATTTTATGATGTCTGGTGGTGGTGTAGATTTATCTTTTAGAAAATACTTACGAATCAATAATAAGCTAAACCGCTTGGGCTATGTAAAAGCAGGTGTGGGTTATAGTCATGTGAATTATAAATTTAAAGATTACGGTTGGATTGATTATATTGATAATTTTGGTTCTTCAGCCACAAAATATTCACTAAATACCTATAAACAAACTACGAATAGAGTAGATGCATTCGTGTATTTTGGGATGCGTGCCGATTTAAATATTGGATTTTTTGTGGATGGTTATTTTGGTGTAATTGCTAAAACAGCAAATATAAAAACCACATTTACAGAAAATGTAGATACGGGAATTGATCAATTCGGACAAAGTTTTAATGGAGTATTGCCTCGATTAGGCCTTTCTTTAGGCTTTTATTTCTAAGATTTAGGGCAAAACAGTCCCATAATTTTATATTTTTGTAATCCCCAGCATTTTGGGGATTTTTTATTTATTATGAGCATTTCGAAGACATATTTATCAACAGAAGCAGAGAATAGATGGTATCCTTATTGGATGGAGAAAGGTTTTTTCCGTTCGGTGCCAGACGAGCGTGAACCATATACTGTAGTAATTCCCCCTCCAAACGTTACAGGAGTGCTGCATATGGGGCATATGTTAAATAATACGATTCAAGATGTATTGATTCGTAGAGCCCGAATGATGGGCAAGAATGCATTATGGGTACCGGGTACCGACCATGCATCTATTGCTACAGAAGCTAAAGTGGTAGCATTGCTTGCAGAAAAAGGTATTGACAAGAAATCATTAACTCGTGAAGAGTTTTTATCATACGCTTACGATTGGAAAGATAAATACGGAGGAATCATCCTCGACCAATTGAAAAAACTAGGAGCTTCATGTGATTGGGAGCGTACCACATTTACGATGGACCCTGCGATGAGCGGTGCAGTAATCGATACGTTTATTCACTTATTCGAAAAAGGATTGATTTATCGTGGTATTCGTATGGTGAATTGGGATCCGAAAGGATTAACCGCTGTATCTGACGAAGAAGTAATTCGTAAAGAAGTTAATCAGAAATTATTTTACATCAAGTATAAAATTAGTGATGGCTCTGGTTTCGTAACCATTGCCACTACTCGTCCGGAAACCATTATGGCCGATTCTGCTATATGTGTGAACCCGAATGATGAGCGCTATAAACATTTACACGGCAAGAAAATTTTAGTGCCTTTAATAAATCGTGAAATACCTATTATCACTGATGAGTACGTAACGATGGATTTTGGTACAGGATGTTTAAAAGTTACTCCAGCACATGATTTGAATGACTACGAGTTAGGCATAAAGCATAAGCTTGCTGTTGTTGATATTTTAAATGACAATGGGACATTAAATGAGAAAGCAGAAATTCTCGTTAATGAAGATCGATTTATTGCGCGTAAAAAAATTGCTGTAATGCTTGAAGAAGCTGGGCAATTAGAGAAAGTAGAAGAGTATAAATCGCAAGTAGGTTTTTCTGAACGTACTGATGCTGTAATTGAACCGAAGCTATCGATGCAATGGTTTGTGCGTATGGAAGTATTAGCGAAGCCAGCACTTGATGCGGTGAATGATGGTGAAGTGAATTTAATTCCAGATAAGTACATCAATACCTACCGTCATTGGATGGAGAATGTAAAGGATTGGTGTATATCTCGTCAACTTTGGTGGGGTCAACAAATCCCAGCATGGTATGCTACGAATGGGGAAGTAGTAGTAGCAAAAACTGCTGAAGAAGCGATTGAAAAATTCAAAGCCTTATCTGCAGATTATCATAATATCAGCATCACCGATATTCGTCAGGATGATGACGTGGTTGATACATGGTTCTCTTCTTGGTTATGGCCAATATCAGTTTTTGATCCAACGGTTTTTGGTGATAAGAATAATGAAGGAAATGCTGATTTAAATTATTACTATCCGACCAATGATTTAGTAACAGCACCAGAAATTTTATTTTTCTGGGTAGCGCGCATGATTATGGCAGGTAAGGAATTTAGAAATCAAGTTCCTTTCAAGAATGTATATTTAACAGGCATTGTACGCGATAAGCAAGGACGTAAAATGTCGAAATCATTAGGCAATTCACCTGATCCTATTGAGTTGATGGCGAAGTATGGTGCTGATGGAGTGCGTGTGGGAATGTTACTTTGTTCGCCAGCGGGAAATGATTTAATGTTCGACGAATCGTATTGTGAGCAAGGAAGAAACTTTGCTAATAAAATTTGGAATGCATTTCGATTAGTGAAAGGATGGACAGTTGATGCTTCATTGAAAAATGAAAATACAACAGCCAACGAATGGTTCGATGCGCGATTTAACGAATCATTAAAAGAGATAGAACAAATGTTTTTATCATATCGATTATCAGAAGCCTTGATGAGTATTTATAAACTTATTTGGGATGATTTCTGTTCGTCATATTTAGAAATGATAAAGCCGACTTACCATAAACTAGAGAATGGTGACTCATACCAAGATGCAATTGATGCGGAAACATTTGAGTTTGTAAAAAATAAATTTGCGGAGATATTAAAATTGATTCATCCATTTATGCCATTCCTTTCTGAAGAATTATGGCATGATGAGGAATTGTTTGGAATACGTGCAGAAATGGATTGTTGTATAGTAGCAACTTATCCAACAGCGAAAGCATTTAATGAACAACGATTGTCGGAAATGAATGCAGTGTTAGGTATTGTTTCTGAAATGAGAAACATTAGAAATGCTAAACAAATTGCTCCAAAAGATGCTTTGGATTTATCCATCAAAAATAATTCAGGTGTAGAGTATTCGAAGTATGAGTTGATATTAAAAAGATTGGCGATGATTGGTGAATTAGCCATGGTGCAAACGGTTCCGGAGAATGCTACACAATTTTTATCTGGCAATGACGAGTGCTTTGTTGACTTAGGAGATTCAATAGACCCTGCGGTAGAGAAAGAGCGTATGATGAAGGAACTTGTTTACTTGGAAGGGTTCTTAAAATCTGTTGATGCTAAATTATCGAACGAACGATTCGTTAATAATGCGAAAGGTGATGTTGTAGAAAACGAGAAAAAGAAGAAAGCCGACGCAGAACAAAAAATCGAGATATTAAAAGTAAGTCTTGCTAAAATGTAATCATGGAATTTATTCCACTTAACCTCCCAGCTTATCCTTTTCAAATTATTGAGAAAACTGGGAAGTTTTATATTTTCGATTTCCTCCGAAAAAAAGAATTACTGCTTACCCCAGAAGAATGGGTTCGACAACATTTTGTACAGTACCTCATTAATCAAAAAGGGTATTCTAAAAATCATATTAGTTTAGAAAAAGGATTACAATTACACGAGCTCAAAAAAAGAGCCGACATACTCGTCTATACTAGCGAAGGCGAGCCTATAATGCTCATAGAGTGTAAAGCTCCTTCCATAAAAATTACACAAGAAGTATTTGATCAAGCAGCACGGTATAACATGATATATAAAGTGAAATACCTTGTGGTAACTAATGGCTTAGAGCACTATTACTGCGAAATGGATTATGAGTGTGAGAGTTACCGATTTCTAGAAATACTACCTTCTAAGTTGTAAATTCTTGACGATGGACACTGGACAAAAAGACGCTGGACTAATTATCTTTTGTCCAATGTCCAGTGTCCAGAGTCCTTTGTCCAGTATCTTTTGTCCAATGTCCAGCATCCAGTGTCCATCGTCTTGTGTCCTTTGTCCAGTGTCTAATATCTAATATCTCAATTCTTATCACTATTTTTGTGTATGACCATTGAGCATATTCTTTCCGATATAAAAAAGCGACAATTTAAACCCATCTATTTTTTACATGGGGAAGAAAGTTACTATATCGATTTAATTGCAGATGTACTGGAGAAAGAAGTATTATCGGAAGCAGAGAAAGGTTTTAATCAAACCATTTTATACGGTAAGGATACTGATATGTTAACGATATTGAGTACTGCGAAGCGTTACCCAATGATGTCGGACTTTCAGCTCGTTATTGTTAAAGAAGCACAAAACATAAAGTTCGGAAAAACAGAAGGGAAAGAGCAAGATCCATTTGCGGCATATGTTGAAAATCCACTAAAAAGTACGGTACTTGTTTTTTGTCATAAGTATGGTTCCTTGGATAAACGATTAAAAGTTGCGAAAGCTATTGATAAGCATGGGGTTTTATTTGAGTCGAAAAAATTATATGATAATCAAATTTCCGACTGGGCGAATCAGTATGTGGAGAGTAAAGGCTATAAGTTAGAAGGGAAAGCGGCGGCAATGATTGCTGAGTACTTAGGGAATGACTTGGGTAAAGTGGTGAATGAAGTGGATAAGGTATTAATCAATATGGACAACCGCAAAACGGTGACTATTGAAGATATTGAGAAAAATATAGGTGTCAGCAAGGAGTTTAATAGCTTCGAATTGAATTCGGCTTTAGTAAAAAGAGAAGTATTGAAAGCCAATAAAATTATTGATTATTTTGCAGCTAATAAGAAAGACAATCCCTTGGTATTGATCTTAGGAAATATGAATAGTTTCTTCAGTAAGCTATTTACTTTTCATTATTTACAAGACAAATCAAGAGCAAATGTTGCATCACAATTAAAGATAAATCCATACTTCGTTCAAGAATATGAATTGGCTGCTCGAAATTTCAATTTCGATAAAACTTGTCAGATCATAAGTTTGCTAAGGGAGTACGATTTAAAATCGAAAGGGGTAGATAATACTGGAAATACAGAAGAAGGTGAGCTATTACGAGAACTGGTTTGGAAAATCTTACACTAGTTAGTATGCTGGTATGCTGATATGCTGGTATGCTGATATGCTGGTATGTTAGTATGCTAATAGAATATAATTACAATTTACAATTTACAATTTAGTATGAAGCATTGGCTAGTAAAATCAGAACCTCACAAGTATTCGTGGGAGCAATTTCTTAAGGACAAAAAAACGTTCTGGGATGGAGTGAGGAACTACCAAGCTAGAAATAATCTGCGCTTAATGAAGAAAGGCGACTTAGTGATGTTCTATCATAGTAATGAAGGAAAGCATGTGGTGGGTATTGCAAAAGTAATTAAAGAACATTACCAAGATCCAACTACAACAGACCCCAATTGGGTAGTGGTTGATTTAGCACCATTTAAAACATTAAGCCGAGCAGTTACCTTAGAAGAAATTAAAGAAGACCATAAACTACAGAACATTGCTTTGGTAAAACAAGGGAGGTTATCGGTTATGCCACTTAATAACACAGAATTCGATCGAATCATTGAAATTAGTGAGGATTAATTACAAATAGTACTTATTTAAGTAATACCATTATCAGTCACAAATCTTATTTTACGAAGCATATTATATTCCTGAAAATTAAGACATTCCGGAACGATATCTTATTAATTATATTTATTTTTGTGTCCCGAAAGTATGAGTACAGAAGTGCCAAATATTGTTCAACAGATTACGGATTTACTGAATGAAGCATATTCGATTCGAATCTTTGATTTAAAGAAGAGCACTCTATTAGCGAAAGAAGCTTTAGTGCTTAGTAGAAATGCTAATGAAAAAAGTCTTATCGGGAAGAGCTTAAACCAGCTTGCATTATTTTACATGATACAAGGGGAGCAAGCCATATCCTTAAAACATTCGGAAGAAGCCATCCAATATTTTCAAGAATTAAATGATGAGCGAGGCATAGCCGATGCGAAATATGCCATTGCGAGTACGTATTACAAATCAGACAACTATCATCTAGGACTTGTATACTTAATAGATTGTTTAGCAATTTATAGAAAGTATAATGATTACCATAATCAGGCCCGTACATTAAAAAGTATGGGAACTATTTATGAGTATTTTATTGATATTAAGAATGCAATTAAAGCGTACAAGTCATCAATAGAAGCAGCAAAACTAGCTAACGATCGTAACTTAGAATCAAATGCCTATTGTCCGCTTTCTGGAATTTACCTTAACCAAGGAAAGGTTATAAAGGCACAAGAAATGATTGATTCTGCTATCCGTATTAAGCGAGAAACGGGTGATATTCGAGGCTTAGCCTTTGCATTATACGGGCGAGGAAAAGTATCGACACATAAAGGGAATTACAAAGAAGCCGAAGCCGATTTTGTAGAGTCAATTAATATTAATTTAGAAATGAATGAGCGCCTAGGAATAGGCATGTCATATTACAAACTTGGTGCTTTATACATTAAGATGAATGAGCTGGAGAAAGCAAAGGAAATCTTAAGTACTGGAATTCAATCTGCAGAAAAATACAACGTTGTAATCATAAAGTTTAAATGCTATTTCTTAATGTATGAGATCTTCAAAATGGAGAATAATATTGAAAAAGCATTACATTATTTAGAAATCTATTTAAAAACAAAAGAGCAAGTTATCAATTCCCAAACGTCGAAAATCATTGAGAATTACGAATTGATTAAGAAGATGGAAACGTTAGAGCGTGACGCGGAGATACAAAAAGAGAAAGCAGAGATTATCGAAAAAACGAATAAAGCAGAGCAATCGGCAAAAGTTCGTCAGGAGTTTTTATCGACGATGAGTCACGAAATCAGAACTCCACTAAATGCTGTAATTACCATTTCTAGTTTATTGCAAGACAATGCAACTAGTGAGCAAAAAGTGCTCGTAGAATCATTAGGTTTTGCTTCGAATAATTTAATGATGATTATTAATGACATCTTAGATTTTACGAAGTTGGATACGAATAATGTAAAATTAGATTTCAGGCCAACAGAATTTGGTGCCTTAATGAAGAATTTACGTGGGATGTATGATGAGACGGCAAAAATTAAGGACTTGCATTTGAATTTATTTGTTGGTGTAGATGTGGGCAATTCGTATCAATTAGATGGAACTAAACTGACACAAATATTAAGTAATCTAATTTCTAACGGGATTAAGTACACTAAAAATGGGAACGTTACAATTGAAGTTAAAAAAGTTTCTGAAGATGAAACACATGATACCTTAAGATTTAGTGTGAAAGATACTGGGGTGGGAATACCGACTAAACATTTTGAAGAAATTTTTGAAAGCTTTTCTCAACCAAAATCAATAACTACGAGAACAGAAGGTGGTACAGGTTTAGGATTAGCTATTGTGAAAAAATTAGTGGAGTTATACGGTAGTAAAATAGAATTAAAAAGTAGAGAAAAGTCGGGTTCCGAATTTTACTTTGAATTAAAACTAAAGAGAACGAAATCCATTACCAGTAAGAGTGATAAGCCTACGAATGTACTTATTGGGAAGTCTATACTTATTGTAGATGATAATATGATCAATGCTTTAGTTGCATCGAAACTATTAATAAAGTGGGGCTTAAGTACAGACCATGCCGTGAATGGGCGAGAAGCAATTTTGAAATCGAACGTTAAAAAATTTGATTTCATTTTAATGGATATACACATGCCATTAATGGATGGGTATGAATCATGTGATCGAATAAGAAATTCTGAAGGGTTAAATAAGGAAACCCCAATATTTGCATTAACAGCAGATGTTACTGCCGAAAGTCACCCAAAATATAACGATAACTTTAATGGCTTGCTCATAAAGCCACTTGAAATTATGAAACTACACGACATGTTAGTTTCGGTATACGATAAATAAAAAAAGGCTTCATTTCTGAAGCCTTTTTTTATTTAGGGAATCTTATAATTAGTGAGCAGCAGTTGGTGCTGAATCATAATCGATACCTTGTTTAGATAGCATTCGTTTAACTACGATTGCAAATATGATAAGATATACAAAGCATATTACTGTAATCCAGTATGATTGGTGAATACCAATTAAGTCTGCTAGTTTACCTTGTAAAGGGGGAATAATACCACCACCCATAATCATCATAATTAAAAATGCAGAACCTTGTGTGGTATGTTTACCTAAGCCAGCTAAGCTTAATGTAAAAATACTTGGCCACATAATACTACACCATAACCCGCCACTTAAAAATGCATATACAGCAATTTGTCCAGAAGTAAATAATCCGATCAACATAGCTATTGCACCTAGAGTTCCAAAGATCATCAGTGTTTTTGTTGGTTTATCCTGACTAATAAAAAAGGCAGCAATTAACACAAATACACAAATGATGTAAGAGTATAATGGCGACATGTCTTTTTGTGCAAGGGTATTAATTCCGATGATGATACCGAATGCAAGTAAAGGAACAACGAGTAAAAGTAGTTTTTTCATTTTGTCGGTTAAGTTGAAAACACTGATACTTCCAGCCCAACGACCAATCATTAAACTACCCCAATACATACTGATGTATGGAGCAATTTGCGAAGAGGCTAAACCACCCATATCATTTTGCTTTAACAATTCACCAAGGTTACTTTGAATGGTTACTTCAACACCCACATAAGCAAGTATACCAAGCATTCCCAAAATTAACTGAGGGTATTGCATAGCACCCCAACCAGCATTGTTCTTTTTAGAACGTTGGTAAGCATATACTAAACCAGAAATGATAACAAGTAATGATCCAATTAACCATTTCATGCGGTATAATTCCAATGCTGTTTTTTCATCAACCGACATTGTTTCTGGTAGTCCGATATAACTTTTAAATACCGGTACAAACATGAAAATTAAGCCACCTGTAATAACTAATAAAATGTTTAGTGCTTTGTTTGCTGGTTCAACTGCATCAACGCTAATACCAACAGGCACTTTCTTGCTGAAGTTAAATAACGCAGCAGCGGCAATAAATAAAATACCAACACCTGCATACAAGAAACTTACATTATCTAATCCTAAGTTTTTAGTTTGCTCCTCTGAAGCGGCAACAGTACCAAATAATAATAACGAAACTACGATCGGACCGATCATTGTTCCAAAACTATTGATACCACCACCCAAACTTACACGCCCTGTGCCCGTTCTAGGGTCACCTAAGCTCAAAGCTAGGGGTTGAGCTGCAGTTTGCTGTAAACTAAATCCTAAGGCCACCATAAAGAGCCCTACAAGCATTCCAGAGAATGTGTTAGAGTTCACTGCAATAATCATAGCTACTGCTCCAATAGCGCTAAATAATAAGCCATAAACGATACTCTTTTTGTATCCCCATGATCCTACTAAATCTTTACCTTGAGAACTGCCAATGATAAAAAGTAATAATGCGCCAATGTAATAGGCAATGTAAAATGCATAATCGACCAATTGACTTTGAAACTGATCTAAATGGAAATAATCTTTGCAGAAGGGTATAAATACTCCATTTCCTGCAGCAATAAATCCCCAAAAAAAGAAAACAGAAACTAAGGTACTCAGGGCACCATAGTTGTTCTTCTGTTCGGTGTTTAGGTTTTGCTCTACTTGCATATATATAATTCTAGTTATTAGGTTTTCCTTTTAATGTATAAATAGTGTAACCGATCTTAATTTCACAATATAGAGCGAATTGTTAGTTAATTCAAGTGGGATTTCAATGTTGTTCGAAATATTTTTCTGTAAATCAACTACTTTTCTACTTGTTATATTAAAAATATGCCCAGCCCTAAAAGTATATTTTTTATTCAAAAAACCAAAAATTTCATAATTTCATAAACTTATGGTAAATTGTACCATTTAGCGTTTTTCGTAATCATCATTTCATAATACATAATCACTTAAAAAGTTAAAGAAGAAATATTTTTTTGTAAAGACATTTAATTCTATAAAAACTAAATTTTATGCGCTATAAAAACATCTTAAAGAAATTCCTAATTCCTTTAATTTTATTACTCATTCCAGCCCTCACTATTGCCCAAAATAATGAAGTGTTGGTGCTTAAATCGGGTAATGGTTATAAACTTTCCGTCAACGGTAAAGAGATGTTCATCAATGGAGTGAACTGGGATTATTTTCCAATTGGCACCAATTACAACTACAGCTTGTGGAAACAATCTGACGATGTAATTATGGCTGCCTTGGATAACGAAATGCCCTTGCTTAAAAACATGGGAGTAAATGCAATTAGACAATATACTGGGGTTCCAGCTAAATGGGTACAATATATATATGAGAAATATGGCATTTATACTATGCTGAATCACTCTTTTGGCCGTTATGGATTAACCCTTAAAGGCAAATGGGAGCCTAATACAGATTACGCAAACCCAGCAGCGCGTGAATTAATACTTGCCGAAACAAAGGAGATGGTAAGTCAATATAAATCAACTCCCGGTGTTTTATTGTTTTTACTAGGGAATGAAAACAACTATGGTCTTTTTTGGAGAGGTGCAGAAACAGAAAATATTCCTTTTGCCGATCGTAATTCTACCAAGTCGGCATATTATTTATACAAGCTTTTTAATGATGCTGCTATAGAATTAAAACAAATAGATAAGAGTCACCCAATAGCTATTTGTAATGGTGATTTATTGTTTTCTGATATTATTGCGAGAGAGTGTAAGAACGTTGACATCTTAGGTATAAATTGCTATAGAGGACTTACGTTTACTGATTTATACGACCGTGTTCAAAAGGAACTAAATATGCCTGTAATTCTTACCGAATTTGGTACTGATGCTTATAACACTTTAGCAAATCAAGAAGATCAAGAATTTCAAGCGAAAGTTTTAATTAGCAATTGGAAAGAAATTTACAATAACGCTGAAGGTCTAGGTAAAAACAACAACAGTTTAGGCGGTTTTACTTTTCAATTTAGTGATGGATGGTGGAAAACAGGCCAAACTGTAAATTTAGAAGAGCATGATGCCACTGCATCTTGGTCTAACGGAGGTTATAGCAATGATTACGTACTAGGTGAAAATAACATGAATGAAGAGTGGTTTGGTATTTGCGCAAAGGGTCAAACCGATGAGCGTGGAATCTACGACCTTTATCCTCGTGCAGCTTATTATGCATTACAATCGGTACACCGTGTTAATCCTTATTCAGAAACTTCTGCTTCGTTAACTTCAACAATGAATAACATCTCCATTGCAGATGCAACGTTAAAGGCTAGGGGAGATAAGGCAGCCATGGCAGCTAAAGATAGAGGTAAATTATACTTGAGCAACTTACAAGCTAATTTCAATACCTACCTTACTGGAGGAAGTTTAACTACTACTCCACCAAGTACAAATCCATCTACTACATCATACCCGAGTTCACAAGGTTTCGACCATATGGAATCTTTTAATATTGGTGTTACCGCAAGGCCTGCACCAAATATGAAAGCAAACGTCCAATTTAATGTATTGGGAAATGTAGCCACAAAACCAATCGATGAAGTATTCTATGAAAATAGAGGAAGATCAATTACAGTGTCGACTCCAAGTGGTCCTCAACAAATCAACTCAAATAATAGAATACAATTGTATAAAGCTGATTACAGTTGGGATGCTAAGGATTTTAAATTAACAGGTTTTTATAGAACTGGTCATTATCACTGGGGTTATGAAGGTGATTTCTTCGGACTATATCGTGAAGCGAATTACGGACCTAATATTGATTTGTATAATGGTATTGCTCCATTTGGTTTTGAACTAGAGGGTAAGAAGAAGTTTAAAGGTTTAAAAGCGGCATTTGGCCCAGAATTATGGTGGGGTGCTAACCCTTCTTTGCTTCTAAAATATAGCAGAAATGTAGCAGGTTTGGAAATGACAGGGATTTTCCACGAAGATATTGTTCAACGAACTGATTTGCAAAGTTCTTTTGCTGTACCAGTACCCAAAACAAGAAGATTAACATTTGCCATTGGAAAGAAAATGGAAAAATTAACTTTTGATGTTGGCGGAATTTGGGCAGGTCAGCCTTTAAATGGCAGAACATTTGAATTAGTTCAAGATAATATAGTGTATGTAGATAAAATAAAAAGCTCAGATAATTATGGCGGAAAGGCTAAGATCACATACTCAACTGGACCAATACGTTGGTATGGTCTTGCTTCTTACATGGGTTTAGTAGCTAATGGTGGGGTAGATCAAACAAAGACCTTTACCGGTTGGATATTAAAAGACATTGGTAGTGGTAATATGTACAATGCACTTACCGGTTTTACCTACAACGTAGGCGACTTCCAAATTGCACCCAATTTCTTGTATCAAAAACCTATAGCAGGTCCAATTGGGCCTGAGTTTGCAGCTCCTGCTCGTCCACGAAATGTTCTTGATGATCCTTTTTCAGTTAGAAGTAACCGCGAAACTGTGGCTGGAGAAATTTTAGTTTCATATGATCCAACTCCAGCAACCTGGATGTATGAATGGGATAATGACCGTATGGAAGATGCTAAATTTGCAATGAGTGCAGGATTTGTATATCGTCATCTCCCTACAGTTCAAGATGCGGCAATTGGTATTTTGGCTAATGGCCGTACGACCTTTGTTTTCCCGGGCTCAGCGCCTGCTAAAGACCTTTGGGAATCGAACATAAGAATGGTATCGAAAATAAATCCTGATTTTGGAGTTATCGCAAACGCATATTTCGGAAACGCACAAGCAAATGGTAGTAACACACGAACTTTAAATCGCTTTGGAATTGATGTTAGATCGATCTACAAAAAGATGAAACTAGCAGCTAGTGTAAAAATTGATGATTGGGGTCCGTTTGACTACCATAGAGACTTTAACTTGACCTTCCCATTACAACTTATTGGCGATTGGTCTATGGAGATTGGCAAGCCTGATTGGTTCCTATTACCTGGTACTAAAATCGGATTGAGAACAACTTTCCGTACGCTCGATAAATATTCTAACAGATATTCTCCAACTATGACTTTAAACAATCTTGGGGTATTTGTACCAGATCCTAATGCTATTGGATTCCCTAATGGCAACGAGTGGGAATTCCGTACTTATGTTCAAATCAATATCAATAATTAATAAGATTCATTAAGATTTAAAGAAGAAAAAGATGAATATTTTAAATAGAAATACGATATTAATATGCCTCGCATCAGCACTCGTTACTGTCCCAATGGGATGTACGAGAGAACTATCTGACGATGCAGTATTGCCTACATTTCCAAACACAGCCGATATTTTTACGGACAACTTTATAGGTTTAGGTTCTGATTTTTATTTGCCATTTGGCGATGCAAAACCTGATGTGTTTTCAGTAGATATGACAGAAGGATTTGAAAGTGAAGCGTCTGTAAGAATTGACGTACCTAATAATACCGACCCTTCTGGAACATACGCTGGAGCAATCTTCAGAGTAGATGGAGTAGGTAGAAATCTTACCGGTTTTGATGCACTTACATTTTATGTAAAAGCATCTACAGGTACACTACTAGGTGATGTCGGTTTCGGTATTGATTACCTTGGCGACAAAAACAAAATTTCCATTCAAAACGTAAATGTTGGAACTAGTTGGACAAAAGTAATTATCCCAATTCCAGATCCATCTATACTCTTAAGTGAGCGAGGTGTTTTCTGGTTTGCTGCTGGTACAAATGGAACTAATGGTTCGGGTTATACGCTTTGGTTTGATGAAATAAAATTCGAAAAATTGGGTACGGTAGGGAATCCAACTTCCAATATTATGAATGGCCTAAACACTACTGTGAATACATTCGTGGGTGCTACAGTTAATGTAACTGGTATCAACCATGTATTCAACTTAGTTAATGGTCAGGATGTGAAGGTGGGGTCAACCACTTCGTATTGTGATTTTTTCAGTTCGGATACATCCATTGCTACAGTTTCCGATGAGGGAGTGGTAAGTGTGCTTGCCCAAGGTACTGTAGAAATAACAGCTAAAGTAAGAGGCGTAGATGCAAAAGGTAAATTAATAATTGTTTCTAAAGGCGATTTGCCTGGAGCACCTGTTCCTACTCGTCCGCAGGTTGATGTTAAATCGATTTTTAGCGATACCTATGTTGATGCAACAGTAAGTAATTTCACTCCAGGTTTTGGAGGATCTACAGCAGTAACAGAAGTGTTGAATACAGGCTCTGGTAAAGTGTTGCAATACAGCACCAATAATTACACAGGTATAATGTTTGTTGAAGACCCAATTAACGCTACATCTTTAGGATTTTTACATGTTGATGTTTACGTTGAAAATGCGGCTTCTAGTATTGGTATTCAAATTAGAGATATTGGAGCGAATAAACTTATTGAAACAGATGTTAATACCGGAAATGCTTTAGGCGACGATAAAGATTTTAGAACAACGTTAACTGGTTTCCAAACCGGTGTTTGGAAGTCGTTTGAGATTCCTTTGGGTGGTAATATTGCCAATCAAAAGAGCAACATTGGAGCTATCATTTTAACAGGTGGTCCTAATTTCATCATGGATAATATTTATTTCTATCGTTAAAAAACATCACACGAAAAATTAGATTTATGAAACATTCATATAAAACAATACTATTAGCTGCACTCGTTATTTTTATAGCGGGTTGTGAAGTGGAGCCTAAACAAACTTTAACCGATAGAAATTTTGAATTGGTATGGAGTGATGATTTTAATGGTGCTGCAGGCAGCGCTCCTAGCGCCGAAAAATGGGCGAACGATTTAGGTACTGGTCAAAATGGTTGGGGAAATAATGAACTACAATCGTACACCCAAAGCCCACAAAATATTGCCTTAGATGGTTCTGGAAATTTAGTAATTACTGCTAGAAAAGATTTGTTTGGAAATTATACCTCAGCTCGTATAAAAACAGAAGGTTTATTTACTCAAAAATATGGCCGTATAGAAGCTAGAATTAAAACACCAACAGGTTCGGGCATATGGCCTGCATTTTGGATGTTAGGTAGTAACATTGATAGTGTTACTTGGCCACAGTGTGGAGAGATTGACATCATGGAGCAAAAGGGAAAATACTCTAACATAACTTACGGCTCTATTCATGGCCCGGGTTATTCTGGAGCGGAATCCATTACTACACCGTATGCACTTCAAAATAATAGATTCGATGCAGATTTTTACGTGTATGCAATCGAATGGAATGAAAACAGAATTGATTTTTTTGTGAACGATTATCTATACAAAAGAATCACTCCAGCTGATGCACCTGGTGAGTGGGTTTACAATCAACCTTTCTTTATCATAATGAACCTAGCAGTAGGTGGAAATTTTGTGGGTGCGCCTAACAGCAATACACCATTCCCAGGTAGTATGACTATTGATTACGTTCGCGTATACAAAGAGAAGTGATATATTAAATTCTAAATTCTAATCTCTAAATTCTAAACGCTAAAAATTAAAAAATTAGTGATTAGAATTTAGAGATTAGAATTTTGAATTTAGAGATTAGAATTTAGAATTTGTATTATAAAATTACATGAAACAAGAGTTAAGTGTTGAGATAAATCGATTAAAAGTAGAGGGTGAAAATTTCTTTTGCATTTCTAACAACGATGAAATGCGACCGTTTTTTATGAGTGTGGTAAGTGATTCAAACCATTGGATGTTTATATCTAGCAATGGAGGAATTACTGCGGGTCGTAAGAGTGCCGAATATGCATTATTCCCGTATTATACAGCTGATAAAATAACTGAATCGTATGATAATACAGGCTCAAAATCTATATTTCAAATCATAGAGAATGATGAAATACATATTTGGGAACCCTTCTCCGAGCGAAACAATAGCTTATATAAGATTTCAAGAAATCTTTATAAAAACGTTATTGGAAATAAAATCATTTTCGAAGAAATTAACCACAACTTTGAGCTCACCTTTAGGTATGAATGGAGCAATAGCAATATTTATGGGTTTGTACGAAAGTCTTCTTTAGAAAACAAGGGAGATAGAAATCTAAACATCAATGTGCTTGATGGAATTCAAAATATTATGCCTGATGGTGTTAGTAGCGATTTGCAAAACTCAACAAGTATTCTTGTAGATGCCTACAAACGCAATGAATTAGACGTGAATTCTGGCATGGGCATATTTGCACTTAGTGCAATTATAGTAGATAAAGCAGAACCAAGTGAGGCATTAAAAGCCAATGTTGCTTGGTCCTTAGGACTTGATAAACCATTATACTTACTTTCATCTTTGCAACTCGATGCGTTTAGAAATAGAATGCAAGTAGTGCAAGAAGTAGATGTAAAAGCAGAAAAAGGATCCTACTTTATCAACAAAGAAATTACCCTTTCTCCGGGAGAGAATAAAAAATGGCTAATAGTTGCTGATGTTAATCAAAGTCAAACAGACGTTGTAACAATAATCAATGCTATTGAAACAAACAAACAACTTCAAACACTAGTTGAAGACGACATCATACTTGGATCTAAGCTATTAATAGAACTTAATGCATCATCAGATGGTATACAATTATCTACTGATGTGTATAGAGACACAAGGCATTTTTCGAATACACTTTTCAATATTATGAGAGGTGGTATTTTTGATTTTAATTACCAAATTGAAAAATGGGATTTAATAAATTACCTTATTGGAGCAAATAAGGTAGTGTACGAAAAACACAAAGAATTATTAGAGAAATTATCCGAAACCTTTACCGTTTTTGAACTAGAAAATATATATGCTCAAGTGGAGGATAAGAATTTTAAGAGACTTTGCACAGAATACTTACCACTAAAATTTAGTAGAAGACACGGGGATCCGAGTAGACCTTGGAATAAATTTTCAATTAATACGCGAAGCGCTGTTGACTACTCTAAAAAAATACTTGATTACGAAGGTAACTGGAGAGATATTTTTCAAAATTGGGAAGCCTTGGCGATGTCATATCCAGGCTTTACCCGTAGCATGATTCACAAGTTTTTAAATGCAACTACTTTTGAAGGATATAACCCATATAGAGTTACAAAGGGTGGTTTTGATTGGGAAACTGTAGAACCAGATAATCCATGGTCGTATATTGGTTATTGGGGAGATCATCAGATTATATACCTACTTAAACTTTTGGAAATAAATGAAAAGTATTTTCCGGGACAATTAAGTAGTCAATTTAATACTGAACAGTTTGTGTATGCCAACGTACCTTACAAGATTAAAAACTATCGCGAAATTTTAAAGAACGCGAAAGACACCATAGAATTTGATGAGCACTTGGATGCTGAGATTAAAAGAAACATGCAAATTCTGGGCTCAGATGCAGCCCTTTTACAAGATCAACATCAAAAAATTTATACCGTAAATTTCATTGAGAAAATACTGGCTACAGTATTAGCTAAACTTTCCAATTTTATTCCAGGTGCTGGAATATGGATGAATACCCAACGTCCGGAATGGAACGATGCCAATAATGCATTAGTAGGTAATGGGGTGTCGATGGTGACGCTCTACTACCTACGTAGATTCTTAGTGTTTTTTGAAAAGCTAGTTGAACAAACAGATGAAGAACGCATAGAGTTATCTAATGAGTTAATTATATTTTTAAAAGCTATTCATGCCACTTTAGATGAGAATGCTGAATTGTTAAACAGTGATATCAATGATGTTCAACGTAAAGCAATTTTGGATAACTTAGGTGAAGCAGGTAGTGAATACAGAGAACATATTTATAAGCAATCTTTTTGGTCAGAGAAAAGAACTATTTCTTACCGCAGACTAAAGGAATTTGTAAAAGTGAGTTTAGCTTTTATTGAACATACCATTAATGCAAACAAGCGAGAGGATAATATGTATCACGCTTATAATTTAATGAGTATTAAAAGCGAGCAGGAAGTTAGTATTTCTTACCTCAGCGAAATGTTAGAAGGGCAAGTGGCTGTGCTAAGTTCAGGATATTTATCACCGAAAAATGCAATAAAACTTTTGGATAGCATGAAGATCAGTGCACTTTTTCGCCCTGACCAGTATAGTTACTTACTATATCCGAATAAACAGCTTCCGAAGTTTTTAAAGAAGAATAAAATACCGAATGAAGCAATTCAACAATTAAAACTTATCGAGATACTTCTTGCTAACGCTGACAAATCAATTGTAGAAAAAGACATAAATGGAGAATACCATTTCAATGGAAATTTAAAAAATGCTGGCGATTTGAGTAACGCCATCGATCAATTAGATGCTTCTAAATATGGAACATACCTACAAACTGAAAAGAAAGCGCTTTTAGATACTTATGAGGTCGTATTTGACCATAAATCATTCACAGGTCGTTCGGGTACATTTTATGGTTATGAAGGCCTTGGTTCCATTTATTGGCACATGGTTTCTAAACTGCAATTAGCTGTTCAGGAAGTATGTTTAATGGCAATACAGAATGGAGAATCGGATGAAGTAATCGGTAAACTTTTAGAACATTATTATGAGATAAATGCCGGAGTTGGTGTGCACAAATCGCCAGAACTATATGGCGCATTCCCAACAGACCCATACTCGCACACACCAAGTAATAAAGGTGCTCAACAGCCAGGGATGACTGGTCAGGTGAAAGAAGATATTATCAGTAGATTTGGTGAACTAGGTGTTTTTGTTTTAAATGGAGCACTGTATTTTAATCCGTGTTTGTTGAGAAAAGATGAGTTTACAAAAGAAGGTCGAATGTTTCATTATGTTACCATTAATAAAGAACACGAAACATTTGCTCCATTGCCGGGCTCACTTTGTTTTACTTTTTGCCAAGTACCAATTATTTATCGCTTAGCTGATGAAAACCATTTAGAGATTGAAAAGAAAGATGGTATGCTGATTAAGGAGAATTCGTTACAATTAGATTTAAAAACAAGTTCAGAAATATTTAATAGAACAGGTGAAATAAGTAAAATTACAGTATTCATTAAGGAATCTATCTTAAAATAATTGTATGAGAAATAGTAGATTAATCGTTTATTTTTTAATTCCTTACCTATTAATTTTAGCTTCTTGTGGTTCTCAAAGTTCTGAGAAAAGTAAAACAGCAGCTCAAATTTTAG
This sequence comes from Sphingobacteriales bacterium, assembly GCA_044337515.1. Classification (GTDB taxonomy): domain Bacteria; phylum Bacteroidota; class Bacteroidia; order Sphingobacteriales; family Sphingobacteriaceae; genus CAJBVG01. Next base: position 11,591 of record JBIINK010000003.1, on the reverse strand, counting down.
GTGATTCTAACTACCTAGCCATTTGTTATGGAGGCTATCGTACTACTACACGCGATATACAGCCGAGTGTAAGTCAAATCAAAGAAGATTTGAAAATAATGAGCGCAATGGGCATAAAAGTATTACGCACATATAATACGAAACTTGACGAAATTAGAAATTTGTTGATAGCAATTACAGAACTGCGAGCAGAGAATAAAAATTTTGAAATGTATGTTATGCTTGGAGCTTGGATAGATTGCGAGAATGCCTGGACAAGCCTTACACCGAATCATGAAATAGAAAGTGAAAAAGCGAATTCCGATGAGATTAAAAGAGCTGTCGAATTGGCGAATGCATATCCAGACATTGTAAAAATAATAGCAGTGGGAAATGAAGCTATGGTGAACTGGGCTACTAACTATTTTGTTAGGCCTTCGGTTATATTAAAATGGGTAAATTATTTACAAAACCTAAAGAAAGAAAAACAGCTACCCGAAAATTTATGGATTACTTCTTCCGATAATTTTGCTTCTTGGGGCGGAGCTGAGTCCTCTTATCATATTGATGATTTAAAGAAACTTTACGAAGCTGTAGATTACGTTTCTGTACATACATACCCAATGCATGATTCCCATTATGATCCAGAATTTTGGGGAATAAAGTTGTCAGAAAAAAAATTATCAAAACAAGAACAAATAGACTCACTTATGTTGCGCGCCTTAAATCGCGCGAAAATCCAATATCAAAGTGTAACTAATTATATGCAGTCAATTGGTATCAATAAACCTATTCATATTGGAGAAACTGGTTGGGCAACATACACCGACGGTATTTATGGTAAAGAGGGATCAAGAGCGTGTGATGAATATAAATCGGCCAAATACTATGCATTGATGAGGGCGTGGACAAATAAAGAAAAAATTACATGCTTTTATTTTGAAGCATTTGATGAGAATTGGAAAGATGCTCAAAACCCAAATGGCTCTGAAAATCATTTTGGCTTATTTACTATTGATGGAAAAGCAAAATATGCACTTTGGGAAAAAGTGAATCAAGGAGTTTTTAAGGAATTAAAACGAGATGGAAATTCTATTGTGAAAACGTACAATGGAAATAAGGAAGAGTTGCTTAAAGAGGTGGAAATACCTGTTAAAATTAGGAATTAGGAATTAGGAATTAGGAATTAAGAATTAGGAATTTAGAATATGCGCAGATATAACTTTAAAATAATTCTAATTGGAATCGTATGTGTTGTTCAAATTCAATGTACAAATACTAAAGAAATGACTATTAATGTATATGAAACTTCAGAAAGTGGGAATGCGTTAACGCTATTAACGGATTTTAAACCAGCTGAAAAAACAATAACTGTACAAATCAATTCTGAGGAAAAATTTCAAGAGATTTTAGGATTTGGTGGCTCTTTTACGGAGGCATCTGCTTCCTTACTTAATAAACTTGGTCCAGAAAACAGAAAAAAAATACTTGAGGCCTATTTTGGTGAGGAAGGAGCAAATTACTCATTAACCAGGACACACATTGCCTCGTGTGATTTTTCATTGAGTAATTATACGTATGCGAAAGTTGCAGATGATGTAGATATGAATCATTTTACCATTGAAGATGATAAAATGGATTTAATTCCGATGATTGTTGATGCTCAAAAAATATCGAAAGAAGGATTTAAAATTATAGCTTCACCATGGACAGCACCACCTTGGATGAAAGACAACAATAGTTATGTGGGCGGAAAATTATTACCTAAGTATAACGATGCATTTTCTCTTTATTTTTCTAAGTACTTAACAGCGTATAAAAATGAAGGAATAAATATTTGGGGTGTTACTGTTATTAACGAGCCTCATGGAAATGGAAATAACTGGGAGAGCACCTTATTCTCGCCAAAAGAAATGACCGACTTCGTTCAAAATTATTTAGGTCCAAAATTAGAAAAAGACGGTTGGGCTGACATAAACATTTTGGGCTACGATCAAAACAGAGCAGGACTAAAAGAGTGGGTTGATGAAATGTACAGGGATGAAAAATCATCTAAGTATTTTGCAGGAACAGCGATACATTGGTATGAAAGCACTTATGACTATTTTCCAGACGCTTTGCAATATGCTTACCAAAAAGCACCCAATAAATATTTAATTGAAACCGAAGGTTGTGTAGATTCTGAAATACCTAAATGGCGCGATGATGCTTGGTATTGGAAAAAAGAAGCTACTGATTGGGGTTGGGAATGGGCGAGCGAAAAGGATAAACATTTACATCCGAAATACGCACCTGTAAATAGATACGCTACCGATATTATTGGATGTTTGAATAATCATGTAAATGCTTGGATTGATTGGAATATGGTGTTGGACACGCAAGGTGGACCTAATTGGTTTAAAAACTGGTGTGTTGCGCCTGTCATTGTAGATCCAAATAAGGACGAGGTTTACTTTACGCCCTTATATTACGTAATGGCTCACTTCAGTAAATTTATGCGACCAGGAGCCATTAAAATAGGTTGTGAGATCAATCATATGGAAGTAATGGCAACTGCTGTTCAAAATACGGATGGAAGCATTGTGATAGCACTGTTTAACCCAACAGATGAAAAATTCTCTATCAATATAAATTTGAATAAGGAAGTTAAAAAAATTACCATTGATGCAAAAGCATTGCAATCTATAGTACTTAACTAAAAATATTACTTATGTCCACTCAGCATTTATCTAATAAAGTTCCATTCGGACAAAAAATAGCGTTCGGTTTAGGAATGCTTGCCAACCAAATGTTTCCTGCGGCGCTAGGGATCTTTATGGTTGTATTAGTAGAAAATTTAGGCATGCCCTCATGGATGTGGGGTGTATTATTTTTTGTACCAAGAATAGTAGATGCTTTTTTTGATCCAGTGATGGGATTTATCTCTGATAACACCAAATCAATTTGGGGACGAAGAAGACAGTATGTCTTTGTGGGGTCAATCATCATGGGTATTGCATTTATGATTATGTGGCAACTGTATAGAGAAGATAGTGTAATGTATAATTTCGTATTCTTTCTAAGCTTTTCACTTATTTTTCATATTGGTCTTTCCATATTTAGTGTGCCTTATGTAGCTATGGGGTATGAAATGAGTGATGATTTTCATGAACGCACAAGCATAATGGCAATTTCTCAATGGATTGGACAATTTGCTTGGGTTATTGCACCATGGTTCTGGGTAATTATGTATGATCCAAAATGGTTCCCCAATGCCGACACTGCAACAAGAACAATAGCGATTTGGGTAGGTTCAATTTTCATGTTGCTTGCCATGGTACCGGCCATTTTCATAAAAAGTAAATCAACTAAATTTGATGATACCTTAAAACCACTTACCTACAAAACCATTGGAGGAAGTTTAAAAGAAATACTAGTAAGCTTCAAAGAAGCATTTGCGAATAAGCCATTTAGAAAGTTATGTATTGCTACGTTCTTTATTTTTAATGCCTTTAACACAGTTGCAGGTTTTACTTTTTTTATAGTTGTTTATTATTTGTTTAATGGTGATACAGCAGCTGCAGGCATTTGGCCAACTCTTTTTGGTTGTGGTGGTGCTTTAGCAACTACATTTATTGTTATTCCTATTGTAGCATGGATTGCAAAAAAAATTGAAAAGAAAAGAGCATTTTTAATTTGTCAAGGTATATCCATATTCGGTTATATATTATTATGGTTCCTCTTTATACCTGGTAAGCCGTACATGTTTTTATTTGCATTGCCTTTCTTCTCTTTTGGTATAGGAAGCTTGTTTACATTAATGATGTCGATGACTGCCGATGTTTGTGACATGGATGAATTAAAGTCGGGTAAAAGAAGAGAAGGCGTTTTTGGTGCCATTTATTGGTGGATGGTAAAGTTTGGTTTTGCTATTGCCGGATTATTAACCGGAGTTATTATGACGGTGGTTGCATTTAAAGCAGGTGCACCAACACAACCAGAAGGTGCGGTTACCGGATTGCGTTTGTTCTTTTCGGGTGTACCCATTGCAGGAACTTTAATTGCCATGTGGGTAATGTGGAATTATGATTTAACGGAAAAGAAAGCAAGAGAAATAAAAAAAGAATTGGATGCTAGAAAAGGAAAAGTAGAAATAAAATCTTCTGATTATATATCTGGGAAATTAAATTCTTTACTTCATAATAATAATTTAAATAATATTACAGGAACCGATTATAGCCATAGAACTGAAGCTGAAATAGAAGCATTATTCTCTTCTCAATTTAACATGGGTTTAAATGGATTATGTTTTAGCCCCTATGTAGAGGGACAAAAAGTAGGGGATATTTTATCGGCCGAACAAATAAGAAGAAGAATAGACATTATTGCACCACATACCAAAAGTATAAGAACGTTTTCATGTACAGAGGGAAATGAATTAATTCCAGAGATTGCACATCAAAAAGGAATCAAAACCATTGTAGGCGCTTGGATTAGTAAGGATAAGGAGCGAAATGAACAAGAAATAAATGCTCTTATAAATCTTTCGAATAGTGGTTTAGTAGATATTGCCGCTGTAGGTAATGAAGTATTGCACAGAGGAGAGATTTCTGAAGAAGAATTAATTGATTACATCAATCGAGTTAAAAAAGCAATACCGAATACTGTTGAAGTAGGCTATGTAGATGCTTATTACCAGTTTATTGATAGGCCTAAACTTATTGATGCTTGCGATATCATTTTAAGTAATTTTTATCCATTTTGGGAAGGGGCTTCAATAGATTATTCGCTATCATACTTATCAAACATGTTTGAGATAACAAAAACGGTAAGCAAAGGTAAAAAGGTTATTATTACTGAAACAGGTTGGCCAAGTTTTGGAGAAACAATAGAAAGTGCAGTACCTTCGAGAATAAATGCAATGAAATACTTTATAGTTTCACAAGAATGGGCAAGAAATAATAACATCGAATTATATCATTTCAGCTCGTTTGATGAATCATGGAAAGTAATTCAAGAAGGAAAGTTAGGAAGCTCTTGGGGCTTATGGGACAAAAACGAACAGTTCAAGTTTAAAAAATAAATCTAAATATTATGTCATTCAGACAAGGTCATTTTTTTACAGCAGAAAACAAAGAAAGCTATTCGCATCTGCAACATGAAGAAAATCAAATCGATTATCAACATATTAATGCAATAGATTTAAAAAGTTTGTGGCACAAAACGCTTGAAGGTGGAATGCATGGTATTTGCTTTAGTATTTATGAAGATGGGCAAAAACCTGGATCCATTATTACTGAAGCTCAAGTGGAACGTCGCATTGAAATTTTACAACCTTATGCTAAATGGGTTCGCTCATTTTCTTGCATAGAAGGGAATGAACATGTACCAAGATTGGCAAAAAAACATGGGATGAAAACCCTTGTAGGTGCATGGCTTGGAGATGACTTGGAATTGAATGAAAGAGAAATAGAAAGTCTAATCTCTATGGCAAATGAAGGTTTGGTTGATGTTGCTGCTGTTGGTAATGAAGTAATGTATAGAAAAGATTTAACAGAAGACCAATTGTTAGCCTATATACAAAGAGTAAAAGAAGCTATTCCGCATATTCCTGTAGGTTATGTAGATGCCTATTATGAGTTTTCTCATCGACCAAGAATTACCGAAATATGTGATGTGATTTTAACCAATTGTTATCCGTATTGGGAGGGTTGCCCTATCGAATATTCTTTTGATCACATGAAGAGTATGTTCGAATCTGCTAAACATGCAGGCCAAGGTAAGCGAATAATTATTACAGAAACCGGTTGGCCTAGCCAAGGCGGTGCTTTTAAAGCCTCTGTAGCCAATGAAGATAATGCCATGCGATATTTTATAGATTGCCAGAATTGGTGCAATTTAAATGGTATTGAAAGTTTTTACTTTGCATCTTTTGATGAGTCGTGGAAAGTAGGGCCCGAAGGTGATGTTGGTGCGTATTGGGGATTATGGGATAAACATGAAAAATTAAAATATTAATGAGTAATTTTTTTAATCAATTCAATTTCCCATTTGATAAAGCCATTTGTTATTCAGGTTTTAGAAATGGGCAACAGCCTGGTGGTATTAATCCATCATACGAAGAAATAAAAGAAGATTTATTACTCCTGCAATCGAATTGGAAATACCTAAGATTGTATGATTGTGATGAGCATGCATTAACAGTAATCAAGGTTATTCAAAACGAAAAACTAGATTTCAAAATAATGCTAGGTGCTTATATTGTTGCCGAAATGAATAACCAAGGGTGCCCTTGGGGTGGTGGTATTTATGAGGAAAAACAATTAGCCGAAAATAAAAAAAGTAATGATCTTAAAATTCAACGTTTAATTGATTGGTCAAATCAATATCCTGAAATTATTTTTACTGTTTCCCTAGGTAATGAAGCGTGTGTTGATTGGACAGATCACTTTGTATCTGTAGAACGTGTGGTATCTTTTGCCAAACAAGTAAAGAAAGACATAAAACAGCCCGTTACGTTTTGTGAAAATTATGTTCCTTGGTTAAATTACCTTAAGCCATTGGTGGAGGTCATCGATTATATTTCGATACATACTTACCCTGTATGGGAATATAAACACATACACGAAGCGGTAGAGTACACCATTGCCAACTATGAAACCGTTGCCAAGCAATTTCCTAATGTACCTATTGTCATTACTGAAGCAGGCTGGGCTACCAACTCACATGGCGTTGGAATTAACTCGGAAAATGTGAATGAAGAGAATCAGAAAATATATTATGATGATCTGATGGATTGGACAACTAAAAACAATATACTAACGTTCTTTTTCGAAGCATTTGATGAGCAATGGAAGGGGTCATCAGACCCTATGGAGCCTGAAAAACATTGGGGACTTTTTAAAGCAGATCGAACACCAAAACTGGTATTTCAAAAAAAAGAAGAATTAATATAATTCTTCTTTTTTTTGTTGATGATATTAAAGCTCAAAAGAAAAGCCTTCTTTTTCTAATGTTCTATATCTTTTTTCGTCGAATTCGAATAGTTTTGCCGGACGATGAGAAACATTTACTTTCGACTCATTTAAAGGGCGTAGTATATTCATTTCCTGAATTTTTTTTCTAAAATTAGATTTATCGAATTTATATCCGAGCAAGGCTTCATATAATAACTGTAATTCCAAAAGGGTAAACTTCTTAGGCAGAAGTTCAAAACCAGTAGGCTTGTGGCGAACTTCATTTTTTAATGTTTCAATGCCTTTACATAAGATGTTATAATGATCAAAAGCAAGTTCTGGTAAGTTATTGATATTAATCCATTCTGCAGATTTTGCCCACGAAGATGCTATAGGGTGGTAGTTCATACTATTTACTAATGAGAAATAAGCCACAGTTATTACTCGTCCCAAGGGGTGCCTATCTACACTACCAAAAGTGAAAAACTGTTTCATGTAGATGTTTTTTAAGCCGGTTAGCTTTTCAAGAACATTATTAGCCGCCTCTTCCAAGTTTTTATCAGGCTCTACTAAATCACCAATAAGCGCCCAGTGCCCATTAAAGGGTTCTACCTCTCTTTGTACCAATAGTACTTTGATTTCACCTTCATGATACCCAAATACCACGCAATCTATCGACATTCCAAAAACAAAGTAATCGTTTAGTGGAATCGTATGGTCGGATAAGAAATAAGAACTTGGTATCTTCATACTGCAAAATACAAATTAGGCAACAAAATTAGCAAAAACACTTATGGTATTTTTTACTTCAAGTATAATTTATCTTATATTGCATACGAAACACTAATAATTCAAACTTATTTATATGAAAAAATTAATTACACTTAGCATTTCCATACTTATTTCGAGTATGGGATTTTCGCAAAACAACCCCATCAATTTTGAAACAGGGGGGCATGGCGCAAATTGGACTTGGACAACTTTTGAGAATGTCACAAATCCAGTATTGGAATTCGTGAGCAATCCAAGTGCTACAGGAATAAATACTTCGAGTACTGTTGCAAAATTTACGGCATTGCAAGCAGGTAATCCATGGGCAGGTTGTGAATCACAGAATGGCTCTAGCATTGGCACATTCACACTGTCAGCATCTAATTCAACTGTAAAAATTATGGTTTACAAATCGGTAATTAGCGATGTTGGAATCAAGTTTGCAACAGGTTCTTTCGCTTCAACAGGTGAAATTAAAGTGGCAAATACATTGGTCAATCAATGGGAAGAATTAACGTTCAACTTTAGTTCTAAAATTGGAGAGCCATCATCAACAAATATTACTCAAATAATTATTTTCCCAGACTTCAATATGGCTGGAAGAAGCTCTGATGTGATTGCTTATTTCGATAATATTACATTTTCTGGAGGTACTGCATTAGCTGAACCAACAGTTGCTGCAACTACACCTACAAAATTATCATCGGATGTTATTTCATTGTTTAGTAATGCTTACACCAATGTTCCAGTAGATACTTGGAGAACTTCTTGGTCTGTAGCTTCATTAATTGATTTACAAATTGCAGGTAACGATGCGAAGAAATATACAGGTTTAGATTTCGTTGGAATCGAAACAGTAAATAATCAAATCAATGTTAGTGGTATGGATTTATTTGAATTTGATTTATGGACACCAAATTCAACTTCATTTAGATTTAAAATAGTAGATTTTGGAGCAAATGCAGCTTTTGGTGGTGGTGATGATACAGAACATGAAACTGTGGTTACACCTACTTTAAATGGATGGAATCATATCTCTGTTCCACTTTCAAGTATGACGGGCCTAACCAATAAATCACATATTGCACAATTAATTTTTGCGAGCTCACCAGCAGGTACATCGGTTGTTTACGTAGATAACATTTTATTTAGTAAGGACGTTGCAGGTGCAACAGAACCAACAGTTGCAGCTCCAACACCTACTAAATTATCAACAGATGTAATTTCATTATTTAGCAACGCTTATACCAATACGTTAATAGATACTTGGAGAACATCTTGGTCATCAGCTGTGTTAACAGATATACAAGTTGCAGGTAACGATGTTAAAAAATATTCAACGCTTGATTTCGTAGGTATTGAAGCAGTGGTAAGTCAAATTAACATCAGCGCAATGGATACATTCGAGTTTAGTTTATGGACACCTAATTCTACAACTTTTAGATTCAAATTAGTAGATTTTGGTGCTGATGCTGCTTTTGGTGGTGGAAATGATGTAGAACATGAAACTATTATTACACCAGCTTTGAGTGGGTGGAATCACGTAGCAGTTCCAATTTCTAGCATGACTGGTCTTACTACTAAATCTAACATTGCACAATTAATATTTTCTAGTTTACCTGCAGGAGCTTCTATAGCTTTCATCGATAATGTGATGTTCAGTAAAAAATCTTTAGTAGGTATTGGATCTACAAAAGCAGAGAAGGTTGGAATTTATCCTAACCCTAGCAACGGAACGTTGAACATTACTACAGATAAAGACATCCAAAACGTTGTTATTTACAATTCTTTAGGTCAAGTAGTATTTACACAAGATGTAAATGCAAATGAAGTAAAGATTAATATTAGCGAATTGCCAAGTGGTTTTTATACAGTGAAAACTAGTATAAATGGAGTAGATAGTTTTAATAAAATAGTAAAAGAATAACGTTGAATTTTAGTTTATTAAATGGGTAAGTAGGAAGTTCTACTTGCCCATTTTTTTTTGGTAAAGCATTTTCTTTTTTTTGAATAGTAGTGTTTCTTCTTTTTTGAATAGTAGCATTTTAAAGTCTAATAAGCTTTTTCTTTTTTTTTGAATATTGGTATTTTAAAGAACAATAAGCTTTTTTCTTTTTTTTGAATATTGGCCTTTTAAAGAATAATAAGCAAGTCAATTCATCAGATTAATCAAGTTCATCATAACGGCTTATACTGATTAGCTTTCTGTATAGTTCATCACTTCTATTCTTCTTTAAAATACCAATATTCGATAATTGGGGTGCTTGGGTTAGATTGTTCTATATTTCTACAGTTCTACAGTTCTACAGTTCTATATTTCTACAGCTCTACAGTTCGAACCTGATAAATTTTCCGAAGCGCCCTGGATATACGATTGTTAATTTTATTAGTAAAAGGAGGTGATGAGGTATTTAGAAAGTAGTTATTGAAAGCCGTTATTCAATTGTAGATTATCCAGTTGAAATGAGTTGCTATTTTAATAATAAAATTAACAATCGAAAAAAAAGGATACTTTATTAATAAAATTAACAATCGAAAAAGGCTTCAACATCGTTGAAGCCTCATTTACGCATTTGCACATTTTTTGAAACCTGTAGAATCTAAATTAAGATAAGCTACAACTCCTTTTAGCATAGAGTATATAAAAAGAAAAAGGTGAGTAGCAATACTCACCCTTTTTCAAAAGTATTACATCTTAAAGAATGAAAAGCACATTCCTTTTTTTTAATAGTAGTATTTATTCTCTTTTTGAATATTGGCCTTTTAAAGAATAATAAGCAAGTCAATTCATCAGATTAATCAAGTCAGCATGACGGCTTATACTAATTAGCTTTCTGTATAATTCATCACTTCTATTCTTCTTTAAAATACCAATATTCGATATATAAAGTGCTTCGGAAATTTAATTTGACTCTTTTACAGTTTGACGTTTCGACTCTTCGATTCAGTTGAAGCCTTCATTAACATATTAACAAATTATCCTATTAACATATTGAAACAAAAAAAGGTGAGTATTTCTACTCACCCTTTTTCAAAAGTATTATAATTCTAAAACAGTATTACATTTTTACTATTCTAGAAACTTTGTTATCAATTTTAACGATATAAACACCATTGTTTAATTCGCTAATGTCGATAGCGTTATTGCCATTCAATTCAACAGTTTTAACCAATTTACCTTGTAAGTCAACAATCGTAGCTACCGTAGAAGTATTGAAATCAATACCATCTACATAAATTACGTTCGATGAAGGATTAGGATATACTGATAAAGTATTTTTTGCATTTTGATTGATACCAACATTTCCAGGTTTGCTGAAGTAGAAGTTATCAATATATACAGTACCTGTACCAGTAGGTAAACCTGAGAATATGATTTGTGCGATATGAGCTTTCGTAGTTAATCCAGTGAAATCTGCTAATGGAACTGATATTGTATTCCATCCATTTAATGTTGGAGTAAATACCAATTCATGTTCTTTATCATCACCACCAGCAAATGCACCATCAGCACCAAAATCAACTAATTTCAAACGGAAAGCAGTCATGTTTGGAGTCCATACATCGATATTAACATCGGTCATTGTAGAAGCATTGATCATGTTAGCACCAGTTGCTTCAACACCTACGAAATCTAATGTAGAGTATTTCTTAACATCGTTCCCAGCAACTTGCATTTCAGTTAACACTGCAGATGACCATGAAGTTCTCCAAGTGTCGATACCCACGTTAGTGTATGCATTACTGAATAATGAAATTACATTTCCTGCTGCTTTAGTAGGAGTAGGAGCTGCAGTTGTAGGTTCTAATAATACAGCATCTTTAAAGAAGTAAACATTGTCAATGTAAATAGTAGATGTACCAGAAGGAATACCAACTAAAATCATTTGTGCAATGTGTCCTTTT
>JBIINK010000001.1:0-180640 GCA_044337515.1 Sphingobacteriales bacterium | reverse complement strand
AATCATTAAATTCTCCAGTTTCATCAAAAACAATTTGATCATACCCTAAAACATTTTTATAGAATTTAATTGAACGATCAATATCGGTTACACCAATCACACATCCACCTATCCCACCGGTTAAATCGGTTCTGTTTTTATACCAAGTTTTTTCTTCTACAATTTCGAAAACATTACCATAAGGATCACTTACAAAAAAGTGCTGTTCACCGTTTGGAGAAACAGCTAATTCTGTTAAAAGTGATAGATTATTTTTTTTCGAATAAGCAAACATTTCGGCAACATCTCTACATTTAATTTTTGCAGCAAAAATACCAAGATCACCTAAGTGTACTGTAAATGCAGGAGGCACAGGAGTGCGTTGAGTGTATTGCCAAATTTCAAAACCTCCACCACCAGCCATATTAATTGCAAGTATAGCATAGCGCTCTTGAGGTTGCCCGCCTGTATAACGTTGCATTAACGCAGCAGTAGCTGCATCTTTAAATACAGGAACATCCATACTAAAATGTTTTCTGTACCATACCCAAGCTTCTTCTGCATTGCTTACTCCAACACCTACTTGTTGAATACCACTAATGATTACCTTGTTTGATGTTGTCATGATTTATTCAGGTTTAACTTTTAAAACAAATTTATAATAGAGTGAAGGGAACCATCTTTTCATATAAACAAGGATTAATTCTTCTCGACCAATTAATAATTCTACTTTTCTTTTTAATACAGCTTTTGTAATTTTTTCTGCACATAAATCAGCAGCAATTCCATTTTCTTGTGCATCATCCATCACTCCATGTTTTGAGCCATCCGATGTTAATGCATTAATTGAAATATTAGTATGTATTCGTCCAGGGTACACTAGTGTTACATGTACTGGAACATCTTTTAACTCTAAACGTAATGTTTCAAAGAAACCAACAAGAGCATGCTTTGCAGCACTGTATGCTGAACGGTAATGGAATCCATATTTCCCAGCCACACTGCTAATCACTACAATGTGCCCTGATTTCTGCTCAATAAATAATGGGATAATTTCTTTGGTTAAAGCAACCTGACTGAAATAATCGAGCTCCATTATTTTTCGATCAATTTCGAGTGGGGTATCAACAATTAAAGAACGTTGACTCATACCTGCGTTATTGCATAGGTAATCAACACGACCAAATAGGTTTCTAGCACTTTGCACTATTGATGGAAATTGATCAATTGATAACATATCAAAAGGAAGCACTTTACAATTTTCAGAAAACAATAAACAATTATTTTTCACTAATTCTAAAGCTTCATTATTTCTACCAGATAAAATTAAGGAAGCACCTTTTTTTGCAAATGAATAAGCTAATGCTTCTCCAATTCCAGAACTCGCACCCGTAACCCAAACTACTTTTCCGTTATAATTTTCCATAATTTTTATGCTAATTCTATTGTAATTTGAGCTGCCATCCAATTGGCATTTTCTCTAGCTTTTTCAACATTTTCAGCCTTTGCTAAGCATACTCCCATTCTGCGCTCACCTTGCACTTCAGGCTTGCCAAATAATCGTAGTTGTGTATCTGGCATTTCTAATGCCTTATCTACTCCATGAAATGTAATATCTGTTGAATTTCCTTTTACTAAAATTACTTTACTAGCCGATGGACCTAACAAAGTGATTTGTGGAATCGGCAAATTTAAAATGGCACGAACATGCAATGCGAACTCCGATAAATCTTGTGAGATCATAGTCACCATTCCGGTATCATGCGGACGAGGAGATAATTCTGAAAAATATACTTCAGTATCTTTTACAAAAAACTCTACTCCAAATATTCCTCTTCCTCCTAAAGCTTTTACAACAGAAGCTGCCATCTCTTTTGCTTTTTGTAAAGCCTGGTCTGTCATGGGTTGTGGTTGCCATGATTCTTGGTAGTCGCCGTGTTCTTGACGATGACCTATAGGTGCACAAAAACTTATTCCATCACGATGCGAAATTGTTAGCAGCGTAATTTCAAAATCGAAATCTACAAAGCCCTCAATAATCACTCTGCCTCCACCACTTCTACCACCCTCTTGTGCGTATTGCCAAGCATAGTCGATATCATCTATAGATTTAACAACACTTTGTCCTTTACCTGAAGAACTCATGATTGGTTTTACTACACATGGAACTCCAATATGCTCAATGGCTGCAACAAATTCTTCTTTCGTTCCAGCAAATTTATAATTAGATGTTTTTAATTGAAGTTGCTCAGCTGCTAGGCTACGTATGCCTTCGCGATTCATAGTTAACCATGTTGCGTTGGCGGATGGTATGATATTAAACCCTTCAGCTTCTAATTCTTTTAACGTATGTGTAGCAATGGCTTCAACTTCAGGGACAATAAAATCAGGCTTTTCTTTTCGAATAATACTTGCCAACGCCACTTCATCAAGCATAGAGATAACATATGAACGGTGCGCAACTTGCATTGCTGGAGCATTTTCGTATTTATCTACTGCAATTACTTCTACTCCATATCGTTGAAATTCCAACACAACTTCTTTCCCTAATTCACCAGATCCAAGTAACATTACTTTGGTGGCTGATTTCGATAGTGGAGTACCAATACTTACGCTCATTTTTATACTATTTTGCCATAAATATAAGAATTGATACGATTGTTGTGGAGTTCATATTAATATTATTATGTATTTTAGTAGTAAACCAAAATTGTTATAAAAATGAGAAAATCAATCATCCTATCGCTATTTGTGTTAATCTTATTGCCATTTATAGGGCATTCCGTTTCAAATGATGGCGACAAAATTCTAGGTAAATGGGTAGTTGGCAGCGGCAAAGCACACATCCTTATTTATAAATATGGTGAAAAATATGCTGGTAAGATTGCTTGGCTAAAAGAACCTTTAAATGAAAAAGGTCAACCAAAAATGGATAAAAACAATCCGGATGCTAGTAAACACACTAACCCATTATTGGGCAATGTTAATATGCTAGGCTTCGAATATGATGGTGATAATACTTGGGAAGATGGAACAATTTATGATTCCGAGAATGGAAAAACATACAGTTGTACTATGAAATTGAAAGATGATAATACCCTTGATGTAAGAGGATATATTGGCATTTCGATGATTGGAAGAACGGATACTTGGAAGAGGGTTAAGTAGTATGCTGATATGCTAGTATGCTAATGTGCTAATGTGCCCCCTCCTTGGGAGAGGGGTTGGGGTGAGGCTAAATAAAATATTAAATATGAAAAGAATTATACTATTCGTTTTTACGTGTTTTACTATTCTCAATGTTTATGCTCAGGAAGCATATCGTCATGTAGGTGTGAATGCAACTTTTGCGAAAACTTATGATCCGAGAAGTGATAGTATTGATATTTTAAAATACACCATTAATTTAAACATATCTGATATTACAGGTAAGAAAATTAGTGGTAGCACAACGATAAAGCTTCATCCAAAAATCAATAATATCCACTATTTAAATGTTGATTTATTAAGGCTTAGCATTGATTCTATAAAACTTGGAAATAACACATTGGGTTATTATTATAATGATACACTCTTATCTATCAATCTAAATTCAAACTATCAATCAACCGATACAATTTCTGTAACAGTATTTTATAAAGGAACACCACAAGGAGATCCAACAGGTTGGGGAGGTTTTTATTTTCAAAGTGGCTATGCCTATAATTTAGGTGTAGGATTTGGCTCAAACCCTCATGTGTATGGGCGAGTATGGTTCCCTTGTTTTGATAATTTTACAGAGCGTTCTACTTACGAATTCAACATCAAAACCATTCCAAGTAAAAGTGCTTATTGCAATGGTGAATTAATATCAGATACTATCGACTCTCAAAATTTACGTACTCGTAGATGGGTATTAAACAAAGAGATTCCAACGTATTTAGCATCAGTAGCAGTAGGAACTTATGTGGATTTAAAAATGAGTTATGTTGGAGTGGATAGAACTATTCCAATTCTCATAGCAACTACAGTAACTGATTCTACAAAAGTAAAAGCATCCTTAATTCATTTAAAAGATGCATTACATACTTACGAAAAATTCTTCGGCCCTTATGTATGGAATAGAGTTGGCTATGCTTTGGTTCCCTTCAATCAAGGTGCAATGGAACATGCTACAAACATTGCATTCCCTATTAGTTTTTTAAATGGAGGAGTAACTACTTACGAAGAAATTGCAGCGCATGAATTATCTCATCATTGGTTTGGCGATTATATTACTTGTAGCAGTCAGGAAGAAATGTGGATTAACGAGGGCTGGGCAAGCTACTGCGAATATCTTTTTAGAGAAGAAGTATATGGCAAAACAGCTTATATCAATGGCATTAAAACTTTGCATGAAAGTCTACTTCATTTTGTCCGTTATAAAGAAGGAGATTTGAATTTAAACAATATCCCATTCGAATACACTTATGGCGATCATGTGTATTTAAAAGGAGCCATTATGGCTCATAATTTAAGAGGGTATTTAGGTGATAGCTTATTTTCTATAGCTGTTAAACAAACCTTGTTAGCGAATGCCTATAAAAGTATAAGTAATGAGCAATTTCAGCAAAGCCTTTCTACGGCTAGTGGTGTAGACCTCTCCTATTTCTTTGAAGATTGGATTTACCAACCAGGTTGGGCACATTTTTCTATCGATTCTGTTGAAGTAAGTAAAATTAATTTAGAGTTTAATGCAAAAGTATTTGTTCGCCAGATGAAATATGCAAACACTCATTTTGATCAACACGTTCCAATGCAAATTACTTTTTTTGATAAAAACATGAATTCAATTACACGAACAATCATGTTAAATGGGGAGTACAGCATTATTGATGTTCGAATACCTTTTGTTCCGGTATTGAGTGTATTGAATATGAATGATAAAATTTCTCAAGCAATATCATCAGAACAAAAAATGCTAAAGAATACCGGTGTGGTAAACTTTGTTTTAGCCAAAATGAATGTTACGGTGAATTCGAATACTGACTCTTCATTAATGCGCATCGAACATCATTATACTGGGCCACAAGGTCAAACAGGAAATAACATTCAACGCATTTCACCACAACGATATTGGACAGTTAGCGGAATACTGTCTAACGATTTCAAGGCTAGTACAAAATTCTCTTATGATGGAAGGTCTGCCGTATTCAGTGGGAATAATTATTTAGATCATCAATTAAATATTACGAATGAAGATAGTTTGGTTTTACTCTATCGCAAAAACACTTCTGAAAAATGGACTGAATACCCTTATTACACTAAGAATACTTTGAGTAGCAAAACAGATAAATACGGTAACATCACTATCGATTCTCTTCGATTAGGTGAATATTGTTTAGGCATGGGAGTATCGTTGAAATTAGGATTACTTGAGAATAAAAGAATACATCAAAATAGTTTCGAAGTTTTCCCCAACCCTAGTTCAAACAGTATAGAAATTACACCAATAGGATTTTCAAATAATGATATATTGTGCATATATATTTATACTAATACTGGCGAACTAGTATTTACAAAAAAACAAGAAGGAAGCTTATATGCAAATAATATTATTGATATCTCTAAGCTCCCTCCTAGTAACTACATTTTAAAAATCGAATTGAAAAACAACAGTTATCTTAGTAAAACCTTTGTCATTTCAAAATAAATTTTACGCAGCTTCACAAGTAAAATAAAACTCGGAGCCCTCTCCTGCTTTTGTTTTAAACCCAACAGACCCGTTATTAGCTTCTGCAAACTCTTTACATAAACGTAGTCCTAATCCACTACCACGCTCATTGTTAGTGCCAAAATTTACCTTAGGTGATTCTTGGAAAATTGTTGGCACATCTTCCGCTTTAATTCCCATACCTTTGTCGATAATTGAAATCTTAAGCGTGTTCTTTTGATGATCTAATTCTGTATGCACTTGTATGGTGCTTTCTGCTGGACTAAATTTAATAGCATTGGCTAAATAATTACGAACAATAAAATTAAAATGTTCTTGATCAAAATTTCCATTCCAATCCTGATCTGCTGAAAGATTAATTTTAATATTTTTAGAATTGGCTTGTGCAGTTACAAACAAAATCGCTTTAGTTAACTGATCTTTAATTTTAAAATTTTCAGGCTTAACGGTTATGCCTCTTAATTGTGCTTGTCCCCATTTCAAAAGATTTTCTAACGTTTCGAGGGTAACATTGGTCTGATTTTTCAATGCAGTTACAATTTCATTCTGCTCTTCTTTGCTAAAAGCACCTTGATCAATTGCATCTAATACAGAAACAATATTGCTTAATGGACTTTTCAAATCGTGTGCAATTATAGAAAGCAATCTATCTTTAACAGCATTAGATTTTTCGAGCATTCTATTAAGTTGATTTCTTTTATTTAATGAGGTATATAAAGTAATAGCAATAATTAAAAATGAAACAAAAAGAATCAGATATATAGATTTCATTAATGTATTTTTCTGATTGAGTAATTCTAACTTCTCAATTTCTGCTGTTGATTTTTCTACCTTATAATCTGCTTCTAATAATTCAACATCTTTCTTTTGCTGAAAACGTTGTAGACTATCACGATATATATCATGTTCTTTGATAGTTGAATAAGCTAAAGGGAATTGCTTCATTTCAGCGTAAATACTGCTCTGTAACTCTAGAGCATTTACTACTAATTCTAATAGTTCATATTTTCTGCCTAAGACTATCGCCTTTTTGACATGATCAATGGCTAATTCAAATTGATTATTTTTATCATATAATTTAGCTAACTGGAAAAGAATGTCTGCTTGTTGCATAGGTAATTCAGCTTCTAAAGACATCGGATAGGCTTGATTATAATAATTTAGTGCACTTGAAATATTATTTAGTGCAAATTCACAATCACCCGCTTCCGTTAAAAATGTAATATAATCATCTTGTTCTAGTCCAATCTCTTCATACCTATCGATACATATTTTATAATAGGCAAGTGCGTCTTTATATTCACCCAAATCGAAATATGCAGATGCCATATTTCCAAATATTTTATAGTAAGATTCACCATATTCTTTTTGATTTAGATCTTGAGCTTGCTGAAAATAATATATAGCCTTTCTAGGATTTTTTAAATAGCCATATACACTGCCCATATTTGCATAACCCTGAATCATCCCATTCACATCTTCCAGTTTTTCTGCGATTCTTAAACCACGCATAAAAAAATTTGCGGCCAATTTATAATCTGCCTTCTGAGCTGCAATTATCCCATTCGTATTATAACATTTTGCAATCCCTTTGTCGTAAGTAATGGAGTTAAATACTACAAAGGCTTTGTCGATATAAGATTTAGCTGTATCATAACTTAAGCGATCTTTATAAATATTAGCCATGGTATGGTAAATTCTACCCTCCGAGACTTTATCATTTGTAGATTTGAATTTCTTTACTGCTTGTTTAGAAAAATAATTGGCTGAATCTAAATTCCGAGAAGAATAATATAATAGCACATTGGTATATGCTTTTATTTCTTCATCAGCAGATTTTGATTGTTGAATCTTAATAAATAAGGAATCTTTTATGGGCTCTGCGTGTCGAGAATAACCAACAAAGGGACTCAATAGTAACGCTAAAACACAAATCTTTACAAATAATTTCATAATACAGTTTTTAAAATATGACCATAGCAAATCAACCATAGAATTACTATGGCGACCTTTAAATTTTTGTTGTGTTTTGAGATTGAGCGTTCCTTTTTTGGGAAAAAGGATTTAACAATAGTAATAAATAATTAATCGCAATCAAAAAAAAATAGCCCAATTCATACTTTATTCCTCGATTTTACCAAATGACTGTCATTTTTTTGATTTTTGGCACTTTTTTGGAAACTAACTAGAATAAGTAATTAATTTGAAGAATTTAATATAATTTTGTATTAACAATTCTTCAAATTGTTAAGCTCTTAAATCAATACAATATGAATTTTACAAAAAAAGCAATAACTAGCTTAGTGGTTATTATTGCACTTTTCACAACAAAACAGGGTATATCGGCAACAATTACAACTGCAGCTTCAGGAAATTGGAGTGCTGCAGCTACATGGAACATATCATTAACTAGACCTGGAACTGTAACAGCTACACTTGGATCTAGAACTGTCACAGGTTCTGCTTTAGCTAGTTTTACTACAACTTTAAGTGTTGGTAGTCAAATCTTAAATACATCAAACGTAGTTGTTGGTACTGTAGAATCTATTCAAAGCGCTACAAGTTTGACTTTAGTGGCGAACGCTGCAGTTGCGATGACAAACGCAGGTTGGAATTCGAGGGGTGTTGGTCCTGGCGACGCGGTAAGCATATCATCAGGTCGTACAGTTACCGTAGATGGAACTTACACTTGTGCTTCAATTGCAATGTCTTCAGTTTCCGCACAAACAGGTGTTACAATAAGCGGCACTAATACGTTAACCGTTTCTGGCGCAGTTACAATGGCTCGTCCTGCATCTTCTGCCTACAACTGCTTAATAAATATTGGTGCGGGTAGTTTATCTATGATAACATTAACAATGAGTGCTACTACGTCAGGTAGAAATGATATCATTAGCCTTACAACTGGAAGTTTAACTGTAGGTAATATTACTAGTGGAACTACAGGTTGTCAGATTACTGCAACAGGAAGTGCCACCATTAATTTCATTGGTTCAATTATAGGTACATTAACATTATCTCCAGGAAGTACTAGTACAGTAACCTATCGTGGTGGTACTAGTACTTGCAGACCAGCTACCTACAATAATCTAACTATTGGTGGTATTGGTGTCAAGACAATAACTGGATGTACTGTCAATAATATACTCCAAATTGATAGTTCAGGTACAATTAATGCCGCAATAACTTATGGGGCTTCTGCGGGATTAAAATACAATACTACAATTGCAAGAACAACAAGTTCATTCGAATGGCCTGCGACCTTTAATGGTACAGGAGGAGTAACCATTTCAAACACAGGAAACATAACATTAAATGAAGCCAAAGTATTAGGTAATAGTGCCGAGCTAATTATACGAACAAATGGAGAATTAGTGACGAGTAATTTTGGATTAACACTAGGAGGAGATTTTATTAATTCAGGGACATTAACAGCAGGTTCTTCTTTAATTATCATTAATGGTACAGCTACTACTCAAAACATTGGAGCGATTTCTACTACAGATACCATTAGAATGAACAAAACTGCTGGTACTGCAACATTCACTAGTAATTTTAGTTGTGTTACATTATCGGTAAATGGAATTGGAGGAACACTAAGTTTAGGGGTTGGTCTTTCTCATTCTATTTCATCAACATTTCATAGGGTTCGAGGAACTATATTGGGAGGAAGTAGTACATTAACTATTTCAGGGAACGGCCTCGCATTGGGTGCCGATTTTACGCCAGAAACAAGTACCGTGATTTGGAATGGTGCAGCACAAAATATATCAGGTATGACCTATTATAATATTGAACTCGCCGGAACTGGTATAAAAACCTTGTCTGGTAGTTTAAATACTATTAATAATAATTTCATAATGTCTGGTACTGCAACAACAGTAGCCACTGCAGCAATTACCATTGGGGGTAATTTTACCATTGGAGATAATAATACATTTACCACAGCTGCATTTAATTTAACAGTGACTGGCACTACAACAATCGGATCTGGTTCTGGAGGTACATTAGCGATTAACAGTGCTGCGCCTGTCAATTCTTTCGGGAACTTAACACTGAATACAGGTGGCACATTAACCAATAGTGTAAATGACTCCTACACTATTTCAGGCGATTTTATTAATAATGGGAATTATATTTCGGGCACTGGTACTATTACATTCTCAGGTACTGGGAAATCAATTAGTGGTGTAGCTCAAGCGTCGTTCGAGAATATTGAATTTTCAGGTTCATATACATTAAACTCAAACTTAACATTTACTACTATTCTTACTGGTTCAGGATCATTAACCGTAGGCGCAAGTGGAACATTAGATATAAATTCTAATAAAGTAATATCGCTAACTACTTTAGATGCATCTACTGTTGGGAATACTGTTAATTATAGTTATGCAGGGGTACAAGATATTCTCGGATTGACTTATTATCATTTAAATTTAAACACATCAGGTAGTAAAATTTTCGTTGGTAATTCAACAATATCAGGAAATCTAAATTTAAATAATAGCGCTGAATTGGATGGTGTCTTCAAAACAATTACGATAAAAGGAAATTTCACAACCTCTGCGGGGGCCACTGGTCTTAACTTAGGACTGATTGATATTGTATTAGATGGGAACTCTACTCAAACTATTACAATTAATAGAACAATGGGATTCAATCCTAAAAGCTTATATATCGCAAACAGTGAAAAAATATTCATAACAAATACCATTAGTATTTCTGATGTGTTGGATTTTTCAGCGAATGCGATTTTTAATGGTGCCTCTGTGAGTACAATTACATTCGCAGGAACCGTTGCGGGTATAGGCACATTTAAATTCGGCAGTTGTGGTAATCCTTCATCAACATCATTAACTATTTCATACAACTTAGGTAACATTGTATTACCTAATTTCGAGAGTACATTTAATCAGATCAATTCACTTACGATTAACATGCTCAGTAATTCAAACTCTACAACAATTAATTCAAATATCATACTATCAAATGCATTAAATTTAGATGGTGGTGTAGCAATTTTTGCAGGTGAGTTATCTCTAGATGGTAGTACTCCTATCAGCAGTCAATCCGGCAAATTAAGTTTTAGTGGAGGTTCTTTAACATTCGGCAAATGCACTCCTACAGGTACAGCCTATACAATCCCAAATGATATTTTTAATACTGTCCCTACATTAAAAAACTTAACGATAAATAGATCAGGTGGTGTAACATTAGGGAACCAAATGGTCAGCATAAGTGATGTGTTAACCATGTCGATTGGAAATCTAACGACTGCAAATAATCTAACATTATTATCGACTTCAACAAATACGGCTAGGGTGGCTCCAATTCAATTTGGTAATGTGATTGGAAATGTCATGGTACATAGATTTATTCCTGGGGGGTCAAATAAACGCAAATGGAGATTGCTATCGATACCTGTGAATACAGCTTTAGGAGGTACAACTATCGCTCAATTCATCGATGATATTCTAGTGACAGCGCCTGTTGGGTCGGGCGGTGGCTTTGATGTAAATCCATTCAGTCCAAATAATAATGCATCCTTAAGAACATATAATGAAGGAACTAGTGGTGCATCTAGTTTAGGTTGGACTGACCCAAGTAGTATTAACAATATAATTACTACGGGTACAGGTATGGAAGTATTTGTTCGTGGAACTAGGGGATTAGCAAATCCGTATTTAAATTGGACTACTCCAGATGATGTTACCCTAGACTTTAATGGCACTTTAAATTCAGGTAGTATTTCAAAAACCTTATCATATACCCCATCTGTTGGTGGTGCAACTACAGCCGATGGATTCAACTTAGTAGGTAATCCGTATGCTAGTCCAATTAATTTTGATACTACTTCTGGTTGGACTAAAACAAACGTTGAAAATAAATTTTGGTGCTATAATCCAAATACTAGTAACTACGGTATTTATGATGCTGAATTACACACTGGCACAAATGGCATTACACGTTATATTGCATCAGGTCAGGCATTTTTTGTTCGAGCAACTTCTTCAAGTTCCCCAACTTTAACGTTTACTGAAAATGTAAAATGTAGACAAATTGGAAATAGCTATTTCAAACCAAATAAAAATCCAGCTGCATTCCCAATGTTACGTATGACATTAATAGATGATAGTGCAGATTTTGATGAAGCATTGATTTTAATTGATTCTGTAAATGGAACTCCACAACCAACTGATGATAGAGATGCTGCTAAGTTCTTTAATGATGCATTAAATATCTATACCGTTACAGCAAATAAATCGAACTTGGCTTTTAACGCCATCAATATACCAGGTGCAAGCGATACCATTAATGTATCGGTTTGGAGCTATGACTCGACTAGTATTTCAACTAAACATCATAAAATTTCATTTAGTGAATTCGAATCTATCGACCCTTCAATAAATCTTTATTTACTTGATAATTATTTAAATGTGGTTACTAATATTAGAAGTACGAATGAATATGATTTCATGATTACTACTGATGTGAATTCTTATGGCAATGGTCGATTCAAAATTATATTGAATAATACCAATACGAGCTTACCTACTACATTCAAAAAGCAGAACATAGTTTTATATCCAAATCCAGCGAATGAAAAACTATACTTACAATCTTTAGATTTTTCAACATCAACTATTAATTATATTATTTATGATTTAATGGGAAGAGAAATAATGAAAGGAAATTCAAGTTTAGAAAATTCGATTTCAGAAATTAATATTGATACCCTAGAAAAAGGGAACTACCTAATTCGAGTAAGTGATAACACACAAACTAACACCATGAAGTTTGTGAAGCGCTAATACTCTCCAAAAAAAACTTCGTTTAAAGGGATATCCAAAAGATATCCCTTTTTTTGTTACTTATACTAGTAATCTTTCTGTTTTTCAGGCATTTATCCTAATGAAAGTAATACCCTATGCATATATTATTCTTAATTTTGAGGTATAATAAAAGGGGTAAAAACCCTATTAAATTCTCAATTAATAATTGACAACAACAGTAATTATTAATAAAAACAAAAAAAATGAATCTCAAATTACGAACTGCAGATGTAAGATTTATCTTATTTATCTTAGTTATTTTATTGTTAACTTTTTCTAAGTCGATTGCGGCAAATCGAACAGCATCTGTTTCAGGTAACTGGAGTAGTACGGCAACATGGGGTGGATCTTCAGTTCCAGTTGCAGGAGATGCGGTTACAATAAATTCTGGTGTAGTTGTTACAGTTGATGTCAATTCAGCGTGTACATCTATAAATTTTATTGCACCGAGTGCTAATAACGGAATAACAATTAGTGGAACTAATTCATTAACAGTTTCTGGAGCATGTACAATGAATAGACCAAGTTCAGATATCAACACTCAATTCAATATCAATGCTGGTTCATGTACATTAGGTTCACTTGCAATGGGAGGAAGTTCTTCTAGTAGAAATACCACATTAAATATTACAACAGGTAGTTGCACAATTTCTGGAAATCTTACTACTGCTACAAGTGGATCAACTGCTGGGCAAATAATAAATTTAACGAGTACTGGGAGTGTTACTTTTACAGGTACATTAGTTACGATAACGCTAAATGCTACCACTGGTACTGTTACTTATAATTCAGCAGGATCTCAAAACATAGTAGCTACAACATATAATAATTTAACAATTGGAGGTAGTGGAACGAAATCACTTGCTGGTACTTCAACTGTTTCTAATGATTTAACCATTAATAGTGGAGTAACATTTAGTCAAGGTTCTAGAACATTAACATTACGAGGAGATTTAATAAACAATGGTACACATACTATTTCTTCGGGTGCAATTACAATATCAGGAACTCTAGACCAAAGCATAAAAGGCTTTATCACAACAGGAACCGTATCCATGACAAAAACAGCTGGAACTGCAACATTTACAAGTAATGTGAGTGGTGGAGCATTTACATTAAACGGAAATGGTGGGACATTAAATTTAGGATCAGGACTTACTCATACTTTTACGGGTACATTTACCAGAACGAATGGAACACTAAACGGAGGCTCGAGTACAATAAATATTGGAGGTACAACCTCGGGAACTGGAGGTTCATTTACTGCTAGTACTTCAACAGTAAATTATAGTGCTGCAGGATCTCAAACAATTTTTCCTTTTAATTATTACAACTTATCGATATCAACTTCAGGAACGAAAACAATTAATGCTGCAACAGCGGTTAGCAATGAACTAACTGTAAATACTGGAAGCACTTTAGCAACAGGCGGTAACTTAACCTTAACTTCTACAGCAACCAACACTGCACGATTAGGAACAGCAACAGGAACAATAACTGGTAACGTAACCGTTCAACGTTTTATTCCTGGTGGAGCTGATAAACGTAAATGGAGATTTTTATCTTCACCCGTGAATGTTTCTGGATCAATAGCATTATCGCAAATAGTAGATGATATTTTAATTACTGCACCTGCAGGATCTGCAGCTGGCTTTGATGTGAATACAGTGAACCCTGCAAATACTGCTTCCTTAAGAACTTACGATGAATCAGTTACTGGTGCATCATCTAATGGATGGGTAGACCCGACTAATATTACAAATACGGTATCTACTGGCAAAGGCATGGAAGTGTTTGTTCGTGGTACTAGAAGCTTAACAGATCCTTATTTAAATTGGACTACTCCAGATGATGTAACCATTGATTATGTTGGTACTTTCAATACAGGTTCTATTAGTCCGACGATTACTTATACCCCATCTGTTGGTGGCGCTACTACTGCTGATGGTTTTAATTTAGTAGGTAACCCTTATGCTAGTTCGATAGATTTCACGAATAATGGATTAACATTAACGAATGTTGATGATAAATTTTGGAGTTACAATCCTAACACAGGATCTTATGGTATCTATGATGCTGGTTTAGCTGATAGTACCAATTCCATTACAAGATACATTGCAAGTGGACAAGCATTCTTTATAAGAGCAAATGCAGCATCACCTATAATAACTTTTACAGAAGCTATTAAAGTAGCAGCAACTGGTAATAATTATTTCAAAGGAAATGCAAGTCAAGCTACACACGCCATACTACGCATGAAAATTAGCAACGATAGTTTAAATGCTGACGAAGCTTTAGTAGTTCTTGACGAAAGCGCGTCATGCAATACTGGAGATGTACACGATGCTGGAAAATTATTTAATGATGCGTTAAATCTTTATACAGTTTCAGACGATCATTCGAACTTAACGATTAATGCTTTACCATGTATTAAAAATGTAGATACAATTAATGTATCGGTATTTAGTTACAATGGTGCAAATATCATGACAATTCCACACCATTTTGAGTTCAGTGGTATGTCGACTTTCCCAAGTACGAAATACATTTATTTAAAAGACGAATACACGAATACATTGACCAATTTAAATTCAACTTCTACATACGATTTCAACATCACTACTGATGCTGCAAGTTGGGGAAATACACGATTTAAATTATTATTCGCGAACAGCAGCTTAGGATTAAATACAAATCAACTATCTAACACAATTGAATTGTTCCCAAATCCTGCGAGCACAGAAATCAATTTGAAATTCAATACAAACTCTAGTGATGATCATATGAATTATCAAGTTATTGATCTATTAGGTAAGGTAATTTTAGAAGGCACAACTGAAATACAAAATCAGCTTGCGAAAATCAATATTGAATTAATTCCGAGTGGACAGTATATCCTTAGATCTACAACAAATTCAAGTACGAATACTACTCGTTTCGTAAAATAATTTCAGTTTGGCTATTGTTCTAAAACTAATAGAATAATAGCCAATCTTCAATCTCAAAAAAATATTTTCTTAAAAATGTTAATTCTTATTTTTTAATAATAAGATAAAAGCAAGTCCCTTGATTATCTATTGAGTCGAAGCCTATAACAGACCCATTAGCTTCAGAAAACTCTTTACAAAGGCTTAATGCTAGTCCACTACCCTTTTCGTTATTGGTACCTAATCTAACTTTAGGCGAAGGTTGAAAAATAGAATCTGAATAAGTATACGGAATACCAATCCCATTATCACGAATATTAAGTTTCACTTTTGAATCTTCAATAGTTTCGGAATCAATTATAATTTTAGATCCAGAATAACTGAATTTAATCGCATTGGCTAAAAGATTCCTAATGATGAAATCAAAATGGTCTTTATCGTATTTCACAGTAAGATTTGAAGGAATATTAATTTCAATAGATATTTGTTTAGAAAATAGCTGAGCTTGAAACAAATCTACGTTTTTATCAACCTCATGTTTTAATTCAAAGTTTAAAACGTTTACATTAACACCTTTCAATTGAGCTTGACCCCATTTTAATAAATTTTCAAGTGTTTCAAGTGTTACATCGGTTTGAGAGGTTAAGTCTTTTATAATTTTTGTTTGATCTTCTTTTGTAAATGTATTTTGGTCTATCTCATTTAAAACGGTAATAATGTTATGTAATGGAGATTTCAAATCGTGAGCAATAATGGAAAGTAATTTATCTTTAACATTATTTGATTTGTTCAATTTAATATTTAATGCATTTCGTTTACGAAGTGAATAAACTAGTATGATTACCACAATGAAAGTAGCAATGGCAATTAATAAATAGGTAGACTTCTCAAGATTATTTTTCTCGTTTATTAGAGACAGCTTTTCTAATTCATTTGTAGATTTTGCAACTTTGTAATTAGCTTCCAATAAACTAATGCTTTCTTTAGCATCTATACTATAAACACTATCACTAGCAACATCATATAATTTATATTCAGCTAATGCTAACTTATCATTTCCTTGCGCAGAATAAACTTCACTCATTAATTTATGATTATTGGCAATTAAATCCAATACTTCATATTTAACCGCTAATCCTAGAGATTTTTTTGCGAATGATAGGGATAAGCCAGGATTATTCGAGGTATTCACCTTTGCTAAGCCGTAGTAAATATGGGCAAGTTGAACAGGGAATATACCTTTATTCGCTAATGTAAGCGCGTTTGAATAATATTGATTCGCTTTAGAATTCTGATTTAATTTTACGGCACAATCGCCAGTTAGAATTAGTAATTGTATTAAATTAACATCTGGAGTATTTCTGTCAAAAAGTGATATCCCCTCTTCAAGATTTTTTAGTGCTAATGAATAATTTCCTAATTCGTATTCAATTTGCCCTTTGTTTCCTAAATAGTTTACTTTAAGATTGATGTCTTTGTTTAGATCATCCTTATTAATTTTAGACAAATAATAATTCGCCTTATTGTATTCTTCTAATGCTGAATATACTGATGTAAGGTTAATACATACAGCATACAACACTGTTGTATCTTTGAATTTTTCGGCATACAATAAACACCTCAACAAATAATTCGCAGAGTGAGGATAATCTCCTCTGTACGATTCTATGATACCAAATTGTAAATAGCAATCAATTATTTTACGTTCTTCTTTAAGTGTATTATAAATCTCAAAAGATTTATTTAAGCACAAACTTGCT
Organism: Sphingobacteriales bacterium; assembly: GCA_044337515.1. Lineage (GTDB taxonomy): Bacteria > Bacteroidota > Bacteroidia > Sphingobacteriales > Sphingobacteriaceae > CAJBVG01. The sequence continues at coordinate 163,449 of JBIINK010000001.1, read as the reverse complement.
GAATCATAATTTGCTCGATTGGTATAAATCGAAGATAATTGAGCATATGCCTCAGCAACATTTTTCTTATCAGAATTTGTTTTTGTAACTAACAATAATGAATCCATTACATTACTGGCAAAACAATTAATTGATAATAATAATGCAAAAAACAAAAGCTTCAAACTTTTATGTTGGAGAGTAAACATATTGTTGAGATGTTGTGTATAATTAAATTTATTAAGCGCTTGTATTTTCTAAACTAACAAAATATTTGAATATTTTGTTTTCTATTTCAACTTTTCTTTGGTCATTAATGCAGTTTTGGGACTGAAAATGCTTGAAAACATGATAAAATGCTTCCAATTTTTAGCCAACTCAGTTTATTTTGGGAATACCCAAACTGCCCAGAGACTAATTTTGTGTAATAAAAATTCAATTTTATAGTATAAATACTATTGTTTCAAAACTAAAAAATTCCAATTGAGAATATCGTAATCTAATTTGGAATAAGGTATGAATTCTAAGTTATAAGCATAGCTTTTGATTATCCATCTTCAAAATTCATAAAAAATGAAAACGAGGATAATCAAATCGGCAACAAAAAATTTAGTATTTCTATTGATTTTGTTCTCATCTTTAAATTTATTTGCGGCGAATGTCACCTCTGTAACATCAGGGAATTGGAGCAATCCGTCTACCTGGTCAATAATTTCTAGAACTACAAATGGGACAATAACTACATCTACAAATTCTAAAACTGTTACAGGCACTAGTTTAGCAAGCTTTACGACTACTCTGAGAGCAGGCAATCAAATTCTAAACACATCAAATGTTGTTATTGGAACTGTTGCTAGTATTGAAAGCAACACAAGTCTAACACTAGTTGCCAATGCTTCTTCCACAATGAATGCTGGCTGGAATTCCAGAGGAGTAGTTTCAATTGATGCGGTAACGATAAGTAGTGGGCATACCATAACTGTAGATGCTAATTACACATGTGCATCATTAACATTTGCCATCGCTTCATCAAATTCAACACTTAATATTAATGATAATTGTACTTTAACGAGTACTGGGACAGTAAATATGCAAACCCCAAACACTAATATAACTTCTACTTTAAATATTAATAACGGAACCCTAAATTGCAATACTCTAATTACATCTGGAACTATCGCGACTAGAAAAACCAATATTAATATCACTAATGGCACATTAGATATTACGTCCAACTATACTTCTACCAACTCATCAGGAACAACTATAAGTATTTCAGGAGCCGGAAAACTTTACTTTGGAGGGACTGTCTCTAGTAATTTTACACTAAATCCTGGCTCGAGCAGTACAATTACATATGATGGAAGTAGTACTCAAACATGTAAGTCAGCAACATACTATAATTTAGTAATTTCAAATGCTGGAGTAAAAACGGTAACCGGATCTACAGTTAATAATAATTTCCAAATAGAGGGTACAGCAAGCATAGGACAGTCCATTACCTATGGAACAAATGCTAAATTAATCTATAACACTAGTTCGAATAGAACGGTAAGTAGTTTCGAATGGCCTAACTCATTTTCTCCAACAGGTGGTGTTCAAATTAGTAATACTGGTATAATTACTCTAAATGCATCCAAATCACTAAATACGGATGCTGAATTAACAATAGATGTTGGTTCTTCACTTGTAACCAGTAATTATAGCTTGACATTTAATGGAGATTTTATTAACAACGGCAATTTCAATGCAGGTTCATCAAGTATAGAAATTACGGGCAACCAAATGAATCAATATATTGGGAAACTCACAACTACATCTACTATCACTTTTTCTAAAACTACAGGTACTGCATCATTTACAGGGGATGTAAGTGCCGATTTACTTACATTAAATTCTGGAAATGGTATTTTAAATCTCGGCTCGAGTGTATTTTCACATCAATTTAATTCGATAAGACTAACTAATAATACATTAAATGGTGGTAATAGTATTACTAATATTACGAGTGTTTTCTCAAAGACAAATGGAATATTTATACCAGGAAATTCTACTATAAATTTCACTAATGTATCACCACAAATTGAAGTGGGCGATTATTACAACTTAATACTTTCGGGATCGGGCACTTACGTCCTCCCTGCACTGAATGTAAGTTCTGATTTTACCATAAAAGGGAGTGTGAATTTTACTACTACTGCAGATGTGTTAGTAGATGGAAATATGAATGTTGAAGAAATGGGAGTATTTACATGTTCTGCGAATTCGTTAACCATTAATGGTAATTTAATCATTGGAGATGATTTAGAAAGTGAATCCTTTTTTAATATAAGTAGTATTGTTGGTACAAAAACAATTCATCAGGACTTTACCATAAAAGCTGGGGGCACTTTTAGTAATTATATAAATGAAGATGTAACAATTGGAGGGAATTTTGATAACAACTGGACCTCTGAATTAGGGAGTGGAAAATATACATTTACAGGAACAAACAAAACCATTAATAGTACGAATGCACTTACATTTAAGAACTTGGAAATTATTGGGAGCATTACAAATTTAATCACAATTACACTTCAGGAAGTTTTATCTGGTACCGGTTCACTAATCAACTCAGGAACAATTTATTTTACCGGAAATCAAAATCATTCGATTAGTTTATTAGATGCCTATTCAAATCCTAATTCTGTAAATTATATTAGTTCTACATCACACAATATTATTAACACAGATTACTATCATTTAGAAATTTCTGGTACTGGAAATCATATTATTTCAAGCGACATAGACATAATCGGAAATTTCACCATTTCAGGTGATGCAATTCTTAGCCTTAACACAAATTTGTTTGTTGGTGGCGATTTTACAATTAATAGTAATGGGAAATTCAATTTTGCTTCAAATGTTATATGTACATTTAGTGGAAATATAACAAATTCAGGATTCGGGATAATGGATTTTTCGAATGGAACAGTTCATCTAAATGGAAATTCATCACAGTCAATTCTTAATGAAGTTTCGAATGAAAATCTTTTTTATAACTTGATATTAAGCGGAAATGGGATTAAAACATTTTGGAAAAAAAACACTATAAATTCTAGTTTATTACTGAATGCTGGTACTCAGTTACAAATTGGTAACTCGTCAACTCTAAACCTAAATTGTTCAGTTTCTGGAACAGGTAAGATTTTAGGAAGCAGCTCTTCAATAAATAATTTAACTTCTCTAGAATTTTCAAAATCTAATGACAATATCGGTGATATATATATCGATAACACAAATAGATATTTTAATAATATTAGCGTTAAAAATAATTGCACAGTGACTCTAGATGATTTTGGGATATATAATTCATTAATTCTAACCAGCGGGAAATTAATTGTATCCAACAAAATAGATATTAGTAGTTCAAACAATACACCTATTTCGAAAACGTCAGGTTATTTAGAAATGGGTAGCACAAGTACTTTGAGTTTTGGTGAAATTAATTCGAATAGCGTTGCATTTACTTTACCTAATTCACTATTCGAATCTACTCCTACCTTTAAAAATATAAACTTTAATCGAAATACAAATCTAAGTTTAGGAACTAATTTCATAAACCTTACAGGCACGCTAACGATCACACAAGGTAATTTAGAGTCAAACGATAAATTAACATTAAAATCAGATGCCAATGGAACTGCAAGAGTAGCTGCGATATCCAATACAAGTTATGGAGTAATAGGGAATGTAAATGTAGAACGATTTATTCCTGGTGGGCCGGGGAAACGTAAATGGAGATTCTTAAGTTTTGCAACAAACGACATTAGTTTAATGAGCTTGACTCAATTGATTGATGATATTCTAATCACAGCACCTACTGGTGCTGCTGGAGGGTTTGATATCAACCCATTAAACCCTGCAAATACAGCATCTCTAAGAACGTATACGGAATCAACCACAGGGGCTGCCTCTAATGGATGGACAGATCCGAATTCTATAAATAATAACATTGCAACGGGTGTAGGTTTTGAAGTTTTTGTAAGAGGTAGTAGAACGTTAACTAATCCTTATTTAAATTGGACGGAGCCAGATAATGTGACTATTGATTATACAGGGATATTAAATAAAGGTGATATAACAAAAACTTTATCTTATACGAATACTAATAATTCTACTTCCGATGGATTTAATCTAGTTGGAAATCCGTATGCTAGTGCGATAGATTTTGAAAGTGGCAATTTAACAAAAACAAATATTCAAAATAAATTCTGGTCTTACAATCCGAATACTGGGTTATATGGTATTTATGATGCAACATTACATACAGGCACTAATTCTATAACTCAATATATTGCATCTAGTCAAGGATTCTTTGTAAAAGCAACCGCAGCTAACCCTTCTATAACTTTTAAAGAAACCTGTAAATCTGACAATCCAGGTAACAACTATTTTAAATCAAATAGCAGTTCGCAGAATATACTACCTATACTAAAAATTGGAGTTTCTAATGATAGCACTTTTATTGATGAGACTTTGTTAGTTTTAGATGAAAATGCAAGTGCATTAGGTGAAGATGAGCATGATGCCTATAAATGGTTTAATGATGCACTAAATATATATACCTTATCAAAAGATAATATCAACCTCAATATTGATGCAAGAAATTATCCTACAGCTATAGATACAATCCCATTGGCAGTGTTTAGTTATAATGGTAATGAAGTAATGACCACTCATCATCAAATAAGTTTTTCAGGTTTAGAAAGCATCCCAAGTTCTACCGATGTTGTGCTATGGGATAAATATTTAAACACGTATACCAATTGTAAAATTTACCCACAATATAATTTTATGATTACTTCTGATAATTCTTCTTATGGTAAGAATAGATTCGCAATATTAATAGGTGATGTAAACATAGGAATTGATAATACTAATTTTTCTGATAAACTAATTTTATACCCAAATCCAAGCAGTAGTATTTTAAACATTACGACTTCATCTAATTGGGATAATAAAACTTTTGAATACAAAATTATAGATCAATCAGGACGAATAATTTTACAAGACAGTACATCTATAAATCATCAACATGCTGAAATTAATGTTTCCTCTATTCATTCGGGCATCTATATCATAGAAGTCATTTCTAAAGATTCAATTTTAAGAAGAAAATTTATCAAACAATAAATTTTTCATAGTTTATTGTTCAGTGTTAGCGGCACATTATAGTGCCGCTTTTTTTATGATTAATTAAACCTTTAGTGGTAATAATTGTCATAAGAAAAACATTTGGGATTTGGGATTTGACATTTCAGCAATTATATACCGAGTATTCAAATTTATCTTATAATCTTGCTCTTCAATACCTTCAAAACAAAGAAGATGCGGAGGAAGTAGTGCAAGATGTTTTTGTATCTATACACCAAAACCTTTCAAAATTTGAGAACCAATCCACCTACTCTACTTGGATTTATCGAATTACCACAAATAAGTGTTTAGACTTTATTAAAGCTCAGAAGCGAAAAAAAAGGTTCGCCTATATTCAATCGATTTACAAAGAAGAAAGTATGGAGATTAAGTTTGAAGCTGCTGAATTCAATCATCCTGGAGTGGTTTTAGAGCAAAAAGAATCCCTAAAACGAATTTTCGATGCTATTAATTCATTAAAATCAAACCAGAAGACAGCCATCATACTTCATAAAATAGAGCATTTAACTCAAAATCAAATCGCTGAGATCATGGAAATTAGTCCTAAGGCCGTTGAATCCCTCATTCAACGAGCTAAACAAAACCTCTATAAAACACTAGATTATTCGAAGGATTAGAGATAAAACATCGTCTAAAAGAATATTATGAAAGACACATTAGCACCATTAGATAGAATTAAACAAACAGAAGTTTCCCCGTTTCTGTATGCTAAGATTCTACATAAAATAGAAAAAAGTATTACAAAAATTGAAAATAAAGAAATGGTTTATTGGGCAATTCCTTGTTTTGCAATTGTAGTTTTTATCATCATTATCTATGTAAACCCTATTTCTAGCCATACCAATAGCTATGATTTAGCTAGTTTACTTCATCTCAATAATTCGTACTCGTTATATTAATTAAGGAAATGGAAAGGAAAAAATATTACATCATTATAATCGTCATTTTACTGATTTCGAACGTTTCATTGATTGCACTACATTTCATGAAGCCATTCCCACCTAATGGTCCACGTAATATCATCATCGAAAAACTTCACTTTAATGAAGAGCAAGTAAAACAATACGATATACTTATTGAATCGCATCGAACATCGATACGCCATGATGAGAATGAAATTAGCACATTGAAGGCAAAATTATACTCTTCATTAGACTCAAATCAAACTGTTTCGGATTCCATTATAGCTCAAATCAATACTGTACAAAAACACATCGAAGAAACGCATATTGCTCATTTTAAAGAAATTTCCTTAATTTGTAAAGGTGATCAACTAAAGGATTTTCAAAATTTAACACATGAACTTGCTGCACTTTTTGGAAGGAAAAAACCAAATTAAAAGGTCATCGACATTTTTAATAATTCTTGTTTTATATTTCTTTTCAACTACTGCATTTGCCCAAAAACAAATTCCGTTTGAATTAACATTTCATTTAAAAACTGTCACAAAAGATAGTGTTGAAATAGAAACCTTTAAATTCTACATCAGCGATTTAAAATTAAAGCAAAATGACCAATTGGTTTATGAAAATAAACACCTTTTTAAATTAATTGATTTAAGCGAAGACTCAGTATTTACAGCATCAACATTTGTCCCATCTCATTTACTATTCAACTCCATTTCATTCTCCATTGGAGTCGACAGTTCTACAAACAAAGAAGGGATACATTCTGGAGATTTAGACCCTACAAAAGGGATGTACTGGACTTGGCAAAGTGGGTACATCAATTTAAAACTAGAAGGAACAAGTCCCTCGTGCCCTACACGCCATCATAAATTCCAATACCATATTGGTGGGTTCAAAGAAGGAGAATACCCAATACAGACGCTAATTTATCCGGCTTCCAATAATTATTCGAAAGATATTTATGTTGAGTTAGATTTGTTTTTTTCTACCATAGATCTAACTAAAGAGAATACTATGATGATTCCTGGCAAGCAAGCTGTAGAATTATCAAAGAAAATGATATTAGCCTTTGGCAATAAATAAAATGAAGTATCTAGTTATCATTGTAATTTCATTCATAATTATTTCTTTTAAAATAAAAAAAGAAGTAGAACTATCTTATCCAAGCACATGGCCTAAACCTACCTATGATTTCAAAAAAAATCCATTAGATAGTGCAAAAATTAAATTAGGAAGACTATTATTTTACGAACCGAAATTATCAAGAGATGGCACGATTTCCTGCGCGAATTGCCATTTACAGAACACAGGATTTACACATATTGATCATGATTTGAGTCATGGTATTGATAACCGAATTGGGAAACGCAACTCCATCGCCTTAGTCAATTTAGCGTGGTCGAAATCATTGATGTGGGACGGAGCCATTCATTATATCGATGCTCAAGCCCTTGCTCCCATTGAGAATCATGATGAAATGGATAATAGCATAGCTAATGTTGTGAATACTTTAAAAAAAGATACACGATATAAAAAAGAATTTTCTTTAGCCTATGGCGACACAACTATTACAGGAGAACGAGTAAGTAAAGCGATTGCACAATTCTGCTTAACATTAGTGAGTTCCAATTCGAAATACGATCAAGTAAAAAAGAAGAATAGTCAGATTAAATTTAGTGAGTTAGAAGAAAAAGGATATTCACTATTTAAGAAAAATTGTAATGCTTGTCATACCGAACCGATGTTCAGCAACTATAGCTTTAAAAATAATGGCTTAGCAGTTGACCCAACGCTAAACGATTTAGGTAGAATGGGAATTACTCTTAATCCTAAAGATTCTTTGCTATTTAAAGTGCCAAGCTTACGTAATATCGCATTGACTTCTCCTTATATGCACGATGGGCGATACAAGAATTTACAAATGGTCTTATTCCATTACTCTACAAATAATAAAATGAAGATTGATTTAGGGGAACAGGATAAAAAAGCAATCATCGCTTTTTTGAAAACCTTAACAGATGAAAGGTTTGTTGGCGATAAGCAGTACGCTTATTTGGGTATTGAGTAGTGGGTAATGAGTAATGAGTAATTTCTCACTACTCATTACCCAATACTCATTACTCTAGTAGTCTTTCTTAGCTTTCTTTTCTTGTTTCGCTAATTTCTTTTCTTTAGGAGTTAAAGCTGGAGCTTTCTTAGCTTCTTTTTTTACGCTTTTTTCTTTAGCCATGATGATTGAATTAAATACTTATTGAATAAATATAGGTAAAAAAGTATTAATACAAGTAATATCAATAAGTGACATGATGTAATAATGCTACTTTTTGAATTAATACTGCTACAAAGGGGAGCTGTAAATTGGAATATTTGTTAATACTTAAAACAAACAAATATCAAAATGGCAAAAACTAGACCCAACTTTAAGCCACGCTATGAGAATTTCATAGGTGGTAAATTTGTAGCTCCAGTAGGCGGAGAGTATTTTGAGAACATAAGTCCGATTGACGGAAAAGCGTTCACTACAGCGGCTCGTTCGGGCAAAGAAGACGTAGAATTAGCTTTAGATGCAGCTCATACAGCATTTGCAACTTGGAGTAAAACTTCTCCAGCTTACCGTGCAAGTATTTTAAACAAAATTGCTGATGTAATGGAAGCAAATTTGGAATTGTTAGCTACCATTGAAACTATTGATAATGGGAAGCCAATTAGAGAAACCATTAACGTAGACTTACCATTATGTATTGATCATTTCCGTTATTTCGCAGGAGTTATTCGTGCAGAAGAAGGAACAATCTCTGAGCATGATGAGACTACAGTTAGTATTTGTTTACACGAACCATTAGGCGTTGTAGCACAAATCATTCCATGGAACTTCCCATTACTTATGGCTACATGGAAAATTGCACCAGCATTAGCTGCAGGTTGTTGTACCGTAGTGAAGCCAGCTGAACAAACTCCAACTTCAATTTTATGCTTAATGGAATTATTACAAGATGTAATTCCAGCAGGTATTATAAATATCGTTACAGGTTTCGGTCCAGAAGCAGGTAAACCATTAGCTCAGTCTCCTCGTGTTTCTAAAGTATCATTCACTGGAGAAACAACTACAGGTCGTTTAATTATGCAATACGCATCGGAGAATTTAGTTCCTGTTACTATGGAATTAGGTGGTAAATCGCCAAATATTTTCTTCCCATCTATTGCAGATCATGATGATGATTTTTTTGATAAAGCAATTGAAGGAGCTGTATTATTTGCGGTAAACCAAGGTGAAGTTTGTACTTGTCCTTCTAGAATTTTAGTTCACGAAAGCATTTACGACAAATTCATGTCGAGAGTAATTGAAAGAACAAAAGCAATTAAAATGGGTAATCCATTAGATTCGGATACTATGATGGGGGCACAGGCTTCTAATGATCAGTACGAGAAAATACAATCGTATTTGAAAATTGGTAAAGAAGAAGGTGCAGAAATATTATGTGGAGGTGATGTACAAAAATTAGATGGCGAATTAGCTGGTGGTTACTACATTCAACCAACATTATTTAAAGGACATAACCAAATGAGAATCTTCCAAGAAGAAATTTTTGGACCAGTTGTTTGTGTTACTACTTTCAAAACTACTGAAGAAGCTATTGCTATTGCAAACGATACCATGTACGGATTAGGTGCTGGTGTTTGGACTAGAGATGCTCATGAATTGTATCAAGTACCACGTGCTATACAAGCAGGTAGAGTTTGGGTAAACTGTTACCACCACTACCCTGCTCATGCGCCATTTGGAGGATACAAAAAATCAGGATTTGGTAGAGAGAATCACTTAATGATGTTAGGCCACTATCGTCAAACTAAAAACATGTTGATTTCTTACAACAAACAAAAATTAGGGTTCTTTTAATCAATAACAACAGAACAGAAATACCGATTGAGAAATTCTTTATCGGTATTTTTTTATATTTATAATTATGATTTCAAGAGTTAGTATAACACCAGAAGCATCGGAAGTAATCGTAAAGCTAAAAGCTAAATTTGGAGAACTAATGTTTCATCAGAGTGGTGGATGTTGCGATGGTTCTCAACCCATGTGTTTTGAAAAAGGTGATTTCAAAATCGGCAATAGCGATGTTTGCTTAGGCGAAATTGAAGGGTGTGAATTTTGGATGAATAAAGACCAATTTGAATATTGGAAATATACTCATTTAACTATACATGTAACACAAGGAAGAGGCTCTAGCTTTTCGTTGGAAATACCAATGGGATTAAGGTTCTTAACACAATCGAGAATATTTACAGAAGAAGAATTAAGCAAACTTAGCCCTCTACGTTACTTAGAAGATTAATCAGTATTAGTTTTATGCGTTAACTGTTGATATTGTTTAGGCGTTATTCCTTCGTAGTGTTTAAAGGTGCGAATAAAGTAATTGGTATCTATAAAACCAGATTCATAGGAAACATTTTTAATATAGAGGGTGTTGTCTTTTAATAAACTCTTTGCATGTTTAATGCGCTCAATAATTATAAACTCTATCGGACTTATCCCCAATTCTCTTTTAAACATTCTGTACATAGTTGGCATGCTAAGTCCTGATGAATTAGCAATAGCTTTTAAGTTCAGCTTGTCGGATAAATTCTTTCGAATAGCTTCAACAATATATTTCAATTGACTGTTCGCGATTTTACACTCTGACTTGTCTATAGTTGTTAAAGTTTGCGTTTGTATTATTCGGACTAACAATTCTTGAAGAGTAATGTCGACAAGAATATCTTTCGTAAGATCTGTACTTTGACAAATGGTAATTAACTTATTAATGGTATTGGCTAAATCTTCATTATTATTGAAGAAATAATTTTGTTCGTCGAGCTTCCAATAATCATTATTACCAGATTTAGGGTATTTCTCGTTTAGGTAATTGAGGGTACTGACGATTTTTTGATTATCTATAGCTAAGGCTAAACACTGAGTTGGTTTGTTAAAGGTGGCTTCTGGGAAATCAATGACCATCTCAATATTAGCGGGTACGATAACAGATTCTCCGGGTAAGTAATCAAATGCAGGGTCTTCAAACAAGTGCATCACTTTTTTACCACGAAGCATTGACGTTACAACCAGGTCGTTAAATTTCAAGGGAACTAAAATAGATTTCTGGTACGTTTCAAAAAGATTGAGCTCACAGTTCTCAAGGTTATATACAGTCCTATTCTCAACTAAAGTTTTTAATGAGTTTTCCTTTGTGAGTGAAGGCAGGTTTAGTATATTCTTAAGCTTTGCCATATGACTATATCGAATATAGCTAAATTTACTAACAAAAAAAAACCGAGCATCTCTGCTCGGTTTTTTTAAATGAACTTAGTTTAACTATTTCGCCATTGTTCTCATGAAATTTACAATGTGCCAAATTTCTTCGTCATCAGTAATTTTCTTTTTGAACGAAGGCATATCATCTCTTCCTTCTTTAATTTTGTAATACAATTCTCCATCAGAAAGTGATTGAACTGCTTTCACACTGAAGTCACCGCAATCTGTATCCAATTCTTTTGATTTAGGACCATCACCAAGACCTTTAGCGCCATGGCATGATTTACAATGTTTTGCCCATAATGCTTTTCCATCTGCTAAGCCTTCTGCATCAGTTTTAGATGTAGGGTTTTTTACTTTTTTAGCGGCATCTGGAACATTCCAAGGTTTAGCACCATCTGGTGAAGCTACGAATGCTAAATTTACCCAACCTAAAAATAATAGGGTAAGTGCGAATGTTAAAAATTTGCTGTTAACTATTTTTTTCATATGTATATGTGTTTAGTGAAAAATCCTATAAATAAACTAAGCCTTACTTTCTTTTTTAATCTTGAATAACAAAGTAACAAGGTACAAAATTAATCCCCAAATGAACAAAATAATAGTAACTGAAGCAACAACTAAAGGGATTGGAGCATTATGTCCTGTTGACCATAAAGATCTAGCCATTTCTTCGTTTTCGTAGGGCATTACTGTCCAAGGAATACTTTGAGAAGCCTCAATTTTACCATCATAATCAGGATCTTCATAGCGAGCAATAAGTGTTAAAGTTTTATCTGAAAACCCAATAATATCACTTGGCACTTCTGCAATAATTTGACCATTTTCATCTGTTACAACGCCTTCTTCGCCAAATGGGAATAAACCAAATGTGCGTTTTACAAAAAGTTTTATTTCCGTTTCTGCTAGTGGTACTTCTACCCCATCCACAAATTTTGTAAGAGTAGCTGTTGCAGTAGAGATTGAATCTTCAGTTACAACATCAAGCTTTACAAATACATCATAAATATAAGTTTCTGCTTCAGCATCCTCATATCTTAAGTCGCTATTTGATGTTGCTAAGAAATGGAACTCATGCATATTTTTAGTAAGCTCATTAAATCGTTCAGTGAATTTAAATTCACCAACACCTTCTTTATTGGTTACTAAATTCCCCATCCAACCAGTAATTGTTGTCGTATCGTATTTCTTAATTTCATTTAAATAAAGATTTACGATTAAGTTTTCTACAGGCTCACGCTTACCATCTACTCTAGATTCAACAGATACCTTTAAGGTTTTTATGCCATTTACTATTTTATAGCTTAGACTCATCGAAGCACTTTGCTTCTCTGAAGTAGAATCTTCTTGTGCGAATGCGTTTACATTCATCGCAATAAAGCTGATGACTAAAACAAGTATCGCAACAAAGTTTCTATTTAATGTGATATACTTTTTCATAGCTATTTATTTAAATGCTTATAAATGGTGTGATGTGGAATATCTCTTTCTTCAGCTAACTCCCATATTGAAATAATTGGGAAGTAACGAACGAACAGAGTGATGAGCAATAGTGCACCTGCTAAAGAAGCAGAAGTAATTGACCATTCCGCAAATGTTGGCATATAATGTTTAGCGGCTTCTGGCAAGCGATCCATTGGAGTTAATGGATGTAACATAGTAGGAACAACAATTAAATATCTTTTGAACCATGCGCCTAGAATAACAAAAATAGCCATGATAAAAATCGGGAAAGGCTTTCTACCTTTTTTGAACAACAAAACAATAATTGGAATAATCATACCAAAAATCTGAACTGTCCAAAACATAGGAGCATAATGCCCAACAAATAACTCTTTCAAATGCTCAGCTTCCTCGCCTTTCATTTTATATCCAGGGATGAAATATTCATTCACTGAAAAATAGAGATAAACGAAAGAAAGTAGAACAAGTAATTTACCCATACGGTCAAAATGTTTATCGGTAAAATATTGATCGTAATTTTTGTAGAATTTTTGTAAGATATACATTGCAGCAACTACCGAAGCAGCTCCTACCATGAATGCACCTGCAACAAAGTAAGCACCAAAGTTAGTACTATCCCAACCTGGTCTGTAAGTGGTTGCAAACAACCACGACGTTACCGTGTGAATACTTAATGCAACAGGGATAATCATAATAGATAAGATTTTTATCGCTTTGCTAACTATCGCGTATTGACCATTGGTATCTTTCCAATTTAAAGCTAATATCGTGTACATTTTATGTTGCCATTTCGGAACACTTTTCATGTGATCTCTGCAGTACGCAATACTTGGTATTAAAGGGAAGTATAACAACAACACACTAATCGTCATGTACGTCATAACTACTATAACATCCCATACTATTGGCGACTGAATACGACCATAGATGAACATGTTTAGTAAACGATCTGGGCGACCCATATCAACGATAATAATTAATCCTGCAAACACGATTGCAGAAACTGCAATAACTTCAGAAATACGAGTTAGTGGTGCACGCCATTTTACATTTAGTAAATGTAAAACTGCAGTGATTAAAGAACCTACTAAACTGATTGCAACAAAGAACACGAAGTTTGAAATATAAATACCCCAAGAAACAGTATCGCTTAAACCCGTTACCACTAAACCATATCGTAGTTGTTGCACGTAGTTATAAAGTCCAATCACAATAAGAGCTAGCAAGAACGAAACCCATATCATACCAGCTTTCCCAAATTTTTGAGGAAGTACATCTTCATTGTAACGATGAAGCATTTCTATTGCTTCGGATTCGTTATGTGGTTTTTCTAAATCTTTCATATGTTTTCAGTTGGTGCTTCTTCTTCGAATGGGAACAAACGATTTACAGCAGGTAAATAATAAACACTTGGTTCTGTACCTAGCGATTCCATATATCTATAACCAGCTTTATCTTTTATTAATTGTCTGAATTTTAATGTCTCATCACCATTAGTTACGGTGTCTTCGTTTGCATCACCAAAATAGTAAACACCATTAGGGCAAGCCGAAACACAATGTGGTAAAAGACCTTGTTTTAACATATCAGGACAGAAGTCACATTTCTCCACTGTTCCTTTTTTACGAGGAGTACTTGACTCAGGAGAATAAGTGTATTCATCAATATTTGCAGGTTGTAGAGGCTCATCCCAGTTAAATGTTCTAGTTGAATAAGGACAAGCAGCCATACAGAATCTACATCCAATACAACGTTCGTTATCGATTAACACTAAACCATCGCTACGTTTGAAAGTAGCATCAACTGGACAAACTTTAACACATGGTGGTTTATCACAATGTAAACAAGGTTTCGGCATCCAATAAGGTGATGCTTCAGGAGAATCCTGCATCTTGTATACTTTTAGATATTTATCATGTGTTGGTAATAAGTGATGTTTTTGGCAAGCCTTCTGACATTTCATTGCATTTTTGCAACGAGAAAGGTCAATTACCATGACATACTTTTTACCTGGTATTCCGACTCTCGATTCTGCTGAAGGAGCAGCGCAGCAATTCACTTCGCTTACATGAGAAGAACTAACTTCAATTAGTTTCCCATCCGCTGTCATTGCTTGTACTTTTTCGCCACCGGCAGAATGTTCCTCTGAAAATACTTTACGTAAACCACCACCAGCTATAGCTAAGCCGGCAGTAAGGATACCCATTCTAAGGAAGTCTCTTCTTCCCGAATCGTTATCCTCTTGGTTATTTTTTTTGTCTGGAGTGTCTGACATATTGTAAAAATTATATTTTATAAAGAATATCTTGTTTTATAGTACCAAATTTATCTGTTTAGTCATTTATATATTATGACAATGCTCACGGAGAAATATGATTTATGTCATATTTCTATTCTAAAACTCTGGTTTGAGAGGGCAAAAAAAAAGAGGCTACCAATTGGTAACCTCTCCTGTTAATGTTCAATTGTGAAATATTTATTAACGCTTAGTGATATTAAATCCGATTACATATTGACTGTTTGAATAGTCATTTTTGTTATACATATTATTCAATTGTGGAACTATACTTTGGTAGTTACCTAAGAACATTTGAAATGTATGTGTAGCAGTACCAACTTGGAAACCAAAACTAATATTAGGATTGGGATTGTTAGTTGGATGTTGAGTAAAGGGTTGGTCGTAATTTGCAATTACAGAGAAGTTATCATTAACAGCATAGCAACCCATGAAAGCTGTTCCAAAATGTAAGTTTTCTGATTTTGCTTTTATTGAACCATCAGAGCTAATGTAGCCATCTACGTTGTTATACCAAGAGATACTTGGAGAAACCTGTAGCGATAGTTTTTTATTGATTTTACGAGCAAATATTAATTGATGGAAGTATGATAAACGATCTGCGTTGTTCACGAAGTTTCCTTCTTTCGGACGAGTATCTACACCAAAGTTTCCGTAGTAAGTAACACTTACTGGAGAACCACCAACTTTCGATTGTTTGATGATTGCATACTTTAAGTTACCATCCCACATTAATCTTTCTTTTGTAAAACCAAAACCAACTTGTAAATCTTCGATTGGAGTATAGTTAAATCCTAATCTAATATTAGATGGTGCATATAAACCGTAGAAATCTTTGTATCCATTGTTGATTACACCGAAGCGATGTTGAATCACAAATTCGAATACACCTTTCACCGGAACCATACAGGTTTGGTTATCGATAAGTAAATTACCGATAAAGGTTTTTTTAACCGGTTCGTTTTTAACAACCGGCGTTACTTCAGTGTTATCTTGAGCTAAGGAAACATTCCCCATTGCGATGAAGCAAACAGCTATGATAAAACACTGTAAGTAATATGAATATTTATTTGAAAGTGTTTTCATGATGTTGATTATTAATTATTTTTAGCACCTTGTTTTATCCAGGCTAACATATATTGATTAATGTTAGATGGATTATTGTTTCCATTTGGCGGCATTATTGAACTTTTTTTGCCAGTTAACCATAAATAGATACTACTATTTTCTGGTGTATTAGAGTCCCAATATCCTCCTTTTTCCAAAGAACTGAATGCATTTGCGTCAGACAAATCTGGTTTAATTCCACCAGTATTATGACAGCCACTCATGCTACAATTTTGATTTAGAACAGGTACGATATCAGTTTTAAAACTCACGTCGGTAGTAATCTCCACATTTGTATCTGGGAGTACCGTAGCAACTTCATAACAACTTTGCAAGCCAATGACAGGAATGGCAATTACCAGCATTTCTATCACGATTTTTTTTAATGACATGATCTTATTTATTTAAATCATTTAATTAATTTGTTATTTATTGCAAAAATTATTTTTGAAATTTCAACATTAAGTTTGGTCTAATACCGTGTTGGTAGTTTGATTTATTGAATATTGCAACACCAAATGGTTGGTCTTCTAAAGTAGAAAAATCAACATCTTGTTTTAGTACGCCTGGAGTTTTCAACAAACGTTTCCATTCGATAACCCAAGTAGAACCTGTGTAAACAGCTTGGCAAGAAATATCTGCACGTCCATTTGTTAAAGGAGCAGAAACATAACTAGGAATAACTTTTGAACCATGTCCACCGTAAATTACATCACCAATTCTTTTGTAATCTGTTCCAACGTTTGGATCAATTGTAGAACCATCACTTAAAGTAAGTACACCGAATGAGTCAACTGCAGTAACTGTTTTAGCAGTACCTGCTGTAACTTCTGATAATAAGATATAATAGTAATCAGTTCTTCCAGGGATAATATACTTAGGAACAGAAACTGAAACTACTGGAGTTTTACCAGTGATGTTTAATTTTTGAGTATTAGTACTTGTACCAGTTCCACTTGCATTTGAAGAATAAGTAGGACCATATGGATAAGTTGTTGCAGCACCAGAAACTGATTGATCATCTTGATGACGACCGTTTCCTTTACCACCAACTAAAGTTGTGATTGATGGACCACCAGCCCAATCTTGGTACTCATCAGAAAGTTGACCATGAAGAGGATCTCTTCCGATTTTCATCCACCACATATCAATTTTTTCACTTGCACCATTAGTGTAGTGATTTCCACTTTGGTTAGCAACCATTGTAGCTGGAGTAGTAGTAGGATCTAAGTATGGTGTAAACATATGGCAACTAGCATAGCAAGTTTGCGCATCAAATTTTGCAACAGAATGATCAATATTCCATAAGAACGCTAATTTATCTTCTCCCCAACCTTCTCTTGTTAAATTACCATTTGCATCAAATGTTTTAGCATTTGGTTCTTGAGCCCATAAATGTGTAGTTGAATTAAAATACCATGGTTGAACTTGAACACTTTTAGTTGCATCAGCATATTCAGCTAAGAAATAAATGTAAGTTCCATCGTACATTGAACGAAGTGAAATTGGATATTGATCTCCAATGTATCCAACAAACATTCCATTACCAGCGTCTGGTACTTGAGTAGTTGTAGTTAATACCGGTGCATCATTCCAAGCAGCATCTATAGTACCGTCGATAACAGGTGCTGTATTAGTAAGAATTGTAGTAAGATCAGCTTTTGATGTCACTGTTGCAGGCAAATCAAGTACTTGATTTTCTTTAACGCAACTGGTGATAAACACCATTACCATAGCAAATACGCCACTCATGGCGATAATCATTGCTCTCAGAGATTTTGTTTTCATAATAATAATTTGATTAAGTAAATAATAATTTGTGTTGTTAAACTACTTTCTTAGGGCAAATGTATTTTCAGTTCCATGACATTATTATGACTATTCTCACGGAGAAATATGAGATAAATCATGTTTAATAGTTAGATGCCGATAAACATTGGCTTCCAAGGCCAAGAAAAAAAGTGAAAAAAAGTGAAAAAAGAGGTAAAAAAGAAAGAAAAGAGCTTTTTTTGAATAAAAATTGCATAAAAAAAGCCGCAGAAGCGGCTTTTTAGGAAGAAAATTAGTTCAATTATTATTTAAAGATTCCATAACCTGGTAATGTTAAATCCGATTAACAGGTCTTTTTTAGTAAAATCGTTTGTATTATACATTTCATTGTATTGATTCATTATTGCATCTGCAGTTCCAATAAATATCTGAAATACGTGTGCACTGGTTGCCGTTTCGATACCTAAGCTTAAGTTAGGTTTAACAGGAAGTAATGTTTCTACTTGTTTTGTAAAGTGTTGATCATATTCAAATACTACAGACATTGCTTCTCTTACTTTTACTCTTCCACTAAATGATAATCCGAAACCCGAACGTTCAATTAATGAATCTACCGTATTAAAGTACGAGTAGCTTGGCGACAATTGTACAGAAATTGATTTATTGATTTTACGTGCTAAAATTAATTGATGATAGTAAGATAAACGGTTGGTAATTTTTGGATACATATCACTTCTTGCATCAACAGCAACGTTACCATAATAACTTACACTTAGTGGCATAGAACCAGAACGTGTTTGTTTAACAATGGCATATTTCCAATTTAAGTCTTGAAGTTTATTATTTTTTGTAGTACCAAAACCTACCAATAAATTATTAGTTAGAGAATAGCTCAAACCGATACGAATGTTTGATGGTGCATACATTCCTAATAAGTCAAATTCTTCAGAATTCAATTTACCAAAACGGTGTTGAATCATAAACTCTAAGGTATTCGCAGTAGGGATTTCAGTAGTTTGAGTATTTAAAATGCATGCGCTTTCAAACATATCCTTTACCGGGCGATTATTTTTTTTAGGTTCTTCTACAGCCACATTAGTACTATCCGTTTCTTGCGAAAACGATTGATATGAACTGAATATAGAAAGCATTAATAATATCAATACTTTTATCGAGTGTCTAGTTTTCATAATATTTTCGAAATATTTTTTCATGATTGGGTTAGTTTTCTTGAGCACCTTGAGTGATCCAGGTTAAAAATTTATTGATATCAGCTGCAGGTAATTTGCCTGGAGGCATGTTCGTATTTAGCTTAATCATTAAAATACTTTGTATAGGATTTAAGGTATCAACTAATCCTTTATCTAATAGATTTGCGTAGGCTTGACCGGCTGTTAAATTTGGAGAAACTGCACCATTATGACAACCGCTTGCAATACACTTAGCCGTAAAAATTGGCTGAAGATCGTTAGCAAAACTAACCGATGCATTTGGGTCAAATGGAGGAGCACTAAAATACTCTTTCTCGCATGATGATAATACTCCCATAAAGAATAAGAATACTATCAATATTTTAAACATTCTCATCGTTATAATTATTTAAATGTTAGTATTTGTTTTAATGATCCAATGTGATTTTTACTATCGGCATCCATCAACGCTATTCCAAAAGGATATGTTTTAGATGTAGCTATATTGAATTGTGCATCGTCAGCATTACTAGTCACTAAATTTCTTACCAAAATAACTTTGTATTGTGTATGTGCTGAAATTGTATTTAATCTACTTCTTGTAACATTAGAAACCGACCAAACATCGGCAGCGCTACCATCTGGTGCTGCTAACGTAAATCCAGGCAAACTTCCCATTCCTTTAATGAAGGCGATAAGATCGTCTTGTTTATTAACTGGTATTTGACTCCAATAAGGTTTACCAGTATGTAGTTCACTTGCAGAAAAAGATTTTATTGCTGCTCTAGAATATTTACTAGCAAATCCTACTGCTGCGAATGCAGTACCATCACCGAACGGACCATTTCCTTCACCAAAATCTCCATGGCAGTGATTACAACCATATACGGCATTATGATAAATTGTTTTCCCTTCAGCAATATCTCCGATAAAGGCAGTTTTATTATATAAGTAGTACCCTGGGTCTAATGTTGTTGATTTGCCATCAGGTCTAGTTATAGTTTGCTCTACTCCATTCCATTCGTAAATTGGAGCAGTGCGTGCATTAGCAGTTGATTTGTTTAAAATGGCCATGATGTTACCTGCATCACTTTGTATTCCAGTAGCACTATTTACTGACCAATCGTGTGCATAACCTAAGGCTTCTGATGTGGCTAAATCCCAATTCCAAAGATCAACAGAACCCGAAAGGGTTTGCATATTATTGGAGTGGCAAGATGCTGCACAACCTACATTTGAAAATGCTCCAGCAGAACTAGTAGCATTATTTATATCGAACGCGATTGAAAATTTATCGCTATTCCCTTGAGTAGTCCAACCACCAGCAGTATCAGTTTTTTGGGGGTCTACAGGCCCATTTAAAATTGAAGCAAAGCTAGCTGGACTTAAATCATTGTCTGTCCATTCTACATATAGATACATCTTCGCATTATCATACGCTGCTTTCATAATCACGTTTGGATTTGCACCAGCGTTAAAGGAAGTTAATCCATTATAGGTACCCGTCATGTTTAAATATCCATTTGGGTAAAGTAAATTTTTATTAAGATCGATTACAGGAACTTTCAGGTAATCGGCAGTTTTCCAATAGGCATCACTCAATGTAATGGGTGGTGTTGCAACAAAAGTTGCTTCTAGAGTAGTTGTTTCTTTAGCTGATTTAGCTTTGGGTGGAGCGGGAAAAAATTCTTCTTCACAAGCAACAAAAGCAATCGATAAAAAAACTACGACTATAGATTTGTAGATGTAATTGAGTATCATATTCGATTTTTCGATTTGATTAGTAATAAAAACAGGGTGAGATAATTCCTACCTCACCCTGTACTATCATAATTATTATTGTACTGTTAAATCAACTGTGATTTCACCCTTAGTACCACCTAATGTAACTGCGGCACCACCTGAACTAAGTAAAATATTTAAATTAGTTGTGTATTCTGCGTCAACAAAATAATCACCCTTTTGTAATCCTACGAATTTGTAATTTCCAGATGCATCAGTAATTGTAGTAGCATCGAAAGTTGTTGTTTCTGATTTAGTACCAAAAGCGATATGAACTATTGCACCTGCTACTGGAGTAGTACCTTGTAATACTGCACCCTTAATTGTATTTGTACCTTCGAAACCTGCATCTTTAGAACAAGACGTGATGGCGAATACTGATACAAATAATAATATAATTGATAATTTTATAGTTTTCATAATTGTAATTTTTTGAATTTGTTATACGATATATTAATATTTAGACTACCACTTAATTAATAAGCGACTGTTACCATATTGCAATCTACTCGAATCGTTACAAGGTCAGCAATAGAAGTTGATGTAACTCCGAACACTGTTAATGCATTGATACCAAATTCTCCTTGCAAACCAGCTCTATCAGTTTTCTTACCAGTAGTAGCATTAGTAGAAGTTGAAATACCTGTGTAACTCATTGGCATATCAATTGATCTAGTTACACCTCTGAATTTGAAATCACCAGTTACTAAATAACCATTACCGTATTTTTTAATTGATGTGCTTGTAAACCAAGCAGTATCTGTACTTGCACGTGGACCTAATACTGTAGGGTTTTTACTTAATGTATCAAAAGCAACACCCATATAACCTGGACCGCATTTACCGTATGCATCACGACCTGGTTCACCTGTATTATAAGTTGATAATTGAACCCAAGCTTTAATACTAGAATTTGCTGGATTTGCTTGATCAAAATTAACTTTCATTTCGAAAATATTGAAACGACCAGTTAGTAATGCACCATTTGCGTAGTATTTTGTTTCCCACATTACATTACTGTGTGATTTATCTACTTTCCATGCACCAGGTGTAGTATAAGATGGAGGAACAGCAATACCACCAATTCTTGCATCGATAACATCTGTACCTGTGTTACCACTTACAGTTAATAGTTCAAATGTGTTTTCTTTTTTGCAACTACTCATAAATGTAATTGCCAACCCAATAACAGCAACTGATGCGATTAGGAGTGTTTTAATTGACTTCGTTTTCATAATTATTATAGTTTAAAAATTTTGTGATTTGTAATTTCTTTTGAAGTATCGCCTATACCTCGTTTTGCATATTCAAAATTAAGATGAAGAAAACAGCTTGTTTATGATATACCTCATTAACAAATATGATTTTTGTCATATAATTGGGGTAATATGCTGAATGGGTAAAAATGGCTACTGAAATGGATAAAGGATTTAGAGGCAAAAGCAGCATTTCCCAATAAATTGACAAATTCTGGGAGCGGGAAACTTGGTTTAAACTGCTTTAGAGGGACTTAACTAAATTTAATTAGGTTTATCAGATAATTAGGGGTACTTTTGTGAGCTAGCATAAAATAGGCTAGTGAAATTTTAATATTTATAAATAATACAATGCAAGGAAAAGTTAAATTTTTTAATAACTCAAAAGGTTTTGGGTTTATTACACCATCAGATTCAAGCGAAGACATCTTCGTTCACACTTCAGGATTAATTGATGAGATCCGCGAAAACGACGAAGTAACATTCGAAGTTGAAAGAGGTAAAAAAGGCATGAACGCAGTTCGTGTTGAAGTAGTAAGATAATTATATTCTAACTATAAATCTAAAAAAGCCGCTCTTGAGCGGCTTTTTTATTTATAGCTTACCTGCTATTTTACTGGTGAAGTAAAAAGTGCTGCCATTATTCAACTTAGACTTCACTCCTATCTCTCCATGGTTTGCCTCTACAAATTCTTTACATAGTAACAATCCCAATCCACTTCCCTTTTCTTTAGCTGTTCCAACATTTACTTTCTGATTCACTCCAAATAATAGAACCAAGTTTTCATCGCTTATCCCAACACCATGATCTATTATCGATAGCTTTATTTCGTTATTATTTACTGTCTCTGCTTTTATCAAAATAGTTGATCTATAATTCGAAAACTTTATAGCATTCGAAAGCAAGTTTCTTACTACAAAATCAAATTGATTCATATCTGTATATAGCTCGATGTTTTGATCAATATCAGCTTCGACAGTAATCTCTTTGTTTTTTAAACTTACCTCTACTAATGAAATATTATTTTGAATTACTTCATTTAAATTAAATACTTCTTGATTTACATTTACATTACGCAACTGAAATTGCCCCCAGCTTAAAATATTTTCTAAAGTTACTAACGACATTTCTGTTTGTTTTTTCAACGCATCAAACAAAGTACTTTTTTCTTCCTCACTCAATTGATTGTTTTCTAACTCTAATAATATCATCAATACATTATTAATTGGTGAACGTAAATCGTGTGCAATAATAGAAAGCAATTTATCTCTCACTTGTATTGAGCGAAGCAACTTAATATTGTATTTATTTCTTTTGTATAATGCATAACCAATTACGAATAGAAAACTTAAAATGCCGACAATTAATATCCAAGTTAATTCTGCTTGCAACTTTTTTTTCTCTGCAGTTAATTCTAATTCATTTATTTTCGCATTCGATTTTTCTAATTCAAATGTGGATTGAACTAATTCAATCTCAGCATTATTATTCATTTTTGTGACAGAATCACTATAAACATGAAATTGTTCAAATGCATAACAAGCTCCTTGGAAGTCTTTCATGTCTCGTTTTATCACATAAATTGATTCATAAATCTCCGCACAGAATTGTTTAAGATGCATCCTTATAGCCACCTCTAACGCTTGATCAAAGAGTTGAATAGCTTTCTTAGGATCCGAGTATTCATACATTACTCCAATATTATAGATAGCTCTGGCTTCTTCTTCAGGTAAATGATACCGCTTACATAAACTTAATGCTTCATTATAAAACTGAATAGCTTTATTTGCTTGATTTAAATTAGAATATGCATTTGCGATATTTGTAATAATAATTACTTTAAGACGTGGGTTTTGAATTTCGCTAGAGTGCTCTAATGCCATTTCAAAATAATACAAAGCTTTATTCAAATCATTTTGCATTGCAAAAAGTGACCCAAGGTTATTACATGCATCTAAAAATGATTGAGCAGAGCTATCGTGAGCTAAAGATATAGCATGGTCTAAATAATTAAAAGCTTTCTTGAAATTCCTAACTTTTATATTAATTACTCCAAGTGAAATATTATTTTGAATAACACCTGCTTTATTATTTATCTTTTCGTTTATCATTAATGAACGCAAAAAATAACTTGTAGCCAATTTGTAATTCCCAAGCTTAGCCTCTATAACTCCAAGTTCACCATATGTAGTTGAAATTCCTTCTTGGTAATTGATGTGATAAAATAATTCTAAGGCATTTAATTCTGATTTTCGAGCACCCGAAAGGTCGGAGTGAGCTTCCTTTATCTCGCCTTCACACTTTAACATTATGGCTATTCCCTTAACGTGATTTAATTTTTCAGATAGGGATTTACCTAATGCCAGATAAAAATTAGCAGAATCTGACTTAATATATTTATAGTGTAAGATTAAGCCTTCATATATGGCAATGCGATTCGTGTCTTCTTTAGATACTGACAAATCTGATAAATACTTATTTTTAGAAAGCTTTTGCGCATAAGTAACTGTGCAAAACACTGAAATAAGTATGGTTAAAATAATCCTACGCATACGTTGTTGTTGTTGAGTTATACGAAAATAGCCAATTATATACTGTATTACCTATTCATTACCTATTCATTACCTATTCATTATCAATACTACTAAATGTAGTAATGATAATCGCAATTACATTAACTTCCTTTGCATATGGGATTATTACGCTCATTA
Source organism: Sphingobacteriales bacterium (assembly GCA_044337515.1). GTDB lineage: Bacteria > Bacteroidota > Bacteroidia > Sphingobacteriales > Sphingobacteriaceae > CAJBVG01. Next base: position 138,493 of record JBIINK010000001.1, on the reverse strand, counting down.
CTTAAGAGCAGTACCGATGCATTATTCATCGCAGAATCAAGTACTGGATTGATTGTATACGCAAATGATGTTGCTTGTCTATTGGTTGGTTATTCTCGCGAAGAGTTGATTGGAAAAAATCAAACTACTTTACATCCGCCTGAGGATTTGGAATTCATCATAGCTAAATTCAAAGAATTCACTTCTACTGAAGGGTACAAAGAAATAAATACCTATGTTTTACATCAAAATGGAAATAGAGTTCCTGTAAAAATATCAGCTTCTAATAATTTCGAAGAAGATGGCATAATGTATGCAGCTGCATATTTTAAAGACATCACTTCTGAAGAAAGCTTAGAGAAAATAGCCTATATACAATCTCATATTGTACGTGCCCCTATTGTAAATATTTTAGGCCTATTAGAGGTTTTTGATATTCAAAAATTCGAGGGTACTGAAGAGCAAAAAACAATCTTATTAACTATCCAGGATTTAACCTTAGAATTAGATAATATTGTAAAGGACATCGTCAAAAAGACCTACTAAGAACAGCAATACCATATTTATCGTTTATTAGTTGAATTAGTATTAATTTTAACAATTAATTCTAATATTATGAAAACGATCTCCAAAATTCTAATAATCAGTTTTATTTTATTTTTATTTGTAAGTGTTCAAGCAAATGCTCAAAACACAAATGAACAAGAACCCCTAACTAAGTTCAAGTACGGTGTTGGTGGTGGTGCAGGTTTTGCTACAGGTTACGGATTATCATTCCGATATGTTCCAAAACGTTTTGGTACACAAGTTAATTTTGCTCCTTTTAAAAATAGTGAAACCACGAGATACAGTTTAGGCGCAACATTTTTATACATGTTGAATGAAAACAAAAGCACTAACTTCTATTTATACCAAGCGAATCACTTTTATTACGATTCTAGTTTACAATATGTATTTGATCCTAATAACCCTACGGTTAGTACTACACAACGAGTTACTGAGTCTTACTTTAATAATGGATTAGGTTTTGGTGTAGAAATTATTATTGCTAAACGAGTTGGTTTAAATTTCATGGCAGGATATGCTGCTTATGATAATTTCAAAGGCTTGAATGTAACCGGTGAACTTGCCTTGTACTATAAGTTTTAGTCTATTGCGTAAAGTGTAGAACTGTAGAATCTTAGAACTATAGAAGTATAGAAATCGTGATACAATAATATGAAAAAAGAATAAAAGTCTTCTTTTTGAATTTTCATATTTTAAAGAACAATAAGACTCTTTTTTTGAATATTGGTATTTATAAGAATAAAAATCTTCTTTTCTTTTTGAATAGTAGCATTTCGTCTTTTTTTGAATATTGGTATTTAAAAGAATAAAATTAACAATAGTGAAAAAAAAATCACTTCTATTCTTCTTTAAAATACCAATATTAGCTACGCTTCGCTCCGCTGAATCGTGATGTTTTCTACTTTTTTCATCTTTCATAGTATTGCTTCACGATTTCGATACTTAGGGTTCTTGGGATAGATTTTTCGAAAATTCTACAGTTCTACACTTCGACTATTCGACATTTCTACCCTTCGACAATTCGACAATTCGACAATTCGACAATTCGACAATTTGATACTCGTTGCGCGAAACAAAAAAGGCTTCAACTATGTTGAAGCCTTCATTTGCACATTTGCATATTTACGCATTTGCACATTGGTCGTAGCCCGTAGGGGAATCGAACCCCTGTTTGAAGAATGAAAATCTCCTGTCCTAACCCCTAGACGAACGGGCCATTGCGTTTCCCTAATAATTGGTACCGCTTTGGGATTGCAAAAGTAATATTTTAATGATTGATTGCAAATATTTTTTTGAAAAAAGTAGCATTAAACTCTATTTGAATATAATAATTACTCATTTTCAATAGTTTAACACATAAAGCATTGAACATAATCACACATTTATCAATAAACTGTAATTTAGTATCATAATTCTATACCCATGAGCAAAGTAAAAGTAGCCATTAACGGCTTCGGACGAATTGGAAGAGTATTTCTTAGAAATGCCCTATTAAACCCTGCAATAGAGGTTGTTGCCATAAACGACATTACCGATAACGCTACACTTGCTCATCTATTTAAATACGATTCTATTCATCGTGGCTTTCAGGGCTCAGTAGTGGCTACCGCGGATGGTTTACTCATCAATGGTCAATTGATTAAAACATTCGCTGAAAAAGACCCTAGCGCGCTCCCTTGGGGCAGTTTAGGGGTAGATGTAGTCATAGAGTCGACCGGAAAGTTTCTAAGTCGTGAGAAGGCTAATTTACACTTACAAGCTGGGGCGAAACAAGTAATCCTTTCCGCACCTCCAGAAGGTAAAGATATACCAACCATTGTGCTCGGTATTAATGATTCTATATTAAACGAAAAACATACCATTATCTCCAATGCATCATGCACTACCAACAATGTGGCACCCATGGTAAAAGTATTAGATGATTTAGGTGGAATAGAAGATGGTTACATCACTACAGTGCATTCGTATACTGGCGATCAAAACTTACACGATGCTCCTCACCGCGATTTACGCAGAGCACGTGCAGCAGCAGTGTCGATGATTCCTACAAGTACTGGTGCAGCAAAAGCAATTACCAGTATTTTCCCTCACCTAGAAGGGAAACTCGGAGGCGCCGGAATTCGTGTTCCTGTACCCAATGGTTCCTTAACCGATTTCACTTGCGTATTAAATAAAAAAGTGACGGTAGACGAAATTAATGCTGCGTTTAAACGCTCTTCCGAAAATGAATTGAAAGGAATTTTAGAATATACTGAAGATCCGATTGTCTCCATCGACATACAAGAAAACCCTCACTCCTGCATCTTCGATGCTCAGTTGACTTCCATAGTAGGTAAACTGGTTAAAGTAGTAGGCTGGTACGATAACGAATGGGGCTACTCGAACCGATTGGTGGAACTCTGTATAAAAATTAGGAATTAGGAATTACAAATTAGGAATTAGGAATTAGGAATTAGGAATTAGGAATTAGGAATTTAGTGCTGCGTAGGTGATATTCTTAAAATAGGGAACAACTTAAAAAACAAAAAAAATGTCGGAATGAAAACACTCCGACAAATAAAAAAAATTCCTAATTCCTAATTCTTAATTCCTAATTAAGAATAGCGGCTACTCCCGGCAACACCTTCCCCTCCATATATTCGAGTAAAGCACCACCACCAGTTGATACGTAAGAAACATCATCTGTTAAATTAAACTTCGCTACAGCAGCGGCAGAATCGCCACCACCAATTAAAGAGAATGCTCCGTTCTTTGTTGCTTCAACAACTGCTAAGGCAATTTGCTTGGTGCCATTTTCAAAATTGCTCATTTCAAAAACACCCATCGGACCATTCCATAAAATAGTTTTAGAGTTACCTATAATTTCTTTAAACGTTTTGGTAGAATTTTCGCCAATATCTAAACCCATCCAACCATCAGGAATAGAATCGTTATTAGCTTTAGAGATATTAGCATCGTTATTGAACGCATCAGCAATAATAGAATCAATAGGCAAAGCTAGGTTCACTCCTTTTGCTTTTGCTTTTTCAATAAGTTGTAATGCTAATGGTAATTTATCTTCTTCTACTAATGAACCACCAATAGAACCTCCCATTGCTTTCGCAAAAGTATACGCCATACCACCACCTATAATAATGGAGTTTACGGTGTCTAATAATTTCTCAATCAATAAAATTTTATCTGAAACTTTTGCACCACCCATAATTGCTGTAAATGGACGATCAGCATGGTTCATTACTTTTTCTGCATTTTTTAATTCGTTGGCCATTACATAACCGAACACTTTTGCATCAGGGAAAAACTCAGCTACGATGGTTGTCGAAGCATGTGCACGGTGTGCTGTACCAAAGGCATCGTTTACATAAACATCACCATGCTTAGCTAATTTTTCAGCAAAAGCCTCATCCCCTTTTTCTTCTTCTTTATAAAAACGTAAATTTTCTAACAATAAAATCTCTCCAGCTTTTAAAGCTGATGATTTAGCATAAGAATCATCCGAAATGCAATCGTTAGCAAACGAAATAGTTGCACCAGTTAGTTCGGCTAAGTGTTTAACAATATGATTTAAAGAGTATTTTTCTACAGGTCCTTCTTTCGGCCTACCTAAATGCGACATTAACACTACTGAACCACCATCGTTTAATATTTTCTTAATTGTTGGAACTGCAGCTTGCATACGAGTATCGTCTGTAATTTGAAATTCAGCATTTAATGGTACATTAAAATCTACACGAATTAATGCGCGTTTACCTTGGAAATTGATGGAATCGATGGTTTTCATTATTGTTATTATTTGTTTCAAAAATAACAATAATATGCTAATATGATATTATGCTATTATGCTATTAGTGACGGTCCCCGAACGGAGCGAAGCGCAGTTGAGGGGTTTGACATAAATGAAATGAAATAAATTAAGTTTAGTTTAGTAATGTATCCTCAACACAACCCTTCTATTAACAGATTGATTTGCAGGAATAGGTTCGCCTTTACCGTTTCGGTTAGATACCACGGGTTGTGTATCTGCATAACCTGAAGCTTTTAATCGTTGGGGTTCCATACCTCTATCAATTAGGTAACGCACAACATTAGAAGCACGTGCAACAGAGAGTTCCCAGTTTGAAGGAAATTCTTTGGTGGCAATAGGGTTATCATCGGTATGTCCTTCAACGTCGAGACTAAAATTTGCTTTTTTCTCTTTGCTTACGGCATTAATAATTTCGAAAATTTTGTCTACAATTTCTTTTCCTTCTGGGAGCAGTTTAGCGTCGCCACTATTGTAAAAAGAATTACTTAAGAAACGCATGTTAATGGCGTTGTCTTTATTTTCGATTTCTAGACTTTTATCTTTCACTTCTTTCATCAACATGGAATCAAGTTGATGTTTAATTTCACTTAATGGAGTTGATATGGTTTTGTTTTTTACTTTAGAACTATAACTAGCCTTTACACGATCCCAAACGTTTTGGTCAACGTTTGCTGATGCAAATAATAGAATGAAAAAACATAACAGTAAGGTAATCAAATCGGCATACGTAATTAGCCAAAGCTCCGCATGAACCTCCTCTCGGATATTCTTTTTTAGCTTACGTCTGTTATCTTCTCCCGACATTATTTTGCTGTTGCTGTTTTAGTTGAAGCATCAGAATCATCTCTGCTTACAAACGACATTAATTGGTCGCGAATTACCATTGATGGTTTATTCTCTTTAATCAATAACATCCCTTCTAAAATAATAATTTCTCTACGTTGCGTATGTAAACCATTATATCTAATTTTTTTAGACAATGGGATGAAAAATAAATTAGCTGATGCAACACCATAAAGAGTACCTATTAATCCTGTAGAAATACCTGGACCAATATTCGAAGGGTCATTTAAATTATTCAACATCACAATCATACCCAACACCGTACCCAACATACCAAACGCTGGCGCCGAGTTCGCCATAGCATGAAACACATCCGACATTTGAATAGATTGGCTATAGTCTTTATCAATACTAGTTTCGCCCATAGTTCGGATATCCGAAGAAGAGTAATTAGTATTATACAAATCAAACAATAATCGCACGAACGAATCTTTCTCGTTTTGTGCAATATCATTCAAAAATTCTTTCTTATCTTTTTTAATGCGATCAGCCCAACCAACTACCATTTCTACATCTTCATTTATAGAAATTGCTTTATGTTTTGTTTGACTGAATAATTGTCCGAATTTACCTAATGCACCAAACACTACATTTACTGGATACATTACAAACATAGATGCCATTACTCCACCAAATACAATGAAAAAACCTGCGATATGTATGAAAGGATTTTTCATCATGTTAGGAATGTAATGCTCTAAGCGTATTGCCCCAGCAGTATCCATAATACCTAAAATAATTAATGCAGTACAGATTGAGAATCCTAAAAATGTTCCGATGGAAAATTTCATATTTATTTTTTTGAAGTAATGTCTTTTAATTCTTTTGCAGAAGGCACTCTAATTTCTGGATCAAGTTTAGCGGCTTGCATCCAAAGTTCTTTTGCTTTTTCTTCGTTACCCATCACGTATAGCACACTACCTTTTAAAGATAATGCTTCTGCAGTTTCAATAATTTTTAAAGACTCATCAACATAATCTAATGCTGAATTGTAATCGTCAACATATAAGAATTCTTGAGAACGGCGATAGTATTTCATCGCTAAGTTAACAGCATCTTTTGCTTCTTTACTAACATTTAAAGAACCATCAATAACATCTTTTTTTGATTTTGGGTCAGTAGTCATTGATAATACAAATTCTTCATTACCCTTCCCTACTGCATAATCTATTGAAGCTGCATTATTTTTATACTTAATATTCACGGGATCCTTTGTAGAATAGGCTCTTCGTGAGTTTTCGGCAATGCGTTGTTGCTCTGCTAAATCTTGTATAGTATAACGAGTGTCGCAAGATGCAAGTGCAAAAATTGAAATAATTAAAGTATACTTAAGGCCTGTATATAAAGCTGAATCCATATCCAAAATTTGCTAACTGTAATGTATTTTTTGTATTTGTAAAAATTGAATTAACTAAGAAATATCTAAAATCAAGTTCTAAACTTAGATTTTGAGTCATGTTAACTATTAAACCTTGACGAACAAATGGTATTACTTCATTGGAAATTTGAACTCCCATTGATTGAAACGCTTCCATCCAATATTTACGCGGCTGATCATTTTTCTTTAAAAAACATAAAGAATAATAGAAACCAGCATGAGGCATTACTTTATTGAATTTTGTAAAGCCTGTATCTACTCCCGTGCTCATTAATTGAAGAAATGATAATCCGGTTCTAAAACCATAAAAACCACCATGGTTTTTATTAAATGGTTGGCGCCATATTAGAGTAGCATCAGACATTGTCGCTAAGAATTGATCACCTTGATCTATATTGTCAACTAAATAAAATTGATTTTTAAAGAACGAAATACCAGCGGCTGCTTGGAATTCAGCTTTTCTAGGATTATACATCTCTGGATTAGAATTCAATACAACACTATAAATTAATTCTTTAGACCTGGATTTTACTAACTGAATATTTGCTTGAAAACCAGTAATGTGATCATAGGTTAATTGCACATAAACTAACGCTTGCAAAGCATACTTGTCAATAACATTATTCATCATATCCTCGTCTAAAATTAAACGCTCTAAGGTGTTTTGACGAGTAATGGTAAGGTTAGAATCGGTACCATTTACAATGGTTAATGGTTTTTGTTTGAATTCAGGAGCCGATACTACAGTAAAACCTGAAACTGCAAAGGCACCTTCAATTCTACTTCGAATTTGTGACGCTTCACTTTCATTAAGAATGTAATCGGGATAATCAAAAGATGCTAATGCTACACGTTTGTAAAGTAGATCATTTAATTTTACCTGATCGGTAATTTCATCCATTAAATCTACCAATTCCAATTGCTTTCTAATGATAGGATTATTCTTATCAATCTGAGCTTTAGATGAACCGTATAATGAACAAATTAATGTTAGGAGTAGTATTATTCTTTTCATCAAGCCACTAGTTTTAATGTTTTACGTATCGAATCGATAATTTTCTTTCTTGCCACGTCTCTATCCTCTGGGGTAACGGTATTACCGCTTTCTAATTCTGCTTTAATTAATGATTGCTCACGAGGTGGGCGTTGTACGATAATTTTACTTTGAACGTGACTGCTAATGCCAGTAAGCGCATCAACAAGCGTGTTGGTATCGATATCTCTTAATGCTGTTTCTAATTGAAGATCGGTAAGGTAAACCACATTTTTAAATCCAACGAATTGTTGTTTGATGTTGTTTGCCAATTCTAAATCTTGAGAAGCAATTGTACTGATCAATTGATCTTGATCTTCGTCTTGCATTTGATCTAGAATATCCAAAATAGATTGTAAACCATCGAAAGCAACATTCTTCATTCCTTTTACATCAATAGCTTTCTTAGAGAAATACGTAGCTACTTCACGATAGATTGAAGATGATATGAAATCGATTTTACTCATTTTCATTACGATTGATGAACGACGATTAATTTCAATCATTCCCAATACATTTTTACTTCTTTTACTTTCCAGTTGTGCTAATAGAATAGCTGATAAATTATCATCTTCTTCTTTTAACATATGAATGATTTGCGAATCAGTAATTTGATTTAAAAATTCAAAAAGATCTTCATTGCGATCTGGTTCAGCATTCATCGAAAGTAATTCCTTACTAAAGTCTCTTGCTTCTTGGTATTTATCGCTATGTGATTTTAATTGATGATTCGATACTGCTTGATTTAAATCTGAATACACTTGCTCGGCCATAAATGGACGTAAGAAATTCAACAACTTAGGGTTTACAGCACTTAATGCATTCGCTGCTCTTAACTTACCATCTTCAGGATTAGTGAGTATCCAAGTTTCGAACATACTTGCTACTTCTTTCGGGTTACTAATTACACTCGTAATAACATGTTGACGATTGAACTCGTAATTGATAATATCTTCTGTTTGGTAATTGCTAGAATCGCCACCACCTGTGTTTGGATAGATAATACTCATATCTTGTCCACTACCATTCGGTCCTGGGATTAACTTCGTATCATCATCCGCTTTCGGTTTTTTATCATTGTCTTTACTCTTACGATATAGTAAGTAAGTAACAAATACGATGATGATAAAGCAGAGTATTAAGAGTACTACGAAAACATATAAAAGCGTATTATCAGCAGCTTTTTCTTGTTTCTCTACAGGTGCAATAGGAGCTGGAGCTAAGCGTTCGGGCTCTCTAGGAGCAGGTAAGTAATTTGGAATTTGGGCTATTGCTGGTTCTGCACCTTTATTATCAATTAGCTCTTGACCCTTAGGGAATACAGAACGTTTTATTTTAACAATATCACCTTTCGTTTCATCAATTGGAATAATAGAACGAATCAAGGAATTAATGAAATCGATATCTGAATTTGAATAGGTGGTATCAACTATTACGTTCACATAAAGGTAATCCACTTCCTCAATGCTGTATGTATAATTTTTAGTAGTGTCGCTATTGTCTTGATCTTGGTAGCCTTTTGGTAAAACTGGCATACCAGGTAAACGTTGTAAACTCTTCTTCTTTTTCGTAGAAGGTGTAGGTTTAATTACTTCAACATTTCCTTGCAACATGTTAATGTCGACAAGAAATGTACTTGGCGCAAAGAATTTGGTTAATTCTTGACGAATAACGATTTCGAAATTATTCGCTTGATTTAGGGGTTCGGGGTTCTGACCTGCTTTCGGTTGGTACAAAAACGATTGTGCCATGGTCTGCTGAGCCGGAACAAAAAACAAAAAAGCGTAAAAAAATGCATTAATCAGTATCTTCTTTCCTTCACTCATAGTTCTCAAAATAGTGGTACGCAAAATAATCTGAGGTATTTATAATATTAGTCGTCTTTAAAAATATGTATATTTTACATGAAATCAAACAAATTTGATGCTTAAAGGGCTAAAACAGAGGAATTAGATATTAATTTATATGGAGCATTAATAAACAACTAATTATTGAAAATCAGCAATTTGCTAATAAACAAGCAATTAACGTTAAATATTCAAATGAATCAGTACTGTAGTGCCTTTCCCAAGTTCAGATTCAATATTCAAATTACCTTTTAAATAATTCACACGATTTTGAATATTGGCTAGCCCTAATCCATTGTTTTTGTTTTCATTGTTAACTTCAAAACCCTTGCCATCATCTTCAACTAACACAAGTAAGGTTTCTGGCTGTATTGTAATTTGAATGGTAATATTTGCTGCATCGGAATGCTTTAATGCATTATTAACTAATTCTTGAATCACTCGAAATAACATAACCGATTTGCTTTGATCTACAATTTCTCGAGGTTCTCCTAATAGGATGTATTCTACGTTGACTTGCTCCAGCTGTTTAAAAGGACGAAGGAATAAATCTAAAGCGTTAAAAAATCCTTCAGACTGAATTGCCTTAGGCATCATTTGATGAGAAATAACGCGAACTTCATCGCAAGCATCGCTTAGCATTTTTGCAATTCTCTCTGCTTTCTCTACATTTTCTATGCCTGGCATTAATGCACCAAAATGTAATTTTACTGCCGATAATGAAGCGCCAACGCTATCATGCAATTCTTTGGCAATTCGGATTCGCTCTTTCTCTTCAGTAGATATAATAGATTCAAACAGCTCTTGCTCTTTTTGCCTACGTTTCTTTTGATAAATAAATACCAATACCAAAAAGAAGGCAAACATAATGCTCACCACCACAAAACTTACAATTGCACCTACTAGTGCTTGGGTTTCGATACTTTGCATATAAACGAATAAGCTAATCCAATATTTAAAAATATATTCACTACACAATGTATGAGCACACGTATATTCCATAATAATGGATTATTCACTATAAATTCTAATGAATTTGTTAGAAAAATAGAGGTTACTCCTACAACTGCAGAATACATAAAATACATTAAAGAAATTATAAAATAAGAAGACCTAAATAAATTGGGTTCATCGTTGGTAACCAGTTCAACCATATTATATCCACAGGCTAATAATGTCAATATACTCGCTAAGGTTAGTGAATACGGCTCTAAATTATTGAACCCAAAATGAAAAATTAAGATTGACCAAATCACCGTAAATAGTATGCCAAATAAGACAAGCATTTTCTTATAAATACGATTTAGACTAGTTAAATAAAAAAAGTAAAAGAGCAATATTAATTGTAATAGATTAACAATATTAACTAACCATAAATTATACTGATGTAAGTAAGCAAGAATATTCATGCCTATTTCTGCGACTAAAAAAACAACTATAATTCCCAAAAAATATCGCATAGAAATATGCAAATCCTTAAACCTGAAAACCCCTATAATAAAAGGCAATAGCATGGAATAGGAACTTATATTATTCAACACTAAAAATTGATCTGACTTAATATATGTTTCGAACCAATCCAAAATATTAGCTATTTAGAGGGTTAATATTTGAACATATTGGCGGACAAAGTTTACCTGCTTCCATAATTAAACTTATTTCATCTTCGTCTGTCGCACCTTCTTGTATTGCTCCAACCAAAACCAAATGTTCTACACCTTGATCATCCAAGCCTTTGTAGATTCTAATTCCTGTAATAGATGGGTTTGCTAATAGGGCTTCAAATGCATCTCTATTAAAGTATTCTGCAATAGGTTTGTTTGGGTTAGCATTTCTGTAATTAGCAGTCAATTGACTAGCTTCATTTAAGTTAATTTCGTTTTGTGAGTTAGACATAAGTTATTATTTTTGTTTTGTAAGAATTATCAGTAAATATATTTAATTTACAGCAAATATTAAGTAGTATGTTAATTAACATAATAATTGCCGACGACCATGCACTTTTTTCAGAAGGTGTGCAAGCTGCTTTACAACACGAAAAGGATATTAAAATCGTAGAAATCGCAACTAACGGGAACGAAGTACTCAAGGCCTGTGCGCAAAATGAAGTTGATGTGATATTGATGGATATTGGAATGCCAATTCTAGATGGTGTTGAAACGACAAAAATAATTTCGGCACAATACCCGAAAACCAAAGTAATCGCATTAACAATATATGATGATATCGTTAATCTGAATAAAATGATATCTGCAGGAGCATATGGTTATTTGCTAAAGTCGGTAGATAAAGAAGAACTATGTTTCGCCATTCGAAAAGTTAAAAAAGGCGAAAAACATTTCAGTACAGCAGTAACGTTAGAAAACGTTTTAGAAAAAAAGAAAAAGAAACTAAAAGAAACCTATTTTTTAGAAGATTTAAGTTCTCGAGAGCGTGAAATTCTTCATCAACTAGCTCGAGGTAAGTCAAGTAATGATATTTCAAAAGATCTTCATATTTCTATTCGAACTGTAGAAACCCATCGTGCAAATATCATGAAAAAAGTGGGGGTTCATAATACAAGTGGACTAGTACGCTATGCTTATAGCATTGGCATTAGTTAGTCCTCCCAGCTCGTTTGAATATCATCAATCTCTCTTCTATCTTTTTTGGTAGGTCTGCCTGTACCTCTGTCGCGTTTTAATACGGGTACTGTAAAAATAGAATGATTTCTAGGGGTATCGTTAATTGGGGTTTGATCTATAAAATACTTCTGGGCTGATGTTGCATCCAGTCTTTTTTCTAATAGTTCCAGTACTTTAATTATTTTTTTCTGTTGATCTTTTTGGATATGAAAAACATCTCCAATTTTTACTACATACGATGGTTTTATACTTTGCTGCTCAAGCTTAACGCGACCAGCTTTACAAGCATCAGTGGCAATACTCCTCGTTTTAAATATTCGGATCGCCCATAAATATTTATCAATTCTGAGCTTTTCATTATTTTCAGCAGGCATAGAAACTTATATTTACCGTTGATGTTCAATAAAAAAATTACTTTTGTAAATAGGAATCAAAAATACAGCATATGATTAATAAATATAAAGAATTAGTTGAGAAAGCATGGGAAGATAGAAACATGCTCAGCTATCCGGATGTAATTCAGGCTATTGAATTCGTAATTGAGAAACTCGATAAAGGTGAAATACGTGTTGCTGAACCTGTATTAAACAGATGGCATGTGAATGATTGGGTTAAAAAAGCTGTTATCTTATATTTCCCTATTTCTAAAATGGAAGAAATTAAGGTAGGCCCATTTGTTTTTAATGACAAGATGAAATTAAAAACAGATTACGTAGAAGCAGGTGTTCGAGTGGTACCTCATGGGGTTGCTCGTTATGGAGCATACTTAGCTAAAGGTGTTATTATGATGCCTTCTTATGTTAACATTGGTGCATTTGTTGACGAAGGCACTATGGTAGATACTTGGGCAACTGTAGGTTCATGTGCGCAAATAGGTAAACATGTACATTTAAGTGGTGGTGTTGGTATAGGTGGTGTTTTAGAACCAGTACAAGCAGCACCTGTTATTATTGAAGATGGTTGCTTTGTTGGCTCTCGTTGTATTGTTGTTGAAGGTGTACGTGTAGAGAAAGAAGCTGTATTAGGTGCAAACGTTGTACTTACTGCATCTACTAAAATAATTGATGTAACGGGCGATGAGCCAGTAGAATATAAAGGCTATGTTCCTTCTCGTTCGGTAGTTATACCTGGCTCTTACACTAAAAAGTTCCCAGCTGGCGAATATCAAGTACCTTGTGCTTTAATTATAGGTAAACGTAAAGAATCAACAGATCTAAAAACATCGTTGAACGAAACGTTGAGAGAATATAATGTAGCAGTATAAAACTAATTGTAAATTGTGAATTGTAAATTGTAAATACAATTACAAATCATTTACAATTTACAATTTACAATTTACAATTTATGAAGATCGGTTTCGATGCCAAGCGTGCTTTTTCAAACTTTACTGGATTAGGTAATTACAGCCGATCTACGATAAAGATATTGGCAGACGAATTCCCTCAACATTCATTGTATTTATACAACCCTACAGTTCCAAACGAAAATCAAATTAAGTTTTTAAACTTACCTCAACATTCAGAAGTACACATTCGAATTCCTAAATCATTTTTTTATGAATTACTCCCATCACTATGGCGTAGGTATGGCATAAAATCAGATATCATTCATGATAAAATTGATCTCTTTCATGGGTTAAGTCATGAGTTACCTGCAGGCATTGAAAAAACAGGCATTCCTACTGTAGTAACCATACACGACTTAATTTTTAAACGCTTTCCGGAATATTATAAAGCAACCGATCGTAAAATTTACGAAACTAAATTTAAGAAAGCTTGTGAAGTGGCTGATCTTATTATTGCCATCTCAGAACAAACAAAAAAAGATATTATTCACTTTTTCGGAATTGATGAGAAGAAAATTCGTGTAGTATATCAATCCTGTTCGGATATATTTCATCAAGAAATAAACCCGATGATGTTGATGACTGTTCGAGTAAAATATCAATTACCCGAAAAATTTATTTTGAATGTAGGGACAATTGAGTCAAGGAAAAATGCCTTTCAAATTGTTCAAGCATTAAAAGATATTGATGAAAACATTCCTTTAGTTATTATCGGAAAACCCAAATCATATGTAGAAGAAATCAAACAATATTTGATTAAATATAACCTAGAACATCGAGTAATATTTTTACATAAAATATCTTTTGATGAACTTCCTATAGTATATCATTTGTCCTCTTTATTTATATATACTTCAAGATTTGAAGGTTTTGGCATTCCAATAATTGAAGCACTGCAATGTGGTGTTCCCGTAATTGCTGCAACAGGTTCATGCTTAGAAGAAGCAGGTGGTCCATCATCAGTTTATGTTAGTCCGGATGATGTGCCAGCACTAACAAAAGCAATTAACAAATTACTTGCAGAAGACAATACCGAACAAATTGCTGCTGGTAAAGAGTATGCTAAAAAATTCGAACACTCTAATATTGCCAAAGAATTAATGCAAGTTTATCAAGAATTAGTCAAGCAATAATATGCAGAACTTCAATCTACCAAAAGCATTAGAAACTTTAAAAACTAATCACTACATAGGATTAGAAGTAGAAGATCATTACTATGTAATATTGGAAGCAAATCACGAAGAAACAGTAGCTAAATATAAAGAGTATCAACAATCATTTGAGTTAATACTCGATAGCTCGAACCGTTTAGAAAGTTATATTGCTGAATTGAATCCTTTAGCATACGACATTATTGACTTCTCTGAAAAACCAATTGTATTAACTAGCATAGGTGGCAAGAACCTTGCTCCGTCAGCAATAATGCCAGATACTAGTATTCAAATTCGTGTTGTACGTGAAGGTGAATTGCAGCAGTTTATTAGAAAGTTCAGAATGCCAATTCTGCTTTGTGCTATAAATGATGAAGATGTAACGATGCTAGAAGAATCAACTATTTTTACCTGTGCAATGCAAGATGCATTTTTAGAATCGAGTTTAATTCGTTTAGACCCTAATGGTAGAGTAGAAATACTTAGGAGTTAATTAAATTCTTCTTCTCGTATTTATTGATGAGCAAATAATACCAGAATACTCCAAATGCATAGAGTGCTGCAGTTATTAAAAACACATTTGCATACATCATCCCCGAATTTCGTAGCACTCTAAATATAATTGCGCTAAAGAACCAACTCCCCGACCATATCGATGCAGTTAATGCAGATATAATCTCTTGATTTTTCGGACCAACATAATTCATCACCAACTCCGATGCCGCTGGAGCAGCCATATTCATTAAGGGTTGGCGTAGTAAAAAGAAAAACACAGCAGCAAAATATGCCCAACCTTCTACTTTATAATATTCGGTACATGCTAATAGTGCAAGAGAAATTACAGCGATAGTTTGTGTACGAGTAATGGCAATTCGGTACCCATATCTTTTTTTAATATGAGGAACTAACAAGGCAGCAAATGCAACCGTAACTGAAGAGAATGCATTCACAATGGCGAACTTCTCCGCACTCATATTAAATACTTTGAAGAAAAAAAGATTGATAAACGGAATTGTTAATCCTGCACCAATGGCTAAAATAAGCGAGGGTGTCATGGCCATTGCAATTACCTTCCAATCGAAGCCACTTAAGTCCTTTCTACTTCCTTCTACTTTGGGAATTACTTCCGATTTCCCCATGCGCCAAACAAAATACAAACTGATTCCCGATAAGCCTGATATAAGTAATAACGATTGGTATTCATGAAAAAAAATCGGATTGAAATAATTCAATAAATATATCATTGTACCTGTGCTAATCATAGCAAAGCTATAGGTAGAGTAACTTAATGAAATGGCAGCACTTTGATTCTCTGATGATGTATTTCGCAATATGTAGGGCAAGGCTAATACTTGCATAAAAGCATACGAGATACCCCAACATGCCAATGATATATGAACCAACAGCGGGTGTGCATATTCTACAGACAATAAAATTAAAACACTAAATAAGGAAACACCTATGGAAGCAATGTAAAAGAATGGTACGATTTTCCGACCTTTTATAAATAAGCCTAATGGGAATGCCAATACCATTACACTTAAAAATCTCCAAGAAATAAAATCTGCAATTTCTGGATCCGAATATCCTTTCTTAGCTAAATAGATATTAAGTACCATCATCATCGCAGCATTTACCATTTGAATGAAAAACTCTGCAACAATCATATTGATGACAGATTTTTCAATTAAACGATAAGGGCGAAGTATCTTGGAAATCATGCTATTTATTTAGCGCTATATGTTCTATTATTTTAGGGAAATCGTGTACGGTAAACCAAGTAATTTCCGTGTCTCTGTTAAACCAAGTTAATTGTCTCTTTGCATATCGCCTCGAATTTCTTTTAATTAACTCAATAGCGTCCGCCTTAGTATGCTTGCCATCGAAATAATCAAACCACTCGGTGTAGCCAACGGTTTGTAAGGTGTATTCATCTTTAAAAGGATAGAATGATTTTGCTTCTTCTTCTAATCCATTTTCGATCATCTTATCTACACGTTTATTTATGCGATCGTAAAGCACTGCACGATCATCATTTAAACCCATTTTAATAATATTAAAAGAACGATCTTTTTTCTTCCCTGTTCTTAAACTCGTATAGGTTTTGCCTGTTAACGTAATCACTTCAATTGCTCTCATTAATCGTTGTGGATTTTGTTGATCAACGATTTCGAAATATTCTGGATCTAATTGCTTTAGCTTTTCTTGTAATTCTTCTGTGCTGTATTTAGAAAGTTCGGCACGAAGCTCATCATCTCGTAAATCAACAGGATCAAGGCCTTCACATAATGCTTGTATGTATAAACCAGAACCACCAACAGCTATTACAACATCATTTGTAATAAACAGCTCGGATAAAATTTCTAGTGCTAAACGTTCGTATGTGCCAGCATCTACTAAATCTTTATAAGAATGGGAATTTATTAAATGGTGTTTAACTTGACTTAATTCTTCAGCATCGGGTTTAGCTGTACCAATTTCTAATTCCTTATAAAACTGACGAGAATCTGCGGAGATAATTTCGGTATTATAGTGTTTTGCGAGCAATACAGCGAGTGCTGTTTTACCTACTGCGGTTGGACCGACTATAAGAATAAGGGTTTTAAAATGCATTATGTATTACGTACAATGTATTAAGTATTATGTATTATTTATTATGCAAAGTTTACATTGTACTTAGTACTTAATACATAATACACTGTACATTATATCTCCTCAAAATCTTCCCCTGCAAACTCATCTTTCTCTCCTTCTTCTTCCTCCTCACCGGCTTCATCATCAAATCCCATTTCATCACGATCTTCTTCATCAACTGCATATTCCATCACATTTAAGAAATCAAGATCATCGTTTTCTGCAGCGGCAATAATTGGGGTGTTTCCAAATTGTTTTGGTGCTTCACCATTAGATTTTGTGCATAGTGGATAAGAAACACTAGCGTCTTCATTAATTACAATTTTAATTAACTCTACATGGAAAGTCCAAGGTTTTTCAAAATTGAATACATAATATATTTTTTGATGGGGGTCTACAATGAAATTTTTCAATTGAGATTTTTCCATCAAGTTTACACTTTCGGTCTTTACATCTTTTTCAAGGTGTGTAATTTCTTTGCCTTTATGCCAATAATCATTACTCATGTAAAAAGATGCCGAAGCATTTCCATCAAAAGAAATGGATTTGTGTATTGCTTTATGAAAATCGGCAAAAGTTTGGTTCGATTTAATATCAATATCTCTACTGATATCATCATAATCCTCGAAACTCACTCTAAATTTATAAACGGCCATAGTGCTATTAATCTTTATACAAAATAAAGAAATCTAATTATTTTTTGTGCTATTTTTTTCGTTTTAATCCCAATTGCTCGCCTTGCTTGAACATAAAGTCCAAAGCAACAAGCTTTTCGTTAGGAATTTCGCCCTCTAAAATCGCTTCTCGAATGGCATTTTTAATGATTCCTACTTCTCTACCAGCCTGAATTCCGAAGTATTCCATAATGTCATTCCCATCAATTGGAGGTTGCCAATTTCGTAACTTATCTTTCTCTTCAACCTCTATCAATTTTTGCTTTACCAGTTCAAAATTGTTCTTATACTTCTTAATTTTATACTCATTCTTCGTAGTGATGTCTGCATTACAAAGTGTCATCAAATCATCTATCTCTTCACCCGCTTCAAATAATAAACGCCTTACTGCCGAATCTGTTACCGTGCTTTGCGCCAATACAATGGGGCGAAGATGCAACTGTACTAATTTCTGCACGAGCTTCATCTTCTCATTCTGTGGCAAACGCAAGTCCCTAAATATCTTTGGTACCATACGAGCTCCCTTATCCTCGTGACCGTGGAATGTCCAGCCTGTACCATCTTCAAATCGCTTGGTAGCAGGTTTAGCAATATCATGTAGTATTGCTGCCCATCGCAGCCACAAATCCTCTGTGCTCTTACAAATATTGTCAAGCACTTGCAAGGTATGGTAGAAATTATCTTTATGCGCTTTCCCTTTTATTGTTTCCACTCCATGCAGTTGTGCCATTAAGGGGAAAATCAATTTTAATAACCCCGAATCAAATAATAGTGTAAATCCAATGGATGGTTTTTCTGATAAGATGATTTTATTAAGCTCATCAGTGATACGCTCTTTAGAAACAATGTCTATACGGTGTGCATTAGTTTTAATAGCATCAAATGATTCATCCTCAATTGTGAATTTCAACTGCGATGCAAAGCGAATGGCCCTCATCATTCTTAATGGATCATCAGAATAGGTGATGTCTGGATTTAAAGGCGTACGGATAATCTTCGCTTTTAAATCTTCTTGTCCATTAAATGGATCTATCAATTGTCCATAATCCACTGCATTTAAACTGATGGCCATGGCATTAATGGTAAAATCCCTACGGTTTTGGTCGTCTTGCAAACTACCATTTTCTACAATAGGCTTACGAGAATCACTTCGATACGACTCTTTTCGAGCACCTACAAACTCAATATCCCAATCCTGAAAAACAAGTTGTGCTGTACCGAAATTCTTGAATACATTGACCTTTGTACCTTTTCCGATTTTCTTGGCTACTAGTTCCGCAAACTCAATCCCATTCCCTAATATTAAAAAATCAACATCCTTGGAATTCCTATTCAACAGCAAATCGCGCACAAAACCACCAATTACAAAAGCTGGTATTTTATGCTCTTTAGCTACTTCGGAAACAACGTTAAATATTGGATTTTTTAATAAATGCTTCATTGGGCACGAAGATAGTGATTTTAGAAATATAGAAGTGTAGAAACGTCGAAGTGTAGAAATCTTGTTTGGGGGCTAAAAATCCCTGTTCAGTTTATTTCATATTACTTGAAACCAATTTTGAGCCATTTTTTACTATTTTTGAATTGTTGAAGAAAATCATCACCTATATCGCCATTAGTTTCTACTTATTAGGAACCACAGAAGCTTCTGAGCTATTGAAGTTAGGGAATTTTATTTCTCATTATATAGAGCATAAAAATGCTGACAACCTAAGCATACTAGATTTTATCAATATACATTATGTAAAGGCTACTGTAGTTGATGATGATTTTAAAGAAGACCAAAAATTACCCTTTAAATCGCATAACGATTGTAAGTTAATCATCGCTCAAGTCGACAAAATTCACAATAATGACTATTGCATTGTAACTCCTTACGTAGAAACGAATAATCAAGTAACACAATACCACTCCCCTCTACTAGGCGATCAGTTCCTAGAGGAAATATTCCAACCACCTAAATTTCGTAACTCGTAACTCGTAGTTCGTAACTCGAAACTCGTAGTTCGTAACTCGAAACTTGTACTTAATACAATTTACATTGTACTTTGTACAGATAAATAATTTAGAATTTAAAATTTAGAAT
This sequence comes from Sphingobacteriales bacterium, assembly GCA_044337515.1. GTDB lineage: Bacteria > Bacteroidota > Bacteroidia > Sphingobacteriales > Sphingobacteriaceae > CAJBVG01. The sequence continues at coordinate 118,527 of JBIINK010000001.1, read as the reverse complement.
TTACATATGTTAAATGCTATTATTTCATTTTCTGTTCGTCAGAAACTGATAATCGCACTTTTTACCTTAGGCTTAATTGTTTGGGGTATTTACGAAGCGACTCGACTGCCAATTGATGCTGTACCAGATATTACAGATAATCAGGCACAAATTATTACGATTAGTCCGGCACTTGGGGCGCCTGACGTTGAACGATTAATAACCTTCCCAATAGAGCAAGCCAATAGTAATATCCCTGGCATAAAAAAAATCAGAAGTTTTTCTCGATTTGGATTATCGCTAGTAACCATTGTTTTTGAAGACGATGTAGATATTTACTGGGCTAGGCAACAAATCGCGGAGCGTTTATTAAAAGTACAAAATGATTTACCGAATGGTGTTGGCAATCCGGAGCTTGCTCCTGTAACCACCGGTTTAGGTGAAATTTATCAATACGTTGTTCGTCCGAAAAAAGGATATGAAAACAAATACTCTTTAGCTGATTTACGAACCATACAAGACTGGGTTATCCGCCGACAATTAATCGGGGTAAAAGGTGTTGCAGATGTGTCGAGCTTTGGAGGTTCATTAAAGCAATACGAAGTTAGTATCAACCCAGCACAATTACATGCCAATGGAGTAACCATTACAGATGTGTTCAATGCCATAAATACCAACAACGCCAATACAGGCGGAGCTTACATTGAGCGTGGTGAAGGGATATTATATATACGATCTGAAGGTCTTTTGAAAAATTTCAAGGACATAGAGAACGTGGTGATTAAAAACAATTCGAATGGAAATCCATTGCGAATACGTGATGTGGCGAAAGTTCAATTCTCTGAAGCCATTCGCTATGGTGCGATGTGTTATAATGCCGAAGGAGAAGTAGCAGGTGCTGTAGTAATGATGTTGAAAGGTGCTAACTCTTCAGAAGTAATTGTAAATGTTAAAAACAGAATTGAAGAGATTCGAAAAACATTACCCGAAGGCATTGAATTAGAAGCTTTCCTCGATCGTAGTAAAATGGTTGGCAATGCAATTGGTACCGTAGAAAAAAACTTAATTGAAGGAGCACTGATTGTAATTTTCGTACTCGTGATTTTCTTAGGAAATTTAAGAGCGGGATTAATCGTTGCATCTGTTATTCCACTTGCCATGTTATTCGCCATCATCATGATGAATTTATTTGGTGTGAGTGGCAATTTAATGAGCTTAGGAGCCATCGACTTCGGCTTGATAGTAGATGGAGCCGTCATCATTGTGGAGGCCATTATGCATCAGCTCAGTCACTCCAAACGATTTAGCGGAATTACCTCCCTCACACAAGAAGAGATGAATACGGAAGTAAATGGTTCCGCATCAAAAATGATGAACTCTGCGGTGTTTGGACAAATCATCATCTTAGTAGTTTATCTTCCTATATTTTCATTACAAGGAATTGAAGGTAAGATGTTCGGTCCTATGGCATCTACTGTTGCATTCGCATTACTTGGGGCATTCATTATGTCGCTTACTTATGTGCCGATGATGAGCTCGCTATTTATCAGTAAAAAATTAAAACACGAACCGAATATTTCAGATCGTGTAATGATAAAAATTGAAAGATTTTATCAAGCTGCACTTACCAAAGTTTTGGGTTACCCAAAGACTGCCGTAATTGCTGCCTTTAGCGCATTTGTTATCGCAATAATTATTTTAGCAAATATGGGTGGGGAATTTATTCCTGAATTAGAAGAAGGAGATTTTGCGGTTGATACCCGTGTACTTACGGGTAGTAATTTAAATACCACCATTCAAACTACACAAGCTACTGCAAAAATACTTTTAGAAAAATTCCCAGAAGTAGAAAAAGTAGTTACAAAAATAGGAAGTGGGGAAATACCGACCGACCCTATGCCAATAGAGGCAAGTGATATGATGGTGATTCTTAAAAATAAAAAAGAATGGACTAGTGCAAAAACATACGATGAACTTGCAGAAAAAATGAGTGCAGAAATTGCAAACATCCCAGGAGTAACCGCTGGATTTCAGTTCCCAGTTCAAATGCGTTTCAATGAATTAATGACTGGCGCTCGTCAAGATGTGGTTTGTAAAATATTTGGCGAAGACCTCGATACTTTAGCCGCATATGCACATCAATTAGGAGATGTGATTAATACTGTAGATGGCGCGAAAGACTTATACATAGAAGCCATTGGAGGGATGCCTCAAATCGTTATTCAATATAAAAGAGAAGCAATGGCTCAATATGGAGTTAATATAAATGAGCTTAATCATATTGTACGTTCAGCGTATGCTGGTGATGTGAGCGGGAAAATTTATGAAGGAGAAAAGCAATTCGATTTAGTAGTACGTATGGATGCATCCATCAAAAACGATATGGGAAGTTTAGAGAATTTATTAATTCCAACTGCAAATGGAGCTTCTATCCCACTTCGTTTATTAGCTAGTATTGATATTATTGATGGACCAAATCAAATACAACGAGAAGATGCACGACGAAGAATCATCATAGGTTTCAATGTTCGTGGTCGAGATGTGCAAAGTATCGTTCAAGAGTTACAAGGGAAAGTGAATGCAAACATAAAAATGCCAACGGGTTATACTGTTAGTTATGGCGGTGCATTTGAAAACTTAGAAGCTGCTAAAAAACGTTTAGCTATTGCCGTTCCTTTATCCTTATTATTGATTTTATTGATGTTGTATTTTGCATTTGGATCTTTACAACAAAGTATTTTAATTTTCTCAGCAATTCCATTATCCGCTATTGGTGGTGTGTTTGCACTGAGTTCTCGTGGTATGCCGTTTAGTATCTCAGCAGGTATTGGATTCATTGCCTTATTCGGGGTAGCTGTATTAAATGGTATTGTATTAATTGCTGAGTTTAACAGACTACGAAAAGAAGGATGGCATGATGCTCACAAAATTGTAATACAAGGAACAAAAATTAGATTACGTCCGGTACTTATGACAGCAGCAGTAGCATCATTAGGTTTTATACCTATGGCCATTAGTGATGGTGCAGGTGCAGAAGTTCAACGCCCACTAGCAACCGTAGTGATTGGTGGTTTAATTACTGCAACACTTTTAACTCTATTTGTATTACCAGTATTGTATGCAGGTTTTGCAAAACGCGAAGTGAAGAAACATAGTAAAACAAAAAATACGGTAGCGATATTTCTACTTGTATTTTTATTAATTGGTAATGTAGCTAATGCACAAAAAACTATCACTTGGACTGATGCAAAAACAAAAGTTCTGCAACAAAATAGTTTGCTAAAAGCTGAATCTGATTATCTATATACGGTAAGGAATAGCAAAGCTCAAGGCTACGAAATTCCTAAAACAGATTTATCAATACAGCAAGGACAATATAACTCGAATGAAAAAGATATGTCGTATTCGGTATCGCAAAGCTTTCATTTCCCTACGTATTATGTCAATAATTCAAAATACATTTCTAATCAAAAAGATGTATTAACAGCACAAACAGAAATGAAAAAACAAGAGGTGCTTTCTGAATTGTATTTTCAATTTCATTCGATAAACTTGTTAACGGAGAAAGTAAAGTTCCTGAGCAGTGTGTACGAACAACTCAGCAATAGCAAGAGAAGTGCTGATTTGCAATTCGAAAAGGGATTGATTGACCCTATGGAAAAATCGATGTTGGATAATGCATTCCTAAACATTCAAAAAGAACTTCAACTTAGTAAAGTTACTTTAGCATCTCATCAAGAAAAATTCAATTGGTTATTAGGTGAAAAAAATAATTTAAGTCCTGATGCATCACTTTCGTTTTTCAATGAAGGTATAGAACAGAACAAAGAGATTAATTCATACTTCTTACAACGCTTAAAAGCGGAGCAATTGAGTTACGAGTACTCTTGGAAAACAGAACGATCTAAATTAATGCCCGACATTCGATTAGGCTATACGAATCAAAGTATGAAAGGCACTATACTTTCTGGGAACCCAGCAACATCATCAGATCGTTTTCAATTTGTTAGTGCAGGATTAAGTGTGCCGATATTTTTTGGCTCACAGCATTCGAAAAATAAAATTGCTAAAGCAAATTGGGAGAAAAGTAGAACAAATTACGAGTACGAAACCGATCGATTATTGTTAGAAAAAAATAGATTATCGAACTTGTGTAAAGAAGAGCAAGTACTGCTAATGAAATACAAATCGGATGTAATACCCAATATGCTAAACGCTGTGAAATCATCGCAGATGCAAACAGATAAAGGGAACATAAGTTATTTGAACTGGGCCATGTATATCAATCAAACATTAAGTACATACGATATGTACATGAACTTGTACCAACAAAGTTTGCAACATTTTACCGAATTAAAAGTATTGAACAATGAACTTTAAGAATCGAACTATCATGAAAAGAAATATATTATATCTAATTGTATTAGGCATTGCATTGCAAGCCTGCCAATCAAAAGAACCAACAGCAACAGATGCTAAAGTTGTGGCTAGTGAAGACGTTATCATTTTAAATAAAACTCAACTTTCTAACATTCCAATGAGTATTATTAAAATCGAAGAACGAAGCTTAGGAAACATCATACGTGCAAATGGAAGTATAGATGTGCCACCACAAAGTTTAGTGAATATATCTGCTCCATTCGGCGGTTATCTTAAGTACACCGAACTACTTCCAGGTTTGAAAGTAAGAAAAGGAGAATTACTTGCTGTACTGGAAGATCAACAATACATACAAATGGGACAGGACTACTTAAGCGCAAAGAACAAAATGGAGCTTGCTAGAATTGATTTCAAGAAACAAAAAGAATTGTATACAGAAAAAGCAATTGCAGAAAAGACATACTTAGAATCGAAAAGCAATGTGGAAATTCTTGAAATACAAGTTCGCTCGTATGGAGAAAAATTAAAATTAATTGGCATCGACCCACAAAAATTCACTGCCGAAAAAATTAGTTCACGCATGGAGATACACTCTCCTATTGATGGATATATTTCTAAAGTAAATGTTAACGTAGGTAAATACATTAGCTCGAATGATGTAATGTTCGAATTAATTAATCCGAACGACATTCATTTAAACATTCAAATCTTCCAAAAAGATATTCCATATATAGCAGTTGGGCAAAAGGTTGTTGCATTTACCAATGAACACCCGGATGTAAAATACAATGCTGAAATAATTTTAGTAGGCAGAGGATTAAATGAGAACAAAGCAATTGATGTTCATTGTCATTTTGAAAAAGAAGACCACCAATTAATACCAGGTATGTTTATGAATGTTGAAGTAGAATCAGCATTAAAAAAATCAATGGTGGTAAAAGAAAGTTCTGTAATTCGTTATGAAAACAAAAACTACTTAGTAGTTGCACAAAACGATTCAACATTCGAGTTGTACCCAGTAACCACAGGTGTTTCAGAGAAACCATTTATTGAGATTGTAGATCCATCTGAAGAATTAAAACAAGCTAAAATTGTTGATGCAGGGTCGTATAAGATATTGATGGCGATGAAGAATAAGAGCGAGGATTAATATGCTAGTATGCTGATATGATAGTATGCTGATGTTTTAATATGATAGTATGCTGGTGTGCTAATATGCTGGTATGCTAATATGCTGGTGTCTAATACTGATAAATGCAGGATGATATATTAAGGATGATAAAAAAACCTGCTTAAATGCAGTTGTGTAGGTAGATTCTTTCAAATAGTTTTGCTTTATGAAAGAATCTATTTTATACAATATAAGCTACAAGTTTAGCTTGAAGGCTCTTGATATTGGGCAAGAGTTAGAAAAACTGGGATTGAAATTCATTGCGAATCAAATATCCAAGTCTGCAACCTCAATTGCTGCAAATGTAAGTGAATCGATGCATTCCGAAAGCTCAAATGATTTTATACATAAGTTAAAAATTGCATCAAAAGAAGCAAATGAAACCTCTTATTAGCTTAATGTTATAAGAGATAAAGAGTACTTAGAATTAAACAAAGAGCTCTTTGATGATGTCTTATCGATTCAAAAAATATTATCAAAATCAATCTCCACCGCTAAAAAAAATGCTTCGCATTAACCAGTATACTAGCATATTAGCAAATCAGCATACTAACTATTATATTTGTCACTAATAAATTAATCATTATCATGGAAGAACAAGTAGATCAAAACCAAATTAACATTGAATTAAGTGAGGAAATTGCAGAGGGGATATATTCTAATTTAGCTATCATCACACATTCAAATGCGGAGTTCATTATCGATTTTATTCGTATGATGCCAGGTGTGCCAAAGGCAAAAGTAAAATCAAGAATTATCTTAACTCCTCAACATGCGAAAAGATTAATGTCGGCATTAGCTGATAACATTCGCAAGTATGAAGATGTACACGGCAAAGTAAAACTAGAAGAGCAAACTGCATTCCCGATGAACTTCGGCGGACCAACTGCGCAAGCATAGGTTAATATGCTAGTATGCTAATATGCTGGCATGCTAATTAAATAGAGATAATTTATAAATGTTTTCAAATCTCAAAAATGATAATGAGGTATCTTGCACTTGTTATTTCTGTTTTGTTTTTAGGTTGCACTAAGGAGGAAAGTGTCGGTGTAACTTATTTTAGCGGAAAAGATATTGATAGTGTTGTATTATATAGCTTAACTGCAAATCTAGATACAATACCAGTATTTGCTAAGAAATTTACTTATTCTGAAGACAAAAGAAATTCTACAGAACAATGGTATGAACGAGTTGAAGGGCAAGAAAACTTAGTACCTACAACATTAAAAACCTATCAATCGACAGGTTATAATTTAGTCATAATAGAAAATAATTTAGACAATATCATTACTAATGAATATCAATTCAATTCCAATCATTTTGTAATTAGGTATGTAAAACGTTTTAATAATTCTACGGAGTATGATAGTGTTTTTTATCAATATGATGACAACAACTATTTAAACTACAGTAAAAGCATACGTCTTAGCAATGCTGGAGAAATGCCTATTAAATCAATTAGAAATTATTATTATAAATGGGTTGAAGGTAACCTTAATGCAGTTATATCTAAAGAATTTAGGCATAATGAACTAATGGGAAGTTCTAACACCAATTTTCAGTATGGTCTTATTGAAAATCCATTAGATTATAATTGCTATAACTTATCCCCTCACTTAAGATATGGCAGAGCATCTAAAAACCTTGTTGAAAAAATGGAATACCTCTACGATGGAACACCACCATATGGACTAACCACCTATTCTTATTTACTATTTCCAGAAACTCAATCTTTTTTTGAAAAATCTTATCGAGATAACTACCAAACTTTAACCAAAATCTTCTACAAATAATCCATTAGCATATCAGCATATTAATCAATTAACATATTAAACAAAAAAGCCTTCCCGAAAATCGGAAAGGCTTTTTTATGTAAAATTTATTTTATAAGCCTAAAAAAGACTACTAAATATATTAGAAATTAATCTGAGCTTGTAATCTTAATAAATTACCACTTTGAATATTATCTCTTAATTTAAAATCTTCAAATCGACGTTTAGAAATTGTGTACATCGTTACCAATTCGAATGATGGATTCGGTTGCCATTCTACACCTAATTCAAGTTCATCAACATTATAACTTCTTGCATCTAATTCATGTTTTTTACCTCCATCAAAATGTTGATATCTAGTAAATGGTATAAAAATTTGATTTTTGAATTTAGTCATGTAAGATAATGTAACATAACCTCCACTTAATTTCTGAACCTCTATAGAGTCTGTTGATTTATTAAACTCTGGACCTTCTCCAATATTATATTCAGCTTGAATACCAAAAGGTTTAGGGTATAAAACAAATGATGCAGCAGCTCTTCTATCCGTATAGTTTCTATCTTTTAATACACCAACAGTTGCAGAAACTTGATCAGAAGTAACCACATATTTTCCAGAATATGCTTGCAAAGAAGTTTCAATTATTTGTGAACCAACTTCAAATGGATACGTAATTCTTGAAACTACGTGTAAATCGTTGTTTTGCTCAGGTTTATTCGCCGTTTGTCCATTATAAAAACCAAAAGCAAATATTCCATAATCTCCTGAACCTTTTAATCCGTCTTTAACTAAAGAGGAAAATAGTTTTCTTTTATTTTCAGGTGCCCAGTAAAAAAATGCACCTAAATCGCGTTCGTTGCTAACTGCACTGTTTAAAGCATCATTTCTGTCAAGCGGTAGGCGATTCTGGCTTGACTGCATATTTTCAAAACCAAAAGGAATTTTACTTTGCCCTAAACGAACTCTAAATTCATTTTTATCATCTAAGCCTAAGTCGAAATACGCATCTCTTAATTGAGCAAAATGAAGACCAGTAGAAGATGCTGAACTTGCAAAATCTGGTTGGATATAAACATAAGCACGTTTGCTAATTTGTCCATATAAAATAATCCTCATTCTTCGAAGAAATATTCCACCATTATCACCCCAACTTTTATCGCACTGCTCGCATTTCAATTTCCCATTTGTTTCCAATAATCTATTGTAACGTACTTGAGCATATCCACGAATAGAAATGGACTCGTACCAAGATTTTGCAGTTTTGGGCTTCACTACTGTTGGCTCAGTTTGAGCATTTGAAATACCTACTGATATTACTAAAAGTAAAAATAGAAGATTGGTGATTTTACGCATCATGTTAATTTTAAATGTTTTTAATGTTAACGACTTTACATTAATATTATATTATTTTAACTTCAATGCGTGCAAAATTAACACTAATTTAATATGAGCAAATACTTTAACTGATTGATAACAGAAACTTAACATTGGCTTAACATTACTAGTGTGCTCATGTGTTCGTAATAGTATATAAGACAAAAAAAAGCCTTTCTGAATTAACAGAAAGGCTTTTTATATTACTAAACTGACTAGCATACTAGCATATCAGCATATTAGTTAGTCTTCTTTAGAAGCCATTAATGCTTCGTATTCTTCTTTCGATCCTACGATCAATTTATCAAAGCTACGAGCACCAGTACCAGAAGGAATTAAATGTCCAACGATTACGTTTTCTTTCAATCCACTTAACTTATCGATTTTACCGTTGATAGCTGCTTCATTTAACACCTTAGTAGTTTCTTGGAAAGAAGCTGCAGAGATGAATGATTTAGTTCCTAACGATGCACGAGTGATACCTTGAAGTAAAGGTCTAGAAGTAGCTGCAATTGCATCACGCGATTCTGCTTGCTTCATGTCTTTACGTTTCAATATTGAGTTCTCATCACGTAATTTACGTACGCTAATAATCTGACCAGCTTTTAAGTTTGCAGAATCTCCTGGATCAACAATAACTTTTTTGTCGTATATCCAGATGTTTTCTGTCATGAACTCAAATTTATCAGCCGACTCTTGCTCCAAGAATACTGTATCTCCTGGATCTTCGATGATAACTTTCTGCATCATTTGACGAACGATAACTTCGAAATGCTTGTCGTTGATTTTCACACCTTGTAAACGGTAAACTTCTTGTACACCATTCACTAAGTATTCTTGAACAGCAGAAGGACCTTTAATAGATAAGATATCAGAAGGCGTGATAGAACCATCAGATAATGGCATACCCGCTTTAATAAAGTCGTTATCTTGAACAAGGATATGTTTAGACAATGGCACTAAGTATTTCTTCGTATTACCTTCTTTAGGTTCGATGATAATCTCACGATTACCACGTTTAACACCACCTAAAGTTACCACACCGTCGATTTCTGTTACAACAGCTGGGTTTGAAGGATTACGCGCTTCGAATAATTCCGTTACACGAGGAAGACCACCGGTAATATCTCGTGTTTTTCCTGTTGAACGAGGAATTTTCACGATTACTTGACCAGCAATTACTTTATCACCTTTATCAACAGCGATGTGAGCACCTACTGGGATATTGTATGATTTAATAACGTCTTTCTTGTCTAAGATTTTAATCGAAGGGTTTTTCGTTTTATCTCTTGAATCGATAATTACTTTTTCTTTGTGACCAGTTTGCTCATCCGATTCTTCACGGAAGGTAATACCTTCTTCGATGAATTCGAATTCTACTTTACCGTCGAATTCAGAAATAATTACCGCATTGTATGGATCCCATCCGCAAATCACATCACCTTTCGACATTTTCTGTCCGTCTTTCACATATAAGTGAGCTCCGTAAGGAATGTTGTTTGTCATGATAATACGTCCAGATTTCTCATCCACAATTCTAAACTCACCTGAACGACCCAATACTACTTCAACGTTTCCGTCGTCTGTTTTATGAGTAACTGTACGAATACCTTCTAATTCAATTCTTCCTTCGAATTTCGCGATGATGGTAGATTCTGCTGCGATGTTCGATGCAGTACCACCCACGTGGAATGTACGAAGTGTTAACTGAGTTCCTGGCTCACCGATTGATTGCGCTGCAATAACACCAACTGCTTCACCAATTTGAACCATGCGACCAGATGCTAAGTTTCTACCGTAGCATTTTGCACATACTCCTTTTTTAGCTTCACACGTTAATACCGAGCGAATCTCAACTGCATCAACTGCAGAAGCTTCGATTAGCTTACCTATTTCTTCAGTGATTTGCTCACCTGAAGCAACAAATAATTCATTTGTTATAGGATCAATTACATCATGAACTGATACACGACCTAAAATACGATCGTATAATGGCTCTACAACTTCTTCATTATCTTTCAATGCTGAAGTTAAGATACCACGTAATGTTCCACAATCTACTGTATGAACAATCATGTCTTGAGCAACGTCTACCAAACGACGAGTTAAGTAACCCGCATCGGCAGTTTTCAACGCTGTATCGGCCAAACCTTTACGCGCACCGTGAGTAGAAATGAAGTATTCTAATACTGATAGACCTTCTTTAAAGTTTGATAAAATCGGGTTCTCGATGATCTCTCCTCCTGAACCAGATTTTTGTGGTTTCGCCATCAATCCCCTCATACCACATAACTGACGAATTTGTTCTTTCGAACCACGCGCTCCAGAGTCCAACATCATGTAAACAGAGTTGAAACCTTGGTTATCTGTAGCTAATTGCTTCATCACGTTTTCTGTTAAACGTGAATTGATACGAGTCCAGATATCGATGATTTGATTGTAACGTTCGTTATTGGTAATGAAACCCATGTTATAATTACCCATTACTTCTTCCACTTCACCAGTTGCATGAGCAATTAATGAAACTTTTTCAGCAGGAATAGTTAAATCTTGCAAGTTGAATGAAAGACCACCTTTAAATGCCATACGGAAACCTAATTCTTTAATCGCATCAAGGAAACGAGCTGCACGATCCATACCTGTTACTTTTACGATATCACCGATGATATCACGTAAAGATTTTTTCGTTAACAACTCATTGATGTATCCCATTTCAATTGGAACAACTTGGTTGAATAAAACACGACCAGTAGTTGTTTCAATGATTCTTAATACATCTTCACCGTTTTCTTTCGTTCTTGTTTTTACTTTGATGAATGCATGTAAATCTAATTCACCTTCGTTCAAAGCAATTACTACTTCTTCTGGTGAATAGAATGTTCTGCCTTCCCCTTTAATCACGTGTCCAGGTTCAGTCAAACGACCTTTAGTCATGTAGTACAGACCCAACACCATGTCTTGTGAAGGTACAGTAATAGGCGTACCATTCGCAGGGTTCAAAATGTTATGAGATGCAAGCATTAAAGTTTGAGCTTCTAAGATTGCAGCATTACCTAAAGGTAAATGCACTGCCATCTGGTCACCGTCGAAATCGGCGTTGAACGCTGTACACACTAATGGATGCAATTGGATTGCTTTTCCTTCAATTAATTTTGGCTGGAAAGCCTGAATACCCAAACGGTGCAATGTAGGAGCACGGTTTAATAATACAGGGTGACCTTTCAATACGTTTTCTAAAATATCCCAAACAATTGGGTCTTTGCGATCAACGATTTTCTTAGCCGACTTCACTGTTTTCACCACACCTCTTTCGATCATTTTACGAATGATAAATGGTTTAAACAATTCGGCAGCCATATCTTTTGGTAAACCACATTCGTGTAATTTCAATGTTGGACCAACAACAATTACCGAACGAGCCGAGTAATCGACACGCTTACCTAATAAGTTTTGACGGAAACGACCTTGTTTACCTTTTAAGATATCAGAAAGAGATTTCAACGCACGGTTACCTTCTGTTTTCACAGCGTTAACTTTACGAGAGTTGTCGAATAATGAATCGACAGCTTCTTGTAACATACGTTTCTCGTTACGCAAGATTACTTCAGGCGCTTTAATTTCGATCAAACGCTTTAAACGGTTGTTACGAATAATTACACGACGATATAAATCGTTCAAATCTGAAGTTGCGAAACGACCACCTTCTAAAGGAACTAATGGACGTAATTCCGGCGGAATAACAGGAACGATTTTTACAATCATCCATTCCGGACGGTTTTCAATGTGTTTATTAGCATCACGGAAACCTTCTACAACTTGTAAACGTTTTAACGCTTCGTTTTTACGTTGTTGAGATGTTTCAGTATTTGCTTTATGTCTTAATTCAAATGATAACTCATCTAAGTTGATACGTGAAAGCAAATCTTCTAATGCTTCTGCACCCATCTTAGCGATGAATTTATTTGGATCTTTATCGTCTAAGTATTGGTTTTCTTTTGGAAGAGTATCTAAAATATCTAGGTATTCTTCTTCAGTTAAGAAATCCATTTTGTTGATACCATCAGCTTCTTTAATACCAGCTTGAATAACTACATAACGCTCGTAGTAGATAATTAAATCTAAACGTTTTGTAGGTAAGCCTAATAAGTAACCGATTTTATTTGGTAACGAACGGAAATACCAGATATGAGCAACCGGAACAACTAGGGCTATGTGACCCATGCGCTCGCGACGAACTTTTTTCTCTGTTACTTCAACTCCACAACGATCGCAAACAATGCCTTTATAGCGAATACGTTTGTATTTACCACAATGACATTCGTAATCTTTTACTGGACCGAAAATACGCTCACAGAATAATCCATCACGCTCCGGTTTGTATGTACGATAGTTGATCGTTTCTGGTTTAAGAACTTCACCACTTGAACGCTCTAAGATTGACTCTGGAGAAGCCAAACTAATCGTGATCTGAGTGAAATTACTTTTGATCTTATTATCTTTTTTGTATGACATATTCTTACTTTAAAATGTTGAATTGTGAATGTTGAGTTGTGAGTTATAATTCAAAACTCACAACTCATAATTCAAAATTATTCTAGTGTGATATCTAAACCTAAACCTCTTAATTCGTGAACCAATACGTTGAATGATTCTGGAACTCCTGGTGTTGGTAAATTATCACCTTTAACGATTGCTTCGTACGTTTTAGCTCTACCAATTACATCATCAGATTTCACGGTTAAGATTTCTTGAAGGATGTTAGCTGCACCGAATGCTTCTAACGCCCATACTTCCATCTCTCCAAAACGCTGACCACCGAATTGAGCTTTACCACCCAATGGTTGTTGTGTAATTAATGAGTAAGGTCCGATTGAACGAGCGTGCATTTTGTCATCAACCATGTGACCAAGTTTCATCATGTAGATGATACCTACGGTTGTTGGTTGGTCAAAACGATCACCTGATCCACCATCGTATAAATATGTTCTTCCTGATGCAGGAACGTTAGCTTTTGTAACCCAATCTTCCACTTCTTCGTGCGTAGCACCATCGAAAATTGGAGTAGCAAATTTAATACCTAACTCTTTACCTGCCCAGCCTAATACTGTTTCGTAAATCTGACCTAAGTTCATACGAGAAGGTACTCCTAGTGGATTCAATACGATATCTACTGGTGTTCCATCAGATAAGAACGGCATGTCTTCGTCGCGTACGATTTTAGCAACAATACCTTTGTTACCGTGACGACCTGCCATCTTATCACCCACTTTCAACTTACGTTTCTTAGCTACGTATACTTTCGCCATTTGAACAATTCCTGCAGGCAATTCATCACCTACACTTATTGCAAATTTCTTACGACGGTATGCACCTAATTCTTCGTTTAATTTAATGTTGAAGTTGTGGATCAATAATTTAATTTGATCATTTTTATCATCATCAGTTGTCCACTTCGTAGCATTGATATTGTTAAAATCTAACTCCAACAATACTTTCTGTGAAAACTTAACTCCTTTAGCTACTAATAGCTCTTTGTAAACATTGTAAATACCTTGAGAAGTTTTTCCGCTAACTAAAACGAATAACTTATCTACTAAAATATTTTTCAATGCTTCACCATTTTTAACATGCTCTTTGTCAAGTTTATCAAGGATGATTTTCTCATCACTCTTCTTCTCTTTTTTCGCACGACTAAATAATTTGCTATCGATAACAACACCTTTAATTGAAGGAGGTGCTTTTAACGAAGCATCTTTCACATCACCTGCTTTATCACCAAAGATGGCACGTAATAATTTTTCTTCTGGTGAAGGATCTGTTTCTCCTTTAGGAGTGATCTTACCAATTAAAATATCACCTTCTTTAATTTCAGCACCGATACGAATAATACCATTCTCATCTAATTCTTTAGTTGCTTCTTCACTAACGTTAGGAATATCAGAAGTTAATTCTTCTTCACCACGTTTTGTATCACGCACTTCTAATTCGAATTCTTCAATATGAAGAGATGTGAATATATCTTCACGAACAACACGCTCAGAGATTACAATCGCATCCTCAAAGTTGTAACCTTGCCAAGGCATGAATGCCACTTTCAAGTTACGACCAAGAGCAAGCTCTCCATTTTCTGTTGCGTATCCTTCGCATAACACTTGACCTTTAGAAACTTTTTGACCTTTTCTTACGATAGGTTTTAAGTTCATACAAGTATTCTGATTTGTTTTCTTGAATTTAATTAAGCTGTATGATTTAGAATCGCCATCGAATGAAACTAAACGCTCATCATCATTACGATTGTAACGGATAATAATTTCGTTAGCATCAACATATTCAACAACACCATCACCTTCAGCATTAATCAAGGCACGAGAGTCACGAGCCACACGACCTTCCAAGCCAGTACCTACAATTGGAGCCTCAGGCTTCAATAAAGGAACAGCTTGACGTTGCATGTTCGATCCCATCAATGCACGGTTCGCATCATCATGTTCTAAGAACGGAATTAATGAAGCTGCAATCGAAGTAATTTGATTCGGAGCAACGTCCATTAAGTCGATTCTTTCTGGTTCAATAACCGGGAAGTCACCTTCAAAACGTGATTTAACTTTAGGCGTTAAGAAATTTCCTTTCTCATCGAATTGTGCATTTGATTGAGCGATAGTTTTACCATCTTCATCTTCTGCCGATAGATAAATTACAGGTTTGTTAACTGCAACTTTACCATTATCAACGATTCTATAAGGAGTTTCAATGAAACCTAAGTTGTTAATTTTTGCGTGAACACACAGAGAAGAAATCAAACCGATGTTTGGACCCTCTGGTGTTTCAATAGTACATAAACGACCATAGTGAGTATAGTGAACGTCACGCACCTCGAAACCTGCACGCTCTCTTGAAAGACCACCAGGACCAAGGGCAGATAAACGACGCTTGTGCGTAATCTCCGCTAATGGATTGGTTTGGTCCATGAACTGCGATAGTTGGTTCGTTCCGAAGAATGAATTAATTACCGAAGACAAGGTACGAGCATTGATTAAGTCGGTTGGTGTGAACACCTCGTTATCACGAATGTTCATACGTTCACGAATGGTACGAGCCATACGAGCTAAACCTACACCGAATTGTGCATAAAGTTGTTCACCAACTGTACGAACACGACGGTTAGACAAGTGATCGATATCATCCACCTCAGCTTTTGAGTTGATCAACTTGATTAGGTATTTAACGATAGCGATGATGTCGTTTTTCGTTAAAACTTTCACTTCGTTAGGAGTATCCATATTCAACTTACGGTTGATGCGGTAACGACCAACATCACCTAAGTCGTAACGTTTATCAGAGAAGAACAAACGTTCGATGATACCACGAGCTGTTTCTTCATCAGGTGGATCCGCGTTACGTAACTGACGATAAATATATTCTACCGCTTCTTTCTCCGAGTTCGAAGTATCTTTTTGTAAGGTATTGTAGATGATTGAATAGTCGGCAGTATTCGTATCTTCTTTTGTTAAGATGATCGTTTTTACACCAGCTTCAATAATCATATCAATATGATCATCTTCTAAAATGGTTTCACGTTCTAAGATGATTTCATTACGGTTAATAGAAACTACTTCACCGGTGTCTTCATCTACGAAATCTTCCACCCATTTTTTCAATACCCTTGCAGCCAACTTACGGCCTACAAATTTCTTCAATCCTGATTTGCTAACTTTCACTTCATCAGCTAAGTCGAACAACTCAAGGATATCTTTATCTGAATCGTAACCAATTGCACGAAGCAAAGTAGTTACCGGGAATTTCTTTTTACGATCGATGTATGCGAACATGACGTTATTCACGTCAGTTGCGAATTCAATCCAAGAACCTTTAAAAGGAATCACACGAGCAGAGTACAATTTTGTACCGTTCGTATGACGACTTTGACCGAAGAATACACCAGGAGAACGGTGCAATTGAGAAACGATAACACGTTCCGCACCATTAATCACGAATGTACCTTTTGGCGTCATGTAAGGAATTGTACCCAAGTACACGTCTTGAACAATCGTTTCGAAGTCTTCGTGTTCAGCATCGTTACATGATAAACGTAATTTAGCTTTCAAAGGAACGCTATACGTTAAACCACGTTCGATACATTCTTGAAGATCATAACGAGGAGGGTCGATAAAATAATCGAGAAACTCCAATACGAAAATGTTTCGAGAGTCGGTGATTGGGAAATTCTCACTAAATACTTTAAATAAGCCTTCAGTGTGACGGTTGTCGGAAGTTGTTTCTAGTTGAAAAAACTCCCTAAAAGATTCTAATTGTACATCTAAAAAGTCTGGATAATCCAGAGCTTGTTTTACCGATGCAAAATTTACTCTCTCTTGCATTTGAATATCTTTCTTTGCCAATGCTATAAAGATTTGAATGTGTAAATTGAACCCATTTGGCCCATAAAAGTTTGAAACGTTAGGGAAGTTTCAGTCCCATAAATATAAAAACAGGAATAGACCCTCCCATAAATGGGAGAGTCTTCCTATTAAAATGCTATTGGTAGGAGATTACTTAATCTCAACTACAGCTCCAGCTTCTTCTAGTTGTTTTTTCAAAGCATCAGCTTCGTCTTTAGTAACACCAGTTTTTACTTCTTTTGGTGCACCATCAACTAAATCTTTAGCTTCTTTCAAACCAAGACCTGTTAGGTCTTTTACTAATTTTACGATAGCCAATTTTTGACCACCTGCTTCTTTTAGGATTACGTCGAATGCAGTTTTCTCTTCTGCAACCTCAGCACCAGCACCAGCACCACCAGCAACCATTACAGGTGCAGCAGCAGCAGGTTCGATACCATATTCATCCTTTAGAATTTGAGCAAGCTCGTTAACTTCTTTTACTGTTAAGTTTACTAGTTGTTCAGCAAACGCTTTTAAATCTGCCATTTGTTTGAATATTTAAATGTTTAAAGTTTAATTAATTAATTTCCTCTTTCTTCAAGAGTTTTTAAAATTCCTGCTAATTTATTGCCGCCTGATTTCAAGCCACTAATAACATTTTTAGCTGGTGATTGTAACAATGCGATAATATCGCCAACAAGTTCTTCTTTCGATTTAAGTTGAGTAAGAGTATCTAACTGATTATCGCCAATGAATACAGCAGAATCGATATAAGCTCCTTTTAATGCAGGTTTGTCACCGTTCTTACGAACTTCTTTAATAAGTTTCGCTGGTGCATTTCCTACTTCAGAGAATAAAATCGCTGATGTACCTTTTAATATGCCGAATAATTCAGAATAGTCATTACCAGTAGCCTCCATTGCCTTGCGGATCAATGTGTTTTTAGCCACTTGCATGGTAATTCCCTTTTCAAAACATTTTCTACGAATCACATTTACTTGAGCAACAGTTAAGTTGGAAGTATCAGTAATGTAGAAATTATTATGAGCCGACAACTTCTCTTTTAAATCGAGAACTATTTCGTGTTTTTCTTCTTTTTTCATAAGATCCTCATAATTAAATTCCCGATACTGATTTGGTTTCCACTTCAATGCCTGGGCTCATAGTACTTGACATGTGAATGCTCTTAAAGTAAGTACCTTTAGCTGAAGAAGGTTTTAATTTTGAAATCACTTGTAATAATTCAAGTGCGTTCTCATAAATTTTCTCCGGTCCAAAAGATGCTTTACCGACAGATGCATGCACGATACCAGTTTTGTCAACTTTAAAGTCGATTTTACCACCTTTAACGTCTGTTACGGCTTTACCTACTTCCATAGTCACAGTTCCTGACTTAGGATTCGGCATTAGGTTTCTTGGTCCTAAAACTCTACCAAGTTTACCTACTTTAGCCATACAGCTCGGTGTAGTAATTACGATATCAAAATCAACCCAACCT
Organism: Sphingobacteriales bacterium; assembly: GCA_044337515.1. Taxonomy (GTDB): domain Bacteria; phylum Bacteroidota; class Bacteroidia; order Sphingobacteriales; family Sphingobacteriaceae; genus CAJBVG01. Next base: position 99,971 of record JBIINK010000001.1, on the reverse strand, counting down.
TGTTCAATCTTTGCAATGTAATCGTCCAAACCCACGAAATCTGCTTCTGCCGCTTTAGCTTCTGCCTCCTTATCGGGAGTACATAACACTAATACACGAACAGTTTTACCAGTTCCATGAGGTAGTACAGCTACACCTCTTACCATTTGGTTTGCTTTACGAGGATCAACCCCTAGGCGAATATCCAAATCTACTGATGCGTCGAATTTAGTTGTTGAAATTTCTTTCACTAATTTCGATGCCTCATCCAAGGTATAAGCTTTACCAATTTCAATTTTGGACAATGACTTCTTTTGATTTTTCGTTAGTCTAGCCACGTTCTGTAATTTTTAATTGGTTAATTGTTCCATGGTGCACTACCGCTAACGGTAATACCCATACTTCTTGCAGTTCCTGCTACCATTTTCATTGCTGATTCAATTGTGAACGAGTTTAAATCCGTCATTTTTTCTTCTGCGATGGTTTTAACTTGCTCCCACGTAACTGAGGCAACTTTTTTACGGTTAGGTTCTGCTGATCCACCCTTGATTTTGGTTGCTTCCAATAACTGAATTGCTACTGGAGGCGTTTTAATGATAAAGTCGAAAGATTTGTCGATATATACTGTTATAACAACTGGAAGCACCTTTCCTGGTTTATCTTGAGTTCTAGCATTAAATTGCTTACAGAACTCCATGATGTTAACCCCTTTAGCACCCAAGGCAGGACCTACAGGAGGCGAGGGATTTGCCGCTCCGCCTTTGATCTGCAACTTAATAAGTGCGCCTACTTCTTTAGCCATGATTATTTATTTATTTTTAGTATTGAGTTAATTGTACAAAGTGGAAGCTTTAATACTAGGTACTCTCTACCTCAAATGTTTTAATTCTATTTATTCTTTTTCTACTTGCATGTAGTTAAGCTCCAAAGGAGTTCTTCTACCGAAGATTTTCACCATTACTTTCAACTTTTTCTTCTCTTCATTTACCTCTTCGATAACACCACTAAATCCGTTGAAAGGACCATCCATAACTTTCACTGGTTCGCCAACAAAATATGATAAGTTAGATGCTACACCGCTTTCCGACATTTCATCTACTTTACCTAAAATTCTGTTTACTTCCGAGTTACGTAATGGTACTGCTTGACCGGCTTCACCTAAGAAACCAATTACACCAGTAATATTTTTTATTATGTGCTCTAATTCTCCATTTAATGAAACTTCCATCAACACATATCCAGGAAGATAATTTCTTTCTTTTTGGACTTTCTTACCGTCACGTATTTGAAAAACTTTTTCAGTAGGAATCAATATTTGAGGAATAAGATGATTAATGCCTAAGCGGTTAATCTCAGCTTCCAAATATTGCTTTACTTTTTTTTCTTTCCCACTAATCGCTCTCACTACGTACCACTTCAATTCTTCACTCATTGTAATTGCGTTGAATTTGTTAATTAAATATTATAAAACAATTTCATGATTGATCCTGAACCTGCGTCCATACCATAAATAACTACAGCAATAATTAAAGCTGCAATCATAACGATCCAAGCACTGCTTTGTAGCTCTGACCAAGTAGGCCAAGTTACCTTATGCATTAACTCGTTGTACGACTCTTTTAAATATGTTACTAACCTATTCATCGTTTCTATTCTTAATTGGAGTATTGCACGGGTGGAGAGATTCGAACTCCCATCAGCGGTTTTGGAGACCGACATTCTACCCTTGAACTACACCCGTTCATAATTTTTTTTAACTACTAGTTCTCACTTCTTCAGCTCCTTCAACATTTCGACATTTCGATAATTCGATGTTTCGACATTTCGAATATGGTACCCTTATTTGCGATAAAACAGAAGTTACCCCGAGGCCTATTTTGGTAGGCATCTGGGCTACTTCTGTAAAAACTAGCTAAATATGTTTAATGCTTTAATTGTGTTATTACAACACAATTTCAGTTACCTGACCAGCACCAACTGTTCTACCACCCTCACGGATAGCGAAACGTAATCCTTTTTCCATTGCTATCGGGTTAATTAACTTAACGTTGATAGTAACGTTATCACCAGGCATTACCATTTCTACACCTTCTGCTAACGAGATTTCTCCTGTTACGTCTGTTGTACGGAAATAGAATTGTGGACGATATTTGTTAAAGAATGGAGTGTGACGTCCACCTTCTGCTTTTGATAATACGTAAATCTCAGCTTTGAATTCTAAGTGAGGAGTTACTGAACCTGGTTTGCAAATAACCATACCACGACGGATATCAGTTTTTTCAACACCACGTAATAATAAACCTACGTTATCACCTGCTTCACCTCTATCTAAGATTTTACGGAACATTTCTACTCCAGTAACTGTAGATTTTAAGTTTTCAGCACCCATACCTAAGATGTCAACTGCATCACCTGAGTTGATTACACCTCTTTCGATACGACCTGTTGCTACTGTACCACGACCTGTGATCGAGAATACGTCTTCAACTGGCATAAGGAATGGCAATTCTGTTAAACGTGGTGGAATTGGAATGTTGTTATCAACAGCATCCATTAATTCCATAATAATTTCAACCCATTTAGCATCACCGTTCAAACCACCTAAAGCTGAACCTCTGATAACTGGAATTGTATCACCTGGGAATTCGTAGAACGATAATAATTCACGAATTTCCATTTCTACTAAGTCTAATAATTCTAGATCGTCAACCATATCCACTTTGTTCATGAATACAACTAATGTTGGTACACCAACTTGGCGCGCTAACAAGATGTGCTCACGAGTTTGTGGCATTGGTCCGTCTGTTGCAGCAACTACTAAAATTGCTCCGTCCATTTGTGCAGCACCTGTAACCATGTTTTTCACATAATCGGCGTGACCTGGACAGTCAACGTGTGCGTAGTGACGGTTAGCCGTCGAATACTCAACGTGAGCAGTGTTAATTGTAATACCTCTCTCTTTTTCTTCAGGAGCTGAATCGATCGAGTCGAATGAACGTGCTTCAGATAAACCTTTATCTGCTAATACTTTCGTAATAGCTGCAGTTAATGTGGTTTTACCGTGGTCAACGTGACCGATAGTTCCAATATTTAAGTGTGGTTTACTTCGGTCAAATTTTTCTTTAGCCATTTTTTTACTTATTTATTGATTGATTTATATTTTGTTTATTAATAATTAATTACAATCAGAGCCAATGAGGGGAATTGAACCCCTGACCCCTTCCTTACCAAGGAAGTACTCTACCCCTGAGCTACATCGGCTTAAACCAACGCACAAAACCAAGACCTTCGCCCCGGGTTTCCCGAAAACAAAAATACTTTTCAGTATTATCATTTCATCGTTTGCCAGTTTATATTATCTTCCCTCTGCACTCTTCCCCTTCACTATACTATCCTTCTAGCTCAATCTTTTTAAACGAGCGGGAGACGAGGCTCGAACCCGCGACCTACAGCTTGGAAGGCTGTCGCTCTACCAACTGAGCTACTCCCGCTTAAATATATTATGCTCTCGCAGAATATCAATGTGGGGAGAGAAGGATTCGAACCTTCGAAACCGAAGTAACGGATTTACAGTCCGTCCCATTTGACCGCTCTGGAACCTCCCCAACGTTTTTTGAGCCTCCTATCGGAATCGAACCAATGACCTACTGATTACAAGTCAGTTGCTCTACCAGCTGAGCTAAGGAGGCTTTTAACACATTTTACTATCCCTTTCAATCAAAGAACTATCGCTTACTTTTTCAAAGGGACTGCAAATGTACGAATTTTATAACATCGTCAAAATCTATTTTAAAATATTTTTCATGAATCAGCTACTTTAATAATCCTATTGGAGAGTGCTTTAAACGAGGATTTTCCTAACTTTTTAAAAATCACCGAAATACAAATTCTAAATATGCCCATTCTGCTTCAAATAGGGACAAAAAAAAGAACCACCTTTTTGTGGTGGTTCTTTTCATTATATGCCTTTCTGTGCTTAATCAGCCATTTCATCCATATAAAACTCTTCTGAATTACCACTTGCGTCTGTAATTCTGCCTTTATACTTCTGAATTTGTTTCTGAATTGAGTCAAAAGCTAAATCTGCAGCCTCCTCAAACGATTTGCAATGTTCTTTTGCAAAAAATACCGTTCCTGGTATCATAACCTTCACTTCGAAAACTTTATTTTTTTTATCCTCTGAAGATTTGTCCAACTTTAAGATGACCTCCCCGTCTATAATTTTATCATAAAAAGTGTCGGTTTTGTCGGCCTTCTTTTGAATAAAATCTAACAAGTTTTGATCTGCAGTAAAATGTACTGACTGAATTCTGATTTTCATATTGTTCTCCTTTCTTAACTCTTTGGATGAGCTTGTTTGTAAATATTCTTTAATTTCTCAATTGAATTATGAGTGTACACCTGCGTTGCAGCTAAACTCGAATGCCCAAGTAACTCTTTTATTGCATTCAAATCTGCTCCATTATTTAACATATGTGTTGCAAAGGTATGTCGTAAAACGTGCGGACTCTTTTTTTGTATAGTGGTTACTTTTGATAATTCTTTTTTCACTAATCGGTATACATATTTTGTATATAAAGGCTCCCCCTTTCCATTACAAAAATAAGCTAGACTTTCTCCAATACTATGACTTTTCTCATCTAAATACAAATTCATTAATGGTAATAAATGTTCAGAAACTGGGATGATTCTTTCTTTGTTTCTTTTGCCTAAAACTTTTACCTGCATTCCTGCTAAATTTACATCGTTCGATTTTAATTGCAAAAGCTCTGAAACCCTCATTCCTGTTGCATAAAACATCTCTATAATTAATCGATCACGTATGCCTTCGAAGGTATTTTCAAAATCGGTTTCACTTAATAATTGTTCCATGTTTGATGCCTCTACAAATTGAGGAAGTCGTTTCGGGATTTTAGGGCTAATTACTTTTAACATCGGCGATTGAATTATCTCTCCTTCGCGTTGTAAAAATTTATAATATGACTTTAACGTAGAAATCTTCCGATTAATACTTTTCGATTTCATTCCGCTATCCATTAATTGGACAATCCAGGTACGAATAAAAGTATGTGGAATTTGCGCAATATCGTCTTCTTCGAATTGCGTTTTTATGAATTCATTAAATGATTGTAAGTCTGCTTTATAAGCAGTTAATGTGTGGACCGAGAATCGTTTCTCGTATTGAAGGTACTTGAAAAAAGCTTCGTTTAACATCAAAAAAAAAATTGTACCTGATTATTACATCAAGGTACAATTCTTTTATATGTAAAACAAAAAATTAAATTTCTCCATTTAAAGTTTGTTTGTAGACTGCTCTTTTTACACAAGTACGTCGTGTAATAGATTTCTTCTCATATGCTTGGCGGCTACGTAGTTCGCGAAGAACTCCAGTTTTTTCAAACTTCTTCTTGAAACGTTTTAACGCTTTATCAATCGATTCGTTTTCTTTAATATTGATAATGATCATATGGTATACCTCTTTTCTCCATCAAAGGATGGGTTGCAAATGTACAATAAATATGCAATTTTGCAAATGCGTAGATGCGAAAATTTGAAAATGTGCAGATATTCAATGTGCAAATGCGAAAATGTGCAGATGGAATTAATTGATAATACTGCTGATTATAAGGCCTCTAAAATCAAAATAAGACCTTTCATACAACCCATTAACATATTATCTCATTAACATATTAACAAATTATCTCAATACATCTCTTGCAATAACCAGTTTCTGGATCTCTGAAGTTCCTTCTCCGATAGTGCACAGCTTAGAGTCGCGGTAGAATTTCTCTACTGGGAAATCCTTTGTATAACCATAACCTCCGAAGATCTGAACAGCCTCATTTGATGCCCAAACACATACTTCTGACGCATAATATTTAGCCATTGCTGATTCTTTGGTCATCTTCACTCCTCTATTTTTCATATCGGCAGCTTGTAAAATCAACAATTCTGAAGCTTCAATTCTAGTGGCCATATCTGCCAATTTAAAGGCAATTGCTTGGAAATTAGAAATTGGTTGTCCGAATTGGTGTCTTTCTTTAGAATATGCCAAAGCTGCTTCATAAGCACCTTTTGCTATCCCTAATGATAATGCAGCGATAGAAATACGCCCACCATCTAATATTTGCATGGCTTGGCGGAAACCTTGCCCTACTTCACCTAACATATTTTCTTTAGGAACTCTGCAATTATCAAAAATCATCTCTGTGGTTTCTGAAGCACGCATACCTAACTTATTTTCTTTTTTACCTGCTGAGAAACCTGGAGTACCTCGTTCTACAACAATTGCCGATATTCCGTTAGAATCTCCAACTTCTCCGGTTCTTACCATAACTACAGCTACATCTCCAGATTTACCGTGGGTAATCCAGTTTTTCGCTCCGTTAATAACATAATGATCTCCGTCTAAAACCGCAGTGGTAGTCATACGCATAGCGTCAGAACCAGTATTCGCTTCGGTTAAACCCCAAGCACCAATCCATTCACCTGTACATAATTTTGTTAACCATTTGCGTTTTTGCTCTTCGTTACCGAAATACATGATGTGTCCGGTACAAAGTGAATTGTGTGCAGCCATTGATAGTCCAACAGAACCACAAACTTTAGAAATTTCTACAATTGCAGCAACATATTCGAAGTAGCCTAAACCTGCTCCTCCGTATTCTTCAGGTACTAAAACTCCTAAAAGTCCTAGTTCCCCCATTTTCTTAAGTGTTTCTACAGGGAATGTTTGGGCTTCATCCCAAATCATAAAATCCGGACGAATATGTTTTTCGGCAAAATCTTTTGCCATACTTGCTACCATTTTTACGCTTTCGCTAGTCGACATGTCGAAAGCTCCAGTCATCTCATTATTATTGCTTGCCATAGTGTTTTAATAGTTCGCTAAAGTAATAATATTCGGTGAATAGCTAAATAACTTTTCATTTGCTCCTAAGAAATCTAAACCAATAATAAATGAAAAGGCAACCACCTCTGCACCCGTCATGTGAATAAGCTGTGAACTCCCGATAACAGTCCCACCAGTAGCTAATAAGTCATCGTGTATAACAACACGATCACCTTTTTTTATCGCATCCTTATGAATCTCGATACAAGCAGAACCATATTCTAAATCATAATCAATCGCATAACAGTCGGCTGGAAGTTTTCCTTTTTTACGAATAGGGACGAATGGTATATTCAGTTCACGCGCGATCAACATTCCGAACAAGAACCCCCTACTTTCTATGCCTACAATAACATCGGGCTTGAGCACCTCAATTCTTTCAGCAAACGTTTCGGTAATCTCTTTGCACAATTGAACATCTTTTAGAATAGGTGTAATGTCTTTAAACATTATACCCTCTCTCGGGAAATTAGGCACATCTCGTACCGCATTTTTTATTTTTTCTTCAATGTTCATTAACGCTGATATATACTTCAATTTTACTGAAAATATCGGCATTCATCACATGAATATTAAACAAATCTTCAACTTTTTGATACGGCCCGTGCTGAGTTCTATAGTTTATTATGATTTTAGCTAATGCATACCCGATGTATGGATGTTTACCTAAAACATTAATATCAGCTGTATTAATGTTAATTGGCTTGATGAGTTTATTGATGATATGTGTTTTGCTAAGCAGTGTGGAATACGATGCACTATCCATTCCCCATACTTCTTGTAATTGCTCCTTTTTAATAAAGCCACCTAATCGCTCTCTGTAGCTAATGATTCGTTTTGCTAAGCCTTTTGAAATACCACGTACTTGATCCAATTGCATTGTATCGGTGGTATTAATATCAACGATTACGTTATCAGTTTGCTTTGCTTCATTTGGTCGAAAATATTTTTTCTCTTGAAAAAATTTAAGATGTTTTGATAAAATAGTAATCGTAGATGAATCGATGTCTTTGCTTTGAAGCAAATCATCTAGCGTATAAATTTTCAAGCCCTGTTTTTGAAGAGTAAGTAGTTTAGAAATTTGATTTTCATTTAATCCGAAATTCTCAAAATCTTGCTGAGTAGCATAGTTGAAATATTTTGGGAAAAATCTGGGTTTAAAAGGTGGATTTTGGGTTTGTTGAGTGTAGGTAAAAGAATCGTATTTCCGAACTTCATCTTGATATGAAATTTGATACTGATTGGGGTTGAAAATTGTATTGATATCTTGATATTTATATAGTTGATAAAACAATAGTATTAACCACAAAACGAATAATATAAGCAAGCCCCTCCGTTCTTTTCTAGAATAGGCAAAATACTCCCTCAACACTTTCTTCCACATCACAAAAATATTATACTTATTTACGTTAAATATCGTAAAATTTTATCGTAAATTAGTAGTTATACTTTATTCTAAATTAACGTGGATATAATATCAAAAAAAGATTTCAAATCGGCGACAAAACTAGACAAGGTTTTAATGCCCGGTTTAGCCAATTTGTTGATGGAGGTAATGAAAATTAACGACGTGAATAAATTATATTCTAAGTTTCAGAAATTAGAAGGAATGGATTTTGTGGATGGAATTTTAGATGGCTTAGGAATTAAAATTGAGATTGATGAGAAGGATTTAAAAAACATTCCAGCGGAAGGTGCATTTATTGCCATTGCAAATCACCCATATGGAGGAGTAGAAGGATTAATATTATTAAAAATTTTATGTATGCAAAGGCCAGATGTAAAAATCATGGCAAACTTCATATTAAAGAAAATTCCAAATCTTGCTGAATATTTTGTTGCTGTAAATCCATTCGAAAATGTAAAAAATACATCTAGTATCTCGGGCTTAAAATCAACCTTAGCATTTTTAAAACAGGGCACACCGATTGGTATATTTCCAGCAGGAGAAGTTTCTGCATACAATACCCATTCTCAAAAGGTAATGGACAAAAAATGGAGTCCGGTGGTGGGTAAGATAATAAGTAAGGCAGGAGTTCCAGTTTTACCAGTGTATTTCCACGGAAACAATGGTTTAGTGTTTAATTTATTAGGGATGATACATCCTACATTGCGAACTGCACGTTTACCTTATGAATTATTCAACAAAAAAGGATACACCATTAAAGTGAGAATTGGCAAGCCAATTGGGTATGAAGAAATACAATCCTTAACTTTAGAGAATAGAGTACTCCCCTATTTAAGGGCACGTACGTACGCATTGGGTTCTGGCATAGAAGTGAAGAAATTTTTCAACGGAAAAATTTTCAGCATAAAGAAAAGAGCGGAGGCGATCATACCTGAGACCTCATTAAACTTACTTTTAAAAGATCTTAAAACAGTTGAAGATAGATTAGTAATGTCTGAGAAGAACTATGATGTTTATCTTTCTAGTGCAGCTAGCATGCCTAATATCATCAATGAAATAGGGCGTTTACGAGAAATCACATTTAGAGAAATCGGAGAAGGAACCAATAAAAAAATTGATCTCGACGAATACGATATTTATTACAACCATTTATTTATATGGGATCGTGAAGCACAAAAAATTGTAGGTGCATACCGAGTTGGTAAAGGTGATGAGATTTTCTTTCGCTATGGAAGAAAAGGTTTTTACATTGCCAATTTATTTAAAGTAAAGTCTGGCTTAAATCCAATTATGAAAACTGGATTAGAATTAGGCAGATCTTTTGTTCGTAAAGAATATCAACAAAAAGCGTTACCACTATTTTTGCTATGGAAAGGTTTATTAATGTTCACTGCAAAGAATCCTCAATACAGGTATATGTTTGGACCAGTAAGCATAAGCAATAACTTTTCAAAATTATCTAAAGAACTCATTATAGCGTTTATCAAAAAGAACTGCTACGATTATACATTATCGAAATTTATTCGTCCGAAAAAAGCATTTGATTTCAATGTAAAAGAAACGGATTCAGAAGAGCTATTGAAAAACAAAGGAACGGTAAAGTCATTAGACAGTTTAATTTCTGAAATTGAAATCGATCATAACAAAGTACCAGTATTATTAAGGCAATACATTCAATTGAATGCAAAGATTATTGGATTCAACGTTGATCCAAAGTTCAATGATTCAATAGATGGCTTTTTAGTACTTACGATAAAGAACATCCCAGAAGAAACATTTAAGATGCTTGGTAAATCTTGAGTAGTGAGTAAGATATAGCTTAAAAATACTCGATACCCAATGCTCGATAAAAAAAGCCTCGACGAATCGAGGCCCTTCTTTAAAACAATTTATTTTAGATCAATAGTATTAGTAATTGGTAGTTTGTGGATTCCAATTAGTCCAAGTAGTTGTCCAGTCGATAGTACCCATAGCACCTTTGAAGGTAGTAGTAGTAAAGAATGTTGCATCTAAACCTACGAATGAAGCACCAGTTAAAGCAGGAGATGTAGTAGTTGGCATAAAGTTAGGAGCATTTAAATTTGAAATGTTACCCAATTTAATATCTGCTGAATTCGCAAATACTGTATTTCCATCTAATAATGCTTTTACTTGTAAAGTTGAATCTGTAAACACTGTATTATCTCTACTTAAGAAAGGTTTAATAACTGCATTAACGATGTTGTTTTTAAATTGTGATTCTCCATTATTATATGCCTCGGCAGTTAATTGACCATCAACACAGAATCCTGCTTTAGCGTAACCTAATAAGATAGAATTATAGATTTCGAAACGTGTGTTTCTTCTCCAACGGTTACCATAGTTATGATTTGCAGCTGTATTTGAAGCGCCATTTGGACCAATAAAAGTAAAGTTAGACAAAACTGGTTTTGTATACGGATTTGCTGTCGAAGATGAACCATCGTTATCCGACTCTACACCATTTCCAGCATCACCACCATCAACGAATGCAGGATCTCTATAAGAAATAGCATATTGAATATGACCTCTGTAACCGAAGTCGAAATCGTAATCATCATCAGCAGTTGCGTATGCAATTAAATATTTTGCGTTTACAGTACCACCGAAGAATTCGAAGGCATCATCATTAGCATAAACTACTTGAATATGATCTAGAGTTGTTCCCCTACCAACTGCACCTAAAGTAAGTCCGTTGATTTCTGAACCTGGTTGAGCTGCGATACCTGCGTATTCGATACGAGTATACGTAATCGATCCTGAGTTATCATTATCATCAGTACCACCATAAGGGCGACCAATACCACCTTCAATCGTTGGCTCAGTGGTTCTATTGGTAGTTGCTTTACCTAATAATACTATACCACCCCAATCACCTGGAGTTCTTGATCCTGCTGCTTTTCCTGAAGTAAATACAACTGGATTTGCTACAGTACCATTTGAATAAATTTTTGCTCCTCTTTCGATAATTAATGCTCCTTTTTCTGTGATATCAGAACGAACAATAGTGCCAGCTTCAAAAGTAATTGACGCACCATTTTGAACATAAACATAACCACTTAATACGACTGTATCGGTAGCTTTTAATACTTTATCAGTAGTAATGTTACCTTGTAAAATAACTTTACTTCCTGAAGTTGGGGTTATAGTATCATCCTCTTCTTTTTTTGTACATGAGGTAATAATTACTGAACCGAGCAATAGAATTGCTAAAAATTTTAATGATTTCATTTTTCGTTTGTGTGTTTATTTCTTTATACAAAAGAACACCCTTCAAATTAACTCTTAATAAACTCTATATTAAGTTTTAATTAATTTGAAGGGTGTTCTTAACTTTAAGTTTATATCTTATAACAGGGGAAGATTATAGCTAAATCCAATGCTTACAGTAGTTCCGAACTTCATTGTACTTATAATACGATCATTACTCTCGCTGTATGATTTCTTAACATCCATGTTTTGGTAGAACACTTGACTTTGGTTAAACAAATCGGAAATGTTTAATTTTAATTCCGCTTTACGTTTCATTATTTTCTTAGAGAATTGTAAATCCATTACATCTCTAGATTTTTCATAAATGTCTGGGTATCCTTGGAAACCTACAGTGTAAATTCTTTGTCCGATTCTGTTGTATAGCAAACTTGCTGTATAACCATTATCTTTTGAATTGTATTGTATACCAGCATTAACTAAATAAGGTGATTGACCTTGTAATGCTCTTTCAATACCACCTTGATTAGCTAAATCAACTTTAGAATACATAAAAGCAGCGTTTGAAAAAATTGTGATTTGTTCAAACACATCAGAAAAATTAATAAAACCTAGTTTTTTTCTAAATTCCAATTCCACTCCATAAGTGTTCGCTTCTTTGGCATTATCAAACGACAATCTTCTTAAGTCAGCATTAGAACTTGAATTAACGATTTGCTCAATTGGGTTAACAAACTTTTTGTAGAATGTTGTAAATGTAATTGCTTCTCCTGCACTTGGATAAAATTCATAACGTGCATCAACATTATAGTTTTCACTACGTTTTAAATTTGGATTTCCAATTAAAGAAGTTGATGATGCAAAATCATAAAATTCAAATGGTGCAAGCTCTCTGAACTCCGGACGAGATACTGTTTTCGATGAAGAGAAGCGAATATTGCTTTTAGCATTTAACTCATAAGTTAAATTCATTGAAGGCAATACATCTATATAGGTATTTGATGAATTCACTTTGTTAGAAGAAGCATCTTTTGCATCTATTGATTGAGTAAACGACTCCATACGTACCCCCCAATTCAATTTCAACTTCGTTGACAATTGATTATCAAACATAATATAAGCAGCGTTTAATGCTGATGTTGCAAAGTACTTATCACTATTGTTAGTGAACTCGTTTAATACAAAACCATTTGCTGAAATATTTTCTGATGCAAAAATTTTATCCTTAGGTAACATCAACAAACTATCGCTACTTGCGAAATTAGCTTTTGTATAATTAAAGATTCGAGCTGAAAAGCTTCTCTGTTTAGCTAAAGTTAGCACACCTATTTTCATCGATCCTTTTTGTTCGAACAATGTAAATGGAATTGCTGCTGAAACATTTGCTCCATAATTTGTTTCACTTAAGTTAGAAAAGAATCTTCTAGAGTTTCTATCTACTAAAGTATAAGGTGCATCAGTTTGATCAATAGGTCTGTTATAGAAAATAGTACGCAGGTCTGGCTGACTACTCTGAATCGAAGCAATATTCAAATTCCAATTTAATTTTGCATCATTTGAAGATATCTTATGACTTCCTTCTAATTGAGAATTCAATAAACTCTTTTGAGTTAATTCATTCGAGTTGAAACGAATGCTATTTAAGTTATTCACGTTATCTCCGTAACGATCTAAATAAGCTTCATCATAAACTCTGTTATATAAATTCTTTATTGAGAATCGGTTATTACCATTTACATAAGTAAAATTAGCCAATGCACCTACATTTGTAGTGAATTTGTATTGAGTGTTTTTATATGCATATGAAGCGTTTGGACCATCATAATCGAAACGATCAGATGGATTAATACGTTGATCATTTCTATACGTTAATGAAACTATAGAACCAAATGATGCGTCATTTTTAAATGCTTTTTTATTACCAAGTGTTATTTGATAACTTTGACTTGGTAAAGCAGTTGATTCTTGCTCACCAAATGAATTATTCAATGATTTAGTAGCAGAAAGTTGAGAAGCTAAGCTTGATGAGGCATATTTTTGACGACTTGTTGGGAATTCACTGCTTAATGTTCGATCGCTATTATTCAAAGTTAAATAATCACCCGTTGTATGGCCATTCGAAATGAATTTCTTAAATGTTGATTGAGTGTTTAAACCAATTGATGTAGAAAAATCCAGGAAGTTTTCTTCTGGAATATCTTTAGTTACCACTTGAATAACTCCTCCAGCAAAATCAGCTGGTAAGTTGGCCGATGCTGTTTTATTAATCGTAATACGATCAATTAAATTTGAAGGAATGATATCAAAAGAAAAAGCTTTTTTATCAGGTTCCGTACTTGGCAGCATTGCGTTGTTAATGGTAGCAGTATTGTATCGATCAGATAAACCACGAATAACAACAAATTTATTGTCTTGAATAGATGCTCCACTTACACGTTTTATCACATCAGAAGTATTTTTATCTGGCGACTTCTTAATGAGATCTGAAGAAATACCATCTGAAATAGAAATGTTATTTTTCTGTAAGGTGTACATAGCACCTAAGCTTTCTTTTTTGAAACTTGATGTAACTAATACTTCTTTTAAAGCAACACCACTTTCTGCCATCGACATATCTAAATTGGTTACTTTACCAGCGTTTACTACAATGCCTTCTACGATTTTGGTTTCGTATGAAACATATTTAAATACAAGCTTGTAAGTGCCTGGAGTTAAATTTGTAAGTTCATAAATACCATCGAAATTGGTTTGAGTACCAATATTAGAACCATGAATTAACACTACAGAACCAATCAATGGTTCATTATTCACTTTGTCGAAAATTTTACCTGAAATTTTCCCTTTTGCTAGATTTTCTGGTCCATTACCTGCAAATACTGTTTGTATGGCAAGAAATGCAAATAGAAATACGAGTTTAATACTTTTCACCTTATTATAAATTGTTTAGGACAAAAGTACTCGCGCAATATTAAGCCAATGTTAATGGCTAATTAAGAAATGGGTAGTGTTATGTTATGAGTATGTTAAATTATTGCTCGTCTTTGCTCTGATATGGCAGACCAACTTTTTTAAACACAAAGTGTAATAACCAAATAGGACCAATGAGTAAAAACTGCAAATCTTTAAAGAAAGATGGCTTCTTTCCTTCAATTTTATGACCGATAAATTGAAAAATCCAAGCCACTACAAAGATGATAGTACAAATTTGCCATAAAGCCATCCCTCCTGCTTTTTCAAAATACTCTAAGCGCACAATGATAAATGAATAGATTCCTGTAACGATAATCATCGCAAAGGCCAAAATAGGCGATAGGTTGTAATAATAATACAAAGAGAATGCAATAACTAACGAAGCCCAGTTGATGTATGGGAACGATGCCATAAAGCTAGGCATGGGTATAGCCCAAACTATTCCTAAAAGGCTAAATACAATAGAAGGAACCGCTATCCAGTGAATGAACTTATTGGTAGGGTTCAAATGGCTCGAAGTGTATTCTTCGAAAAGGGTGTCTAGTTTTGTCATTTCTTGGGTATTGAGTAATGAGTATTGGGTAGTGGGTAGTGAGTTAAAGATTTTAGTTTCCCATTACTCAATACCCACTACTCATTACTATTTTGCGAACGACACTGCCCTAGTCTCTCTAATCACTGTTACTTTCACCTGACCTGGGTAAGTCATTTCGGTTTGAATTCTTTCAGCTATATCAAATGATAAGGCTTCTGCTTGTTGGTCGGTGATTTTCTCACTTTCTACAATAACACGAAGCTCTCTACCTGCTTGTATCGCAAATGTTTTTTCTACACCTGGGTATGAAAGCGCTAAGTCTTCCATCTCTTTTAAACGTTTGATGTAGCTTTCTACTACTTCACGACGAGCACCTGGACGAGCACCAGAGATAGCATCACATGCTTGAATGATTGGCGACAAGATACTTGTCATTTCAATTTCATCATGGTGAGCTCCAATAGCATTACATACTTCAGGGTGCTCCTTATACTTTTCTGCTAATTGCATACCAAGTATAGCGTGTGGTACTTCTGGATTGTCTTCCGATACTTTTCCGATATCATGTAATAAACCTGCTCTACGAGCCATCTTTACATTCAATCCTAATTCTGTTGCCATAATCGCACAGAAATTTGCTACCTCACGTGAGTGTTGTAATAAATTTTGTCCGTAAGATGAACGGTATTTCATACGGCCAACCATTCTGATTAATTCAGGATGTAAACCGTGTATTCCTAAATCGATAACGGTACGTTCACCAGTTTCGATAATTTCTTCTTCTAATTGTTTTTTCGTTTTCGCAACAACTTCTTCGATACGTGCTGGGTGAATACGCCCATCAGTAACTAAGCGGTGTAATGATAAACGAGCTAACTCTCTACGAACTGGATCGAAACCAGATAAGATAATTGCCTCTGGGGTATCATCAACAATAATCTCGATACCTGTAGCCGCTTCAAGTGCACGAATATTTCTACCCTCACGTCCAATAATTCTACCTTTCACTTCATCACTCTCAATGTTAAACACTGAAACAGTGTTTTCAATGGCAGCTTCTGTAGCCGAACGTTGAATAGTTTGAATAACAATTTTCTTTGCTTCTTTCGCTGCAGTCATTTTCGCATCTTCCACAATGTCTTTAATCATCGACATTGCGTTGGTACGAGCTTCGTCTTTTAAAGCTTCTACTAGTTGTGCTTTTGCATCTTCTGCAGAAAGCCCTGCGATTTTCTCTAATTGAGTTACTTGCTGGTTGTGCAACTGATCTACTTCCGATTTTTTCTTATCGAGTATTTCAATTTGACGATTTAAATTCTGACGAGTAGTATCTAACTCTTGTTCTTTACGAGTGCTATTTTCTAACTTCTGACTTAAACTTTGCTCTTTTTGCTTTAATGAGTTTTCTCGTTGCGACGCCAATGTATTCTTTTGTTGAATATCTTGTTCGTGCTCTGATTTTAATTGAAGAAATTTCTCTTTCGCTTCTAACAGTTTATTTTTCTTTAATAATTCTGCTTGAGACTCTGATTCCTTAATAATTTTTTCTGCTTTCTCTTTTGCAATCTGCTCATGATCCTGGATGCCATTTTTTAGCAATATTCTTGCTATTAAAAATCCTATCAATAAAGCGACGATTCCTGTAATGATCGTTACTACTCCCATGTTTTGTTTGTTAAATTATTACACCATATGCGCTATTTAAATAGCAGCACAATAGTTATATAACAGACAGAAAAACATTAAAAGAATTATTGCTTGAATAGATAATCACTCAGTCGTTTGTCTATATTCTCTATTTGTTGAGAGAAATCGAGACTCATCGATTTATGATTTTTATCGAGATTTAAATGTTCTGTAGCAATTTGTAAAATGCACATGGAAAGTAAATCCTGCTTATCGCGCACCGCATAGCTCTCCTGGAACTCTTTGATGCGGTCATTCACCAATTTAGCAGCTTTCCGAACATTTTCCTCATCCTCGCTATTTATTTTTAAAGGATAAACCCTATCGGCAATATTAATTTTAATGGAAATTTCTCCCATCTTTTGTTTTATAAGCTATTGTTTTATTTGCTCAAAATAGAAATACATTTATCTATTTCTCGCACAAATTCGTTAATTTTCGTCTTAATGTCAAGTGTCTTCTCGTCTGTTACCGCCACACTCTTGGCTAATTTCAGTATTCTATGCTTCTCTTCCAAGTCTTTAAGATCATTAGAAATCTCTAAAAATCTATTTCGTAAATGTTCATTATCCACCAATAAAAGCTCGTTTTGCTCTTTTAGAGCATCACAATACTCCATGAGCATGTCTACTTTTTTCTCTATGCTAGATAGGTTCTTCAATTTACGATTTCCTTATTTCAGCTCCTGCTTCTTTTTCGTATGATTTTATTAATTTCTCCATTACGCCATCAATAACTTGATCTTGCATGGTCTTTTCCTCATCCATTAAGATGAAGCTTAATGCATAAGATTTTTTGCCTTCAGGTAATTTATCCCCTTCATAAACATCGAATATATCGATATTCTTTAACAATCGTTGCTCTGCCTGATTAGCAATTCTCCTCAACTGCTCGAAAGTTACTTCTTTATTAATTAACATCGACAAGTCTCTTCGCACGGCAGGGTACTTTGGAGCGCCATTGTATTCCATTTTGCGTTTCGTAACCGCTTGCATTAATGCATTAATGTCGATATCTGCAAAAAACACTTCCTGACTAATATCAAATTGCTTTAATACCTTTTTAGAGATGGATGTAACCTTAATTATTCCCAATTTCCCTAATTGATAAGCGAAGCCTTCGTTACCACCTTCCGTTAGTCCTTGAGTTTTCACTCCCGATAATCCTAATCGGTTTAATAATTGGTCTACAATCGACTTAATATGATAGATATTGCTTTTCTCTGCTTTCTCTTTCCAATGCTCTGCGTGAGTATTACCAGTTAAGAATAAACTCAAATGAGACTTTTCTTCGTAAGACGACTCCAGTTTATGGTAAGTACTTCCCCATTCGTATAATTTTAGATCACTCGAACGGCGGTTGATATTATAAGAGATGGCTTCTAAACCTGAACTCAGCATTTGGTTACGCAGTACTTGTAATTCAATACTTAATGGGTTCAGAATTTCTACTTGATCTTCGGCAGAAAAAATTTCGTTGTTCTTCGATGATGTTAATGAATTCGACATCATTTCCTGATATCCAATAGAACTCAAGAACTCAGAGGTGATTTCTTTTACTCGATTCGAATCTGGTTTCACAGAAAACGATAGTGAAGATTTAAGATGCGTTGGCATCTCAATATTATTCAATCCGTAAATTCTTAATATCTCTTCCACTAAATCGCATGGACGAGTAACATCTACTTTAGATAGAGGAACGCGCACCAATACATCTTGTTGATTTTCTTCAATAATTTTAATTCCTAATCCGGTAAGAATTTCTACCATTAATTTCGGTTCGATTTTCTTTCCAATTAATTTTTGAGCGTACTCAAAGTTTAATTTTATTTCGGCTGCTTGTATGGGTTGAGGATATAAATCAGTAATACCTGCCTCTGCATTTCCACCAGCGATACTTAAAATAAGTTCAGTAGCTTGAGAAATGGCCATTAAGCACATATCTGGATCTGTACCGCGTTCAAATCGGAATGAGGCATCTGTTTTTAAGTCGTGTGCTTTCGATGACTTACGAACAACAGCAGCATTAAAATAGGCGCTTTCTAAAAATATATTTTTTGTTGATGTACTTACTGCTGTATTTAATCCACCCATTGTTCCAGCAATACCTACAATCTTTTCAGCGTCGGTAATTACAAGTTCTGCACCATGCATTTTGCGATCTGCTTGGTCTAATGTTTGTAAAACTTCTCCTGCATTTGCACGGCGAACACGAATGGTATTTCCTGCAATTTTATCGGAATCATAAGCATGCATCGGTTGCCCTAATCCGTGACAAATAAAATTGGTGATATCAACAATGTTGTTTATCGACTTTACACCTATAGATTGTAATCGCTCTTTTAACCATTCTGGAGAATCGGTTACCGTAACACCTGAGATTGATATGCCTGAAAAACGAGGAGTATCTTCTGTGTTATCGATTTCTATTTTTACCTGACCAGATGTATGAACGGGAAGCATTTTATGCTCCGGCTTTTTTACTGTGGTGTGAAAAATCGCGGCTAAATCTCTAGCCACACCTAAATGTGAAGCTGCATCAGCACGGTTCGGTGTTAATCCAATTTCAAAAATGGTGTCTGAACTTAAGTTATAATACGTTTTCAACAATTGACCTACAACAGCATCTTCAGATAAAATCTTTATTCCATCATGAGATTTTCCCATGCCAATTTCATCTTCAGCGCAAATCATTCCTTCCGATAGTTCAGAACGAATTTTCGATTTATTGATTTTGAAAGATTCCCCTTCTAGTGGGTGAACAGTAGTTCCAACAGTGGCAACAATTACTTTTTGCCCAACTGCAACATTGGGTGCACCACAAACTATTTGTAATAGTTCAGCTGCTCCAACATCAACTTTAGTAACTCTCAAACGATCTGCATTGGGATGCTGAACACATTCCATTACGTGACCTACGACAAGTCCTTCTAACCCTCCCTTTATTGATTCTACGACTTCTGTCGATTCTACTTCTAATCCTACTGACGTTAATGAATCGCTTATTTCTTGAATGTTAACATTCAAATCTATAAAATCCATTAACCACTTATATGAAATCTTCATTTATTAAAATCCCGTTTTTACAAAAGTACGAAAAAAAGCATTAAGCACTGCTTTGCTTGCTATGATTTACAGCATTCCTTCATCGCAAAAACTAAAGTATTTATTTTCATTAAATATTAAGTGGTCGAGCAGTTTAATATCCAACAGCAAGGCGGCATCTTTGCATTTTCTAGTGAGCAGAATATCCTCATTACTAGGTTTTAAGTTCCCAGATGGATGATTATGGCAAAGTATTATGGAACTAGCGAGACTTTCGATGGCTTGTTTCAGAATAATACGAATATCAACCACTGTGCCACTTATCCCACCTTTGCTCATGCATTTTTTATCGATAACAAAGTTCCCTCGGTTTAAGAAAATCACCCAAAACTCCTCATGTGCGAGGTCGGCAAAGTGCTCTGACATTAAGTTATGAATGTTTAAGCTGCTCTGAATTTTTAGCTTTTCGGGTTTTACCATATCCTTTCGCCGTTGTCCAAGTTCCATGCATGCAGAAATAATTAAGGCTTTCGCTTCACCGATGCCATAATGCTTCATTAATTCTGAAATAGACTGCTTGGAGAGTTTACTTAGGTCGGAATCGACGCTAAGTAATAGCTTTTGTGCTATTGTTAAGGCATCTTCGTTGGGAGTGCCACTGCCAATTAATATGGCTAATAGTTCGGCATCGCTTAAGCTTTGCCTTCCTTGTTTTTTCAGTTTTTCTCGAGGTCTGTCCTCTTCCGACCATTGCTTTATGGTCAATCTGTTACGTCTTTCCACCATCACGGTACAAAGAACGTATAAATAAAAAAATCCTACAACCTCACGGATGCAGGATTTTTTATCAGCGGAATAAGTTAATACTAGCTAAGAGAATTTACGAATTTCGTAAGCCTAGACTTGTTATTAGCCGCTTTATTTTTGTGAATAACATTCTTTTTAGCCAAACGATCCAACATAGATGTTACTTTTTTCAACAAATCAGATGCTTCTGATTTAGTAGAAGAAGTACGTAATCTTTTTATAGCATTACGCGTAGATCTTGCTTGGTATCTGTTTCTCAAACGTTTTGTAGCGTTTGCTCTAATTCTTTTAATTGATGATTTATGATTTGCCATTGCTTATTATTTCAAAAGGACTGCAAATATACGGTCAGAATTGTAAATTCCAAAGTATAAATTCAAAAAGAAGAAAATATCTTACCTTTAGCCCTAATTATGCGCAAAATAACACTTTTTATCACAATTTTAGTTCTGCTTGGGACTACTTTTGTCTTCTCTTGGGGCTTTTTTGCCCACAAAAGAGTGAACCGTTTGGCAGTTTTCACCTTACCGAAGGAGTTAATTGGGTTCTATAAGAGCAATATTAATTACATCACCGAACAGGCTGTTGCTCCAGATAAGCGCCGATATTCTGATAAAGAAGAAGCTCCTCGTCATTACTTAGATGCCGATCATTACGATTTACACCATCCATTTGATAGTATTCCTACGAAATGGAAAGAGGCTGTAGCCAAATACTCTGAAGATACCTTAAAAGCGTATGGAACTGTTCCTTGGAGAATTCAGGAGCGCTTAGCTCAATTAACTCAAGCATTTAAAGAGCGTGATTCTGCAAAAATTTTATTTTATTCAGCAGATCTTGGACATTACGTAGCTGACGCTTGTGTTCCATTGCACTCTACAGAAAATTACGACGGTCAAATGTCTGGTCAAAAAGGCTTACATGGATTTTGGGAATCGCGTTTACCAGAATTATTTGCCGACGATTATTACTATTGGGTAGGAAAAGCAACCTACATCGCTGATCCATTAGATGAATCGTTTAAATTATTAAAAGGAAGCTTTGCTGCACTCGACTCTGTTTTCAAATTCGAAAAAGAATTAACGGAGAAAATGGGGAAGGATAAAAAATATAGCTTCGAGCAAAGAGGCAATAAAAATATACAGGTTTACTCGTACGACTTCTCTAAGGCTTACCACGAGCAATTAGATGGAATGGTAGAGCGACGCATGCGTGTTGCTATTAAAGCCGTTGGTAGCTACTGGTACACTGCTTGGGTGAACGCTGGGCAACCCAACATGAAGAAATTAGTAAACAAATCGCAAACTGATACTGAAAAAGAAAAAGCTGAAAAAGATGAAGCGGCTTTTCAGAATGGGAAAGCGTTGGGGAGGGTAGAATAATCGAAGGGTCGAAGGGTCGAATAGTCGAAGGGTCGAAATGTCGAAGGGTCGAATAGTCGAAGGGTCGAAGGGTCGAAATGTCGAAGGGTCGAAGGGTCGAAATGTCGAAGGGTCGAATAGTCGAAGGGTCATAAAAAAAGGGTTGTAAGTGTAAACTTCAACCCTTTTTTATTTATAAAATCTTTCTACATTTCGACGTTTCGAAGATTCGACAATTCGATTAAGCGTAGCTATTCAACATCACCGGCATAACAAGCATCAATACATCTTCGCTGTTATCTGCTGTTACTGGTAATAAGATACCTGCACGGTTTGGAGTCGACATTTCTAAAATAACTTCTTCAGTATTTAAGTTGCTTAACATTTCGATGATGAATTTCGCATTGAATCCGATTTCGATGTCTTCACCTTCGTATTGGCAACCTAAACGTTCGTGAGCTTCGTTAGAGAAGTCCATATCTTCTGCTGAAATTTGTAATTCTGAGCCTGATATTTTCAAACGAACTTGGTGAGTTGTTTTGTTTGAGAAAATTGAAACACGACGTAAACAAGATAATAATTGATTACGATCGATAGTTAATTTATTAGGATTATTCACAGGAATTACTGCTTCATAATCTGGATATTTTTCGTCGATTAAGCGACAAATTAAGTTCACATTGTTAAATGAAAACGAAGCATTGGTGTTGTTATACTCCACGTTAACGCTAATGTCTTCAACTGGTAACGATGATTTTAACAGGTTCAATGCTTTTTTAGGTAAGATGAACGAACTCGTAACATCTGCCTTAGCATCTCTTCTTCTGTAACGTACCAATTTATGAGCATCTGTAGCCACAAACGTTAAATTCTCAGTCGACATTTGACAGTAAACACCTGTCATAGCCGGACGAAGTTCGTCTGTGCTTACTGCGAAAATTGTTTTAGAAATCGCTTCCGACAAAACCGATGCAGAAATCATTAACGATGCCGCTTGTTCGATTTTAGGGATTTTAGGGAAATCTTCACCATTCTCTCCTACCAATTTATATTTACCTTCTCCAGCAGTCATTTCTATAGAGAAATTATCTGAACTGATGGTAAATGTTATTGGTTGCTCTGGTAAAGTTTTTAGCGTGTCTAATAAAATTTTAGAAGGCACAGCAATCTTTCCATTTTCTTTAGCTTCTACAGCTAACGAGGTAGTCATCGTTGTTTGTAAATCTGTAGCAGATACGGTTAGTGTTCCACCGTTGATTTCGAAAAGGAAATTTTCAATAATAGGTAATACTGTATTAGTGCTCAATGCACCGCTAATTACTTGTAATTGCTTCAGTAATGCCGAAGAAGATACAATAAATTTCATTTCTTAATTCGTTCTAGTTTGATAGCAAATATATAATATTAATTGGGCTTATTGAATAGGCTTCGAAAAGAATTCTTTATAGTTGACGATCAAGTTATTAAACACTCTGTACTGCCCATTATATATGGATTGGTTGTCTACCCTAACAAAGCATCTATCCTGGTCGAAATCATAACTTTCTGATTTCGGTAAGAATATTTCACCATTAAAATATCGCTTAAATAGCTCTACCTTATGCTTTGCACCTTCTTTTTCAAAAACGGTTATGGTTGCCAATAGGTTTTCAGGAATTAGTAATTCTGCAACAGAAACCTTTTTCTGATCTAATATGTTTTCATACTGAATATCAGAATAAGCCAATAAGTACTTTCTTAAAAACTCCCCATTGATGCCTGTTTTTGCTGTATCACCTAGTTTGTTAAATAAACTAACATAGTCTTTCCCTTCCACTTTTAAGGTAAAAGAAGCTTCTGGACTTTGAGGATAGTCAATTTGGATTAAACTTATATTTTGAGGAGCAATTCTAAAAATACCACGATCTCTCCAAACATTTACATTCGTATTAAATCGTACTGTTAAATACCCTTCAAACCCTGGGATATGAGCAATAAATGGATCATCGGCTCCATCTAACATCATAAAAGTGCCGGTACCATCCATGGTAGGACCACCAACATAATATTTTTTTTCTAATGAACCGTCTGTATACACCTCTACTTGTATAGCTCCTGTAGAAAGTTGTTTAATTAGGTTATCGCGCATTGGTTTATTCACAGGAGATTTTACTTCAACTCGCTTTATGGTTTCAAGCAACACACCTAATACATCTCTACGAACTGGAATACTATCGCTAACAAACCATTTCTTATTCTTTTTAGTGAGTACTAGAACCTTTCCTGTTTTATCAGAAATAACAACCTTGTCAATCGATGCCGTATCTTCTACTGCAAACGATTTTTTATTGTTACTAATACTCCCATTACCACCTTTTTTATAGTACAAGTACCCTGCTAACACTACTAGTACAAGGAGTAAAACAATATATAAGCTATTTTTTTTCATAAATACTATACAATAAATTCTAAATTTTAAATTCTAAATTAAAAAATTTAAATTCCTAATTCTTAATTCCTAATTCCTAATTGATTAAGCGTATTTACGCTTACGTTGATAATACAACACAATTCCAATGAGTACAATGATAATATTCGGCACGACAATATTAAACACTTGCCATCTGAACTTTTCTTTTTTGATACGCTCGGTATCTAAGAGTCGTAGTTTAACTTCTTTTGATCTTGCTGAAATCAAATTATAATCGTCGGCAAGCCAATCAATCGCATTCTGAACAAATATACTATTCGAGAAGTTTCTTTTCGTAAATCGATCAAACCCTAATGGATAAATAGCGCTATCGCGTTTCGAAAAATAATTTTTGATGATATCTCCATCAGAAACAACAATCATTCTAGTAGGTTTACTCTCCTCTAAAAATTTAACTTTAGGATCATTCGATATTAATCTATTTTTAAATACTGATGTGAATTTACCTTCCAATGCAACTGCGGTAATTAAGTTTTTCTTAATAAATTGTTGAGGATTGGGTTCGATAGATAACATTTGTAATGCAACACGAACAGGTGCATTTAATATTTTAGAATATTTTGAAGATTGTAATAAAGCTGTTTTCGTAATTCCTTTTACATCGATGGTATCAATACTACTTGCAAATTCTGAACGTACCCCATCTAAACTTTTTGCAACAGGATGAGTAGTATTAGAAATAAAGATTGGGAAGAACAACCAAGGAAATAATTCTTGTTGTGGCGAAGAGCCTACATTACCAGTAATTACTGGAATTGGGGCACATTGTACATCTTGAATTAAATCATTATTAATACGAGCACCGTAACTAAATAATTGATCGTCGAGGTTTAAATTATAGGTGCTTGTCGTCATCATCTGACTTTCTCCTAAACTATCCATGTCTGCATTTAGGTTATCAATCATCCACAAAATCCTTCCCCCATTCATTAAGTATTGATCGAGATTGAATTTCTCTCCTTCTTTGAATACGCTTGTAGGTTTTGCAATAACAAGTGCTTTGAATTTAAATAAATCTTCGGGAGCAGTTGCACCAAGATTCACAAATGAAACATCGTAATAATTTCGTAATGTTTTTATAATATCGCCAGTTCTAAAAGTATCCAACTCTCCTTGTCCGAATATAAAGGCAATACTAGGACGTTTTACTTGCGTAACTTTTTTAATGTTGTTTACCAATTGAAACTCCAAGTTCATTACCGAATTATTCAAAACCTCATCGGCAGAATTAGCCACAGTAGAACTTTGTAATAATTGGAAGGCTTGCTCTCTACCTCTATAGGTTACAATAGCTCCAGGTATTACGATTTGTTGACGTTGACCGTTTTCATCTCGCACTTGAACATTAATAGGTGTTAATCCTTTTTTGTTTAATTGTTGAATGATTTCTTCACGAACTTTCGGGTCGGTTTCGGCAGTTGGATTTATAAACTCATATTCTAAATTCGAACCAGCATACGCTTTTAAATCGTCTAATGTTTCTTTCGTTGCATTATGTAAACGTTTAAATCCGGCAGGAAATTCTCCTTCTAAATACACTTTTACATACACTACATCATTTAAGTTCTGCATGTATGACTTACTTGCATCTGATAACGTGAATCTTTTTTCTTTTGTAAAATCGATTCTGAAAAATGCTAAGGTAGAAATGAAGTTTACTAATATAATGATGAGTAACATTACAATTAATGATACCCAAGCTTGTTTCTTTATTGATGTTGATTTATTCTTTTCCATACTACCACTTTCTACTTTCTAAAACCATACGTGTTAGCAACACAAAAAAACTAATAAAGCCAATAAAATAAATGGCATCTCGAGAATCCAACACCCCTCTACTCATTGATTGGTAGTGCTCATTAATCCCAATAGATGCAATCATATTATCTACTTTACCAAACAAATCTAACTTACTAAATGAATCAAATCCGGCATAGCAAATAAAGCTGATGAATACTGCTACGATAAATGCAACAATTTGATTATCGCTTAATGATGATGCAAAAATTCCAATCGAAACCAAGCTAGCTGCTAAAAAAATTAATCCGATATACGAACCAATTACAGCTCCTGTATCTACATTCCCTTTAACAGCGCCTAATTGATATACAGTAACGTAATACATTAAGGTTGGCAGAATTGCCAATACTACAATAGTTAATCCAGCGAAGTATTTCCCTAAAATAATTTGCAATTCGGTAATGGGACGTGTTACCAAAAGCTCAATGGTTCCTGATTTATTTTCTTCAGAGAATGAACGCATAGTTATGGCTGGAATGAGGAATAAGAATATCCATGGTGCAATACCAAAGAAACTATCCATACTCGCAAATCCGTATTCTAAAATACTAGTGTCGGGGAATACCCATACAAATAATCCTGTAACTAATAGAAATACAACAATAGAGATGTATGCTATTAAAGAGCTAAAGAATCCTGCTATTTCTTTCTTAAAAATGGTGAGCATCTTTAGTTATATTTTTTTAGTTAATCGACGGAATACGTCTTCTAATTTTTCTTCTTCTTTTTGGATGCTTAGCATCACTAAACTATTTTTCACTGCAAACTCGAAGATTGCTGTACGTACAGCCTCTTCATTACTAGTGCTCAATAGCCAAATGGTATCACTTACTTTATTCGCTTTTTTCACGCCAGCAATAGATTCCATTTTGTTCTGATCAATAAATTTATCAAACTCTACTCTAAACACATATTCGCCTGCTACGTGATTTTGCAGATTCTTCGTATCATCATTGGCAACGATTTTGCCTTTATTGATAATCACTACTTGATCACAAATAGCTTCTACTTCTTGCATAATGTGAGTAGATAGGATAACCGTTTTTTGCTGTCCAATTTGTTTGATGAGTTTTCTGATTTCCGATAATTGATTGGGGTCGAGACCTGAGGTAGGTTCATCTAGAATCAACACATCAGGGTTATGAATCATGGCTTGGGCTAAGCCTACACGTTGACGATACCCTTTTGATAATTGACCAATCTTTTTATGCTGTTCTCTTTCTAATCCAGTTAGTGCAATCATTTCTTGAATGCGATCTTTCGGATTCTTCAAATCATGTAATCCAGCAACAAAGGCTAAATATTCTTTCACATACATATCCAAATAAAGAGGATTATGTTCTGGAAGGTAGCCTATACGTTTACGCACTTCTAAAGAATCTGAATTGGTATCAAAACCACAAACGGTTACTTTACCCGAGCTTGCTGGAATAAAGCAGGTTATGATTTTCATGGTGGTAGATTTACCTGCACCATTAGGGCCTAGAAAACCTAAGATTTTACCAGGCTCGGCTTTGAAAGAAATCTCATCAACAGCCTTTTGCTCCCCGTAAATTTTACTTAAACGCTCAACTATTACCGACACTTTTATTTACTTTAATTTTGAGCACGAAAGATAAGTATTTTAAATTTATCTTTGCGACATGATTACAAAAGAGGATATTTTTAAAAATGTAGTTTCACACTCTAAAGAGTATGGTTTTGTCTTCCAATCGAGTGAGATTTATGATGGCTTAAGTGCTGTATATGATTACGGTCAATTAGGGGCTGAATTAAAGAATAACATCAAAACGTATTGGTGGAAATCCATGGTACAAATGCATGAGAACATTGTAGGGATTGACTCTGCCATCTTTATGCATCCAAAAATATGGAAAGCTTCAGGCCATGTGGATGGATTTAACGATCCGATGATTGACAATAAGGACTCTAAAAAGCGCTATCGTGCTGATAATCTTATTGAAGATCGTATCTCTAAGTATGAAAAAGAGGGTAAAACTCAAAAAGCAGAGGCGTTACAAAATAGCCTCGATGAAGCTTTAAAATCAGATAATTTAGCAGATTTAAAACAACTCATTATAGATCACGAAATTGCTTGTCCGGTTTCAGGAACACGCAATTGGACTGACGTTCGTCAGTTTAACCTGATGTTTAGTACACAATTTGGCTCATTAGCTGAAGACGCTGATGCTGTTTATTTACGTCCGGAAACGGCACAAGGAATCTTCGTCAACTTCTTGAATGTTCAAAAATCAGGAAGAATGAAAATCCCATTTGGTATAGCCCAAATTGGTAAGGCTTTCCGTAACGAAGTTATCGCTCGTCAGTTTATTATGCGTATGCGTGAGTTCGAACAAATGGAAATGCAATTTTTCGTTCGCCCAGGTACAGAAATGGAATGGTATGCGTATTGGAAAGAGGCTCGTTTGAAATGGCATCTCGCTCTTGGAACACCAGCAGCATCTTACCGCTACCACGACCATGCAAAATTAGCGCATTATGCAAATGCAGCAGTAGATATTGAATTCGATTTCCCATTTGGATTTAAAGAAGTAGAGGGTATTCACTCGAGAACAGATTTCGATTTAAAACAACACCAAGAATTTTCGGGCAAGAAATTACAATTCTTCGACCCTGAAATTAATCAGAATTATATACCATATGTTATTGAAACATCAATTGGCTTAGACCGCATGTTTTTATTAACGATGTGTAATGCTTATAAAGAGGAAGATTTAAGTGAAGGTGAAAAAGTAGATTCACGTGTTGTATTGAAATTTCATCCTGCTTTAGCTCCTGTAAAAGCTACGGTTATGCCATTAACAAAGAAAGATGGCTTACCTGAAAAAGCAAGAGAAGTAATGAACATGTTGAAATTAGATTTCAACGTTCAGTATGATGAAAAAGATTCTATTGGTAAACGTTACCGCCGCCAAGATGCAATAGGTACGCCATTCTGCATCACAGTTGATTATGAATCGTTAGAAAACAATACCGTAACCATTCGCCATAGAGATAGCATGCAACAAGAACGTATTGCTATTGATCAGTTGCAAAAAATGATAACTGATAATGTAGGTTGGAAAACCTTATTATCTTAACAAGATGTTTAAAAGCCGAAGAAATTCGGCTTTTTTTTATTCATCACTATCCAAATCTTTGAATGGATTTTGATCCTCCACATCCTTTTTTGCTTTAAGGAATAAGACGTTTGCATCGGCTTTAATTTCTTCGATTTTACATCCGAATTCAATACATACATCTGAATTTAAAATGCCTAGTTGATAGCACATCAGAAGCTGTGCATTTAAACTAACACAATACATACACAAGGAACTTAACAATCCTAGATCCCTAAAAAAATCATCTTCACGCTCGGTTAGCTCAGCAGCATTGGTATAAAAGCGTATGCAATCGGAGAGTAAATCATTTTTCATAAACTGATCCATTCCTTCTTGTGTGGAAATTACTTTATACAACTCCACCGACATTTGTTGAGATTTGCCACTCAACTTTTTAATCACTTCTTCTTTTGTTTCCATCTTAATAGATTTTTTTACAAATGTCTAGGATGTTATTTAATATTTCAACTGCATATATGCAGGTTTTTTTATCAGCGGAAAAATATGTAAATTGTATTATGCAAGCACGCTTTCTCTTACTCTTCTGCATGTTAATATCCAATATTCTTTTCGCTCAAGTTCGAGAGCTAGGAATAAAAACGGGTATCAGCAACTCATTAATTGAGATCACCGAAAAGGGCAAGAAATATAATACCTCAGAGGGTCAAAGCTTCTATACACAAGTGTTTGCGCAAGTTTACCATTTTAATAACTTTAGCGTACAAGCAGGTTTTGGATTGATAGAGAAAAATTCAAAGTATCTATATAAAACAAAAATAACAGGAATAATAGATTCTGTTACGGTATCCACGCAATTAGAAACTCGTTCGTTTTTCACTGAAATAGATGCAAAGTTTAAGATATTAATTCCCGAAATGCCAAAGGTGATTCCGTATATATTAATTGGCGGGCAATACTTGATATTGAATAAACAAACTTATTCGATAAATTTTGGTTTGCAAAAGCAGCAATTCCAAGGGGTGCTAGGGCTTGGTGCCGATGTGGATTTTCGCAAACTGCATTTGTTCCTCGAGTATAATCGATTCCTAACGATGAACACGAATTACAGTAAGAATTCAGATTTTCAATATTTTGAGCAAAGTGGTGTTTATTTGTTGGGCTTAAAGTTCATATTACCACCGAAAAAGTCCAAATAATCCTTACTTAATCAAAGAGGATTGTATCTTTGGGACATGATCATAAAAACAGCCGAATTTCTTATCAGCAATACCAAGCAAGATCGACTACCAGAGCCTACTATGCCTGAATTTGCCTTCATTGGGCGTTCGAACGTAGGGAAATCTTCGCTTATTAATATGTTGTGCCGAAAAAAAGGCTTAGCTAAAACATCACAAAGCCCAGGGAAAACTCAAGTAATTAACCATTTCGTAATAAACAGCGATTGGTTTTTAGTGGATTTGCCAGGTTATGGATACGCTAAAGTTTCTCAAACTACCCGTAAATCATGGGAAGGAATGATAAAAACCTATTTAGAAACTAGAGAAAATCTACAATGTGTAATGGCATTAGTGGATTCACGACTCGAGCCACAAAAGGTCGATTTAGAATTCATTGATTGGTTAGGTGGCAAAGGGATTCCTTTTTGCATCATCTTTACGAAAGCCGACAAACAATCGAAAGCAAAGACTGCAGCTAATGTTGATTTATTTAATGAAACCCTTTTGAAAAACTGGGAAGAACTACCTACATTCTTCATTACTTCAGCAGAAGAAGGAACAGGAAAAGAAGATGTTCTAGAATACATTGATCAAATCAATAAAAACTACATTCCGTTTGACGAACAATAATTTTTTTTAATGAAAAACTATTTATCACTCATCAAATTTAGTCATACTATTTTTGCTTTACCCTTTGCGGTAATTGGATATTTTTTAGCGATTCGAACGAGTGATGCTGAATTTGATTTGCGTTTATTTTTATTGATGTTGATTTGCATGGTAACTGCACGTAGTGCTGCCATGGCATTTAACCGTTACATCGACAGGCATATCGATATACAAAACCCTAGAACAAAAAACAGAGAAATACCAGCAGGTATTGTGAAAGCTGATACTGCTTTATATTATGTTATTTTAAACTGCATCATATTTGTTGCTGCAACGTATTTCATCAACACTATTTGTTTTTACTTATCGCCTGTAGCCTTATTCGTCGTGTTGGCTTATAGCTATACCAAACGATTTACTGCGCTTTGCCACTTTGTACTTGGGCTTGGTTTATCATTAGCCCCAATAGGTGCGTATTTAGTGATCACGGGAGAATTTGCATTGACTCCTGTTTTGTTTTCATTCGCTGTATTAACCTGGGTAAGTGGGTTTGATATTATTTATTCATTACAAGATGAAGAGTTTGATAAATCGTTAGCATTACATTCTATCCCAAGTTTATTAGGGAAAGTAAATGCATTGCGACTATCAAGTGTATTGCATGTATTTTCAGCAGCGTTTGTAATAGTACCAGGATACTTAGAACATTTTTCTTGGATGTATTGGATTGGCGTTACTATTTTTTGTGGGATGTTGGTATATCAACATCGTTTAGTAAAACCAAATGATTTAAGCAAAGTAAATCTTGCGTTTATGACTACCAATGGTATTGCTAGCATTTGCTTTTCAATCTTTTTCTTACTCGATTACTTTTTATTTTAATACCATTCCCCATGTTTTCTTTAGATAAAATTAAAAGAACGTTCTTACCCGAAACCCTTGATATTACTTGGGGAAATTTGCTTCCCTTTTTTGAAGCGCTAAACAACAGAACACTTTCTAATAAAACTGATTTAGAGCAATGGCTTTTAGATCGAAGTGAATTAGAAGCTGTTCTAGAAGAAGACTTCGCATGGCGATACATTCGCATGACGTGCGATACGACGGATGAAATAATTCAACAATCGTTTGAATATTTTGCAACAGAAATAGAACCACATATTTCGGAATGGACCAATACATTAAATGAGAAATTTCTTGAGTGTGAATATTACAAAGAATTAGATGTAGATACCTATAAGATTTACATTCGAACACTAAAAAGTCAGTTTGAAATATTTAGACAAGAAAACATTCCATTATTTACCGAACTGCAATTAGAGCAACAAAAGTATGGTGCTATAGTAGGTGGTATGAGTATTGAGCATGATGGTAAAGAATATACTTTAGAGCAAGCATCGAACTTTATTAAGAGTACAGATAGAGCGGTACGTAAAGAAGTGTATGAAAAAATACAACGCAGAAGATTAGCAGATAAAGATACGCTTGATGAGTTGTTTAACAAGTTAATTAAATTGAGACATCAAGTGGCAATCAATGCTGGCTTTGATAATTTCAGAGATTACATGTTTAAAGCTTTGGGTCGATTTGATTATACTGCAGAAGATTGTTTTCTATTTCATGAAGCAATTGCAGAAGAATTAGTGCCCTTGTTTAAGCAGTTTTCGGAAGAGCGAAAATCAAAAATGCAACTCGATAAACTTACACCATACGACACCGAAGTTGATGTGAGTGGTAAGCCCGCCTTGAAACCATTTGATGGTGGTGAAGATTTATTGAATAAAAGTATTGCTTGTTTCTACAGAATTCATCCGTATTTCGGAGAGAAATTAGAAACGATGAAGCAGCATAAGCTGATTGACTTAGAATCGAGAGCTGGAAAGGCTCCGGGAGGTTATAACTATCCATTAGCAGAATCGGGCGCACCGTTTATCTTTATGAATGCAGCGAATGCAATGCGCGATTTAACCACAATGGTTCACGAAGGTGGGCATGCTGTTCATACATTCTTAACAAACAACTTAGCGTTAAACGATTTCAAAAGAGCTCCATCAGAAGTTGCTGAAGTAGCATCGATGAGTATGGAATTGATTAGCATGGATGCTTGGGATGTTTTCTTTACTAATGCTGATGATTTAATTCGAGCAAAAGAAGAGCAATTGAAAGATAGCTTAAAGACACTACCTTGGGTAGCTACTATAGATGCATTTCAGCATTGGATATACACTAACCCCAACCATACGGTTGAAGAACGCACAGCCGCTTGGGATACCTGTTTTGAGCGATTTGGGGCGAACTTCGTGAACTGGGAAGGCTATGAAGATTTCAAAAATAATTTATGGCAAAAACAATTGCATTTATTTGAAGTGCCATTTTACTATATCGAATATGCTATTGCACAATTAGCGGCAATTGCGATATATAAAAACTATAAAGAGAATCCAGTAAAAGCAGTTTTAGAATACATGGATGCCTTAAAACTTGGATACACGAAAAGTATCCCTGAAATCTATGAAACAGCAGGAATCAAGTTTGATTTTTCTACTGACTACATCCGAGGATTAGTGGATTTCATGAAAGAAGACTTATCAAATTTGAAGCATAAAAATTAAAATCCTATTTTTGAATCATGTTCAACGGTAAAAAAGTTGTCGTTGTGTTGCCGGCCTATAATGCAGCACCTACACTAGCTAAAACCTACAATGAAATCCCAATGGATATTGTTGATGATGTGATTTTAGTAGATGATGCGAGCAAGGACAACACCTCTGAGCTTGCCCGTTCTATAGGGATTAAGCATGTTATTCGCCATGAGCAGAATAAAGGCTATGGAGGCAATCAGAAAACATGTTATGATAAGGCCTTGGAATTAGGGGCAGACATTGTAATTATGCTTCACCCCGATTATCAATATACTCCAAAATTAATTGTGGCCATGACAAGCATTATTGGTAACGACTTGTACCATGTTGTATTTGGATCAAGAATTTTAGGTAAAGGCGCTTTAAAAGGTGGAATGCCGATGTATAAATACATTGCGAATAGATTCTTAACCTTAACTCAAAATATATTAATGAACCAAAAGCTTTCTGAATACCATACCGGTTACAGAGCTTTTTCTAAGACTGCTTTAACTAGCATTAACTACCACCATAACTCAGACGATTTTGTATTCGATAATCAGATGATTGCACAATTGTGCATGAAAGATTTCGAAATTGCTGAGGTTACTTGTCCAACAAAATATTTCGCAGAAGCATCATCCATTAATTTCAGAAGAAGTAGCATCTATGGGTTAGGTGTACTTTTTGTTTCTATGGGTTATTTCTTAGAGAAGTTAGGGATTGGGAAGCGACGAATTTATAAGGCGTAGCTTTTGTAGAGCCCTTCGGGCTCGGTGCTAAAATCATAACGTATCAGACTCGCAACATGAGGACTTCGTCCTCTCCCACTGGCTATGGCCAGTGGTTATAAAGTACCACACTTCGTGTATATAGCTATTAACTCACCTATTTCATATAGCGCGAAGTGCTACACTCGATAACCGCCTCGTCAAAGACGGGGGGGAAGAGGACGAAGTCCTCTAAAAAAGCCCGATCAGAATTACTCCGACCGGGCTCATTATACTACAAACACTAAGCTTCTTTTCTATTGGCAGCCGCCTTTGAACTTGATACGTTGATCAATTTGATCTGCACCACTAGCCCAAGCACGTTTACGAATAGTTACTTCAATATCTTTTAATACCAACCCAGCAGGGATATGGAAAAATTGATCAGGGATAATGTAAAGTTTGAATTTACCTGATGCATCTTTCTTCATTGCTAATTTAGGATTGTTTTGTAATTGTAAAAATTTAGAAGGCTCAATCGTAGTAACCACAGCAGTTGCTGTATCTTCTACGCTTGCTTTCATATAAACTAAAACATCACCATCAGCTAAATTTTGCATAGTAGTTTTCAGTTCTTTTGTGTTATCATACACAATAGCCACTAAACGATCTTGCAACATTACTGAAGGGAAAGGATATAATGTTCCTTTGTCTGTTTTAGGAGGATTAACTGCGATGGTTAAATCTTCTGATTTAATATCAGGGTCACCATAACCACCACCATTTTTAGGTTTCACTAAGAAGTTAATTCCTTTTTCATACACCTTAGCTGCAGCTACTTCGTAAAACTCAGTAGGAATCATATCATAATAATAAACATTAGGACCTTTAGTATCATCCTTAGTTAATTTCAAAATCTCATTTGAATTTTGCCAAGGTTTCTCTCCCTCTCCGTTTACTTTTGGATTTCCTACAGGTAATTCTGCTGGCGACCAAGTCCACATATAAAATGGCCCTGGATCAGTAAGTAAACGCGCAGTAGGTTCTTTCGTTGCATCTAGTTTATCTAAATCAACATATATACGAACTGTTTTAGAAACATCCGTAGGATCTGGTTCTAACCAAGCTGCTTGGGCAGATACGAATTTTGCGCATACAATTAATGCAAGTGCGAATATTATCTTTTTCATCATCTGTTCTCCTTAATTGCTAACTCGGTTCAAAATTAAATCATAAGTGTATACAGTATTTTCTCCGCACTTCGTAGCCTGACTAATTGATAATGCATTATCAAATTCACGAATTGGTGCTAATAAATTAAACTCTGTAATGGCACTTTTATCATCAGCTAATAACATAATTTTCGTTGGGAAATTATTATCATCAAATCTCCATCTTCCATTTACTGATTTAAACAGATTCAGAATTACACCTGCTGTATCGCAAGAAAATGTAGTATCTGCTCCATTAATAACAAATGTGATATTTGGCATTGATGAATTCCCTGTGTAATAATCAGTCATGTCCATTTGCTCATCCAAAATTCCGCCTTTATCGGTTATTTTGAAAGTAGAAAGCACCCACTTCGAGGTTACTCCTTCTATTTTACTTGCAGGTGTTCCGATGTCCTCGTACTCCTTTTTGCAAGCATTAATTGATAACGATACAATCGCTAAAACAACTAATATTTTTTTCTCAATTCTCATATCTAATATTTTTTTCTCAATTCTAATATCTGAATTCTTATTTTCTATTAATTGCAGCCTCCACTAGGGTTAAACACAAACACTGCAGATTTTTCATTACTAGGAAATTGGAATACTAATCCATTACAATCCCAAGGTGAAGTTCTGATGGTAGCTGATCTATTATAAAATGCCGCCATACGTTTTAAGTTACTTAAACGATCTCCTTCAGCAAATAATTCTTTTCTTCGTTCAGATAATACTGTACTTAAAATAAGGGCAGCATCTGAATTTGAAGCTAAGTCTTTATTGCGATTACGAGGGTATGCTCTAACTATGATTTTATTCACATCTTCTACTGCTTGAGGCAAGTTTGATCCAGTACGAGCTAAAAGTTCTGCTCTTGTTAAGAGTAATTGTGTTAAGGTAATTGATGGTGTACCAAAATAGATATCATCAAATTTAGTTACTCCATAAAATTCTGAGGCTTTACCTTCATTCACAACTTTCACTAAATTTGCTCTATCATCAGAAGTATCTGTTGTTATTAAGTTATACAAATCTTGAGTAATGGTTAATGATGGTGAAACTACTCCATTTACTTTAAACGCTCCTGTAAATGTACCACCTCTATTGTCTCCAATACTTGGACTAGAAAATCCGAATATAAATTCAGGGTCTTTAAAAGTAGGTGTACAGTTATTTGGGTAGTATCTATCTAAGGAATCGCTCAAGTTAAATCGACCAGAGTTTATAACTTCATCTAAAATTGGAAGAGCTGCAGTTAAATCATTCTTTTGAAAAAGCACTATCGCTTTCAATGCTTTTGCTGCATCTACATCAGCATAAACACCATTTGTTGCAGGAAGATTTGCAATTGCATAATCCAAATCAGCTAAGATATAATCATATCCAGCTTGTACCGTTGAACGAGCAACTGGTAAAGTAGAAACTTCTTTTCTTAACACAATACCTAATTGACTATTATCTGCCAAGTAACCTGCAGGTTGAGCCCAAAGTTGAATTACTTTGTAATGTGCCCAAGCTCTTAAGAAAGCACCTTCTGCTTTTGATCTAGCAATTTGTTCAGGTGTTAGACCAGCAACATTAGAAAATAAACCCTCTAAGGTGTTTACACGATAAATAATTTGATAACATTGGCTATATAAACCAATTAAATCCGAGTTGAAAATGGTTGTAGAATGAGTATAAGCTTCTGTTCTAAACGTACCATTATCATTATAAGGTTTAGCTAAATCATCTCCTGGTAAATCTGCGAAACTTTGATAGTTTCCGTTATTTACATTTGCTGCGATATCGTAAATAGATACTAAAAACGCTTGGAGTTGAGTTGGTGTAGACACTGCTTCGTCTACTAAGTACAAACTATCTTGATCCACTTCTAATTGTTTTTCACAACTAGCAAACAAAACCGTAGAGATAGTAGCAATTATTATGGCTGTATATTTTCTAAATAATTTCATTTTTCTTCTACTTAAAAGGTAACACTTAATTGTAAGCTATATGTTTTTTCTTGCGGTGGAGTTAAGTACGTAATACTTGGACTCATATTTCTATCTGTGGTATTTTCAAAGTCACGTGCAATCTCTGGGTCTAAACCAGGGTATTTTGTGAACGTTAACAAGTTAGTACCAATGAACGAAACTCTTGCAGAAGCAATTTTCAATTTAGCTAATTGTGCTTTTGGAATTCTATAACCAATAGTAACATTTCTCAAACGAGCAAATGTACCGTCATGTAACCACATCGTAGTATTAATCCATGGAGTACCAGAACCATAAGTTTTAGTATCTAAAGTTAAACGAGGGAATGCAGCTACATCACCTGCTTGTTGCCAGCGGTCGAAGATATCAGTACGCATGTTCCAATTCGTTACAACCCCTAATTGGCGTTTTGCAGACGACTCATAAATATCGCCACCGATTACGAAGTTAAACAAGAAACTAAAGTCCCAATTCTTGTAACTTAACATATTGTTTAACCCACCAATTGCTTCAGGCAATACATCACCCGCAACAACACGATCTACTGGATTCCATTCGTATGTTTCGTTTCCATTAATATCTAAGTAAACTGGGCGACCAGTTGTCGCATCGATATGCGAGTAACGTACTAAGAAGTTTGTTCCAATTGGACTACCTACTTGTACACGAGTATCATTGGTACCGCCACCTACTGCATCAGATGAATACAAACCAGTGCTAATTACTTCATTGTAGTTTTTAGCAATATTAAAGTTTGTTGTCCATTTGAAATTTTTGTTATCAAAGTTTCTAGATGTGATTGAGAATTCAACACCTGTATTTAATACTTCACCAATATTTGCTGTATAGTTTCCTATACCAACTGAACTAGGTAAGTCTAATCCCATCAATACATCGGTAGTATTTCTAACATAATATTCAGTTGAGAATTGAATGCGGTCATTTAATAAACCAACATCAACGCCAATGTTTTTAGTTAATGATGTTTCCCATCTTAAGTTATCATTACCAAGTTTTTCTGGATATGTAATTGCAGTTCCATTATAACCAGTATTGTTTACACCCCAAGTAAAGAAACGTTGAGTTTCAGGGATATTTGCATTACCACTCTTACCTATACTACCTCTAATTTTCAACATACTTATTGTAGGGAAGTTTGCCATAAAGCCTTCTTCTGTTAACAAATAAGATGCTGATAATGCAGGGAAGAAACCGAAAGCATAATTCTTTCCGAAACGAGAAGAACCATCCATACGTAAAGTACCTTCTACGAAAATTTTGTTTTTATAACCGTAACTCATACGTGTGAACATTGAGTTAAATTTCCATTCTGAAGGATTATTTCTATAGAAGTTATATGAATATAAAATTGAATCTTCAACCTTAGCATCTGGATTGTAGAAACCATCCTTCATGTTAGTCGCGCTAAAGTTTTTTCTATGAGTAATAGCACGTTGATATTCATATCCACCCATAATTTTTAATTTATGTTTAAGTGGAAGTTTCACATCATAAACACCTTGAAAAAAAGTATTATAATTTTTCACAGTAGTTACACCACGTGAAGCAAAACCTTCATGAGCAGTACCTGCATCAAATAGCTTATCTTGATAAACATCATCATTAATGTTCATGTAATCTAAGTTAGCATTTACGTTAAAGCTTAATTGATCATTCACACGAATATCAAATTGAGCACCGTTAATACTTCTATCTTCAGCAGTTTGCCATTTTTTATGTAATTGTGCAATCATTGGGTTATCACCACCTCTCCACAATGAACCATCTGGATTATATACTGGATAAATTGGAAGTGCAGTTGACATTGCTGAACCTAAACCACCAGACCAAGCTGCATTTACACGATGATTAACACCGTGAGAAAGTGAAGAGTTCACACTTAGTTTTAAATATTTATTAAAACGATAATCACCATTCAAACGAAGAGATGTTCTATCATAGCTATTACCAACTAAATAACTTTCGTTATTAGAATAACTTACGTTTCCTAAAACAGAAAACTTCTCAGCACCTTTTGCTACTGAAACGTTGTGTGATTGCTTCACACCAGTTTGAGTCATTAAATCAACCCAGTTTGTATTCGTTTTACGAGCATCTTCCCAAGAAATTCCTCCTGGCAAAGTTGCTAATCCTACACCACCATCATTCTCATATGCTTCTTGGTAAATTTGAAGATATTGATCTGTGTTTAACATATTAGGAAGAGCGGTAGGTTGAGAAGTTCCAACAGAACCATTGTATGAAATCTCTACCCCTTTCTTTGCTTTCTTAGTTGTAATTAAAATTACACCATTCGAACCTCTAGAGCCATAAATAGCATTTGCTGCAGCATCTTTTAATACGTCGATTGATTCGATATCATCTGGATTGATC
Organism: Sphingobacteriales bacterium; assembly: GCA_044337515.1. Classification (GTDB taxonomy): domain Bacteria; phylum Bacteroidota; class Bacteroidia; order Sphingobacteriales; family Sphingobacteriaceae; genus CAJBVG01. The sequence continues at coordinate 59,967 of JBIINK010000001.1, read as the reverse complement.
GCAGCTAATGGGTTTTGATTCATACCACCATTATTACCTAATAGGAAATAATCTTGTGTGATAGGAATACCATCTACTACATATAAAGGATCACCACCAGCACTAATAGAATTTATACCACGAACGGTGATTTTTGCAGCAGAACCTGCCAAACCACTACCTGTTGTTACTTGCACACCTGGCAGTTTCGCTTGCATTGCCGACTCAAAACTTTGAACTGGTAAATCGTTTAATTCTTTAGATGAGATACGTGCAATTGAACCTGTAACTTCACGTTTCGTTTTAGTACCATAGCCTACAACAACCACATCTTCTAATTGCTTAGAATCCTCTCTCATGGTAAATGTGAAGCCTTGATCGCCAGTAGTCGTAAGTACTTCTTTTATGATGGGCTGAAAGCCTAACATCGTAATTTTAATCTTGTACTTAGTGTTGGGTTGTAATCTTCCAATTGAAAAATTACCTAGTGCATCTGTAATTGTGGCATTCTGCGTGCCTTCTATTACAACGCCTGCTCCAATAATAGGATCTTTTGCTAGATCCGTAATTTTACCTCGGATACTTTGTGCGTACAAAGTGGAGGTAAAGAGCATTGCGAATAGTAAGAGTAGATTTCTCTTCATAATTTGTGTTTATAGAATTGTTATTTTAGTATTACTTTGTGAATTTCCTTGTTTACATTTTAATATATAGGTTCCTGATGAAATATTCATTTCTGAACGTGAAATAGTATAAGAACCTTCATTATTTTTTATCGCTTTAGAATAGATTTTATTCCCCAATAAATCAAAAATTTCAATAGTTAATTCTTCTGATGTTGCTGTCCAATTAATGGTAATTTCTTCCGTGCTCGGATTTGGAAACACTTCTAAATCTAATTCATTTGCTTTACTATTATTTGTCGATGTTAACACAACTGGTGAAAATAATTTTTTATCAAGATAAAACTTATATGCCCCAGGTGCCAATACTACTTTCAGTAAAACATTATCTACAAAAATAGAATCTTTCGTAAAAATATCATACCACCATCCTGTATGTTGGAATGTAGGTGATATTGAATCGGTTTTAACATTAAAATTTGCTACACAAACGGTATTTAATGTAGAGTCATTTACTTTGTAAATCTTCATGCCTGATCCTACCGAATAAGTATAGTTACTTTTCGAATAAGATGGCTGAGTATTTTTTAGCCATGCCAAAATAGATACCACTTCGTTTATGCGCTTACGATTCGGGTTTTGTAAATAATCCCAACGAACTGGCTTATTCCCTACTCTCCCATTATAATCGATAGAATAATCGTACCCTAGCTCACTAAACTGCCACATCATTTTTGGACCTTGCAAAGGGATGAGGAAACACATCGATGCTTCAATACGTTTTAGTGCAGTATTTAAATTCTTTATAGTGTACGTTCCTGATGAATTACCGTATTGAAGATTCTTATACATCAATCGTTCTTCATCATGACTTTCGGCGTAGCCTACTAAATTCGGTACTACCCAAGTTCTATTCTTATAATCAAGACCAGACAAATTACTTGTACTCACGAAGCCCATCGTTGCTTCATTGAAATTATAATTAAGGTTACCCCATAACATCATACCATAAGCAGCTAGTTCTTTCTCTTCGCTATTATCAGCAAAATGCTCTAAAATTAAATAAGCGGTAGAATCGTACGTACGTACTTTATTGTATATGCGTTTCCAAATGGCAATTCTTCCGGCATCATAAGCACCCCATGAACCTACATCAGTACCTGAATTCTTTTGTGTAAAACCTTTTGATAAATCGAAACGATACCCGTCAATTTTATACTCTTTAATCCAAAACTTTAATACTGTGTCTACGAAATCTTTGGTCACTTGACTCTCATGATTAAAATCATAACCTACCCCATAAGGATGTTTATCTGTTTGGTTAAACCAAGGATTATCAGCGGAGGGCTTTCCTAATGTTTTATCGAAATACAAACGTACCATAGGGCTTTGACCGAATGAATGATTTAGCACCATATCAATAACTACAGCAATACCTAAACGGTGGCACTCATCTACAAAGGCTTTCATAGCATTTTTAGTGCCATAATATTTGTCTACACTAAAATAAAAAGCCGGATTATAGCCCCAGCTTTCATTGCCTTCAAATTCATTGATTGGCATTAATTCTATAGTATTGATTCCTAAATTATGTAGATAATTTAAAGTGTCTTTTAAAGTTTGAAAATCATGGCGAGCAATAAAATCTCTTAAGTGTAATTCGTAAATCAATAATTTTGATTTCGCAGGTCGAGAGAAATTATTTGAATATTGCCAATTGTAGATTTCTTTATTGGTATTTAAAACCGAAACATATTCAGTAGTTTTTCCTGTAGGGTATGCTAATAAATTAGGGTAAGTAATACTTGGAATAAACCCATCATTATTTTGATCTAAAAGTTTTTCAGAATAGATATCTGCAATGCGAATTTGTGTAGAATCTACTACATATTGAAAACGATAATCAACACCTTTTTGCAATCCATTTATTTGCACCCATAATTTTTGTCCCGAAGGAGTTTTATTCATGAATGTTTTGGTATCATATTGCCAATTATTAAAATCACCTATTACAAATGCAAATTCTTTATATGGTGCATGAAGTTGTAAAACAACTGAAGTATCAGAAATGTAATTTACACCATCTTTAATGCCAATGGGAGCGCTAGCAATTGCAGGTGCTCCACGGTATACTGCATAAATGGTATCGCGATAAAAATTGCCATTTTTAAAGGCTTCAAATACGTAGGTGTATTTACCGATGCTATTGGTATTTGCCGATTCTGTATAATTAATTACAGAGTCGTTTACAAAACTCTGAATTATCACATTATTCTTATATAATTTTATAGCTGTTTTGCCAGAACTTATGCCTTTAATAGTAAGCGATTGATTTGTTTTTAATACTTGTCCTGTAGACGTTTGGAATTTAGCTTGAAAAGTTCCGTTTGATAAGCTGACGAAGATATCAGAACCATCGGATTCCCTACCTACTAAAGAACCATTTACTGTTCTAAACACGAAAGCTAATTTTACTACCGTTTCTCCTGCGGGAATACTATAAAATGTATTAATATGGTAGGTAATCGAAAATAAATTCCCTCCTAAATTGGTCATTTTTACTTTAGCATCATCAGTACCCCAAGTACCTTGCACATATTTCCAAGAAGTGGGGGTAGCACTTAAATTGGTGATCACACCGGTATGGGCATAGACCACAGATTGGCCCATTAAAGCTTTGTTTCCTTTTGAGGCATCGTAAACCACGGTCACTTGATCGTTTTGAGTAGCAAATGTTGGGGTTAAAGTAACCACCTGAGCCTTTGCAGGCCTAACAAATTGCATTATAACGAAAAGTGATACTACAGCCCTAAAAACACCTCTTTTTAAACAAATCATAAATGCAATTTAAAAAAAAAATGATGAAAAAGTAAGAAAGTGTAAAAATTACACTTTTTAGAATAAGTATAGATAGTGTATTTTTTACACTAAAATTTTGGAAAACCGAATTTTAGTACTAATTTCATACAAACTAATTTTTTAAACGTTATGAAAAAACTTTTACTAATAGCAGTATTGGCGGGTTTATCCTTCACTACTCAAGCACGTAAAGTTATGTTCCAAGTAAATATGTCGGGGCAAACTGTAAGTGCAAATGGTGTACACTTAGTTGGTAACTTCAAAGATATCAATTATGATAACACTAATGAAAACGCAAACTTGATTAACTGGGATCCTACAGCTTATCAAATGACTGACCCTAACTCTGATGGTATTTATACATACATCATGGATATGGCAGGTGATTTACCATACGAATACAAATTTGTAAATGGTAATGCATGGGGAACTGAAGAAACAGTACCTGGTATCGCTAACGTAGGTGGTGGTAACTCTAACCGTTTCTCTTGGGTTAACACAGGAACTGATACATTATCATTACCAGCTTATTCATTTGCAGGATCAGCTCCAGCAGGAATGAAATTGGTGATTTTCCAAGTAGACATGGGAAAAGTTTCTGCAGTAAGCGCTAATGGCGTTCACGTTGCAGGTGGTTTCCAAGGTTGGAATCCAGCGGGTTCTAAAATGCTTAATTACACAGGTAATGGTGCATTTGGAGGTTTCATTTACAAATACTCAGCTTACATGGCTGCTAGTACCGGTACAGAATACAAATTCGTAAACGACAATGGTTGGGGTGGTGCAGAAAGTGTACCTTCAGCTTGTAACGTTGGTGGAAACAGAAATTTCCCTGGAACTACTAACGATACAGTAATTGCTAGAGTTTGCTTTGGTTCATGTGATGCTTGTACAACTAACCCAATCCCAGTATACAATGTAACTTTCCGTGTTGATATGACTACAGCTTGTGGTCAGGATTCAGTGGATATTGCAGGTGGTCTAATCAATGGATGGGCTGGTGGAACTTGGTTAACTCCAATTTCTGCAGGTAGCAACATTTACTCAGTAACAATTGCTTTAGATTCAGCTGAGATTGAGTACAAATTCAGAAAGCACTTAAATGGTTTCGTAGTTTGGGAAGGCGTTGCTAACCGTAAACACGTATTAAAATCTGATACTACATTTAACTTAGTATGTTTCAACCAAGATTCACTTTGTGCTCCACTTGTAGCTCCAGCTGATGTTCATTTTATTGTTGACTTATCTAATGAAGTTCCAAACGCAAATGGTGACATTTTCATCATGGGTAACTTTACTTTACCAAACTGGCAAGATGGAGCTATCCGTTTAACACCAGTTGTTGGTCAAATCGGATGGTACGAAACTACTATCAACATGTGCGAGCCTTCATTTGCATTCGTGTTTGCTAACGGTCCTGTTTCTTCAAACGCGAACGTAGAAGCATTTCCGAATACAGCTGATAGAGGTTGTGTTGTTGATAATAGTGTTGGAGGATTTAACCGTGTGTTCACACGTTTAGACGGTGCTGCTAAAACGATTGCTTACACATTCAATACTTGTAACGTATTAAACACTGGTATCGATAACAGCAAATTAGAAGCTACTTCAATTAACATGTTCCCTAACCCATCAAATGAGTCGACTACGATTTCATTTAATGATAATGCAGCTAAACACATCGTAACAGTTTCTGACGTTACTGGTCGTGTTGTAGCTAAATACAATTCAACAGATATTTCTATTAACGTAAATACTCAAAACCTTAATGCAGGTGTTTACTTCGTTTCAATCCAAAATGAAAGAAACGAAAGTGCATCATTAAAGTTAATGGTTCGTTAATTTTTGTTCAATAATTAGTGAAAAAGACCTCATAATACATGAGGTCTTTTTTTTGTACCTTACATTATGAAAAAATCTATTCTATCCATCTTATTTTACAGCTTGATTGTTGTAAGTAGTAGTTTCGCACAAGATTTAACAGCGTACCCACCTAATTGGTACAAGGGAATGAAAGACTCGGTGCTTCAAATTGTCATACACCGAAAAGACATTCGCGATTCAAAAATAAACATGATATCTGATGCTGTAAAAATCATCAAAAGGTATCCTAGTAATCATGTAGATTACATGATGCTGGATTTAAGTATTCCAAGCAATTATGCTGCAAATACTATTCCTATCGAATTTATTATAAAGAAAAAAAAGGTAGCGATGAACTACCCACTCCTAGAGAATCCTAGACTAACAAAGAAAATATTAAGCGGTAATGATTTCGTGTATTTAATTATGCCCGATCGTTTTGCAAATGGGGATTATACGAATGATGCAATCTCCTTATTAAATGAGAAAAAAATAAATCGCAAAGAACCTTTTGCTCGTCACGGTGGCGACTTAAAAGGAATTCAAAACAACTTATCCTATCTCCAAAACTTAGGTGTAACAACATTATGGTTAACTCCGTTTCAAATAAACAATGAACCGGAAGCATCTTACCATGGCTATGCTATTACTGACCACTATTTAACTGACCCACGTTTCGGTACTAATGCTGATTACAAAAACCTATCGCAAGCAGCACATCAACGTGGCATGAAAATGTGTGTTGATTTAGTGTTTAACCATATTGGTGATGAGCATTGGATGGTGAAAGATATGCCATTCCCTAATTTTATTCACCAATTCGATACGTTTACAAAGACTAATTATTACGCTACTTCATTGTTAGATCCGTATGCCGCACCTTCCGACAAAAAATTATTCAATGAAGGATGGTTCGATAAGCGCATGCCGGATTTGAATTTGAAAGATGAAGCATTAGCTAGATACATGACCCAACAAACTTTGTGGTGGTTATACTATGCTGAGATAGACGCTATCCGTATTGATACCTATACATATCCTGATCATGAATTTATGGTGGATTGGTATCAGCGAATCAGAAAAGAATTCCCGGAGATGAGCATCTTCGGAGAAATCTGGGAACATGCAGTACCTATTCAAAGTTTTTTTGCACCAAAAAGCAAAAAGTATGATGAGGAAATGCAACATGTTTTAGACTTCCAATTCTGTTTTGCAATGGACGAATTTGTTGATCAAGATTATGGTTGGACAGAAGGTATCTCTAAATTATATTCGAGCTTAACACAAGATTATTTGTATGCAGATCCTTATCATCATGTAACATTTATCGACAATCATGATATGGATCGTTTCCTCGCTCAAATGAAAGGCGACATCCCTAAATTGAAAAACGCTTTAGGTATGCTTCTTACTATGCGTGGAATTCCATGTATATTTTATGGAACTGAAGTACTCATGCAAGGGAAAGGTTCACATGGAGTAATTCGTGAAGACTTTAGTGGCGGATGGAAGGAAGATGCTATTAATAAATTTGATGAAACGAAAAGATCGACTTCGGAAAACGATGTCATCAATTACATCAAAACCATCCAAACCTGGAAAGCCAATAGCCCTGCCTTTAAAGAAGGAAAGCTAATGCAATTTATTCCGCAAGATGGCATATATGCATTTGCTCGTTACACTGGAAACGATGTAGCATTCATCATTTTTAATAGTAATAAAACTAAGAAAACAATTAGCACAACAAGATTTCAAGATATATTAAAAGGAAAAACTTCTGGAAGAAATATTATTGATAATCGTAAGGTTGATATGAATACGATAGAGATTGGGGCGAAAGAACTTCTTATAATCGAATTGTAGAAGTGTCGAATTGTAGAAATGTCGAATTGTAGAAGGGTCAAATTATAGAGGGGTCGAATTGTAGAAATGTCGACGAGTTTGATTGACAATTCGACATTTCTACTGTTCGACACTTCGATTAATTGTCTTGTACGTATAACACCGACACGGCAGCGCTTAGCATAAATACACCCGCAATAACAATTGCGTAAATAGCATTGTTATTATAAATAGTTTTAACAATTGGACCACCAATTATGCCATTCACAATCTGAGGGATGGTGATGAAGAAATTAAAAATTCCCATATACACTCCCATTTTACCTGATGGAATTTTATTAGCTAAGATGGCATAAGGCATTGATAAGATTGATGCCCATGCAAATCCTACTCCTACCATACAATAAAGTAAATCTGTTTTACTATCTGCAAAATACATTCCGATTAATCCGACACCACCGGCAATTAATGAGATAGCATGTGTTTTCTTTTTACCAAAGTATTTTGCAATACGTGGTAACATTAAAGCATATATAGCTGAGACCCCATTATACACCCCAAAAATAATACCTGTCCAGGTTTGCGCTTCTCTAAATTTATCACTGCTTGTATCTTCTAAAGACAATCCGAAAACGTGATTAGCAATTGCAGGAGTAGTAAACACCCACATACTAAACAAGGCAAACCAACTGAAAAACTGAACCAAACCTAATTGGCGCATTACACTTGGCATATTTTTAAAATCCTTAAAAATATTGCTAAACTTCGAAGTTTCATCTTCTGATTTACCGTGATACTTTTCGTATTCTGCTGGAGGATATTCTTTAGAAAATATTACAGTTGCTAAAATACAACAAAGGAACACTACAGCTCCTGTGTAGAAAGAAAAAGTAACGTTATCGGCTACATAACCTGCAGGAGCAGATGATGAAACACCGAAGAACTCATTCATAATATAAGGTAACCAAGAACCAGCAACTGCACCAATACCAATTAAAAATGTTTGTATTGCAAATCCTAATGTGCTTTGTTTAGCTGATAAATTGTCTGCTACCAAAGCGCGGAAAGGTTCCATCGCAATATTTATACTAGCATCCATTACCATTAACATTCCAGCTCCAATTAACAATGCTGATTTAGCTTGGAAAAATAAGGCTGAATTTGGAAGTAATAATAATGCAGCACAACATAAAATTGTACCAATCATAATGTAGGGTTTCCTTCTACCAAAGCGACCCCAGGTTTTATCGCTATAATACCCAATAATAGGTTGAATAATCATCCCTGTTAATGGTGCTACAAGCCAGAACCATGATAATTGCTCAACGTGAGCTCCATAGTTTTGTAATATTCCACTTGCGTTTCCATTTTGCAATGCGAAGCCAAATTGTATCCCCATGAATCCGAAACTCATGCTGAATATTTGTAGCAAGCTTAATCGTGGTTTTTCTAATAATGCCATAAATATTATTTATAGTAAATGATGTAAGAATGTGGTGCAAGCGTAATGGTATTGTTTTTTAATACTTGATTTGCATTTGACTCTACAGAATACCCTGAAGATAAAATATTCAAATTTATATCAGCCGTACTTACTACAATTGGGTTGTAATGGAAATTAATAAAGACATATGCCTCACTTTTACCATTACTACGTGTATAAGCATAACAAACATCTTCTGCAGTAGATTTGGTTGTCATTTTAAGTTCTTTCCATGAACCTAAATTATTATCGTTTGAAAATGCTGGTACCGTATGCTTTAATTTAGTCATGCGTTTATACCATGATACACGAGAAGTGTTCGCCCATTCGGTTGTTTTAATTTGATCTTTTTCAAAGAAACTTAATCTTCTATTTAGACCAGCTTCTTCACCAGTATAAATTAATGGCAAACTTTGTGGTAAGGTGTAAACCATTACTCCTACTTGCTGCCAATTTTTACCATATTTTTCATCAACAGTTCCATTCCATGAATTCTCATCGTGGTTAGTTAAGAAATACAACTTGTGCATATGTGCTGGGAACTTTGCATAATTAGCACTTAATTCTTTTTTAAACTCAGCTAAGCTTTTCTTTCCATTAATAAAATCATTTGATGTACCCATAAAACTCCATCCATAAGAAGCATTGAATGCCTTATTGAAATAAGATTCTGGATTAGGATTAATATCTGGATTCCATTCCATTTCTGCTAACATATATACAGGCTTAATCGTTTCAAGTTCTGCGCGTAATTGCTCCCAAAAATCCACTGGGACTAAAAATGCAACATCACAACGATAACCATCAATATCAAAATCTGAAACCCAATATTTCATGGCGTCAATCATTGCCGTTCTCATTTCAGGATGAGTATAATCTAGTTTAGCTACATCCGTCCAATCGTACTGAGTAGTAATCTCACCGTCCTTACCTCGAACATACCAATCAGAATGTTGCTCTAACCAAGCATTATCCCAAGCTGAATGGTTCGCAACCCAGTCAATTAACACTTTTATTCCTAATGAATGTGCTTTATCAACTAATGCTTTGAAATCTGATTTCGTACCATATTCAGGTGCTACATCAGTATAATCTTTCACACTATAATAACTACCCATTCCACCTTTTCTATTCTTTACTCCGATAGGATGAATTGGCATGATCCAAATTACATCTACGCCTAAATCTTTTAAACGTGGTAGTTCTTTCGCAAATGCATTGAAAGTTCCTTCTGGAGTATATTGACGAATATTCACTTCGTAAATCACTGCGTTTTTAGACCATTCAGGCTGCACTAATTGCGCATTGGCCATACTACTCACCATCACTAATAAGATGAGCATTAATTTGTTTATCGTTTTATTCATAGCTAATAATTTCAAAGTCGTCATTTGTTAATTGAATACTGATGTCCTTTTTACCCTTTATAATTGCATGTCCGAAGTGAACTTTTGCCGTACGTTTATCAGCAATATTGATTTTCACTTCTCCAGCATTTTTTGCAAATACTATAATGCTTTTTTTGCCAAAATAATTTCTTTCGAAAGCAAAGAATCCTTCAGTACAAGTTAAGGTTTTGTAATCACCATAGATTAGCTCTAAGTTGTTTTTTCTTAAGTTAGCTAATACTTGAACTTTGTCTCTTAATGCTTTTTCATTTACATTATATCCATCGAATTTCATCATTCTTCTGTTGTCGGGATCATTACCTCCTGGCATTGCAATTTCATCTCCGTAATAAACAACAGGAATTCCTGGTATGGTAAAGTTCAATGCCATCATTTGTGCAATTCTAGAATACCCTTTAGTGCCAACATGCTGTATATCTCTACTCCAACCAGCTAGTTTTGTATCTTCATCAGGTTTTACAGTTCCTTCTGCTAGTGAAGCAAATCGAGGCTTATCCTGATTACCACTAATGTTACCCATGAGATGGTGAGATCCGTAATATTTAAAACTTTCGTTGATTGTATTTTCTAATCGTTGAAATGCTTTTTTACTTCCTGCAATATCTGCATCAAAAGCAAATGCATTTACACCAGCATCGTACATATTAAAATCAAACTGCCCATCCATCTGACCAGAGTTCACATAGGATCCAATTAATTCTGGACTGCCATATGTTTCTCCGATTTGATAGAATCCAGATTTGTTTTTCGAACGAACATCATTTCTAATTTTTAATGTTAGCGTTCTCCAAAATACTTCAGGCACATGCTTACTTGCATCATGTCTAAATCCATCGATATCAAAATTCCTTACCCAATACATTACCGAGTCTGAAATTACTTCATTTACTTCTGGACGTTGAAAATCAAGTGTAGGCAAAAATGTATCGAACCAAGTTGTTAAACGATAATCGTCCCAACGCTCTGTATTCATAGAACCATCTGGCAAGTACAATGGCGTAGCCCAATCTGGGTGAGCTTTGTACAAAGGATGATCGGTATGAATATGATGAGCCACAAAATCCAATACGAGATTCATATTGTTAGCATGGGCATCTGATATTAATGTTGTAAAACCTTGATTCGTTCCAAATCTCCTATCAACTATGGAATAAGATGTTGGCCAATAACCATGGTATGCTGAAAACTTCGTTGTAATTTTTTTATTCCAAAATCCCCAAGCTCCATCTGGGTTCTTCGCAATTGGCGATAACCAAATGGTATTAAAACCTAAGTCTTCAAAAAATCCATCTTTAATTTTATTTTGAATTCCTTTAATGTCCCCACCTTTATAATCAGCAATTGGAACAACGCCTTCTAATGGTATAGGATTATTACTTGGATCACCGTCACTAAAACGATCAACCATCATAAAGTACATGATCTGAGAATGCAAGTCGATACGTTCTAACAAGCCTGCAGAATTTATTACTCTGCCAAACTCTAAAGGAATAATAATGTCATTGGAGATTTTACCATTACCATATGCGTAAACACGCACATAACTTCGCTTAACATTTTTCGCTTGTTCTGGTAATTGAAAAACAAACTTCGACGTTTGTTTAACACCAGTTACAATAAGATGATGATTCCAAAACACCAAATACCCTTCAATGTTATCTGCTTTAATACTTACGTTAGCTCCTTCAAATTGATGTGTAGTTATGATTGGCTTTGATACTTCAGTATTGCCTACGATAATTTGAGCATTAGTTCCTCCAATACCATTTGGAACAATTGTCGCATTGGTAGCGTCAACTTCTTTCCCATCGGCGATTAGTTTATATTGATGTTGACCCGAATTTATTTTCTTTAAATCGATAGTCCATGTTTTTGAAGGCAAACTTGATGTAGCTAAAACACCCGTTGAAATTGGCGCCCAACTGGTAAATGTTCCTTTTATCGCCAATGATGATGCTGGCTCAACTAATTGAATAGCTATTTGAATATTTTGTTTGTCGGAACCAAATGTTGGGATATCATAATAGTCGGACCCAATATAAAATCGAGTGCACGAAACTGTTGTATTGGGCGTTCCTGCTACAATTAATTTCGAACTAGTTAAAGAAACTAATTTCAAACCATTCGGAATATGAACAGAATCAATTTTAGATTGAAATGGGAAATAGTCTGCAATTACTAAAGTACTTGTGTCCACTTGCAATTGAAATGGACTAGCTAAAACTCCCCAAGCATTTTGCGCTTCCACTTTTATCAGCAAAGCGAAGAAACAGAATAAGCCTATACTAAGTCTTTTAATGAACATATATTGGTTTTAAATTCAGCGAAACTTCATTGTTCGGCTCAAGTGAAATCGTTTCTCCATACACTTCACAATTTAATGAATGTGATGCCTGAAGATTTAAAAATAATTTTTCTTTATTTACTCGAACTGAAATAATAGCATCGCGGTAACGAACTAAGAAACTAAATCCTGACCAATTTTTTGGTAACATTGGGGCAAAACTCAATGTATCTTTTTTAATTCGCAAGCCGCCGAACCCCATTACAACCGACATCCAAGTACCGGCCATACTCGTAATGTGTAATCCTTCATGAACTTCTTTATTGTAATCATCTAAATCTAATCGCGAAGTACGCAAATACAATTCGTATGCTTTCTCTTCATAGCCAAGTTTAGTCGCTTGGATAACATGTATACAAGGTGACAAAGATGATTCATGTACAGTACGTGGTTCGTAAAAATCAAAGTTTCGTTTTAACGTTTCCGTATCAAAATGGTCTTCAAACAAGAACATGCCTTGCAACACATCAGCTTGTTTAATGAAGCAAGAGCGAAGTATTCTATCCCACGACCAATGTTGATTGATTGGGCGTTGATTGGCTGGTAATTCAGCAGCTAAGATTTGCTCTTTATCTAAGTACCCTTCTTGTTGTAAGAATATCCCTAAGTTTTCATCAGTTGGAAAAAACATATTATCTGTAATATCTTTCCAACGAACTAATTCTTCTGCATTGAATTTTGTTTTAGTACAAAAATCCTTGTAGTAATTTTTATCTGTATCAGAAATATGTTGAATTACTTCTGCTGTATATTTCATACACCAGTTCGAAATGTAGTTGGTGTACCAGTTATTGTTAACGTTATTTTCGTATTCATTCGGACCAGTAACACCATGCATTACGTATTGCTTTTTAGCATCCGACCAATGTATACGTTGCGACCAAAATCTAGAAATTCCTAATAATACTTCTGCCCCGCCTTCATTTAAATAAGATAAGTCACCGGTATATAACCCATATTGAAAAACAGCAAACGCGATTGCACCATTACGATGAATTTCCTCGAAAGTTATTTCCCATTCGTTATGGCATTCTTCTCCATTCATGGTAACCATTGGATACAATGCTGCACCATTAGTGAATCCTAATTTCTCAGCATTTTCAATGGCTTTATCTAATTGGTTATAACGATATCTTAATAATTGTTTAGAGATACTTGCGTCTGATGTGCCCAAGTAAAATGGTATGCAATACGCTTCGGTATCCCAATAGGTAGAACCTCCGTATTTCTCACCGGTAAAACCTTTCGGACCAATATTTAAACGAGGGTCTCGTCCTGAATAAGTTTGATGTAACTGGAAAATATTAAAACGTATTCCTTGTTGAGCAGCAATATCTCCATCGATAGTAATATCGGCATTTTCCCAAAGTGAAGCCCAAGAATTAGTATGACGAGTTTTTAGTTGATCATAACCAAGCTCTCTCGCTTTTTGCAAATTATTTTTGCATGCAGATTCTAGCGACGCATTATCGTAATACATATTCGAAACAATACTTACGTATTTCTCCATGCAATATGTCTTACCTTGCTCCGCTTTAAATTCCCAACAAGCAGAAACATTCCATTCACTATTCGAATATTGTACTGTATTTTGCTCTTCGTTATCGATGAAAGATTTCACAAAAAAACCTTCGCAAACTTCGAAATGTAATTTGTTTGTTTTAGTTGTTAACCACGCCGAATCATTGTCGCATTTCTCTGATACTCTACTCCAAAATATTTCATCGTAATTAGAGTCAGTATTTTTTACATGCGAATCAATTCCAGCATACCAATTAATGTCAGCAGAAGAATGAGCAGTAACACTATAACGGATACACGCAATTTCATCATCTTCCTTACTCATAAATCGTTCAACAGAAACTGTAAACTTTTTATTAGTAGAAGTGGTATAATCGAACGAACGTTGAAGCACCCCTGTTTTCATATCAAGCACGCGCTTAAAGTTTGCGGGTGCATGTTTAAATAAATCAACGGATTCTCCGTCAATTTCGATATTCATTTTAATCCAATTCGGACTGTTTAATACTTTAGCGAAATACTCAGGGTATCCATTTTTCCACCAACCCACACGAGTTTTATCGGGGTAATACACTCCTGCTATATATGAACCTTGTAATGTTTTTCCAGTATATGATTCCTCGAACATTGCACGTTGCCCCATCTTCCCATTCCCAATACTGAAAATACTTTCAGCGGCTTCATGCATTTCAGGATTAAATCCCTCTTCAATAATTTGCCATTCGTTATGTAAAAAATAATTCTTCATTATACTACGGTAAAAATCTTCATTAATGTTTCGTAATTCAATTCGTTTAAATTAGGATAAACCACATCAGCTTCACTTAACACTTTAGGTTCCCCTATTCCAATAGTAAAAAAGCCACCCGTTTTTGCTGCTTTTACTCCGCTAATTGCATCTTCAAAAACAATACAATCTGAAGGCGAACAATTCATCGCTGCTGCTCCTAATAAAAAAACCTCCGGATCTGGTTTTGATTTGGAGGTTTTTGTACCATCTATGATGGCATCAAAATAGTGTGTAATATTTACTCGATCTAAAATTAACTTTGCATTCTTACTTGCAGAACCAAGTGAAATCTTGATATGATTATCTTTTAAACTTTTCAGTAACTCCTTGCAATTAGGGAGCACTTCGTCTTCTGGCATTTGTGTTACTAAATCTAGATACCAATTATTTTTGCGTTCTTTCCAAACTTCTCGTTCCGAAGACGTAGCCACAATATCTGCTTTCGCTAAAATATAATTTAATGAAGCATCTCTCGACAGCCCTTTTAGGTTTTCATTATCGTGTTCTGTAAAGTCGACACCCAATTCATTGGCTAATCGTTTCCATGCAACAAAATGATATTTAGCTGTATCAACTAATACGCCATCTAAATCAAAAATACAGGCTTTCATAGACTATGCTATTTCTTGTTGAAATTGATATTTAATGTGGTATTCCAATAAGTTCATAATTGGCTCTTTTATAACCTTGCCAATTTTCACATTATTCTCTTTTGCTACTATCATTAATTCATCTTGAAAATGGAATGCTACTGAACCTATAAAGTTAACAGTAATCTCCTGATAGTTTGAGAAACAACAAACGTGATATTCGAAAAATTCACGCATGCCTTGCATAATAAAATTATTGATAAAAGGATCTGCTTTATGGCGACCAACAAACCTTGTAAAGCTCGCTAGGTATACATTGGCATTTGGCTTATTGTATACACGATCAAATATCATTTCTTTCGTTAATCCAAATTCCTTATCGAAATCGAATGCAATATCTTTTGGCAACTTCTTATATAAATAAGCTGCTATTAATTTTTTACCTAAATAAGATCCTGATGCTTCGTCACCTAATATATAGGCTAATGCTGGAACTTCTTCGGTAATGGTAGTCCCATCAAACATGCAAGAGTTCGAACCTGTACCAATGATACAAGTTATATTAGTTTCACCATTGAATGTAGAATAGGCTGCTGCCTTCAGGTCGTGATCAACAAACACGTTTGCATTTATAAACGCTTTTTCTAAAGCTTTTTTAACAATGTTGTTAAGGTCTTTATTCTCACATCCAGCTCCGTAGAAGTAAACACGTTCTACTTTTACAGCGATATGCCCTAGATCTTTATGTGAGGTTATATTCTCATAAATAAAATCAGTACTGTGAAAAAAAGGATTATAACCCATGGTTTTATATAAATCCATGTAATTACCAGATTGATCTACTAATAACCAATCACATTTTGTTGAACCACTCTCCGCAATTAAATACATCTTATGAATATTAATTATATAATTTTTTCTTATGTTTACTTTATTGTAAAGCACATTTCAGCCTTGCAATTTAATAGTAATTGTACAAATTACAATAAGTATTTCTTTTGAAGAAAAAAAAATGAAAAATAAGCAGTCATACTTTCAAAATTACGTATCAGTCGATTGTGTTGTGCTCGGATATGATGAAGTGGAAAATCGCCTACAAGCACTCCTAATTAAACAGAAAAACCCTCATAAACAGAACGTTGATAGTTTTAAATCACAATATGCATTACCTGGAGATTTAATAAAGGAAGACGAAAGTTTGGATGATGCGGCGATCAGAGTTCTTAACGAATTAACACATATTAAAGGGCTTTATTTACAGCAATTCTTCACTTTTGGCAATCCAGAGCGTGTTGCTGACACAAAAGATGCTGAATGGTTGAAAGGTTACCGTAAAGACCCAAATGCGAGAGTAATTACAATTGCCTATTTAGCATTAGTAAGAATTGACCATATTAACCCTCAAGCGGGATCATTTGCTGAAAATACCATATGGAGAAGCATTAAGAAAATTCCAAAATTGGCATTTGACCATAATGTAATTTTAAATAAAGCGCTGGAAATCATTAAAGAACATCCAGAACATCATATTATGGGAAGAGAATTGCTCCCTCCTAAATTCACCTTAAGCCAACTTCAAAATCTGTACGAAGCAATGTCTAATGTGCAATTGGATAAGCGAAATTTCCGCAAATCCATTAAAACAGCCGATTATTTAATCCCTTTAGATGAAAAGCAAACAGGCGTTTTACATAAGCCTGCTCAATTTTTCTCATTTAAGAAAGCAAAGAAATAATGAAGATTGACGATATCGAAGAATTGCATAAAAACCCTGCTCTTAGAGCTAAAATAGAAGAATTAGGGATTATTAAGCATATTAAACAAGATGACATCTTACTTCGTGAAGATTCATACATTAATTCCATTCCTATTTTATTGAGTGGTGCTTTAAAAGTCACTCGTAAAGATTCTGAAGGGAAAGAGTTTTTAATCTATTACATTAAACCAGGAGAGAGCTGCGTAATGTCACTTTTGGGCAGTATGTATGCTGAAAAAAGCCATATTCAAGCTATTGCCGAAGAAGATTCTGAGTTACTTATCATTCCTATTTCTGCTTCTGCAGATTGGATTCGTGAATTTCCAGAATGGACAGCCTATTTCTTTAGGATTTTCCAAAAACGCTTTGAAGAACTGCTTCAGGTAGTTGATTCTGTAGCTTTTCAAAAAATGGATACCCGTATTTTAAGCTTTTTGCAGAAAAAGTCTGAAATCAACCAACATAAATCAATTCAAATTACCCATCAACAAATTGCCGATGAACTTGGCACTGTTAGAGAAGTGGTTTCTCGCATCCTAAAACAACTCGAGCGAGAAGGGCAAATTCTACTCGCCCGAAATAATATTACCCTTCTGTAACATTTGCTACATTCTGTTTTATTTGTATTAGCGACATTTGTCATTAAGTTATTTGGTTATTGAGTTACTTGGTTATTTAGATATTATATATAAAACCTATTAACACATTTACCTATTAACCCAATAACTTATTAACCTAATAACCCAGTAACCTATTAACCAAATAACTTATTAACCTAATAACCCAATAACCCAATAACCTATTAACCCAATAACTTAATAACTTAGTAACTAATTAACCAAATAACAAATTCACTTAATCACAAAATTATGAAAAGTAACATGGGCTCTCTTGATAAAATCGCTCGCGTGATGTTATCAATTTTACTAGTATTCTTATTTGCAACTGATGCCATCCAAGGCACATTAGGTTGGATTGTAGTTGCAGTTGCTGTAGTATTTACATTGACTTCAATAGTTGGTTTTTGTCCTTTGTATACCATTTTCGGTATAAGTACCAAAAAGAAATAAAAATACTCACTACACATTACTCATTATTCATTACTCAAACTATGTTAAATTCAATTTTGTCCATTTTCGGACTAGGTAAAAAAATCGATTACAAAGAAATGTTAAGCAACGGCGGGGTCATTGTCGATGTACGTACGAAAGGCGAATACAACTCTGGGCACATCAAAGGGTCAATTAATATCCCTTTAGATCAACTAGGTTCAAACCTTAAGAAGTTCAAAAAAGACCAACCTATTATTACTTGTTGTGCTTCAGGCATGAGAAGTGGTTCTGCAAAGAGTATGCTTAAATCTAAAGGTTTCGACAATACCGTAAATGGTGGATCTTGGCATAGTTTGAACAACAAAATCTAATTACATAGTATTAAGAATTGAGATGTTAGATGTTAGAAACATGCAGAGTGTAAATTCTAAATTCTAAATTCTAATATCTAAATCCTAAAAAAATTGAGATATTAGATAATTTCGAAACAGTAAGTTTCTAACATCTAACATCTCAATTCTTAGTACTACCTCGGTATTTCTCGCTTGAAAAAAGCAAAACCATTTTCCTCGTAAAGTAATTTAATATCTGCGTATTTTTCGAATTCGAATTTCTTCGTATTCTTCACAATAATATAAACTGGCTTATCAATTTTCCCTGTTTTTAACCATTCATGATCATACGATAATGGGTTCGTAGGTTGTTTCTTTTTTGTATAGAATAAATGCGCGTACGACTTAAAATACATGGGTTGTACATAGGCGTCTTCGTTTACTTTCGATTCATAAAAACGAATAGCTGCCGCTTGTGAAATCAATTCGATTTTAGGGACCAACAATACACTCGTAAAAAATACCATGAACATCATCGAAACAAATAATCCAATAATTGCCTTACGGTAATGATGCTGTTGGTTCATGATGAAATACACTAATAAACCTGCAAACAATATCACTCCACCTGAGGCATCCCATATTGTCCATTCAACATTTGCTTCTAAATTTCCTACCGCAAATGCATCTTTTACATACAGTATCCAAGCATTTTTATGCTTCAATAAAAATGGGAAAAACATCAAAACAAAAGCAAATAAAAATCCTATAAAAAAAACAGCATAATGAATTATTTTATTCCATCTGGTTTTACCATGCACCATATAATACAGCGCATACGCAGCTAAGAAAGTTAATGGAAAATAACAAAGCGATGAGTAATGAACAATTTTAGTTTCTACAATACTGAACAATATCAACACCACCCAAAAAAGTATTTGCATCCAATGCAACAATACTCGTTGATGTTCTGTGGCTACCGATCTCATGAAAAATGATTTGATCATTAAAATCGAAGCCGGGAAACAGCCAATTAATAATACTATCCAATGATAGAAAAATGGCCCTCCATGTCCGGCATCTTTCGTTGTAAATAATCTGATCTGATAAACAATAAACTCTCTTAAAAACCAAATTCCATCAGTCATCAGTTGTACCCCAAACCACATGAAACAGGTAATTCCAGTTGTAATAACTATAGCCAGTAATTCTGAAAATTTTATAGGTACATCAAATCGATGTACGATGATATAAACGAATAAGCAAAGTAATGCGATGAGTATTGCCACTGGGCCTTTCACCATAACTGCTAAGCCTAAAAACAATCCGGCTAGAACTGCTTTCCAAATACTTTTTTCTCTACCACGCTCTACTATAAAACTGAACTGATAAATAGCTAAGAAAATAAACAAGTTGAACCAAGGATCCATTATCCCCGATTTAAAATACAATAAGGTAAGTGTTGTTCCAGCATAACACATGGTCCAGAACCAGGCGAATTGTGTGTTTAAATATTTCTTTCCTATTCTGAAAATAGTAAGCAGTGTTATTACTCCGGCCATTGCATTGGGGAATCGTGCAGCAAATTCATTCACACCAAATATTTTCATGCTGAATACTTGCATCCAAATAAACAATGGTGGCTTCTCCCAGAAATCTTTATAATCAATTTGTACGTTGAAGTAATTATGCGTCACCAACATTTCTCGCGCGGCTTCAGCAAAGTTAATTTCATCCCAATCAAACAAATGCGCTTGACCAAGAAATGGAATAAAATAAAGTAAGGATAGAATTAAAATGAGAATCTCATTTGTATACTTTTGACTAGCAACTCTCATACGTTATTTCTTTTTGATTAAAGAGCCATCAAGCTTAGGTGCATTATACCACGTCGATTTTTCGAATAGGTACGTAATGATAAATGCACTTAAAACCCCAATGATAGATCCTGCCATCGTGTCTTCTAAAAAATGTTGCGATAAGTAAATTCGAGAGAATGAGACTACACAAGCAATAAGCAAGTATAGAATACTGAAATATTTATTTTTTGTAATGATGGATAAAAATGCCATAAAAGCAAAAACACTCGTGGTATGTCCCGATGGGAAACTCATCATTTGATTTAAAGTTACCCCATCAACAAAATGCAGAGTAGCTTTCCCTTCAAAGTATTTACTCGGACGAGGAACATCGCTAAACACAACTCGTTTTAAAAATTGAACCAATTGAGAACTAATGATGTAAATAGCAAATGATAATATGGATTGACGATAACTAATACCCAGAAGTAATAGTGTAAAAATGATGACAAATGCACCATCGCCTATATAGGTTATGTATTGAAAAAAGAAATCGCCAAAGCTGCAATGTTGAGCATTGATGTATAAGAAAATCTCTTCTTTACTGAAAATCAATTTTAGCAGGAACGCACTAATGAGTATCAATAAATACCCGATAATAAATAATCTGTTTTCCTGGAACAATTTTCTCATATCGGTACAAATCTAACTTAAATCTCAATAATCTTTTAAAAAGATAGCCTTCAAAATACTTTTTTTTTATACATTCATAGAATTAATAGTCCGTATATCCATGTTAAATAAGCTATTTAGAAAGAAGAACATCCAAAACATCATGAACGATTTGGGTGAAAGTGAATCACACCACGGTGGGTTAAACAAAACATTACGTGTTCGCGATCTTACTGCGTTTGGCATTGCAGCCATTATTGGTGCAGGTATATTCAGTACCATTGGTAAAGCGAGTGCCGACGGCGGACCAGCAGTTATCTATTTGTTTTTATTTACAGCAATTGCGTGTGGTTTTGCAGCTTTTGCCTATGCAGAATTCGCATCCATGGTTCCCGTTTCTGGTTCTGCCTATACTTATTCTTATGTGGCTTTCGGAGAGTTAGTGGCTTGGATTATCGGCTGGTCTCTTATTATGGAATATGGCATTGGGAATATTACAGTAGCCATTTCTTGGTCAGATTATTTTACGGGGTTCCTTGGCAGTATGGGCTTACATCTGCCCGAATGGATGACCATGGATTACTTAAGTGCTTCACGTGGTTTCCAAGATGCTACTAAGCTTATTGGTAGTGGAAGATTATTTGAGAATTTAGACAGTAGCATGCAAGCCGCTTATACAGCATGGCAATATGCTCCTACTATTTTAGGATTTCATATCGTTTTAGATCTTCCTGCCTTATTCATCATCATTGTTATTACTTGGTTGGTTTACCGAGGCATGAAAGAATCTCGTAATGCAAGTAATGCCATGGTAATTGTAAAATTGGCTATTATTCTACTTGTAATTGCTGTTGGTATTTTTTATGTTGATGTAAACAATTGGAACCCCTTTGCTCCGAATGGTATCGGAGGTATATTAAAAGGCGTATCGGCGGTGTTCTTTGCCTACATTGGCTTTGATGCCATTTCTACTACTGCAGAAGAATGCGAAAATCCTCAACGCGATTTGCCACGAAGTATGATGTGGGCCATTATTATATGTACAGTTTTATACATCACCATCGCATTAGTATTAACAGGTATGGTGAAGTACGATCAACTTGCTGTTGGTGACCCTCTAGCATTTGTATTTGAAAAATTAAATCTGAAATGGTTATCTGGAATTATTGGTGTAAGTGCAATCGTTGCCATGGCCAGTGTTCTTCTGGTTTTCCAAATGGGGCAACCTCGTATTTGGATGAGCATGAGTCGCGATGGTTTATTGCCTAAAGCATTTTCAAGAATTCACCCGATTTACAAAACACCTTCATTCGCAACCATTGTAACTGGTTTTGTAGTTGCTGTGCCTTCCTTGTTTATGAACCTTACCATAGTTACCGACTTATGTAGTATAGGAACTTTATTTGCCTTCGTACTCGTTTGTGCTGGTGTACTTCGTTTGCAAAACGACCCAACGGTAGTACGTGGAAAATTTAAAACGCCTTATTTAAATGCTAAATACATTTACCCTATTATGTTAATTGCAGGTGTATTGTACTTATACAATTTTCAAAACGAAAGCATGATGAGTTTTGTGAAGAATACACCAAAAGCGTATTCATTAGACAAAGCCATAACCAATATGAATTTAGAAGAAGTAGCCGTATTAAAAACGTCTATTCTAAAAAATGATAGTGCTAATTTCTCCGTTCACGGACAAGACTTATTGAAATACTTGAGCAGTTTTTCTGAACAAGAATCTTCAGCTATTTTAATTTCCAATAATGTAAACTATGACCATGTATACGAAAGTGGATGGGGTTTATTTAAACATAAAATTCCACTTTGGATTTTCTTATTCGTGTGTGTACTATTAGCTTACTACGTATTTAGATACAACCTTTCCATGATCCCTCTAATGGGCTTACTCTGCTGCCTCTACATGATGTCGGAACTTGGCGTATCCAACTGGATGGGCTTCGGAATTTGGTTGATAATTGGATTAGTAATTTACTTTAGTTACGGGTATCATAAGAGTAAGCTCGTATCTAGTAATTCGTAGTTAGTAGCTCGTATCTAGTAATTTGCACATTTACGCATCTGCGCATTTGCACATCTTCGCATTTACGCATTTGCACATCTACTAAACTCCTACTCTCTTTAGCTCGTAGTTCTTTGTTTGCGAAAGCAATAAAGGCACCTGTTCTATGGTGACGAAACTTAAATCTAAACCGAAACCTTTTTCTTCTGAAAGCGATAATTTTTTCAGCAAGAAATAGATTTGCATAATAATACGTTCGTACAATGGAAGTGAATTATCTGCTGATAATTTTTTCTCTAACACGATGAATTTAAAGTCGCCCGTAATATTGTGTTTGTGTAATGACTCATAACGACTCATAATATCCACTTCATTATTTTTCACTAAGTCTTCTACCACTTTACGGAACAATACATTTATTTTTTGCTCGATACGGAAACCTAATTTGAATTCGATTCGAATAACATTTCCTGGTACCAAATGCACTACTTTGTATTCCGTTTTATAAGGTTCATCTTCTACATCAACGTGTACAAACCAATATACATCGGCACGCTTCGGTTGTTTCTGGAATATAGAATACATGATTTTCGCTTCAATTTCTGAAGTGAAATTAGATCCTGTTAAGTACACTAATTGAGATGCATATTTAGGAACAGATTGATCTGCACTTAACTCTTTTAATATTGGCAAGAAATCATCAAGTTCTGAAAATCTTAAATAGCGATTTCTAATTTTTCTTGCATTAATCCACGACCACATGATGGTAAATAATACACCACCTATAAGAATCGTAACCCAACCACCGTGAGTGAATTTACTTAAGTTGGCTACTAAGAATGACAATTCGATAGTCGCATAAATTGCTAACAAGACACCTACTAACCAATACGAGAATTTTCTAGTTAATAAATAAACCATTAACAAAATGGTAGTCATTAACATGGTTAAGGTGATGGATAAACCATAAGCTGCTTCCATATGTGTCGACTCTTGGAAATAGAGTACAACGGCACAACAGCCAAACCATAATAACCAGTTAATGCTCGGTACATATAATTGTCCTTTCGCATCGGTTGGATAATTGATTTTTACTTTTGGCCAGAAGTTTAAACGAACCGCTTCAGATATTAAGGTAAACGAACCGCTAATTAAAGCCTGACTGGCAATAATAGTTGCTAAGGTTGCTAAGCCGATTCCATATATTAAGAACCATTCTGGCATAAGGCTATAGAAAGGATTAGTATCCATTACCGAACCACTATGCGTTACTAGCCATGCTCCTTGTCCGAAATAATTTAACAACAAACATATTTTAACGAAAGCCCAGCTCACTCGAATGTTCGCTCTACCACAATGACCTAAATCAGAATATAAGGCTTCAGCTCCAGTAGTACATAAAAACACTGCACCTAAAATCCAAAATCCTGCAGGGTTATTCACTAAGGTGTCGTATGCAAAATATGGATTTACTGCTTTTAATATTTCAGCATGCATTGTGATTTGTGAAATACCCAATACACCAAGCATTGTGAACCATAGAAACATAATTGGACCAAAGGCTTTTCCTACGAAATTACTACCGAACTGTTGGAATAAAAATAAGATGGTAATAATTACGATTACGATTGGAACAGTTTGAATGTCCGGGTATTTAAGTTGTAACCCTTCAATTGCAGAAGCAACAGAAATAGGTGGAGTAATAATTCCATCGGCTAATAAGGTACACCCACCTATGATGGCAGGAAGCATTAACCATTTCGCTTTTCTTCGAACTAAAGTATAGAGTGAGAAAATTCCACCTTCTCCTTTGTTATCCGCTCGAAGCGTGATGATGACATATTTTATAGTTGTTTGTAAGGTTAGGGTCCAGAATATACACGAAATACCTCCGTATACAAGATCCTTATTAATAACATTCCCTTCTCCAATGATAGCCTTTAATACGTATAAAGGAGATGTCCCGATGTCGCCGAATATGATACCTAAGGTAACTAATACTCCGGCTGCTGATATTCGATTAAGTTTATGCGCGTCCAAGAAAAATAAGATAAAGTGCTCAAATGTAGTTTATAATATTGGAATTATAAGAGCACAACTTTACAAAATTGTTACAGAATATAAAAATGGTTTTTACAAAAATCATTATCTTTGGATATGTTGAAAAAATACACCTATTTATTAACCCTCCTACTTTTGGCTACAAGCACTTCCTTGTGGGCTCAAAATACGTATGAGATTAAGGTTGGTGTAAATGGATATCATTTCGCTCCTCGCGTAACTAACTGTACTGTAGGAGATACCATCAGATTCGTTTATGTTTCGGGTAACAACCCTACTCGATCTGACGATGGACAGAGCATCCCAACGTTTACCCTAAACAATAACAATCAATCCAAAGCATTCGTGATGACTTCAGCAGGAAGCATCCCATTTTACAGTACAACCCACGGCGATCAGAACGGTTCTGGCATGTCGGGTCAAATTAATGTGAGTGGTTTAAGTGCCAGTATTGCCAATAAATCTTTAGTAAGTTCATTAAGTGTTTTCCCTAACCCAGCTAACGATAAAATAAACGTAAACTTCGTGGTGAAAAGAGAAAACAATGTGTTAATCCGCTTATTAGATGTACTTGGCAACGATGTCGCTGTGTTAGCAAGTGATAAATACTCAGCAGGTGAATACCGCCAATCTTTTGCTGTTCCAGCTCGTGTTACCAAAGGCTTATACTTCGTAAAAGTGAGTGTAGGTTCTGAAGTTGCCATCAAAAGAATCTCTATCCAATAGTTTTTTTTAACATCTATGAATAACTTGTTTGCATTCATTGCTCACAAGAGTTTTTAGGGTTTTAGTTTTTCCTATCTTCGCAGTAAACCCATTTCTATGAAAATACTTGCTGTAGGTAGAAACTATTCTGAACATGCGAAGGAGCTAAATAATCCTGTGCCAACAGAACCGGTTATCTTCCTAAAACCAGATACCGCATTGCTTCGTGAAGGCAAACCTTTTTACCATCCAGATTTTTCTGAAGATATTCACTATGAAGCGGAGCTTGTTTTGAAAATTGGGAAAGAGGGAAAACATATTGCAGAACAATTCGCATTAAGCTACATCGACTCCATAAGTATAGGCATTGATTTTACAGCAAGAGATCTTCAAGAAAAATGCAAGCAAAAAGGTTTGCCATGGGAGATTGCAAAAGCATTCGACCATTCGGCACCAATCGGGAAATTTATTCCAATTGGAGATTTCAAAGATTTAAAAAACATATCATTCTCCTTAACAAAAAATAATGTGCAAGTTCAAAAAGGAAATAGTGCAGATATGATATTTTCGTTCGAACAAATTATAGCTTATTTATCTACGCGTTTTACCTTTAAAAAAGGCGACTTAATTTTCACGGGAACACCTGCAGGGGTTGGAAAGATTAGTATCGGTGAGCATTACGAAGGATTTATTGGAGAGCAGCGTTTACTTAGCTTAGATGTGAAATAAATGATGCGATTTAAACAGATTTATCATTACGCTTTAAAAACAATTGCAACTTTTGGCTTATCACTTTTGGTCATTACTAACTTTGCTTTTAACTACTCTTACCCAAAATTAAATGATGTTGCAGATCGTGTGTATCCGCAAGATTTTTTCAGACCACCATTAGATATCCCTATTGTATTAGCTGGAACTTTTGGAGAGATGCGTCCGAATCATTTCCATTCGGGAATTGATATACGAACCAACTCTCAAGAAGGCCTACCGGTTTTTGCTGTAGGCGAAGGTTACATTTCTAGAATTCGTGTACAAGCAAGTGGCTTTGGTTACGCTTTATATATAACTCACCCCAACGGATTAGTGAGTGTTTATGCGCATTTACAACGTTACGCTCCTGCGTTTACTCAAGCTATGCGCAAGATGCAATATGAACTACATTCTTTTGAAGTAGATTCTCTTTTGCAACCTACTTTACTACCTGTAAAAAAAGGACAATTAATTGCTTACAGTGGAAACTCTGGCGCATCGCAAGGACCACATTTGCATTTCGAAATTCGCGATGCGATAACCGAAGAAACCATTAACCCATTACTGTGTGGGTTTGATGTGCCCGACAAAGTAAATCCATACATACAAGCAGTAACTATTTATCCACTGAACGAAAATAGTTCCATTAATAACTTGAAAGTGAAGCAGCGCTTTGCAGCAAGTGGACGCCCTGAATACACCATAAACAATGGGAATATTATTAACGCTTGGGGTACTGTAGGTATTGGAATAGAAGCGCTCGATTTGCAAAGTAACTCTAACAATAACAATGGAGTTTATTCTATCGAACTCAAACAAAATGGAGAACGTATTTATTTTTCAAAAGTAGAACGCTTTTATTTTAAAGACACTAGAGCTATTAATTCGCATTGCGATTTTAAAGAACGTAATAATTCAGGGCGATGGGTACAAAAAAGTTTTGTTGACCCAGGTAATCAGTTAACTATTTACAAAGACCTTACCAATCGAGGGCGAATTGCATTAGAACCTGGAGACATCTATAACATGGAGTATGTAGTGAAAGATGTTAAAGGAAATACATCGACTTTGAAATTCACCATTAATTGCTTGGAAAAAAATCCATACGAACTTAAGTTTAGCAATGTTCGAAATTCAAAAGATTTTTGGCCTTGTGACATTCAAAACAAATTAGTGTTAGGTAATTTCATTGCAACTTTTCCTCCTTATACTTTTTACGATAGTATACTTTTGTATAGAGCAATGAAGCCAAGAACTGGAAATGCTTATTCATCAAGTTATACCCTTGGGAATAGTGATATCCCTGCACATAGTTTCTACGATGTTTGGATTAAACCAGAACGCGAAATGACTCCGTTTCAATTATCCAAAGCACTTGTTGTTCAATCCGGACGAGGATCTGCGGGTGGGTTTAATCAGGATGGTTATATTAAAGGGAAAGCCAAAACAATGGGTTCTTTTTATATCGGAGTAGACTCTATCCCTCCGAGTATAAAACCCGTAAACATTTCAAACGGAAGAAACTTAAGTAAGTCATCACGCATATCTGTAAAAATTGGAGATAATTTATCGGGTATCAAATCATATAATGCTTACATAGACGACCAATGGGTATTAATGAACTACGATCAAAAATACGCCCTACTCTATTATGTTTTTGATGAAAATTGTACCGAAGGAAAACATGTGTTCCGTTTAGTTGTTACCGATATGAAAGACAATAAAAGTCAATACTTAGCAAGTTTTACTAGATAACATGACAACATTAAAAGTAGGTTCTAAAGCCCCAGCATTTAAAGGCAAAGACCAAGATGGAAATAACATTTCATTAAGTGATTTCAATGGGAAAAAATTAATCATTTTCTTTTATCCGAAAGATAACACACCAGGCTGTATAGCTGAAGCGTGTAGTTTAAGAGACAATTATGCACTATTACAAAAAAACGGATTTCAGTTACTAGGCATTAGTGTTGATGATGAAAAATCGCATCAGAAATTTATTACTAAACACAGTTTACCATTCCCATTACTTGCAGACACCGACCAAAAAGTAGTGAATGCTTTTGGTGTATGGGTAGAAAAAAGCATGTATGGCAGAACCTATATGGGCACTGCTCGTAAAACGTTTATCATCGATGAAGAAGGCAAAATTTCTAACATCATTGAAAAAGTTGATACGAAAGATCACGCAAATCAGATTTTGAATGCTTTTACACTACAAACCAATTAACCTTACTTACATTTTCAACGTATCTTCATAGAAATTCACCATACCGGTAGAAATATCGTGTGTGCCACCCACTATACCTAGTTGACCCGATTCTATCATTTCTTTTAATATCGGACTGCGTTCCATTATTGCTTTTACAGTACGTTTCACATTTATAGCTGAAACATTTTCAACAAAAACAGGATTGCTCGACGTACGATTTTCTGTCGTCATTGATTCGTCATCAACCGCTGGTCTGATTTTAGTTAGCAATGATGTTAAGTTACCCATTTCTACATGGTCGCAAGCACCTTTTACTGCACCACATTTAGTATGTCCTAGTACAACAATAATTTTTGCACCAGCAACTTTACAACCGAACTCCATACTTCCTAAAATATCTTCGTTCAGAATATTCCCTGCAATTCGAACACTAAATACATCTCCTAATCCTTGGTCAAAAATTAACTCAGCTGAAGTACGACTATCGATACAACTTAATATTACAGCAAATGGATGCTGTCCATCTGATGTTTCGTTTGCTTGTTGTAGCAGATTACGATTCACTTTTAAATTATTTACAAATCGTTTGTTACCATCTACTAATAACTCTAAAGCCATCTTTGGCGTTATCGCCTCTTGCATTTCTTTGGTAAGTGTTTTCATCTTTTTTTGAGTGTTTAATTATGACAAATAAAATTTTTCTGGTTGATGAGGATTCGGGATATCCGACTCCTTTAATAATTGTTTAATATTAATTTCAATCGTTCTCGCTATCGCAGTTACTGCAGTATCTGTTGGCTTATTTTCGAAGGGATCTTGCATATGTGTTGCCGATTTTTCCAATAAAAAGAAAGCTATAGAAATCAGCATCAATAAAGGAATTTCGAATATTGGGCCAATATCTTTTAATGAAATGGATAATGTTACTACAAATAAGTAAATGATAGAATGTAAAAAAAAACGGTACGTAACTGGGAATACGGTGGTCTTAATTCTTTCCGATTTCCCTTGAGCATCACAAAGTCTTACTAAGGTATTATCTAATTGCACATGTGTAAAACTATCAATACTATTGCGTTCTCTCCATTTTTTAAAGTCCTTAGCTGTTTCATTTAATAAAGCAAGAGGCTTATTCGAATGATTTTTTAATTCTTCAATTTCTTCTTTGGAAATGTATTGCTCTAAACCTTTTAAAGGATCTAAGCCACGCAACGAATTTCCTAGACTATAACACCAAGCAATTTGTCTGAAGGCGATTTTTTTAATTTCTACAGGAGAATTATTTACCCCGAAATTTTGAAGTTGTATAACTAAACTTCTCGAATCATTTACAATGCTTCCCCATATTTTTCGAGCTTCCCACCAGCGGTCGTAGGATTGGCTGATTTTAAAGGATAGCAAAATAGAAATCGCTGTACCAAGGAATGCTGGAATTGTTAAAGGCATATCTGGGAAACGGTCATTGTAATACGTAGTCAGAAAAAGTACTACGATCGAGACCAGAAATACATATAATGCATCAAATTTCACCTTATTAATAATATAACTTATGGGCACTCTTTTATTCAATAACATAGTTTTTAAAATTATTACTGATGCAAAGATAGTAAAGTATTTTAATTTGATAGTATTACTATCATAAATAATTGTAAAAATATTTTTATGTATATTTGTACTAACAATTAGAAAATCTCAAAAACACCTTTAGATGAAGCTAAAACTGCATATTTCAATGAATGAGGCCTTGTATTTGCGCAATCCAGAAAGCACAGAACTTGGCAAAAACATTCTTAAGCATAGCATAGAATTAATCCATAAACAGGGATTTGAGTCGTTTACATTCAAGAAATTGGCAGAAAACATTGGCACAACAGAGGCAGGTATCTATCGTTATTTTGAGAACAAACATAAATTGTTGGTGTATTTAGCGGCGTGGTATTGGGGATGGTTAGAATTTCAAATATTATTTCAAACCAATAATATTACCGACCCTGAAGTGAAACTCAAAAAAGTAATAAATATATTATCGAAGGCAATTGAAGACGATAAAAGCACCGACTACATCGATGAAAGCTTATTACATCAAATCATTATTTCAGAAGGGTCGAAGGTCTATTTAACGAAACAAGTAGAGGAAGATAATAAACAGCATTTCTTTAAACCTTATAAAGATTTATGTGCTGAAATTGGCAAAATCATTACAGAGTGCAATCCGAAATATAAATACCCGAAATCACTAGCCTCTACTATCGTTGAGATGGCACATATTCAGAATTTCTTTATGCACCATTTACCGTCTTTAACAGATTTCGGTAAAAAGAAAGAAGAGAATGAGATTATTAACTACTTGAATAGTTTGGTTTTCGCAAATTTGAAATAATATTGAATTTTGCCAATTAAGCAAGCTCAGGAATGTTGTTCTTTCTCTTTAGTATAGAATTGTAAATACCATTCCATAAATTAATTCGCATTTGTAATGATTGAATCGTTGCCGCTTCTGCTTCTTCCCAAAACTGATCATTCTGTTCGCATAAATTAGCAGTCATCTGTAGCGCTAAATGACTATGGTTATCTCCATCAACTTCAATATGTCTATCTAAGTAGTATTTAAATGTAGAAATGTTATCAGGGAAGGTTTTGTTAATATCATCAACAATAGATCTAAACATACTTGGTATTAAATCTTCTCTGCCAAAAGTAAAAACAGCGGATTTAACATGATTTTTATTGCTTTTAATAACATCAAAAGTGAAGTTCACAAATTCCTTAACTTCTTTTGGGGCATTGGCTTTTAGAAATGCTTCGTCAAAATTATGGTTTGTTGATAAAGAAGAAATAAACGAATGTATAGCCGACATATCCGCTCCAATTTGTTTCATTGCATCTTGATATAATTCAAAATGGCTTTTTCTTACGCCATGTAAATCAACATCCGATTCCTCACCAACAACAATCTCATTAATTAGGTAACGAGTATCCGCAGAACCAATTGGGAACCAAGGAACAGTAGTACAAGTAAGACTATTTTGCAATGACTTTAAAAGTGACATGAAATCCCAAACAGCGAATACATGATATTGCATGAAAATCTTTAAATCATCAATATCCTTGATTACCGAATAAACTTTGTGATTAATAATTTCTTGACGAAATGGCTCAATTTTAGCTTGTAATGCCTCTGTTTTGTGGTTCATTGTATTCGAATAAAATAAAAAAATACTAACACAATTGAATACAACTTGTTTGACTAAAAGAACAAAAGCCCCAATTTCTTGGAGCTTTCGACCTAACTAAACTAAATTAAATTACCTTATTACTTTTAACGAGAGATTTTACAAAATGTTACAACAATTATTTAATTTCTCCGTCGTCCCCATCTAATACTCCTTACTCCCTTTGCTTCTCGCCATATTTTTGCTAAATTTGAAGCTTAATATAACCCAATATGCCTACAATTTCAGAATTAGAAAAAACAGCTTCTCAAGTCCGTAGAGACATCGTTCGTATGGTTCATGGTTGTCAAAGTGGTCACCCAGGTGGCTCATTAGGATGTGCAGACTTTATTACTGCCCTTTACTTTGAAGTGATGAAACACAATACCAACTTCAATATGGATGGTACCAATGAAGATCTTTTCTTCTTATCGAATGGTCATATTTCACCAGTATGGTACTCAGTTTTAGCGCGTAGTGGTTATTTCCCAGTTGCAGAATTGGCTAGCTTCAGGAAGTTAGATACTCGTTTACAAGGACATCCAACTACTGCTGAACACTTACCAGGTATTCGTATTGCATCAGGTTCTCTTGGACAAGGCTTATCGGTAGCTTTAGGAGCTGCTCAAATAAAGAAATTAAATAACGACCCATGTATCGTTTACACCTTACACGGTGATGGCGAATTACAAGAAGGTCAGATTTGGGAAGCTGCAATGTATGCTGCCCACAATAAAATTGATAACATCATTTCTACAGTAGATTTAAACGGCCAACAAATTGATGGTTCTACTGATCAAGTATTATCTCTTGGAGATATTAAAGGGAAATGGTTAGCCTTCGGTTGGGATGTATTAGAAATGGATGGCAATAATATGCAAAATGTTATTGAAACCTTAGCCATAGCAAAAACTCACACTGGAAAAGGCAAACCAGTTTTAATTTTAATGAAAACTGAAATGGGTGCTGGTGTTGACTTCATGATGGGCTCACATAAATGGCATGGTGTTGCTCCAAATAATGAGCAATTAGCAGCAGCCCTTGCACAACTTGAAGAAACACTAACTGATTACTAATCAAAAGTAAATTTTGATCACGTATAGTAGATTATTTAGCAGTCGAACATTATTACTCTTTGCACTATTCTTTTTAGTAGCACTAGATTCATATTCTCAAATGAAAAGCACACAGAAACCCTCTCGTGTGCTTTTTATTATTGATGCCTCTGGCAGTATGAATGGCAAGTGGAAAGAAACTACTAAAATGGAAATGGCTAAAAAAATCCTCGCCCACTTATCCGATAGTTTAAGCAGAGAAAATATTCCATTTGCTGTTCGAGTATTTGGACATCAAAAAGATAAAAGTTTATTCGATTGCAAAGACACAAAATTAGAATTACCATTCAATACAAATAATCAAGCTAACTTACCAAAAATGCTTGATCGCATCACTCCAAAAGGATATTCACCAATTGCACTATCTCTAGAATCTGCTGTTAACGATTTCCCGCTAACCAAAGCGGAGCAACGATCAGTTATCATTTTAATTTCTGATGGGTTTGAAAATTGCGATGGTGATGCATGCGATGCAAGTCGAAAATTACAATCAGCTGGAATATATTTACGACCTTATATCGTTGGACTAGGATTAACTCCGGAACAGAAAAAAGCATTCGAATGTGTTGGTCAAATTTTCGACATCCAAGAATCTGAGAATTTAAGTCAGGCGCAAATTGCTAGCGTGGTTATTACCTCGATGTTGAACCCAACAAGTTTACAAGTAAATTTGCTTAATGTAAACGATAAGCCTACTGAAACCAATGTGGCGATGAGCTTTTTCGATCAAAGTACTTCTGCATTAAAATATAATTTCTATCATACCTTAAACGCTTACGGGCAACCCGATACTCTTTACATCGACCCCAATAGAAAATATAATATTAAAGTTCATACTCATCCTTCAAAAATATTAAGTGATGTTGAATTGGTACAAGGGAAACACTTAGTTAAAGCAATGGAGACTCCGCAAGGCTCGTTAAAGCTAAGCATGATAGGGAATACAAAAGCTAAAAGTATAAAATGCATTATTAAGCAGAATAATAAAATTATTTGCATTCAAGATTTAAATACAACACTCTCCTACCTTATTGGAACTTATGATATTGATGTACTAACAACACCAATTACAAAGTTTGAACAGATTGATATTTTACAATCACAAACAAAAGCGATTACCGTAACTAATCCGGGAATGCTACAAATCAACAAGAAAGCAGGATACTTATTTATATACAAACGCAATAGTAAAAACGAATTAGAAAAAATTGTATCAGTAGATGCTAACAGTATTAAAGAAACCTTTTCATTACAACCTGGTAACTACGAACTCCTATATAGAACAAAAGCGAGCACAACAAGCAAGTCGAGTGTGGTTAAAAAAGTAACTATTATTTCAGGTATATCAACAAGTATAAATTTTTAAGATGAAAAAAATAATCATACTTTTCTTCTTTTTATTTAGCAAAGTGTTGCTTGCGCAAACACCTACAAAACCTGTTGTAAAAACTAGAATATTATTTGTTATGGATGCCTCTGGAAGTATGACAAATACTTGGGGAGAAACGAATAGATTCCGTGCATCAAAAATAATCTTATCGAGCATGCTCGATTCATTACAAAAGGTTCCAAATTTAGAAATAGGCTTACGAGTTTTTGGAAGTATGTCGCCTTTAAATGCTAATGATTGCAAGGATACAAAGCTAGAGTCTCCAATACGTGCAAACAATATTCCTAACATCAAATCAAAAATAAATTCATTAAGTGCAAAAGGAATTACACCTATTGCTTATACGCTAGAACAATGTGCGAATGATTTTATTTATAGCGGAGAGAATTACAGAAACATCATAGTACTAATTACAGATGGCATTGAATCGTGTAAAGGAAACGCCTGTGAGATTTCTAAGAAACTACAGAACAAAGGCATATTCTTACAACCGTTTATTATTGGATTAGGACTAACACCTGAAGCAGCTGAAACATTTGAGTGTGTTGGTAGGTATGATGATGCTCAAGATGAAATTGGATTTAAGCGATCTCTGAAAAGTGTAATGAATACTATACTCAACAGCAGTACCTCACAAATAAATTTATTAGATGAAGATGGAAAACCATCAGAATCTAATGTGCCAATTACTTTATACGATCAAAGTGCAGGCATTCTTCGTTATCAATTTATTCACACGTTAAATGCTAGAGGGAATCCGGATACATTACAATTAGATCCTGTAAATACGTATGATATGATTGTGCATACCACTCCACCGATTTACAAAAAGAACATTGTGGTTTTGCCTAATAAACATAGCGTAATCAATATAAATGCTGGTCAAGGTGAGTTAATCATACAAACCGAAGGATTAAGCACCTACAAAGAATTATCATCAATCATCAAAGAAAATAATAAAGAAGAAATTATTGATCGTATTGACATTAACAATAAGAAGAAGTACCTGATTGGGACTTATGATATTGAAATTCTGACTTTACCACGCATCAGCATTCAAAACTTACGAATAAAGCAAAGCGAAACCACAACTATCAAAATTCCGGCACCAGGTTTATTAACCGTTTTAAACACCAATGCGGTACCGGTATTTGGAAGTATCTATGTTGAAAAAGGGCAAGATTTAGAATGGGTATGTGATATTAATGGTAACTCGGTTACCGAAACCATTACTTTACAACCTGGCAATTATCACATTGTATATAAAAATAAAGGGTCAAAAAAGACCATGAGTACACGTTCTGAACGATTTACGATAAGTTCAGGAAGTTCATATTCTATTCGCTTTTAATTAATAACATAACACTTATATTTGCAGCATGAAACAATATCCATACACAGAAAAAAAAGATACCCGTTCGGGATTCGGAGCAGGATTAGCAGAATTAGGAAAAACTAACCCTGACGTAGTAGCATTATGTGCCGATTTAACGGGATCGTTGAAAATGGACGCTTTTGCGAAAGAAAATCCAGATCGTTTTTTTCAAGTGGGTATTGCGGAAGCAAATATGGTTGGCTTGGCAGCAGGTATGACTATTGGCGGTAAAATTCCATATACGGGCACATTTGCAAATTTTGCAACTGGAAGAGTATATGACCAAATTCGTCAGTCGGTTGCTTATTCGAACAAAAACGTAAAAATATGTGCATCTCACGCAGGCTTAACCTTAGGTGAAGATGGAGCAACACATCAGATATTAGAAGATATTGGATTAATGAAAATGCTACCTAACATGGTAGTGATTAATCCATGTGATTATAACCAAACAAAAGCAGCAACAATTGCCATTGCAAAATACAATGGACCAGTATATTTAAGATTTGGTCGTCCGGCAGTGCCTAACTTTACACCAGCAGACCAAGACTTTAAAATTGGTGAAGCGGTTATGTTAAACGAAGGAAAAGATGTGAGCATTTTCGCAACAGGACACTTAGTTTGGAAAGCCATTGAAGCAGGTCAAGCCTTAGCTGAAATGGGCATCAGTGCAGAAATTATAAATATTCATACCATTAAACCATTAGATGTGCAGGCCGTCCTAACTTCAGTTCGTAAAACTAGATGTGTTGTAACTGCCGAAGAACACCAAAAAAATGGTGGATTAGGTGATAGTATCGCACAACTTTTAGGAGAGCACTTCCCAGCACCTATCGAAATGGTTGCAGTAAATGATAGTTTCGGAGAAAGTGGTACACCAGATGAACTAATGGCAAAATATGGTTTAGAGACACCGAATATTATTGCTGCTGTTCAGAAAGTTATGATTAGAAGATAATTTCTGAGCTCAGCGCAAACAAAGTGCATGAGAAACCAACAGTCTGATCAAGAAATTTTAGCCCTATTTAGAGAGGAGCAAACGAAAACGTATGCTTTCGAACTCCTAGTTAAAAAATATGAGCAAAAAATTTATTGGTTAATTCGTCGCTATGTAAATTCCCACTCGGATGCCGACGATTTAATGCAAGAAGTTTTCATCAAAGTTTGGAAAGGCCTCATTAATTTCAGAGAAGACTCACAACTTTATACTTGGTTGTTTCGGATTACTTACAACGAGTGCATCAATTTTCATCGTAAAAACAAGCAACAATTGCATGTTGATATTGATGATGCCAACGAATCCGAATTTATAGACCATACCAGTGATAACCCACTTACAGGGGAGCAAATTCAGCGAAAACTACAAGCAGCTATAGATACACTCCCAGAAAAGCAAAAAATGGTTTTTCATCTAAAATATTTTCAAGAAATGAAATACGAGGAAATGTCGGAATTACTCGGCACTAGCGTAGGTGCTTTAAAAGCATCTTTTCATATCGCAGTGAAAAAAATTGAACAATATTTAACTGAGCATTAAACTATTAAAGAAGATTAATATCCTACAAACATGAACGAAGAATTAAATAAAGAATTAGAAGAATTAGCACCAAGCTTATCAAAGCTCACTAAAGAGCCTATTGATGCGCCTGAAGGCTATTTCGATACATTCTCGAGCAGATTACTCGATCGCATAAAAAATGAGCAGGTAGCTCCTCAAACGCCTACTGTAATTTCCATTGTCCCTTGGAAAAAATACTTGATGGCAGCAAGTGTGTTTGTTTTTATGGGCACTTCCATGTATATTTTCAAATTAAACCATACCAATCAATACCAATCAAAGGAATTGCAAAACCAATCGATGATAGATGTGTATTTGTCTGAAATTGATGAAGCCACATTAATTGAATTTTCAAATACCAACAACACCAAAGATGAGAAGAGTGATATCGACGTATATCAATCATACATCGACGAACAAAGTATTATTGACGAATTATAAACACCTTTTTTTATGAAAAATATTTACATACTCGCATTTATTATTTTTGCACTTCTTAAAACCACTAGTGCACAAGATAATCGTAGAGAAGAGATCGAATCGTTTCGAATTGCATTCTTTACTCGTCAGCTTAATTTAACCCCAGATGAAGCAAAGAAATTCTGGCCTGTTTACAATGAAATGCAAGCAGAGATGCAGAAAATACATAAAGATCGTAGAATGCGTCACCGTGATGAAAGAGATAATTTCGATAACCTATCTGATGCAGAAATCGAAAAAACGATAAATGATGAAATGGCTTCTCGTCAGAAAGAGCTAGATATAGAGAAAAAATACCACGACAGATTTAAAGCCGTATTGCCGATGAAAAAGATTGCTATTTATTATCGTGCACAAGAAGGATTTAAACGTGAATTATTACGTAAGCTTCAGGGCCAACGCAGACCTCCTGAATTAGACTAAAGCCATTCTTTTCGTTTGAACCACATGTAAATGGTAAAGGTTACAACGATCATTAATAGAATCGAAAATAAGTAACCGTATTCCCAATGTAGTTCAGGAAGATGGTCGAAGTTCATGCCATATATACCAACAATAAAGGTAAGTGGCATAAAGAATACCGAGAAAATTGTTAATACTCTAATTACTTCATTCGTTTTTTGGCCGGATATAGAGAGGTAAAGTGCTAGTAAGTTGTTGATGTCTTCACTCAATTGATCATACACAATAACTTGTTGCATAAAATTGTCTTTCATCTCTCTATACATCGGATCGTGCTTATATCCCTCTCCAACTTTATTGGTAGTATCCGTCGTAATGGTTAATATTCGTTTTATTACAGATACTTTTCTTTTAATCTGATATAAGTTTTTTAATAAGTTAGGCAGCTTCTTCCTCAAGAAAATTCTACTCTCATAAAAGTCAATCTCATTCGTCAATTTATCAGATGGTGCTTCGTAAGTGAGTACTACAGAATTTAAAATATGCAACAACAATTGGTGAAGATCTGTACACTTTCCATTATCAATATATTTCGTTTTAATTTCCTTTAATAATGGTTGCTCTGAACGATGAACAGTAATAATATTTTTTTCTGTAATGAATATGGAAATCTTACGAGTTACTTCTTGAATAGTATCTGCATCGCTAGTTTGAGCTACATCATAAACTCGAGTAACGATAAATCTAGACTGCTCCATTTCTTCATATTTTGGAAGATGATCGGGCTCCAAACAATCCTGCACTGCATTGGGATGCAAGTGATATGCATTTGCAATTTCTTGTAGCTCGAATTCGGTAGGATTAGTTACATCAATCCAAAAGTCGTTTATGTGTTGAACAGCATCCATACGATTGTCTATACCCAAATGTAATCATACCAACGGATATTTTGTACTTTTGAATATGTTATCAAACCGACAATTATTTTTATTGCACAATGCGCAGACCACAGAGATGCCATTAATGCTAGAAATTATAAAAGCCGAAGGCATTTATCTGTATGGCTCCAAAGGAGAGAAATACATGGATTTAATTTCCGGAATTGGAGTAAATAACATTGGGCATATACACCCAAAAGTAGTTGAAGCCATTAAAAATCAAGCAGAGCAATACTTACACCTTATGGTTTATGGAGAGTATGTTCAAAGTCCACAAGTAGACTATGCAACCTTACTGACTAAGCAATTAC
This sequence comes from Sphingobacteriales bacterium, assembly GCA_044337515.1. GTDB lineage: Bacteria > Bacteroidota > Bacteroidia > Sphingobacteriales > Sphingobacteriaceae > CAJBVG01. The sequence continues at coordinate 20,524 of JBIINK010000001.1, read as the reverse complement.
CCGAATCATTAAACTCCGTCTACCTAGTAAACTCAGGCGCTGAAGCTATAGAAGGAGCCATGAAATTGGCTAAACGTTCAACACATCGTTCAAAATTATTGGCCTGCATCAACTCTTACCATGGCAGTACCCATGGTGCACTGAGTCTTATGGGCAATGAAGAATATAAACAGGCCTATCGCCCATTATTACCAGGAATTGATTTTATTCGTTTTGGCGAAATAGATGATTTAAAACTTATCACTACTGAATACGCCGCTTTTTTTATTGAAACCATTCAGGGCGAAGCAGGAATTAGAACGGCAAGCAAATCGTATTGGAAAGCGCTAAGAGAAAAGTGTTCAGAAACTGGATGTTTATTAGTGATGGACGAAATTCAAACGGCATTCGGCAGGACTGGTAAAATGTTCGGATTTCATCATTATGATATTGTACCTGATATTTTAGTGGTGGCAAAAGGTATGGGAGGCGGAATGCCGATTGGTGCATTCATCTCATCGAATGAACGAATGCATACTTTAACAAACAATCCAATACTTGGGCATATCACCACCTTTGGTGGGCACCCAGTTTCTTGTGCTGCAGCAATTGCGACACTAAACGTTTTATTAGAAGAAAATATCATTGAAAATGTTGAAGCAAAGGCTCAACTTTTCAGATCACTTCTTGTTCATCCGGAAATTTCGGAAGTACGTGGCGAAGGATTAATGATTTCAGTTCAACTAAAAAGTTTCGAATTCAATAAAAAAGTAATTGATCGTTGTATTGAGCAGGGCATTATTGTAGACTGGTTTCTGCATTGTGCAGATGCCATGAGAATAGCAGCTCCATTGATAATTACAGAAGATGAGATTAAAATTGCTTGTGCTGTAATTGTGAATGCTATTGATGAACTATCGAAAGAAAATCTGTAATCGATAATTATTTCACAATCGCTATTGTACCGTTTTGATACAAGTATCTGTTTTGAGTTGAGTACGCTACGATTTGGTAAACATAGGCTCCATCTGCAACTACTTGTCCTCCGAATTTACCATCCCAGGTTACATCTTCAAGTAGATCTGATTTGTAAATGATTTGGCCCCATCTGTTGAACACTCTTAATTCAAATGATTTTAGACCTTCTGGGATATCAATAAATAACTCATCATTCTGACCATCGCTATTCGGACTAAATACATCAGGAATGTGGAATGGATAATCGCCTTCAATATTGAATGAGTAGATTTTAGTATTATCACAACCCAATTCATTCTTCATATATAGACCAACTTTATTTACCCCAATAGAATCGAAAGTGGTTTTAAAGCTTGACCCACTTAAACTGTCAATTACACCATTTACTATCCAGTTATAATCAAAGTTGTTTGAGTTTTTGAAATTGAAAGTTACTTCATCACCGCGCTTAGGGAAAAGTGGAGTCCAAGAAAACTCTGGCTTAGGAACTTCTAATACGTTTATTGTGATAAAAGCTGTATCAACCGCATCACCATTATAATATACTACACAATACAAATCGGTTTTCTTAAACACATTCATACTAATGGTTTGAGTAGTCTCTCCATTCGACCATTTGTAATAGATATCTTTGTATACCGAATCAGAAGCAGATGCATAAAGTGAAACGAATTCGCCTTCGCAAACTAATCGCTTACCAAAAATATAAGGGAAGATTACTTTAGCATTTTCTGCATCGTGCCAAATGGTGTCACCATTGCAACCATGTGTATTTGTTTCTAATACACCTATTCTATTGATGGGTTCATTTGCGAACCAATCAACGAGAATTGAAGTACCTGTGCTTGCTGTTTTAATTTCACCTCCAATAATGAACCATTGGTAGGTCGAGTAGAGAGTTGGAGTAATACTGTAATTAACCCCTGTCTGACCTAGAACAACAGTATCCGCTGTTTGTGAGGAGGCAATGTTTGAGCAAAGCATCCCCACAATCATGGATAAACATATTTTCCAGATTCGAATCATTGGTTATATTTTTAAATAGAGTCAGAGAGAGCGCGTGTCTATTTCTTAATTGATTATACGACTTAGTGAATAATTGCTGAAGTAACTGGTTTTGGATTAACAGTTATTACTGCAGAACCACTTGTTGTACCTGAACAGAATTTATTGCTTACCGAAACTAAACTATAAGTAGTTGTAGCGGCGCTTGTTCCTGCTGAAGGAATAGTTGGTGTTGGATTAAATGTAAAGCTGCTCGAAGCGTGATTAGTAACAGTGCTTACTGTTGTACCATCAGTATAACTGAATGTCCATGGACCAACGCCAGTTAAGTTTATTGTAACAATAGGATTAGGATCATTGTAACACATAGAAGAGTTACCAGAAATAGCAGCAGTAGCTAATGGAATAACTACAACGTTCAAAGCAACTGGATCGCCAGTACAACCTGTAGACGAAGTTTCTTGGATTTGCAAATTATATGTGCCTGCAACTGCACCCCAATTTACTGTAATGGCATTACCAGTTGCAGCACTCATTGCTCCACCACCAGATAATGTCCAAGCATAAGTTGAACCTACAGTATTAGTAACACTATAAGGAACTAAGGTAGAATTCACACAAACAGTATCTGCAGTTTGTGCCATCGATTTATTCGCAGTAATAATTAATACGATTGTAATTGAAAGTAGGAAGTAAAACTTTTTCATGTCCTTTTAGTAGTTTATTTGATTAACAATTTTGGGTTTTCTATTTACCTTGTTAATCGTAAAAAGGGCACTCAGGGTTACATAAAAACTTATCAAAAAGTTAACTCTATTTAAGTAAGTAGTAATATTCTAGTCTACAAAGACTTCTGTCTTTTTACCAAATAAGTGTATAAAACATCATTGAAACCTTTTTTAGCATCTGCACGTATAAAATCTACTTTCTCAATATGACTTCGATTAGTAATATCATTTAGGTAGGTTTCCATCCTTTTGGTATAGGACTCTTGTATGGAATTTGAATGTACTTTGATTTCTTCTCCAGTTTCTACATCGACGAAGTGATAAGGTCGACTATCAAACTTAAAATCAATTTCTGTTTCGTGATCAGATACATGGAAGATAATAACTTCATGTTTGTTATAGCGTAGATGTTGTAAGGCTTCAAAAATCGCTTCCTTCTCTGTGGTGTTATCAAACATGTCCGAGAAGATAATCACCATCGACCTGCGGTGAAGCTTCTCTGCGAGCTCATGTAATGATTTAGCGATAGAAGATTGCTGACGAACCGGCTTCGCTTCAAGTACTTTCTCCAACTCTGCATAAATCAATTTTTGATGCATCGTTGTTGAGCGAGCATCGGTACTTAATTTAAGTTCATCGGAAAATAAGGATAAGCCAAACGCATCACGTTGAGATTTTAATAATTCGATTAATGCTGCGATACTTAGAATAGAAAATTTAATCTTGCTCCATTTTGAATCTGGATAATACATAGAGCTAGAGATATCCAACACTAAGTGGCATCTTAAATTCGTTTCCTCTTCATATCGTTTGGTATACATCTTATCCGTTCTACCAAACAATTTCCAATCTATACTGCGGATGTTCTCACTCGGGTGATATGGGCGGTGCTCTGCAAATTCAACAGAAAAACCGTGGAACGGACTCTTATGCAATCCTGTGATGAATCCCTCTACAACTTGCTTGGCTAACAAGCCAAGGTTTGTTTTAGGCACTAACTCTTCGAATTGTATAATATCCTCCATATCACAAATATAATCTACTTTCTAATTTATCAATAGTATTCTTGTCGGCAATTTTAGTTCATTCAACGACTAGATTTCTGTTTTGGGCTAGTTCTTATTGCAGCACTAACGTGATACTCGCACTTTTGAGTATCAATTCAAAAGAAAATGGAAACTAGAAAATTTGATATATTAATTTCGGGAATCAGTATAGCATTAGTTGCAAGCCTATCGGTATTGTATTTTGGGATTCAACACCTATTAAATTTATAAGAATAAAAAAAGCCCTCTAAGGAGGGCTTTCAAATTATAATTGAGCTTCTAATTTTTGAGCCAATACACTTTTCGGAACAGCTCCGATTTGTTTGTCAACAATCTCTCCATTCTTGAAGTATAATAATGCAGGAATATTTCTAATTCCAAATTTCATTGAGATACCTGGGTTGTTATCTACGTTTACTTTTCCGATAACTGCTTTACCTTCGTACTCATTTGCTAATTCTTCTACTACTGGTCCTACCATACGGCAAGGGCCACACCATTCAGCCCAGAAATCTACCAATACAGGTTTATCTGATTTCAACACTAATTCGTCGAAGTTTGCGTCTGTTAATTCTAAAGCCATTTTTTTATAATTTTAAGTTGTAAATTTTAAATTGTAAATTATTGTATTAAGTATAATGTATTAGGTACAATGTATTAAGTACTATGTATTAGGTATTAGGTACAATGTATAATTACTTAATACATAATACAATTTACTTAGTACAGTTTGCTTAATACAGTTTGCTTAATACAATTTTGTTGCCAATTATTTAATCAGGCAAAATTGTCATTAATTCAATCGGAAGGTTACTCCTTTTAATTGTTCTAATGCTTTCAAAAGCTCATTAGATGGGTATAACCTTACTTTTCTACTTGGCATTTCCATCGCAATTCCCTGCTCCTGATCAATCACTTTAATTTTCAGTTCACAGTTCTTTTGCGCGTCGGTCTTGCTATTCTCTTCTAAAATGGCAACAATCTCATGCATCAATTGTTCATTCAAATCACTTAAATAACAACTGATGGTCATGCTCTTCGTCAGTTTGTCACGCACATCTGTCAGCAATTGTATTTGAGTTACCTTAAACTCCCAATCTCCCTTTTTCCCATAACGTTCTTGAACCTTTCCTCTAAAGTACAAAAATAAGCCTTCGTTCAAGTAGGGTTTAAACTTCAAATAATCATCGCCGAATAAAGTAATTTCAATCTGCTCGCTGTAATCTTCTACAAAAAGCGACCCATATGGTTTGCCCGATTTCGCTATTCGATGTGCAGCCCCACTCACCATTCCCCCAATACTTAACTCTCTGTTTTTTAGTTTTTCGAATCGTTCATTCTGGGCCTCCAATGCATTATCATCTGCACTATCTTCTTCCGACTTTTCTTTTTCCTGTGTTGTATTCGTCTCAAATTTATTAGCAGAATATTTACCAATTAGTTTTAAATCATTCACATTGGCGGTACAGAATTTTTCTAAATCAAAACGAAATTCATCCAATGGATGTCCAGAAATATAAAAACCTACGACTTCTTTTTCATATCTCAATTTCTGTAAGAAGCCCCACTCTTCACATACAGGAACACGGGGTTCCGGGATTTGAGATGCTGCACCTGTTCCGAATAACGATGATTGTGCAGAGGTTAAACTATCTTGATAATTAGCGCCGAAGCGAATTAATTTCTCTAAGAAATTTCCATTTTCATTAGGATCGTGATTAAAATAAATTGCACGATGTAAATTAAATGAATCGAATGCGCCAGCATTTGCTAATGACTCTAATGTTTTTTTATTAGCTGATCGTAAATTAATGCGCTTCACCAAATCAAATACAGAAGTGTATTTTCCATTTGCATTTCGTTCTTCTATGATAGCTTGAACTGCCGCCTCTCCAACTCCTTTTACAGCGCCTAATCCAAATCGAATTTGCCCATCATCATTCACCGAAAACTTGTAAATACTCTCGTTAATATCTGGACCTAAAACCGACATCCCCATTCTGCGGCACTCTTCCATGAAGAATGTAATTTTATCAATATTACTCAAGTTATGAGTTAACACTGATGCCATGTATTCTGAAGGATAATTTGCTTTCAAATAAGTTGTTTGAAAAGCAACGAAAGCATAACAAGTAGAATGGGATTTGTTAAATGCATACGATGCAAATGCTTCCCAATCTGTCCAAACTTTTTCTAATTTCTTTTTATCTAATCCTCGCTCTACCGCACCTGTTATGAATAGCCCTTTCAGGTCATCCAACATCTTACGATCTTTCTTTCCCATTGCTTTTCGCAACGTATCCGCTTGGCCCTTACTAAAGCCTGCCAGTTTTTGCGAAAGCAACATCACTTGCTCTTGGTATACCGTAATACCATTAGTGTCTTGCAAGTACTCTTCCATTTCTGGCAAGTCGTACGTTACTTGCTCTCTACCATGTTTACGAGAAATATATTTAGGTATGTACTGCATCGGACCTGGACGGTACAGTGCATTCATCGCAATTAAGTCTTCAAATTTATCGGGTTTCAAATCAACCAAATGTTTCTGCATTCCGGCAGATTCAAATTGGAATGTTCCATTGGTTTCACCACGCTGGTAAAGCTCAAATGTTTTAGCATCATCTAAAGGAATTGTATCAATATCAAATTCAATTCCTCTTTTTTGTTTGATGAGTTCAAGGGCATCACGAATAATCGTTAATGTTTTTAATCCCAAAAAGTCCATCTTAATTACACCAGCATCTTCAATTACTTTACCATCATACTGGGTAATTAATAACTCGGTATCTTTTGATGTAGATACCGGAATTATATCCGTTAAATCCATCGGAGCAATAATGATACCTGCAGCATGAATACCAGTACCACGTACAGAGCCTTCTAAAATCAATGCTTCTTTTAACACTTTCGATCTAAAATCATCAGAATTATAAATAGCACGCAGCTGTTTAATATTATCTAAATCATCCGCTTGGTAACCTTCTTTGTCTTTTAAGCCACCTTCACCATCAATATTGGCAAGTATTACGCGATTGAGCTCTGTTCCTGGTTTGTCGGGTACAAGCTTCGCTAAAGCATTGGATTCTGCTAAAGGTAAATCCATTACACGAGCCACATCTTTAATACTCATTTTAGCTGCCATTGTACCATAGGTTACAATCTGGGCTACTTGGTTTCTTCCGTATTTATCAACTACGTAATCAATTACTTTTTGGCGACCTTCGTCATCGAAGTCCGTATCAATATCGGGCATCGACTTACGTTCGGGGTTTAAGAAACGCTCAAAAAGTAAGTTATATTTAATAGGGTCGATATTGGTGATGCTTATACAAAAAGCAACGGCAGAGCCAGCTGCTGAACCCCTTCCAGGGCCAACAAATACACCGATATCTCTTCCGGCTTTTATAAAATCTGCTACAATTAAGAAGTAACCTGCAAAACCCATTGTTTCGATAGTAAACAACTCGAAATTTAAACGCTCTTCAATTTCTGCGGTTAAGGTTTCGTAGCGTTTATAGGCTCCTTCGAAAGTTATATGACGAAGGTATTCATCTTGGGTATTGAAATTAGTTGGGATGACGAAGTTGGGAAGCATAATATCTTGCTTCAACTTCAGCGTGTCTATTTTATCAACGATTTCGTTCGTATTATCAATGGCTTCTGGAATATCGATGAACAAATTGTTCATTTCTTGTTGCGTTTTGAAATAAAACTCATCATTATAAAAAGCGAAACGAGTTCCTTTTACAAAGGAATCATCATCAGAAAATTCTTTATTAGTTGGTGTACTTTGTTTTTCACCAGTATTAATACACAATAAAATATCGTGGGCATTGGAGTCCTCACGATCAACATAATGGGAGTCGTTAGAGGCAATTACTTTTACATTGTATTTCTTCGCAAAACCTAGAAGTACTTGATTTACTTTATCTTGGTCTTGCATTTTATGGCGCTGAAGCTCAATGTAATAATCTTCACCAAAAATATTTAACCACCATTCAAATTCCTTTTCTGCTTCTTTTTCGCCTTTACGCAATATGGCTTTGGGAACCATTGCACCTAAACAACAGGTTGTAGCAATTAGTCCTTCATGATATTTAAGAACTAACTCCTTATCGATACGAGGGTATTTACCATAAAGGCCTTCAACATATCCAAGAGAACATAGTTTAACTAGGTTTTTATATCCCTGAGCATTTTTAGCAAGCAGTAATTGATGGTAACGAACATCACGATCATCTTTGGTAAATTGGCGTTTATGTCGATCTTCAACTACATAGAATTCGCAGCCTACAATAGGTTTAACTCCGTGTTTACCAGCCTCTGCTACAAACTTAAACGCACCAAACATATTCCCATGATCGGTAATCGCGAGTGCTTTCATGCCATCTTTTGAAGCTTTTTTAAATAGCTTTTTGATGTCGGCAGCACCGTCGAGTAGGGAATATTGAGTATGAACGTGTAAATGTGAAAAATCAGGCATGGCAAATAATGAGTACCAAAATTAAAGAATGTTTTGCTCTAGTTTTGGGTCGTTTTTCCACATTTTAGAGAATCCCTAAAAGTCAATCAAATAGTTTAAATAGGGGTATAAAAAGGGGCAAAATAGACTCCTATTGGATATGTGATAAAAATGTTGATTTTATTTTAATAATCGGTTTGAAATTAGGTAAGAAAAGTTAACTTTGCGGCACGAAAAAATAATAGATAATTATGCCAAATATTGGGAAAATTGCTCAAATCATCGGTCCGATAGTGGACGTTAGCTTCGCTGCCGAAGGCGCGAGTTTGCCTAACATTTTAGATGCTTTGTATGTGACTAAAGAAAATGGTCAAAAAATCGTTTTAGAGTGTCAACAACATTTAGGTGAGGACAGAGTACGTACAATTGCGATGGATTCTACAGACGGATTAGTTCGTGGAATGGATGTGATTGATATGAAATCTCCTATCACTATGCCAGTCGGAGAGGCTATCAAAGGACGTTTATTTAACGTTGTTGGTGATGCTATCGATGGTATGGGTGAAGTAAGTAAAGAAAATGGCCGTGCCATTCACAATAAACCGCCAAGATTCGAAGATTTATCGACTGAAACGGAGATCTTGTTCACAGGTATTAAAGTAATCGACTTATTAGAACCATACGTAAAAGGTGGTAAAATTGGTTTGTTCGGTGGTGCCGGTGTAGGTAAAACAGTATTAATTCAAGAATTAATCAACAACATCGCGAAAGCATACGATGGTTTATCGGTATTCGCAGGTGTGGGTGAGCGTACTCGTGAGGGTAACGACTTATTGAGAGAGATGATTGAAGCAGACATTATCCGTTACGGAGATGAGTTTAAGCATTCGATGGAAGAAGGTGGTTGGGATCTATCTAAAGTAGATCACGAAGCTTTAAAAGATTCGAAAGCAACATTCGTATTCGGACAAATGAATGAGCCTCCTGGAGCACGTGCACGTGTGGCATTATCAGGATTAACAGTTGCGGAATATTTCCGTGATGGTGATGAGCAAAGTGGTGGTCGTGATATCTTATTCTTCATCGATAACATTTTCCGTTTCACACAAGCAGGTTCAGAGGTATCAGCGTTATTAGGCCGTATGCCTTCAGCGGTAGGCTACCAACCAACATTAGCTACAGAAATGGGTATGATGCAAGAACGTATCACATCAACTAAGAGAGGATCTATTACTTCGGTACAAGCGGTTTACGTACCTGCCGATGACTTAACTGACCCTGCTCCAGCAACAACGTTTGCCCATTTAGATGCAACAACAGTATTGAGTCGTAAAATTGCAGAGTTAGGTATCTACCCAGCGGTAGATCCATTAGATTCTACATCTCGTATTCTTGCTCCAGAAATTATTGGCGCTGAACATTACGGATGTGCTCAACGTGTTAAAGAAATTTTACAACGTTACAAAGAATTACAAGATATCATCGCGATCTTAGGTATGGACGAATTATCTGAAGAAGATAAATTAATCGTATCTCGTGCTCGTCGTGTTCAACGTTTCTTATCTCAACCTTTCCACGTTGCTGAACAATTCACTGGATTAAAAGGTGTATTAGTAGACATTAAAGAAACTATCAAAGGATTCAATATGATTATGGAAGGTGAAGTAGATGAATATCCTGAGATGGCTTTCAACTTAGTTGGTACTATTGAAGAAGCAATGGAAAAAGGTAAAAAATTAATCGCAGAAGCTAACGCTTAATATTATGCTATTAGAAATATTAACACCTGATAAAAAAGTATACGCTGGAGAAGTAACTTCAGTAAGTGTACCTGGTACTTCAGGTTCATTCGAAGTATTGAATAATCACGCTCCTATCATTTCTACTTTAGAAAAAGGAACATTGAAATTCAAAGCGAAAGAAGGCAATCAAGAAATGACCATCTCTGGTGGTGTGATTGAAGTGCTAGCTGATAAAGTAGTAGTATTAGTAGAATCTCTACTGTAAGCGAAATTGCGAATTAACGAACTTGCGAATTAGCAAAAAGTCCCGCTCAGAAATGAAGCGGGACTTTTTTTTATTTTATACTCAATTTTACTTTTTTCCCTAACCCAATTTCTAAGAGTTTATAAAGAGTAGATAATTGGATATCCGAATGTCCATTTTCGATTCGCGAAATAAAGCTTTTTTTTGCTCCAATTTTATTTGCTAACTCTTCCTGTGTAATATTGGCTAAATGTCTTTCTTCCTTAATTAATTCACCAATAGCAAATGCTTTGGCTTTCATCTCGAAATCAAGTCTAAATTTTGTTCCAGGTTTTCCGTAACGCTTATCTAAGTGTTCAGAGAAAGTTTCTATATTACCTTTTGTTTTTGTTTTCATTTTTACTCTCACTTATGTATTCGTGCATAATACTAATTGCTCTTTCAATTTCATCCTTAGGGGTTTTTTGAGATTTCTTTTGAAATCCATTATACAAAATCACCAATTTATTACCATCTAAACAACAAAAAACTCTGTAAATATTCCCTTCAAATTCAATTCTGATTTCAAATAATCCATTTACGTTTTCCACCTTCTTAAAAAACTTTATCGGAATTCTATCTAAGATTGAAACCATGAATAGAACTTCATCAATTTTTATTTTTACTCTTTCCGATAAAGAATTAAAAAATCTTTTAAAATGATGTTGGTAATAAACAACTTCACGAACCCTTTCCATTTTTTAAAGTTAACGAATAATGGAACAAATACAAATAAGTTTATTACTAGTTTATTCCCAAAAAAGATGATCTTGAATTTTTACTAATTAGACTATTACATGGCGGGTGAAAATCTGAACACTACTAGCATTAAAAGCCGTCGCATTCATTAAATTAATTAAAGTTGATTGACTTGCTTTTGGCTTCAGAAAACAAAGAATTTAAACTTTTTTTCATTTTTAAATTTTTAAAATAAAGTTCTTTTTTCATTTTTAAATTTTTAAAATAAAATAGCAAGTTCCAGCCTGCTTTCTATCAAACCAGTGGGACGGCTTAACCTGACTACATTCAATCAAATTAGTCTCACCGTTTTATTTTAAAATCTTTAAAAATTGTATTTATGTCGCTTCGGAAGGAGTATTGCAAACAGCAATCATTCGAAATTCGCCCTTCAAACAAAGAATTAGAAAAAATAAAAAAAGCCGAACATTTCGCCCAGCTTTATATTTTATGTCGGAGCGAGGACGCTCCGACGAACAGCAAGCCTATTGCAAATTGCAATCATTCGAATAGCCGCCTTCTCTACAAATTCTTTGGATTTCTGAAGACATCGGTGCTCAGTATTGAATAGAAAGCAAGCATTGAAATCCGTCGCAATCTTTAAATTAATTGAAGACAGTCGACTTGCTTTTGGCTTCAGAAAACAAAGAATTTAAACTTTTTTTTCATTTTTAAATTTTTAAAATAAAGTTCTTTTTTCATTTTTAAATTTTTAAAATAAAATAGCAAGTTCCAGCCTGCTTTCTATCAAACCAGTGGGACGGCTTAACCTGACTACATTCAATCAAATTAGTCTCACCGTTTTATTTTAAAATCTTTAAAAATTGTATTTATGTCGCTTCGGAAAGCGAGTTGCAAACAGCAATCATTCGAAATTCGCCCTTCAAACAAAGAATTTAGAAAAAATAAAAAAAGCCGAACATTTCGCCCAGCTTTGTATTTTATGTCGGAGCGAGGACGCTCCGACGAACAGCAAGCCTATTGCAAATTGCAATCATTCGAATAGCCGCCCTCTCTACAAATTCTTTGGATTTATGAAGACATTGGTGCTCAGTATTGAATAGAAAGCAAGCATTGAAATCCGTCGCATTCTTTAAATTAATTAAAGATGGTTGACTTGCTTTTGGCTTCAGAAAACAAAGAATTTAGAAAAAAATAAAAAAAGCCGAACATTACATCCGGCTTATAATTTTTTATTTACGCATTTGCACATCTATTTTACTACAGCAACCCCTTTACGAATACTACCATCAGCAGTGGTAATCACTAACTGATACATTCCCGCTTTTACATCAGCAACATTTATTGAAATACTTTGCTTACCTGTGTTCTTGTAAACACGATTAGTATAAATAATTCTACCATCAATACTTAACAATTGAATAGTAACATCTGAAGCTGTAGTCTGAGTATAATCAACATTAACTAAATCAGCACTAGGGTTTGGGTATAAAGATGCTTCGATTAATTTATCTACTGATCCAACTGAATTAGGTGCATTACCAAAGAAAGTTAAATCATCAACATATAAAATTGAACCAACAGGTGCTGAAGCAAGGGACAAACTATCTAATCCAATTGCTGTAGTAGTTCCCATGATGATGATAACTGTATCTGGTGTCTCAGTTGTTAAATAAGTTATAGGTGCTGTGAATTGCGTATAAACTGCTGTATTACTAAATACTCCACCACCAATACCAATAACATTTAAACCTCCCAATAATGGGTTATACTTTGAAAACAATACGGTGATTACACCTGAGTCTGGCATATTACCTTCTGCATATTTATAATACCCTCGAAGTTCAGTAGGGCGACCACCTGAAACGGGTATACCAGGTTTAATGGTAGTGTTCGCTAAGTCTAATGCTCCAGTAATTAATAATCCGGGCACTCCTAACGTATCTCCAGTATTTTGAGCATACGATTCTAATTTTGCTGCATAAGTACCACTATGCTTACTTGTAGATCTGCTAACATTTGCACGTGGCAAGCCACCTGTTCCTAGTAAAACAGAGGCATAATTAGAACTTACATACCCTTGGGGTTCGTAAAAGAAAAGCAAGTTTGTCCATGTTTCAAAACCACCATTTTGAACCGTTTGCGCAAATGTTTTGCTTCCTAAAAATAATAAAATTAGTAAAAGATATTTTTTCATAATCAATGGTTAATCCTACAAATATATAAAAAAAGCCCTCCAATAGATGGAGAGCTCTACGCATTATTTATTTATCAAACCTTGTTAGTCAAGACCTATAGTCAAACCAACACAAAAAGTATTTAAATCTGGACCTTCATTTTTATTGAAAGTGCTTTGTGGGTAATATTTAGCATAAACTCCCATATCACCATAACTTACTCTTCCCATTAAACCGTAACGTAAGTCGTTTAAGTTGAATTTATCGTTCACTTTAGTTTTACCTTTTAATTCACTCACTTGTTTCACACGACCATTAATTAGGTATCCTAATTCAACACCACCAGAAACTCCTAATCTTTTTCCATTATCTCCTTCATTTGTTTGGAAGTGTAACATCACAGGCATGGTTACATAACGTGCCAATAATTTATTTTTTGTAAAGTCTACAGAATTCACTGTTGGATCTGGGTTAAAAGTTAATGTATTCTGGGTTGGCATTAAAGTGCTGTCGCCTGAGAATCTATAGTTATTCCAATCTAATCCTAAACCAACTGAGATGCGTACATTCTCTTTGTAAATATTAAAGTAGTGGTTATAGGTTAAATTTACGTTTGTAGATTTTCCATTGATCAAGTTTAAGCCTTTATTTCCTGCTGATAAACTAGTTGAGCCATTTTCTAAGAAACCATTATATCCAATAGAGAATTCTAAATTTCCTTCGCTTTTTTTGTGCTCTTTTTTATCATTACTACTGTATGATTTACTGTCAGAATCAAAGTCGCCAGTTGAATCCATTTCCATATAAATTTTTTCGATTCTAGGCTCTCCAATAACTACAATTCTAGTTTTACCAACTTTGATTTCTGTAGTATCTGTTTTTCTTTTTCCGGAATCAACAGAAGTTAAAGAAGCATCAAATTTCAAATCGTTAGCTGTATATAAATCTGCTACTGCATCTTTTTTCTTGTGTACATATTCTGCAACAACATCAATAGGATCTAAATTAATTACACTAGCAATAGCGTCTTTTGTGTGATTAATAGCATTTGCAGCTTTTACTGTTCTTGATTGTGCGTTTACGCTTGTAGTGAATACTCCTGCCACTAATCCAAGCACTAATACTGACTTTTTCATATCGTTATAATTCATTAGGTTATTTTCGTTAATTATTTATTGGTGTTTTTTATTCTGCTAAACTTCACAATTCCTAAGTTGACTTCATATTTTTTGCGAACTGATCCATCTATTTTTTTACTTTCATTTACAGCAACTAATTCTGTATTTGCATTTCCACTTACTTTCTGTGCTACAAAATTCAACATCTCTAATACTCCAACTTCTGTCTTCGATCCAGTATTCACTGCCACACTTGGGCTTGGTACTGGTACTGGCATTATTGGTCTTTTGTTCTCTGGTTCTACCATTGGTGTTGTACGATTCAATTCTGCTTTATCTTCCATCTTACGTAACAACTCAATCGCATTTTTTTCTTCCTGAGTGCGTGTATCTAATTTTGTTTTAGATTCTGTTGCTAATCCTTTTTTTATGCTTTTCGAAGAACGAGTAGTACGACTTTTAATCTCAACTACATCAGCTAGACGACGCTCTTCTGAGATTGGTTGCATCGGTGCTGAAATTTTTTCAACTTTTTTTTCTGTTACCGAATCAACTTTCACAGAAGCCTTGTTATTACTATTGTTTGCAAGGTTTTCAGGAGTTGGAGTAGCAGTTTCGTTACCAGAGAAATTGAACTGATACACACCTACGGTAATTAAAATAATAATTGAAGCAGCAATAGATAAACGTGCTGTCCAGTTAATTACAATTCCTTTTTTCTTTTTATCAAGCTCCTTTTCAATGCCATTCCAAACACCTTCGCTAGGCTCCATTTCAAAGCCATCAAATGCATTTTTAAATTGTTGATCGAACTCGTTATTGTTTTCTGAGTGCTTCATTTTATTTGCCCTCCATTTTTAAAATATTTTCCTGCAAAATTGCTCTAGCTCTCGCCAGTTGTGATTTTGATGTCCCCTCACTTATCCCTAATTCCTTTGCTATTTCTTTATGCGAAAATCCCTCGATGGCATACATATTAAATATCAATCTGTAGCCTGGAGATAATTTCCGAATAACTGCTAATAAATCGTTCATGTTCATTCTTGCCATTTGGTTTTCTTGAACTGGACTTTCAGGTGCATGATCCATATTGACCACTGGAAACATTCTGGCATTTTTACGATAAAACTCTATCGAAGTATTCACCATTATTCTCCTCACCCATCCTTCAAATGATCCATCACCTTTATAATCCGCTATTTTTTCAAAGATCTTCACAAAACCTACTTGTAACATATCCTCCGCCTCAAAATTATCCTTCGCATATCTTGCACACACTACCAGCATCTTCGAAGCGAAGTGCTTATACAGTAACTCTTGAAACTTACGTTCCCCTCGTTTACTGCCCTCGAGTATTTCATCAAGGCTTAGCTCATGTCCCAATATTAAGCTCATTATACTGTCAAGATGCTAGATTTAGGAATTTGGTTGCACGTACTTGTCATTATTTTTAAAATTTTACACAAAACACTGATTATCAAACAAAAAAATGTGTTAATGTGCCAATGTGCTAATGTGCTAATCCCGAATATTCGGGGTTAGTTGAGTTAATATAACAAAAGTTTTCATCTCAATACACATTACTCAATACTCACTACTCAATACTCAATACTTTAGAGCTATTTTTGTTACTTTTGCTCTACGTTTACTATACATATGAACACTATAGAAGTTTACAAACCCAAGCACAAAATTCGTTTCGTTACTGCTGCATCACTTTTTGATGGGCATGATGCAACCATAAATATCATGAGAAGGATTCTTCAGGCCTCAGGTACAGAAGTAATTCACTTAGGTCATAATCGCTCAGTAGAAGAGGTAGTGAATTGTGCCATACAAGAAGATGTACAAGGCATTGCCATGACTTCTTATCAAGGTGGGCATAACGAGTATTTCAAATACATGTTCGACCTCCTAAAAGAAAAAGGTGCCGGACATATTAAAATATTTGCAGGTGGTGGTGGAGTAATTTTACCTGCCGAGATTGAAGATTTACAGAACTATGGTATTGCTCGTATTTATTCTCCTGATGATGGCCGTACGATGGGCTTACAAGGGATGATTAATGATATGATGAAGCAATGCGACTTCCCAACTAAAGTTTCCTTAGATACTGAGTTAAAAGAAATAGCAGAAAAGAATCCAGCTAAAATTGCACATGCCATTACTGTTGCTGAAAATATTCCGGAAGAAGCTGAACATTTTTTAGCAGAGATCAAAAAAATGATCAGCACTAAACATATTCCAGTATTAGGTATTACAGGAACTGGTGGTGCTGGAAAATCATCTTTAGTTGATGAATTAGTTCGTCGTTATTTAAATGATTTCGAGAATAGAAGTATCGCTATTATTTCTGTTGACCCATCGAAACGCAAAACAGGTGGCGCATTATTAGGAGATAGAATTCGTATGAATTCCATCAACAACCCTCGAGTATACATGCGTTCATTGGCAACACGTCAAGCTAATCTTGCTTTATCAAAATACGTTCAAGAAGCTATTGATATTTGTAAAGCAGCAGCATATGATTTAATCATTGTTGAAACTTCAGGTATTGGTCAATCAGATACAGAGATTACTGAACATTGCGATGTTTCTTTATATGTAATGACTCCTGAGTTTGGAGCAGCTACACAATTAGAAAAAATCGATATGTTAGATTTTGCTGATTTAGTAGCCATCAATAAATTCGATAAACGTGGCGCTTTAGATGCCATTCGTGATGTAAAAAAACAATACCGCAGAAATCATCAGGTGTTTGATGCGAGTGACGACGATATTCCTGTTTACGGGACTATGGCTTCGCAATTTAATGATCCAGGGATGAACTCTCTGTATTATGCTTTGATGAAAACAATAACCGATAAGACGGGAATTGAATTTTTATCACACTTAAATTTAATTAAAGGTAATTCTGAAAAAATATACATTATCCCACCTGATCGTACTCGTTATTTAGCAGAAATTGTTGAAGCGAATCAAGATTATAAAGTTTGGGTTGGAGAGCAAGCAAGTCTTGCTCAAAAAATGTTTCAGCTAAAAGGCACCATTGATATTTTAGTAAAAGAGAAAAAAGAAGAAGGTGTGCAAACACTGAAAGACCTTTACAATCACTATGAAGAAATGTTGCACCATGAGTGTAGACGTTTACTAAAAGAGTGGCCAGAAACGGTGAAGAAATACGAACAAGATTTTTTTGTATATACTGTTCGTGATAAAGAAATCAAACAACAATTGTATTACGAATCATTATCAAAACTTCGCATACCGAAAATTTCATTACCGAAATATGAAGCATGGGGAGATATTTTAAGATGGTTATTAACGGAGAACTTGCCAGGAGAATTCCCTTATGCTGCGGGTGTATTCCCGTTGAAACGCGAAGGTGAAGACCCAACACGTATGTTTGCTGGAGAGGGTGGACCCGAACGTACAAACAAACGATTTCACTACGTATCTCTTGGTCAACCAGCTCATCGTTTATCTACGGCATTCGACTCGGTTACTTTATACGGAGAAGATCCTCATGTTCGTCCGGATATTTACGGCAAGATTGGAAACTCAGGTGTAAGTATCGCCACACTTGATGATGCAAAAAAACTTTATTCGGGTTTCGATTTATGTAATGCAAGTACTTCTGTGTCGATGACAATCAACGGTCCGGCACCAATGATGCTAGGCTTTTTCATGAATGCTGCGATTGATCAGCAATGTGAATTTTACATCAAGAAAAATAATTTAGAAGCAGAAGTCAATAAAAAAATAGAAGACATTTATAAGCAAAAGGGAATTGCTAGACCTACATACCAAGGACAATTACCTGAAGGCAACAATGGCTTAGGGCTAATGTTATTAGGCGTTACAGGAGATCAAGTATTATCGAAAGATGTTTACGAACAAATTAAAGCATATGCTATTGCTACTGTACGTGGAACTGTACAAGCGGATATCTTAAAAGAAGATCAAGCGCAAAACACTTGTATTTTCTCAACAGAATTTGCGTTAAGAATGATGGGAGATATTCAACAATATTTCATCAATGAAAAAGTTCGTAATTTTTATTCTGTATCTATTTCTGGATATCACATTGCGGAAGCAGGAGCAAATCCAATATCGCAATTAGCATTTACCTTAAGTAATGGATTTACTTTTGTAGAATATTATTTAAGCAGAGGAATGAATATAGATGATTTCGCACCGAACTTATCGTTCTTCTTCTCTAATGGTATCGATCCAGAATATTCAGTAATTGGTAGAGTATCTAGAAGAATATGGTCGAAAGCTATTAAGTATAAATACAAAGGAAATGATCGATCACAAAAACTAAAGTATCATATCCAAACTTCAGGAAGATCATTACATGCTCAAGAAATTGACTTCAACGATATTCGTACAACCTTGCAAGCTTTGTATGCTATTTACGATAACTGTAATTCGTTACATACAAATGCATACGACGAAGCGATTACTACACCGACTGAAGAATCGGTAAGAAGAGCGATGGCAATTCAATTAATTATAAACCGAGAGTTAGGATTGGCGAAAAACGAGAACCCAATTCAAGGTGCATTTATTATTGAGGAGTTAACTGATTTAGTTGAGGAAGCAGTGTTAGCAGAATTCAAAAGAATTTCAGATCGTGGTGGAGTTTTGGGTGCAATGGAAACGATGTATCAACGTGGAAAGATACAAGAGGAATCATTGTATTACGAGACACTTAAACACAATGGAGAATATCCAATTGTTGGAGTAAATACTTTCCTAAATAAAAAAGGTTCACCTACAATAGTACCATCGGAAGTTATTCGAGCTACTGAAGAAGAAAAACAGTATCAAATCACAGCATTAAAAGCATTCCAAGATCGTAACGCTGATCATTCTGAAGATGCATTATTAGCATTACAAAAAGCGGCAGTAGAAAACAGAAATATTTTCGAACAGTTAATGGAGGTATCGAAAGTTTGTTCAATCGGACAAATATCGAATGCGCTTTATAAAGTGGGTGGGCAATACAGACGCAACATGTAGATAATATGTTAATGGGATAATATGTTAATATGTTAATGTGAATTTTATTAACGTATTATCCCATTAACATATTAACATATTAACTATTGTTTTTTTACCCAAGCAAATTCATATTCTAACTCGGGAGTTTTCATACGATCAGCAATTCTGGTAAGACGATTCGGTAAAGCCACTAAATAATCTCTAGCTTTTTCGCCAGCATCATTTAATTCAGTTAGGCTTTCAATTTGCCATTCGTTAATTAAATGTTTGATGATGTCTATATAATCTAAAGAAGTATATACACCTAAGCGTTGTGCTGCATTAGAAAAATGATCAAATGTAGCTTCCATTGTTTTACCAGCTTCTTTTAAAAGATGAGCAGGCATTACAATTTTCTTACGCATCATATCTTCAAAAGCAAGTAGTGCTTCGTTTGGATCTACTTTTAAGATTTGTTTCATGAAATCTTGATAAGCATTTGCGTGACGAGCTTCATCAGCAGCAATAACTCCACACATTTTAGCTAACAAGCTATCTCCACTTTTTTTAGAAAGACTAGCTACTCTACGATGAGAGATGTTAGTTGCCATTTCTTGGAAAGAAGTGTAAACAAAATTTCTATATGGATCGCGATCTGTTTGAATATCGAATCCATCAGCAATTAAATATTGTGTGGAAATTTCTAACTGACGCATATCAACACGACCAGAAAGGTATAAGTATTTGTTTAGTAAATCACCGTGGCGATTTTCTTCAGAAGTCCAATGGCGTAACCATTTCATCCATCCACCTGTTTCTTCTTGGGAAACACCTTCTACAGTTGCTAACCATGACTCATAAGTAGGCAGGGCTTCTTCGGTAATGGTATCACCAATAAGAACGATCATTAAGTCGTAAGGAATTTCGCGAGCAGATGCTTGCAATTCTTTCACTTGGCTATAAAATTCTGGGCTCGACGAATCGGGCAGAAAGTCGGTAGGTTGCCAAAGATCTTCTACTGGCTTTAAGTAGTTGAACATATTATCAAGCATAAAGCCTTCAATATGCTTCATTACTTCTTTTCGTTTTTCTTCAAAATATTTCACGCACAAATATAACTAATAGTATTGAGTATTGAGAATTGAGTATTGAGATGGCAGCTGGTAACTAGTGACTGGTGACTGGTAAATTTTGGGGCACAAAAAAGCCCCGACGTATTGCTACTCGGGGCTTGTAATAAAAATTGGCGATGACCTACTCTCCCACCTTTTACGGCAGTACCATCGGCGCTGAGGGGCTTAACTTCTCTGTTCGGAAT
>JBIINK010000067.1:0-8600 GCA_044337515.1 Sphingobacteriales bacterium | reverse complement strand
CAGCTTGCAGAATATGCAGAAAAAATTTATGCTAAACGCAGACAATTTATCGATGAGTTTATCCCTTTATTTAATGAGCTATACCAAAGCATTTCATCAGGAATGGAAGAGGTTAGTATTAGTTACGAATCTCAATTAAATGATCATTCTATTCTCGAATTATTAAACAAAAATTCCCGTAAAGATATCATCACACAACGTAGTAATTACGGTACACACAAGGATGATTTGGAATTTAAATTAGGGGAGCATCCGCTGAAAAAATTTGGTTCTCAAGGTCAGCAAAAATCATACTTAATAGCTCTTAAACTTGCTCATTATTCATACTTACAATTAAAGAAAGGATATAAGCCTTTGTTATTGCTCGATGATATTTTTGATAAGCTAGATGATCAACGTATTAAAAAATTACTAGCGATGGTGAGTAATGATGCCTTCGGGCAAATTTTCATTACCGATACTGATGCAAATCGTGTTGAAAATATTTTTCAAGAAATTGGTGTTGATGTTCGTATTTTCGAAATAGAAAAAGGATCAATTATACAGTCGAGATGAGAAAGAAAAGTAATGAAGTAACGCTGAAAGATGCCATCCAATCTTTAATGGAGCATTACCATATCGACGACAGGTACCGTTTTGAGCAAGTAAAACAACGCTGGGAAGAAATTGTAGGGAAAATGATTGCACAGCGTACCGAAAAAATGAGCATTAAATACAAAACTTTATACTTAACCGTAAATTCTTCAGTAATTCAGCAGGAGCTTCAAATGATGAAAACGCTAATTATTAAGCGTGTAAATGAAGAAGCAGGGAAGGAAATAATAACGAATGTTATTATTTCTTAATTTGTTAATATGTTAATGGGATAATATGTTAATCCCAATAAATTAAACAAATTGTGTTAAAAGGATAATATGTTAATGATTAAATTTCCATTAACATATTAACAAATTATCCTATTAACATATTAGTTACGCTCTTTCAAACGCGTTAAAGAAGAAATTTCCTTCAATTTGTGCATTTTCATCAGAATCTGATCCGTGAATTGCGTTTGCATCGATAGATTTAGCAAATAAATTACGAATAGTGCCTGCTTCCGCTTTTTGAGGGTCAGTAGCACCAATTAATTTACGGAAATCTTCAATTGCATTATCTTTTTCTAAAATAGCTGCTACAATTGGACCTGAGCTCATAAAGCTTACTAAATCCTTATAAAATGGGCGCTCAGCGTGTACTTCGTAAAATTTTCCTGCCATTTCTGTGCTCAATGAAGTGTATTTCATTGCCACAATTTTAAATCCAGCCTTTGTAATCTGGTCAATAATACCACCGATATGGCCATTTGCTACTGCATCAGGCTTAATCATTGTAAATGTTCTGTTCGTTTGCATGTAATTTCTTTAATTCGGTGCGAAAATAACAAAAATACGTTACATGGTGATTAAGCTATTGTTAATTGAACAGTTTTTATAAAAAAATTGATAGTTTTGCCTCTCTTCAATAAAGAAATGACAGTAAACGAACTTCGATTAGCATTATCAGAAAGCAAAAAGATAGTAATTACCACGCATCATAAGCCAGATGGCGATGCAATGGGTTCATCTTTAGGCCTATACCACTTTTTGTGTTCTTTAGGTCACGAGGTTCATGTGGTTACGCCTACCGATTACCCATACTTTTTACATTGGATGCCTGGTCACCCGGATGTAATTGATTTCACAAAAGACCCAGAGCTTGCTGCTGAATTAGTAAGTAAAGCGGATTGGGTGTTCTGTGTAGATTTTAATGCATTAAGTCGGATCAATGAATTAGGTGAGCTTGTTAGAGCATCTTCTGCTAAAAAAGCGATGATCGATCATCACCTCGAACCAGAAGGCTTTGAAGATTTCAGATACTGGGATACTACTTCGTGTGCTGCCGCTGAAATGGTGTATCGCTTAATTGTAGAATTAGAATTAACAAGTCATATTAGTAAAGATGTTGCCACTTGCCTATATACAGGCATCATGACGGATTCTGGATCATTCCGTTTCCCAAGTACAACGGCTAACGTTCATCGTATTATTGCTGATTTAATTGATGCAGGAGCTAATAATTCCCATATTCACGAGTTGATATATGATACCAATTCAGAGAATAGATTGAAATTCCTGGGTCGTGTGTTAGGTGAGAAAATGATTGTATTGCCATCGTTACACACAGCATACATGGCTATAGATCATGCATTGTTAGAAGAATATAACATAGTAACTGGGGATACAGAAGGCATCGTAAATTATGCATTGTCAATTCATGGTATTAAATTAGCAGCTTTGATAATTGATCGAGGGCCAATTTGTAAGCTATCTTTCCGTTCAAAAGGGGAGTTTCCTGCAAATGAAATTGCAAAGAAATTTTTTTCAGGCGGCGGACATAGAAACGCAGCAGGAGGAATGTCGGCAGAGAGTTTAGAAAAAACAGTAAAGAAATTTTTGGATGTACTTCCAGAGTTTGAATATCTCCTTACGGAGTAATGTGTTAATATGCTGATATGCTAGTATGCTGATAAGCTAATAGAAAATAGAAAAATTATAAAAAAAATAAAAATAAGATGACAAAAAGATTATTAATCGCAGCTGCAGTAGCAGTATCAATGTTTCAAGCATGTTCTGATGGATTCAAAACAAATGATGATGGCTTGCAATATCAAATTCATACAGATAATTCTGGAGATAGAATTAAAGAAGGTGATATCGTTACCTTACAAATGGTATATCGTTCAGATTCAGATTCTGTTTTATTCGATACTTACAAATCAGGACAAGCAATTAAATTAATGGTTGGTCCACAATCATTCAAAGGTGATTTAATGAGTGGTTTGAAAATGTTAACTGAAAAAGATTCAGCAACATTCTTAATTAACGCGGATTCATTATTTGAAAAAACATTTAATTTCCCACGCCCAGCATTTATTAGAGCTGGAAGCTATTTGTCATTTACTGTTAAAGTTGATAAAGTTCAAAGTAAAGATCAATTAGAATCAGAGATGAAAGCAGAAACAGAAAAGCAATCAGCTTTAGAATCTGTGAACATTGAAAAATATGTAACTGATAAAAAATTAAACCCTACTAAAACAGCTAGCGGTTTATTATACCAAGTAACTAAACAAGGTGGAGCAGAAAAAGCAGCAGTAGGAGATACAGTAGTTGTACATTATACTGGTACTTTCTTAGATGGTAACAAATTTGATTCTTCAAAAGATTCAGGTAAGCCATTAGAATTTCCAGTAGGAAAAAGTGTAGTTATTAAAGGTTGGGACGAAGCATTTATGACCATCACGAAAGGTACTAAAGCAATAATCATTTGCCCATCATCTTTAGGTTACGGTCCAAGTGCTAACGGGCCAATTCCAGCATTCTCTACGTTAGTATTTGATGTTGAATTAGTAAACATTAAGAAAGCTAAATAATGACTAAGAAAATCATAGGCCTATTTATGGCATTATGCATTTGTTCATTAACATTTGCAGAAACTGTTAAATATAAAAAATCTGATAAAGGTGTTCGTTACGCTATCGTAAAAGGTAACAAAGGCGAACGCATTAAAGCTGGGAACATCGTTATTGCTAACATTAAATATGCTACCGATAAAGATTCAGTTTTATTTGATAGTTGGAAAATGGGTGGTCCGTTAACATTGAAAATGGTTAACCCTACTTTTAAAGGTGATTTAATGGATGCCTTGATTTTATTAACAGAGAAAGACAGTGCTTCTTTTTTATTCAATGCAGATTCTATGTTCAAAAAAACATTTAATATGCCACAACCAGAATTTATTACACCTGGTTCGGATCTTAAATTTACAGTGAAGATAGAACGCGTAACTACTGAAGAAGTAATGAAAGCGGATGAAATTAAATTACAAAAAGATAAAAGCATGCAAGAAACAATAGCAATTGATAAATACATTGCAGAAAATAATTTAACAGTTCAAACTTCTTCAACAGGTTTGAAATATATTATTAATACTCCAGGTGATGGTGCGCAAGCAGAAGCAGGGAAAACGGTAAAAGTACATTACACTGGTCGTTTATTAGACGGGACTAAATTCGATTCTTCATTAGATCGTAATGATCCAATAGAATTTGTTTTAGGAAAAGGAATGGTTATACCAGGTTGGGATGAAGGCATTGCATTACTTAAAGTAGGTGGTAAAGCGTTATTAGTAATTCCATCTAACTTAGCATACGGTTCACGCGGCGCAGGAGGTGTTATCCCTCCATTTGCTCCACTAACTTTCGAAGTAGAGTTGGTTAGCGTTCAATAATGCTATTATCAGATACACACACACATCTATATATCCCCGAAATGCGCGAGCAAATCGGGGAATTGATGCATAGAGCTCAATCCAACAGAGTTCAAAAACTTTATCTCCCTAACATCGATTCCGAATCGGTTAAAGATGTTTTCTCTCTAACAGAATTATACCCTACACAATGCTTCCCAATGATGGGTTTGCACCCTTGTTCAGTAAAAGAAAATTTCCTCGAAGAATTGAAGTTCATTCAACAATACATCGACCATAAAAATGTTGTGGGTATTGGAGAAATTGGAATGGATTTGTACTGGGATAAAACCTTTATCGAAGAGCAAAAGTTAGCTTTTCGTACACAAATACAATGGGCGAAGGACCGTAAGATGCCTATCGTTATTCATTGTAGAGAAGCCTTTGATGAAATTTATGAGATACTGAAAGATGTAAATGATGATTTATTGCGTGGTATTTTTCATTGCTTTAGTGGTTCTGAAGAACAAGCAAATAAAATTATTGATTTAGGTTTTTACTTGGGGATTGGTGGAGTGCTTACTTATAAGAATTCAGGATTAGCAGAGGCTATTAAAAATATCGATTTAAAACACATTGTTTTAGAAACAGATTCTCCTTATTTATCTCCAGTGCCTCACCGTGGTAAACCAAACGAAAGTTCTTATTTGATGCACATTGCAGAGCGTCTATCTGAAGTTATGAATTGTAGTTTAGTTGAAGTAGCAAACATCACTTCAGAAAATGCAGTGAAGATATTTGGTGTTTAGTTTGCTGCGTAGTAGTTATTAAACATTACTCTTTTTACTTTACCATTAATGTGTTTAATGTACGTCTCTTTTGCAGTAGCTAATGTTCTTTCTGCTTTATCTAAATTTACATACTGAGCAACTAAGCCTTGATCCTTATTTAATAAATTTACCTGTACATAACCATTGTGTGATCCAAATTTTGCATAGGCAGGAGATCCACAATTAATAATTAATGGAGTTCTTTTGTTCTCCGCTTTTGCATCCGACAAATACTTTTCGAAGTAATGAGTTGTACCTGATAATACTAAATCAGCTTTATTCATTAATACATTTTTCTGTGCTGCATTTAAATTATCAATCCAGAATCCAAATCTCGAATGAGCATTAACAATTACAATATCCTTTTTAGATTTAGTAATACTGTTTAGTTTACTTACCATGAATGCTTTTGAATCGGCACTGAAAGCACTATCGTTAGCCGGTTGATCTGGGAAATGTAATGTGATAATATGTATTCTGTAACCATTCACTTCTTTTAAAGCATAATATTCAGAATTGTTTTTTCTTAACTCAACACCTGCTCTGTTTTTAAAGTTCATTAAGTTTAATAGTTTACCTCCAGAATTTAAATCTGCTTGTGATTTTCCGAAATATGCATTCTCAGCATCAGCAATGGTAGGATAGAAGTTATTATACCACCAAGCATCTCTCATTAAGAACTGCAAGAAATTACGTCCGTTTTGTTGCATTAAATGATCACCCACACCCACTACAAAGGATACCTTAGCTTCACTCATCCATTTGTTCATCTTAGCCATGTGGATATCATCGTATGGAGAACTGCCTTGATTATCGCTAAACAAAGCAAAGCTTAATTTAGATGAATCATCTAATTGCTCCGGGCTATTATAGTTTAATAACTCTATATCTGTAGATGGCTTTTCTGTAGTAAATGCACCTAAAATAATAATAGACATTAATAACAGGACGATTAAAATTATTGAGTATCTCATTTCGATTTTTGTATACCCAAAGGTCCTTTTAATACAAGGGCAGGGTGCTACTCACTACAGTAGACTTATCAAAATGACTGCTTGAAGTATCTAAAAATCGACTTAGTACTTTTAGTAGTATTAGATAATACTAGTATTTCGATTTTTCTGTCTTTTTAGTACTTACTTGAATATCCCTATTGTAGTAATGTTTATTTTTGTGTTGTCATTCCGTCCCCGGATTTAATAGCTTTTATTATTACAAGTAGTAATAAGCTCAATCTTTTACACATTTATTTTAAAAAATACTATATCGAGTAGCACGCTGCACTATCTTATTGAACACCTTTGTAGCGTAGCATTTGATAAAAAGTAAAGGCTATAATTTAATTCTCACTTTCAACAATAAAATAGATACATGATTAAGCTTGCATTAATAGAAGACAATAAAGCACTGCGTGATAATTACGTAGATTATTTAACCATGACTGGTAGTTTTGAGGTTCTATGGACTTATGATAGCATTGAAGAGGTTGTAAAGACATCTTTAGTAGAACCTAGAGTTATTTTGTTAGATGTAAACCTTGTTGGAATGTCGGCTGTAGAAGGATTTCATTTAATAAAAGAGAAATTCCCAAAATCGATTATCATCATCTTAACTGCATATGATACTAATGATTATGTGAAAGATTTATTGAAGAAGGGTGCACATGGTTACTTACTAAAGTCAGTAAGTATGTCAGAAATTCACCGAGGAATTGAATCTGTACTAGATGGTGGATTTTCAATATCTCCACATGCTGCTAAACATTTAATTGCGGAATACCGCCACGATCCTATTGAAGAGATGAAAGAGAAGCTTACTAAACGCGAGTTTGAGTTAGTGAAACTTCTATCAGAAGGATTAACTTACAATGAAGCTGCTGATCGCTTATTTGTAACCAGCTTCACTATTAACCAACATTTAAAACATATATATCTGAAATTAGGTGTAAAGTCTAAAGCAGAGTTAATGTCTAAAATGATTAAATAAGTAATTAAATGCTAACGATTCCAAAAGTAGAACTAACACGGTTGCAATCTGCACTTAGCAGTTTGGAGTCTTCTATATTAATAGAGGATGAGAATCGTATTGTTCAATTTGCGAATCAAGCATTTTGTGATTTGTTTCAAATGCCTTTAAAAGCAGAGCAATTAATTGGTTTCGACTGTGTAGCGGCAACTACTATAAATAAATATTTGTTTATAGATGAAGAAGAGTTTTCTAACGGATTAACGAGCGCAATCAATGGAGCTCACATCATTCGAAATGAAAAATTGTTGATGAAAGACGGTACTATCTTGTTGAGAGATTATGTGCCTGTTTTTGATGAACAAAAAAACTTCATTGGAAATATATGGAATTTCAAAAACGTTACCATTGATTTTGACAGAGATGCTGAGTTGCGTAAACAAAAAAGATTTTATGTCAATATATTAAATGCAATACCAGTAGATGTAGCTGTATTTAATGATAATTATCAATACATCTTCTTAAATAAACCAGCTGTAAAAAATGATGAGTTAAGAGAATGGTTAATTGGGAAAGATGATTTTGATTATGCTGAGTTAAAAGGATTGACTAAAGAATTTGCTGAACAACGCCAATCGGGTTACCGTAGAGCAGAAGATGATTTAGAGAGTTTTGATTTTGAAGAAGTGACCAAAAACGCTGAAGGCGAACAAGTAATTATTCTTCGAAGAGTTAAACCCATTCTTGTAGAAGAAACAGGTAAGAAAATTGTAGTGGGTTGCGGATTTGATATTACCAAACAAATTGAAAGTGAACGTAAACTCCAGAAAATAGATAATCAATATGAGTATTTAGTAAATCGATTAAACGAAGTACTTTTTGCTACTGACATCAATGGTAAAATTGATTTTATAAATCCAGCATGGACCAGGTTAACTGGTTTTGAAGTGAAGGATACAGTTGGAAAAAAAATCCAAGAGTTTTTCTCTAACGATGATGCCATGCAAAAAGCTTTTTTTGCAAAATTAATTTCCATAGAACATACCATAGGTACTAAAGAATATCAATTGTTTACAAACGATAGTTTGTTATGGGTTTCCATTGATATCGAACAACATTTTATAGAAGAACGCTTAGTTGGTTATAACGGTACAATTACAGACATCTCACATCAGAAATTAGCAGAAGATCATTTAATGATGAACCTTCAGCGTGAGAAAGATTTAAATGACCTTAAATCTAAATTTGTGGCCATGGTGTCTCACGAATTCAGAACTCCTTTAGCTGCAATCTCTTCTTCCGTTGAAATCATGGAAATGCTAGAGAATAGTGAAGTCAAGAATTCTAAGGATAAAGTAAAAGAACACCTTTCAAAAATTGGGATGCAAATTTCCAGAATGACGGAGTTGATGAACGAAGTATTGTTGATAAGCAAAATCGAATCGGGTTCATTAACACCACAAGTGGAACAGTTCGATTTAATTGAGCTTATAGAAGATATTAAGAGCGAATTTATTTATACTGATTTCGAATTTAATGTGA
>JBIINK010000066.1:0-8622 GCA_044337515.1 Sphingobacteriales bacterium | reverse complement strand
CTGGTTATATTGGTAGAAGTTTAAAAGATCGTAAGGTAATGGACATTTTTGATGATGAGGAGAAAGGGAAGTGGTCGGTTACACATTATAAAGTTATACAACGATTTAATTTCGTAACACTCATTGAATGTCAATTAGAAACAGGTAGAACTCATCAAATTCGTGCACATATGCAACATATTGGTCACCCTTTATTTAGCGATGAATCTTATGGTGGTGATCGCATATTAAAAGGAAATGCTAACGGTAAGTATAAACACTTTGTAGAGAACTGTTTTGATATTTGTCCACGCCAAGCACTTCATGCTCAAAGTATTGGATTTATTCACCCTCATACCAAAGCATACGTAGAATTTGAAGCTCCTTATCCGAGTGATATGAAGTCATTGATAGACAAGTGGTCTGAATATTATTCAAATCTAAATAAGGAATAGTATTTTTCTACGAACATTTTTTTGCATTTTTGTTACATGGTATCCACAGGTTTTTTCAATTACAACGGACAATTATTTTCGCCAGATACAAAAGTATTCGGTACGAGTAATCGTGCATTCCGATATGGGGATGGTTTGTTTGAAACCTTACGTATGATTGATGGGAACTTAATGTATTTCAAATTTCACATGGAGCGATTGTTTAAGGGAATGAATACTCTTAAATTACACTATCATAAATCTTTCGATTCTGATTTTATTGCTTCCGAAATATTTGCATTAGCAAGAGCCAATAAAATTTATAAAAATTCAAGAATTCGTTTCAGTGTTTTTCGTGAAGATGGCGGTTGGTATACTCCAGAACGTAATACTTTTCAGTATCTCATCGAGATTCAAGGTCTTGAAGAATCAAGTTATGTAGCCGAGAAAGGTCTTATTGTAGATGTGTATACTGACTTGAGAAAAGACTATACAAGCATCTCCTCACTAAAAACTATTAACGCTTTACCATATGTACTTGCTGGAGTTTATCGTAAAGAAAATCAACTCGATGAATGTGTATTGCTCAATCAACACAACAATATTGTAGAAAGTATTTCATCTAACATCTTCTTAATAAAAGAAAATAAAATTTATACTCCCGCTATTACAGAAGGTTGTATTGATGGCGTGATGCGTAAAGTGGTGATCGACATCATTAAGAAGAAGAAACTTCAACTTCTCGAAACAAAACTTCCTGTAGAACTCCTCGAACACTCCGATGAAATTTTCTTAACCAATACCATCAAAGGTATCCAATCGGTTGTAGGCATTGGGAATAAACGTTACTTCAGCAAACTCAGCAAAGAGCTTCTCGCAGAGTTAAACTAATTTCTTAAGGTGAGAATAGGCAAATAGACTACTGGACTACTTGACAAAAGACAAGTTTTTTAATAAATATATAAACACAGTGTCTCTGTGCCTCTGTGTTTGAGAAAATTCAAAAACTTAGAATTTAGAACTTAGAATTTAATTTGAATTGTTCAAATTGTTCAAATTAAACAAGTCTATTCCCTCTCAGAAACTCCTGAACTATCATTCTCTTCTTTCCTTCCAATTGCAAATCAAGTACCGAAATTGAACCATCTATACATTGAAATTTCAAAAACGTTTTCCCATCCGTTTGGTATTCTCCTGGAGTTAACAATAAGTTTTCTGAAATCTCTGCGTCGTATATTTTTAATCCGAGTTGATTTAATTGGGTAAAAGCAGTAGGGTAAGGGCTTAGTCCTTTAATATGTTGATATACTTCTTTGGCAGTTTTCTCCCAATTAATTTTCATATCCTCTTTGAAAATCTTAGGTGCATGTTTCAAGTCAGATTCCTTCAATCCATTACGATTCATGGTTTCTTCTTGTGTAATAGGATGAACATTATTTTGCTCGATATCATTTACCGTTTGAAGTACCAACCCCGCACCAATTTCCATTAAGGTATCATGCAATTCACCAGCGTTCATTTGTTCGTGTATTGGAGTTTTCGCTTGATGAATGATGGAACCGGTATCGATTTCGTGTTTTAAGAAAAAGGTGGTTACTCCACTTTCTTTTTCTCCATTTAATATTGCCCAATTGATTGGAGCTGCTCCTCTATACTGTGGTAATAATGATCCGTGTAAGTTAAATGTACCCATTGGAGGCATTGTCCAAACCACCTCGGGTAACATACGGAAAGCTACTACGATGAATAAATCGGCGTTTAAATGTTGTAAAGTTTCAATAAACGATGGGTCTTTTAGCTTTTCTGGTTGTAATACAAGTAAGTTATTTTCTACTGCATATTTTTTTACCGCCGATTCGTTTAACTTCTGTCCACGACCTGCAGGTTTATCCGGACTTGTTACTACAGCAACAATGTCTTTCTGGTTTTTCACTAAACGGTCGAGGGAAGCTACTGCAAAATCAGGCGTTCCCATGAATACTATTCTCATGGATATAATAAATATTTTTTTCTTGTACTCTTAAATTGCTCTAATTCTGTTGTCCAGCTTGCTCTAATGGCATCTTCAGACATTCCTGTTATAATTTGCTTACGGAGTTCATCTGTACCCGCTAGCTTATCGAAAAAGGAATTAAAGAATTTCGATTGGTCTCCAAATGTATTATAAAATTCGATTAATGGTTTTAAATGAATTTTTTTATCCGTAAAAATACTATCACCGAGGTTGGGTAGAAATATTCCATAACAAACTTCATTTTTATAGGGAGGTTCTTTGCTCATCCCATTAATTGATATTGGCTGAAAACTGTATTCGTACTTATCTTTAAAGCTAGGGTGCCCGATTGTTTTGAAAGGTGCATATGTTCCTCGCCCAACGCTAATCACAGTGCCTTCAAACAAGCAAATAGATGGGTATAAGCGAATGGCTTCTTGGTCTTGTAAATTGGGTGAAGGATTAATGGGTACTGTATAATTTCGTTGATGATCATAAGCTCTATTTTTTACGATTTGCAATTTACATTTCACCCCATTAGCTAACCAAAGCTCTCCATTAATCATTTTAGCGTATTCTCCTATGGTCATTCCATAAACTATAGGAACGGGATGTAAGCCAACAAATGAACTGAATTCAGGTTTCAATACAGGGCCATCAATGTAATCTGCATTGGGGTTCGGACGATCAAGCACGAGTAACTGTACATCGTTCTCTGCACAAGCTTCCATTACGTAATGAAGCGTAGAGAGATAAGTGTAAAAACGAACACCTACATCTTGCACATCAAATAATACAATGTCAATGTCTTTTAAATCAGCGGTATCGGGTTTTTTATGTTTACCGTATAATGAGATTAAGGGAATATTCGTGATGGAATCAATGCTTGAACTTACATTTTCACCTGCATCGGCATTTCCTCGGAAACCATGTTCAGGGCAAAATATTTTTTTGATATCGATACCTATTATTAAAAGGCTATCGACAATATGTTTTTGTTGAATGGTAGACGTTTGATTCACAACGAGCGCAACACGTTTGTGTTTTATAAATCGTAGGTATTTATGGGTGAGATTGGCGGCAGGAATAGGAGCAGCCTCTTTTCTTCCTTGAGCAAAAACTTGACTAAAGGAGAAGATTAGAATACATAAACTAAGTACGATATGAGTTCTTTTTTGCATTATTGCATATATTTATATCAAAAATAAACAAACCAAGGAATAAACAGCATTAATAATTTGAATTATACATATTACATAGCGAAACGAATAACCTTACAGTCGAAACGAACTTTTTCTAAACTAATTGTAAAAATTGCAATTGGCGGAATTAGTTTAGGTATTCTGGTGATGTTAATGAGTATCGGTATTATTCGTGGATTCAAATCGACTATAAAAGATAAATTGAATGGGTTCTCTGGAGAAGTTCAAGTGAATGCCTATCAACCTAATTCCTTTGAGAAAAATTATTTTATCCGTAGAGATCAAGCAATAGAATCTCGAATACAATCAACCAAAGGCGTAGAACATTATTTCACTTACGCTACTAAAGTAGCCTTACTAAAATCAGGCACTCATGTAGAACCTGTTGTTTTAAAAGGAGTTTCCGACATTAATAAATATCATTTTTTAATAGATAACATTGTAACTGGAAAACGTATTCAAGAATCAAATGAAATTATAATAAGTAAAATAATTGCTGATAAATATTCCATTGGCTTAGGAAAGTCATTACTCTTTTATTTTGCAGATCAGCAAATTAAAATTAGGAAATTAAAAGTGGTGGGTATATATGAAACAGGAATTGAGGAGTTAGATAGAAATACGGTGGTGTCTGATTTAAACCTAATTCGTTCGGTAAACGATTGGTCTGATAACCAAACTGGGGCCTATCAAATCAGTTTAAAACCTAATGTGATAGTTGATGATGTTGTTGATCAGTTAAATGCTTTTTTACCTCTCGATCAAAAAGCGATTTCAAATAATGAGCTCTATCCAAGTTTGTACGATTGGATTGAATTGTTAAATGTGAATGCCAAAGTAATCATCATTTTGATGTTATTAGTAGCAGGTATTAATATGATTTCAGCATTACTAATTTTAATTTTAGAACGTACTGCTTTTATCGGAATATTGAAAACATTGGGTTCTCCGAATGCTCACATCAGAAAAATATTTGCATATAATGCAACGTATTTAATTGGTATTGGTTTGATAATAGGAAATGTACTTACTCTGGTATTGGCGCAAATACAAATACATACACATCTATTTAAACTCGATCAGCGTTCTTATTTTATGTCGTACGTGCCTATAGATATGAATGTGATGGACTTTGTTTTTATTAATATTGGAACATACATCGTGTGTATGCTTTTTGTATTCATAGCCTCTTTATTAATAACTCGTATTAGTCCACTAAAAGCAATTCGATTTAATTAATTTTTTTCATCCGATATTTCACACCAACATTACCTGGATTGTATCCACGAGCAACAGCTACTTGATCTATTTCGTATATGATCAAAGAATCTTTTGTTACGGTATACTCATAAAAATTACCTTCGTTCATTTTATCAGAGAGAAATAGAGTATTTGTCTTAGCAGAGTTTCTACACGATTCATCTAAACAGAACGAATAGTTTGAATGATTTTCTAGGTTTTTAATTTTCCCTGAAATATTAAATTGTACAGTATCTGAATTCAACAA
The DNA here is from genome assembly GCA_044337515.1 of Sphingobacteriales bacterium. GTDB lineage: Bacteria > Bacteroidota > Bacteroidia > Sphingobacteriales > Sphingobacteriaceae > CAJBVG01. Next base: position 3,507 of record JBIINK010000066.1, on the reverse strand, counting down.
GTATTTTCCAGCAATATAATTTTTATTGATGAGTGGGATAGAGAAGGTGTTGAATGATATTGACTCCTTTTGATCAAATTCATTAGCATCAATTTTTACAAAGTGAATAGATTCTGAAGTGGTAGGATTCAAGAAATCTAATTTACCATTAGTATAAACAATGTCGGCATTTTGATAATTTCCGTAGAAGTTTTTAATAACCAAATTATTGTTCTCCATCAATTCTAATGGCCCCGTACTAACCTTACCATTTAAGTTTACTAAGGTATAGTTGGTATCATTTGATTGGATAATAAATTCAAGTTTATTACCACTAAATTCTTGTAAGGGCTTGTTTGATTTAATATGATTGTATAAATCCTCAGAAACCCAATGTCCATAAAGGTTTTCATTAAACTTCTTCTCTGTTTTACAAGCGAATAAAAATAATAAACTAAAAATTAAAAGTATTGATTTTCTCATATTATAAACCTTTTGCTTCATTCCAAAATATATCCATTTCTGCAAGCGACATATCTTTTAATGCTTTGCCTTGCTCTTTTGCTTTTTCTTCTAAGTATTGAAAACGTTTGATGAATTTCTTATTGGTTTTCTCTAATGCATTCTCCGGATTAATGTCAATAAATCGTGCATAGTTAATAAGCGAAAACATCAAATCTCCGAACTCTTTTTCAGCATTTATTGGATCAATTACTTCTGCTGTTTCGGTATTAAAATGCTCTTTAAATTCTTGCATTTCTTCTTCTACTTTCTCCCATACTTGTTCTTTCTTTTCCCAATCAAATCCAACGCCACGAGCTTTCTCTTGTATGCGTGATGCTTTTACTAATGCGGGTAGAGAAACAGGTACACCACCTAAAACGGATTTATTACCTTCTTTTAATTTTAGTTGTTCCCAATTACGTTTTACATCTTCTTCGTTGTGAACAATTACGTCACCATAAATATGAGGGTGACGAGAGATTAATTTTTCACAGATACCATTGAGTACATCTGTTATATCAAAGGCCTTTGTTTCAGAAGCTATTTTCGAATAGAATACTAGGTGAAGCATTAGATCACCTAATTCTTTTTTTACTTCTTGAATATCATCATCTAAAATAGAATCCGACAGTTCATACACTTCTTCAATGGTTAAATGTCGCAGACTCTCCATCGTTTGCTTCATATCCCAAGGACATTTAGCACGAAGGTCGTCCATGATGGTTAGTAAACGTTCAAAGGCTTGTAATCTTGGGTCCATGCTGTGAATTATGAATTATGAGTTATGAATTTTGAATTAAGTATTAAGTACAAAGTAAATAAAAAAAAGGTACTTTTATAATATTGACATTATACTTAATACTTAATACAAATTACTTAATACTTTTACAAAATGAACAACAGTATCCAAACCGAAATCGACGCCTCTTATTTATACGGTAAACTTGCTGAGCATGAATCTGATCCTACCATTGCTAATGTTTTCAAGCAAATGAGTGAGATAGAACAAAGTCACGCGGAAGCTTTTGCTAAAAAAGCTAACATCCCTTTAGAAAATTTGATGATTCCATCTTGGAGAGCGAATACGTTAAATGCGATTGGAAAAATATTTGGATACGATTATGTTTTAGGTGTATTGATGGATACTGAGAAATTCTTATCCAATCAGGTATTAAATGCAAAGAAAAAAAACAACATGGAGGTTACTGGTACAGAAACAAATCATGTGAAGATTCTTAGAACCATTTTAGAAAAAGAAGAGAATGTAAGTGGAAAACACTTATCACGTTTTGAAAAAAGACATCGTTCTGTTGGAGGAAATGCTATACGTGCTGCTGTTTTAGGAGGCAACGACGGATTGGTTTCTAACTTTAGTTTAGTGATGGGAGTGGCGGGAGCAACTGCTGGAAACGCTGGGGTATTATTAGCCGGTTCAGCTGGTTTATTAGCCGGTGCTTTATCCATGTCGTTAGGAGAGTGGATATCGGTAAAAAGTTCTCAAGAGTTATATGAGAATCAGATGGAATTAGAAATGGAAGAGTTAGAAACAAATCCAGAAGGCGAGAAACGTGAAATTGCTTTGATCTATATTGCTAAAGGTATTCCAGAAGCACAAGCACATGAAATGGCCGCAGAAATTATAAAGGATAAAGAAAAAGCACATGAATTACTGGTTAAAGAAGAATTGGGGATAAATGCAGAGGATTTACAAGGTTCTGCAGTTGAAGCTGCAGTGTATTCATTCATCCTATTTGCTATAGGAGCTATCATTCCTTTATTGCCATTCATTTTCATGACGGGTATGAAAGCCGTTTATTTTAGTGTTGGGTTCAGTGCTGTTGGGTTATTTTTAATTGGTGCCGCTATTACTTTATTCACAGGGAAGAATGTTTGGTATTCTGGTTTACGACAAGTAATCTTCGGATTAGCTGCAGCAGCCACAACCTTTGGAATTGGTAGGTTAATAGGAGTTACTATTACTTAAAATCAATATAACATATAATTATATTTTTTATCAATGTCATTTTTATTAAATAGCAATTTACTATGAAAACTCATAAATGTGATAGTAAATAAAGATTAAGTTCATTTTTTTAGTTAATTCAATATTATAATTTGATATACGATTGTAATGGTAAAATAAATTTGATTGTTAGTATAAAAAATGGACTACCTCAAAAGGGTAGTCTTTTTTTTTGTTTAATATTTCAAGGGTTTTCATTTATATTGTCGTCTAATACCTTTTAACCACCCTATTTATGCGAAAAATAATCTTTACGCTTTTATTTATACTGTCTCTAGCAAGTGCAGTAAATGCCCAGACATATAACAATTTATGGATTCCCGATACCTTGAGTGGTACTGAATTCAATCTGACCATTAAAGACACCATCAAACAAATTCGTACGGGTAATCAAACCATTACTGGTGGTATAAATGGAAATTTCTGGGGTCCAACCTTATTCATAAACAAGGGGGAAACCGTTCACATGAACGTTCTTAATAAGTTAAATGATAGTACAACTATTCATTGGCACGGTATGCATTTACCTGCTGTTATGGATGGCGGTCCACATCAAGTAATTCCTCCAGGTACATTATGGCAACCTTTCTGGGAAGTAAAAAACCAAGCTGGTACGTATTGGTATCACCCTCACTTACATGAAATGACTACCGAACACTTAACTAAAGGTATTGGAGGTTTTATGATTGTTCGTGATGCTGATGAAGCGGCTTTGGCTTTACCTAGAACTTATGGCATTGATGATATTCCTTTGATGGTAACCAGTAGAAGATATGATGCCAATAATCAATTCGTATTTACGAATGTTGCTTATGGCGATTATCTATTAACTAATGGAACGAGCAATGCTCAAATCAGTTTACCGAAACAATATGTTCGTTTACGTATTTTAAATGCCGAAACTGAGCGTGGTTACGATTTAGGGTTTAGTGATAACAGAACATTTTACATCATTGGTAATGATGGTGGTTTGTTAGGTGCTCCTGTAGCTGTAACCCGTG
>JBIINK010000002.1:0-79913 GCA_044337515.1 Sphingobacteriales bacterium | reverse complement strand
GTCGGAGTGTCCTCACTCCGACTTTTTTATTTATTGTCGGAGTGAGGACACTCCGACGAACTACGACAACTTACTATTTTGAAAGCGCATCTTTCAACGCTTCTAAGTACCCTTTACCAAACTTCAAATCGGGTTCCATATAATTTCCTTCAGCCCACTCGTTCCACGATCTTAAAAACACAATTTGGTTTTCTGGAGATTTTTGTTTCACGACCTCTAGTATTTCTTTAACGTGTTGTTTGAAATAGTGCGGATTAGAATTCACAAATATATGTCCACTTCGACCTGAACGAGGAGAATGATCCCAGTTAGGGAAAATGCTTGGGTAGCAATCATCACGCTTATCAGCTTCAGCTTTAAAATAAGGGAAAGCCTTCGCATAATCGATAATAATACCTTGCTTTAAATAAAGTCTTTTGAACTTTATAAAAGCACGTTCTATCAGTGTATTTTCCTTTTTTATAACATGAAATAAACGAACAATATTTACTGCATCAAAACCTTGGTCTTTTCGAGTTTGAATTTCAGAATCTGCTTGAGCATTGGCTACAAAGTGAATTCCATCTAATCCATTTTCTTTCGCAAGCTTTTGCCATAAGTTTATAAATGCCGTTACATCTGGGATAAGTTGTGGTGCATATATAAAAAACAAAGGCTTATTATTTACTCTGATGTAACGATGGTCTTGAAAGGCTTTGAGTACTTCGAAGAAGTGTTCTGTGTAATCACTTTCTCCTCCATAAATTTGTTCAATAAGGAGTTTGTTGCCTCCATCTTTACTAAACTGTTTATCTTCCCAACTATGATTTGCCCAAGCTAAACAAAATGGAAAATCAGGTTCACCGGAATTCAACACTTCATTAAACGGGCGCTCTATTAATCTTTTTTTATTGCCAAAATAGTAATGCCAATAACAGAATCCATTTACACCATATTCTCTTGCTAAATCTGCTTGCGCTTTTCTAGATTCTGCTAATCTCAAATCATAATACCCTAAATCTGCTGGCACTCTAGGTTGGTAATGTCCTTTAAACAAAGGCTTCGCTTTCCCAACATTTGTCCACTCCGTAAATCCTTTCCCCCACCATAAATCGTTTTCTGGTATAGGGTGAAATTGAGGTAAATAAAAGGCTATGATTCGAGCTTGTGACATTTCTATTCTATTTATTCTGTATTAAATTTTTGATGCGAATAACATCTTCCACTGATTTAATTTCTTTGTACAGTATATCTATATTCTCTTTAATCCAATTGATTGATAAATCTTTTAGATGTACAGTTAATAATTCTGCAATAATATCTTCGGAGAATCTATATTTAATAAGCTTTGCAGGAGTTCCACCAACAATCGCATATGGAGGAACATCTTTCGTAACAATTGCTCCTGCCGAAATAATAGCGCCTTTCCCAACACGAATTCCAGAAAATAAAATCGCATCTGTGCCTATCCAAACTTCGTCTTCAATAATTAAAGGCCCCTTGTTCACAGCATCTATAGGTGATCTTTTTACAAATCTAGAGTACAATGGAAATGTAGTAAACGTATTGATTTGATGATTCACTCCTAATAAAAATTGAACTCCTGGAGCAATGGAAACATAATTACCAATTTCTAGTTTCTCTCCATCTTGTTCAAATAAACTTTGTATTTGCAACATGCCATAAGTCGCTTTGCCCACAGATACATTACCCATCGGGAATGTCCGATCACCAATAATCGTATCATTATGTGCGTTATGTACTCTCCATTCTTTATCAAACTTGTTTTTGTCAAGTTGACGAAATATAGAACGTATACCAGGAAGTTTTTTGAAAAATGACATCATGTAATTTAATTTTGACAACGCACTACACCTTTGCTTAAACGGTTTGCCCAATAAATATAACCATTTGTGAATTGAGTTTTATATCCATGTGATTGCATTAAGCCGCTAATAAAAGCAGGATCCTCGTCTCGGTGATATACACACACTGCTAAACGATTATTCTTCCCATTCTTCAATGTTTGGTTCGCCCCTTTTAGAGCTGACTTCTCTGCACCTTCAATATCCATCTTCAAAAATAAATCATCAACCGATTTGTCTTTCATGAAATCATCTATAGTAGTGAAATTTCCTTCACTCTTATCGCCTACATATTTTCTAATAATAGTTACTTTATCTTTCCAAGGAGCAAAAGTGGCATTTAAAGAATCAATCCAAAACTCTTCGCACTCGAACAAATAAACATGCTTCGTATATTCAATAGTGTCTAAAGAAAAGATGCCTTCTGCTGAACCAATATCCAATAAGGTCTTACCACTCAACTCATCATAAGAAGTTACGTAACGATGTGCAGATTCAATATCTTGCTCAATAATTAGACTTCTATATAATGTAATTAATTTCTGATCATCATACGAAGCAGGGAAATATAGTTTTCGTCCATGATGCATAACATAAGGCATCCCATTATCAGAGTCTCTAAAAACTTCTATGTTTACCGATTTATACTTCAGCATAAATTCCCCAGGACAAGAAACTATTCCGTGGCGACCAATAAAAGCATAAGCTTTTCTTTTTTCAGTAGCTGGAAGTAACCATCCGAAAATATTTAATAAAAACCCATTAGCATATGCTTTGAAATTTCTCACAAAGAACATCATTCGCCCAAGGAGCAATTTGTATATTTTATCTCTTAATGTTGATGGAATTAATTTCCTATAAATACTCGCAATCATTTTTTTATTCTGTTTAATATTTGATGCCACAAGATATAGATATCTTCAGATAACTTAAATTTGAGCACAGGTATACCCATGCAAAGTAATACCAGTGTGCCTCTAATGATTATATCTACAATTCTTATGTTTGTTAAAGGGATGTTTACAATGAATAAATAGGCAGCAATGCCTAATAAAAATACGTATAAGGTATTAATAGAAAAAGGTTGCATCTTAAATTTACGATAGATGTAAATAAAACGAATGCTATTAAAAGCGGTATAGGCAATTAAATTTGAATAGGCAGAGCCAATAATTCCGAAACGACTAATTAAAAAATAATTGGTTGGGATAGACAAACCAATAAATATTACTTGAGTAAAAAAACTAAACCTCCACATGTTAGAGGTAGTAAGCATTTCACCATTAATACCAGTTCCTAAATCGAGGATACGCGCAAAACACATAATTAATACTACATACTTACCAGCAGCATAAGCTGGAGGCAGGAAGCTAAACAAATCATCTATATTTAACCATACACCTAAAAAAATAGTGATGCCAAATATCAATTGATTCAGTGAAGTCTTTTCGTATAAATACTGAATGTTGGCGTAATCTTTATTTTTCCACGACTGCGCTAAGATTGGTGTTGCTACACCACTAATGGTTCTGCGAGGGACTTCTAATATGGTTGAGATATAAGCGGCTACCGTGAAAACACCGGTACTACTTAATCCAGAAATACCAGCAATTAAAAAGGTATCTACGTTATCGGCAATTATTCCAAATAGTCCACCACCATAAATAAACGAACCATAAGTAAACATTTTGCTACGTAATCGCTTAGTAAGTTTTGTAGTGGTAGCATGAAATTTCAATAACTTCAATCTCATTAAATCATACACCATCACAGCACAAGCAATAGCGAAATAAACACTAAACAACCAAATGAACTGATGAAAGTTAATAAGTGCAATGGCGTAGAGCAGAATTAAAATTGATGTATAAATTCGTAATCCGATTTCTTTTAAAAATACAGGTAGAATATTTCTTAAGTTCGAACGAGAGTAAGTTTCAAAAATGGTATAGGCCACTAAAAAGAAACCTCCAACAAAAGTCAGGTAAAAATATTCACTTAATAGTGGCGATTTCTTTGAAAAATAACGAATTATATCTGGGTAGAAAAACCAAGACAACGAACACATTAAAATAAAGCCAACGATAGAAATCATACTCGACCAAAACATAAGGTCGCTACGATCTTTTGCATGATCTTTATAATACGGATAGAATTTTATAATTACGGTAGGTAAGCCTAAAAGACAAAGCTGGGCAAAAGTGATGGTCGTGCTTGTTAATACGCGTGTTAAACCAACTTGTTCTGCAGTAAATAAGACAGGGAAAAGCACCAATAAGTTTACAGCACCTAGGGCAAAGCCTATATAGACTAGAATAGATGCTTTTATACCTTGGCGTTTAACAATTCCCATTTTACTTCTTAAAAGGCCTAAAATACAGATTTTGATTGGATCTTGGGAAGCAAAAACTATAAGTTTCTATAATCATTTAGACGTTTAGCAGCAATGGCTTTCCACGACGAATGCTCATCAACACGTACATTTACTACGTCTCCTATGTGTTTTCTATAGCTAGGATCTTCCAATTTCAGTAGTTCAGCAACTAAATCATCTACATTATTGGTTTTATATTTAGCCGCCAAAATATTAGGTTGATGTTGGTATTCTACATCATTTTGAAGGTATGTGGTGTAGGCAAAGACCTGATCTGAAATAATAACTGGCAAAGCACAAGCCGCAGCATCCAATATGCTAGTAGTTACTGAACGAGGCCAAACAGCGATATCACTTGCTCTATAATAATTAGCAAGCTCATGTGAAGGCACGAAGTTTAATACTTGACAATTGTCAAAAGCACCTACTTTATCTTTCAACTCTCCAGCACCAATAAAAAGTGCAGAATAGTTTTTGCCTTGGCTTCGTAATATCTGAATAGCTTCGGCTAATACTAATGGGCTTTTCTCTTCTGTAATTTTTCCACTAAAAACACATACAATTTCTTGATCAGAAAACCCAAGTTGAGCTCTACTATTCTGTCGAATTGTAATGTTATTTGTAGTTAATGGATGATACAATTTAGTATCCACACCCAGTGTAGATACTTCGACTTGATTGGGCTTGAAAGCAAAAAATAATACTGCAAGTTTTTTAGCGTCTTTGGTTACTGCATAACATTTTTTAGAGACGCCACGAATAATCATTCCTGGAATTCTAAACATTAAGCGAATGTACCAACGTTTTTTAAAATCTAATTTCTTCCAGCCACCTAATAAGCGGAATGAAATTAAAATAAAATGATTGGCTGTAAATAGTTTGTACTTGAAGAACCTAGCAAACATTGCCAGTTTCACTGTATGGGGCTCATTAATATCAAATGATTGTACAATATCGGGTTGTACTTTTTTCAGCGTTTTCCAAATGCTATTAATCCAGATAATATTACCAAAACGCCAAGAAGGAAGTCGATGTACAGTTACATCACCGTCTTTGAATTCACCTTCGCTTAATATATTTGGACCAAGATATTTTTCGTAAATTTCTTTGTAATTCGGGTGACTAAAATAAGCTTGATATTTTGTGGTGAAGATGTGTACTTCGTAACCTTGATCAACAAATGCTCTTGATAAGCAATTCGGAGCATACCCCACTTTTTCGGAATGCCATTTTACAATTAAAGCAATTTTTAACTTTGGGGGATTATCCATTATTCTCTATAGCGTAATAGTTTTGCCGGTGAACCTACCATTATCGCATAAGGTTCTACATCTTTGGTTACAGTTGCTCCGGCAGCAATAATTGCACCTTTCCCAATGGTAACTCCTGGCATTATTTGAGCATGACTGCCAATCCAAACATCATCATGAATTACAACTTTGTTTTTAGTCGTATCCCATGCTTGATCAATCATGTATTGGTCTTTGCTTATTAAATGATTTGCAGCAACTATTGTTATATACTGAGATAAGATGCATTTCTCTCCAATAATTATTTCCCCTCCTGCAGCTCTAATATTATTCATTTCGCCAATAGAAGTTCCATTTCCAATACTCAGTTTAGCACTACCCTTTATTCCTTTAGGGTCGTCCATGCATAATAAAACAGTATTCGCTCCAATAAAAACTCCTTCGCCTAGAGCGAATCGACTAGTATCTTGCACTAATAAAAGTGCCTTAGTATGTATGCGGCAGCCGAATTTTTGTTCGTACCAGGCTATGCGAGCAAAAGCCCAAAACGTAGCAAATAAACTCAATAATACCTTAAATGGTATTCCGATGACACCTAGTTTGTTGATGATATGAGTAACTTTTCGCATAGTTCTATTTAAGACAAATTTAGAAGAATTTGCTATTATTTATAATATATGCATATTTAAGCTACTTTTGACATTAATATGAGACTATTTTTAGAGGTTTGTTTCCGAAACCTATATTACTTTTTCAGTTCTAAAGAACATCGCAATTTCTATAAGTTACTATTCTTGTATGGTGATCGAAAACGCTATAAGAGTCTTACTGTTAATGTTTCTGGTCAAAAAATAATTGTTCCAGATGCACTTTCATTTATTTGGCAGTACAAAGAAATTTACGTTGATCAATCATATAAATTTAACACAGATAAAAAAGAGCCTGTTATTATTGATTGCGGATCTAATATTGGATTAAGTGCATTGTATTATCACTCAATATATCCTAATGCTAAGGTTTTTTGCATTGAAGCAGATACGGAGATTGCTAAAATATTATCTAAAAATCTTAAAACTAATAATTGCAGTGCGGAAGTTATTGCAAAGGCAGCTTGGATACATAACAATGGTGTTAGCTTCTCTAGTGAAGGGTCAGACAGTGGAAGTGTTGGGCAAGGTGATGTAAAAGTTGATTCATTGGATTTAGCAGAATACCTATCAACATTCAAGGAAATTGATTTTCTAAAAATGGATATTGAAGGTGCTGAAAATATAGTTATCCCACATTGCAAAGAAGTATTAAATAAAGTAAATACATTATTTCTAGAATATCATGGTACTTATTCTGAAGAGCAAAAGCTTAATGAACTATTAAGTATTTTAAAGGACTCTGGGTTCCACTACTATATTAAAACTGAAAATAAAAGAAAATCGCCTTTTGTAAATTTACATCAAGACAGAATGTATGATTTACAATTGAACATCTATGCGTATAGAATAAAATGAAAATTTTAATTATCAATACTGCAGAAAACAAAGGCGGTGCAGCTGTTGCTTGTAATCGTTTACATGAAGCATTGCTGCAAAACGGACACGATTCTAAAATGTTAGTTCGTCAGAAAAGCAGCAACGATTCTACAGTTTTCGAGTTCACCAATTCACCTGTTCGAAAAAAAATAAACCTATTCTTCTTCTTTCTCGAACTATTCATTTTAAAGTTTTTTAAAAAAGAAGGTCTTGATTTTTCATTGCCTTGGTTCGGACCAGCATTACATAAACATCCACTCGTTAAGGAGGCTGATATTATTCACCTTCATTGGGTACAGAACTCCTTTCTAACATTGAATTGTTTAAAGAAATTGCAAAAACTAAAAAAGCCAATTGTTTGGACATTGCATGATATGTGGGCTTTTACAGGAGGCTGCCATTACAATATTGAATGTAGGAAATTTGAAACTAGTTGCGAACACTGCCCTCAATTAAAAAATACATCAATAGTAGATTTTAGTAAATCGACATTTAAAAGTAAACAGGAAATATACTCCACTAAAAATACAATTGTTGCGCCGAGTCAATGGCTAGCAAAAGAAGCAAGAGCAAGTAGTTTATTAAAAAACAATCCAATAAATGTTATTCCCTATAATATCAATTTCGATTTATTTAAACCAGCAGATAAAAAAAGTGCGAAAAAGAGTTTTGGAATTGAGGATAACAAAAAAATAATTCTGTTTGTATCCATGAATGTTGAAGACCACCGAAAAGGTTTTGAGTATTTTAAACAGTCTATTATTGAATTAGAGACTACTATTGATAATTGGTGTAACGACTACGAAGTATTAGCTATTGGAAGAAATACAGACATCAAACATTTTAACACAAAAATTCATTATACAGGAAGATTAAGCGACATAGAGAAAATTTCAATGGCCTATGCTGCAGCTGATGTGTTCGTAGCTCCATCACTACAAGACAACCTACCGAATACTGTAATTGAATCCCTTTCTTGCGGAACACCTGTTGTAGCTTTTAACATTGGAGGTATGCCTGATATGATAGAACATAAAGGGAATGGATACTTAGCTGAATCAAAAAACTCGAAATCATTATCTGAAGGAATACTCTATTGCCTTTCGAATGACATGAATGAAAGCTGCAGGAACAAAGTATTGAATACATACAGCTCTAGCTTAATTTCAAAAAAATACATAGATTTATATAAATCATGCATTCATGAGGTTAATTAAAATACTACTTTTCTTTATACTTGCCCACTTTCATTACAGTTCTTCTGCCCAAAACTGGAACAAGAAATATGCTGCTATTGGAGATGATTATGCAAACTCCATCGTAATTCTAAACAGCAATATTTATATCAATGTTATAAATGATAATAATTGTAGAGTAGTAAAAACAGACCTAAATGGCAATGTCATTTCTACTTTTGTTTTTGATAATATGTTTAAAACATCTACTCTTTTAGTTTCTGATGATAATAATTTAATTGTTGTTGGGAATGATAGAGTAGACAAAGGAATCGTTGTACTTAAAATCGACCTATCGTTAACTACATTATGGACGTACCGCGCAAGATTCTCAGCTTATAATTATGCAGAAAGTGCAATAATTAATTCGAATGGTGACATTACAATTTGCGGTTACTCTTCTACAGGTTTTAATTCCACGGGTGATCGAGATGGAGTTGTTATTCGATTAACAAAAGATGGACAAATTGTATGGAGTAAAACAGTATTTACGTCTGGTTCAGATTATTTTTCAGGAATTTGTGAAGGTAAAAATGGAGACATGCTACTTACTGGTGCAAGTCAGGGTGGTGCCGGGCTAATGGATATTACCTTGTATAAAATAAATAGTAGTGGAAATGCATTGTTTTTAAAACTATGGGGTGGCGCTGAAAATGATGGAGGTTATAGTGTAGATTATTATAATGACCATTATTATGTTAGTGGTAACACATGGTCTGCCGGTGCCGGAATGCAAGACATGGTACTCCTTAAGATAGACGACAACATGAATATTGTATACGCTAAAACCTATGGAGGAGATAAGATTGAACCTGGGTTATATGTAACGCATAATAGCTCTGGAAATATTATATTAATTGGGCAAACGACTAGTGTTTTAGGGAAAGCACAGGACATGTGTGTTTTAATATTAGATGAAAATGGAAGTATTATTAGAATGAAAAACTTAGGCGGCGATAATAATGAGTCTATAGGATATGGGTATAAAATTTTAGCTGAACTGAACAATACATATTATATGGTTTGTGGTAGCAAAAGTAATTCTGCAGACTTTGACTTGCTACTAACTAAAACCGATTTAATTACAAATGATATTTGTTGTAATGCTTTGTCAGATATTATTTTTTTGATTTCTGCTGCAAATTTGACATTATCTACACCTGTATTCTCAAGTACTATAGCAAACAACAACAACGCTTTTACTTTGCAAAAATCTAATGCTAATCTAGTTGCTTCTAACCTATGTGATGTTAGTAGTACTATTTCAACAAGTATTTTTACAAGTGCTACAAAATTTTGTAAGAATAATCCAATTGACTTTTCTTCAATTAGTAATAATCCTTCAGCTACATATACATGGGATTTTGGAGATGTGGGTTCTGGCAGTAATAATTTTTCGACATTGAATAACGCTTTTCATACCTATAACACGAGTGGAAATTATACTATTTTACTTATTGCAACGGATGGTTGTGTTTCTGACTCGGATACTATGACAATAAATGTTGTAGAGAGTATAGTGGTTCAATCAACTATATTAAACACACAGGTTCTATATTGCGTTGGTGATAGTGTTTTTTTTAACAGCAGTACAAATGACCCCAATGCAATTGCACAGTGGGATTTTGATGATGCTGCAAGTGGAATTGAAAATATTGTATTTTCGAAAAATGCTGCTCATGTTTACAATGCCCCTGGAAATTATACAGTGAAATTTACATCTAGTAACGATTGTAGTAATGATAAAGTTGTTTTATCTATAACAATCACTGATTTGAATAATGCTAATTTCGAAGTGTTAATTGATACTTGCACAGGGAACGTATTTCTAAATAATTTGAGTGCCCATCTTGATTTTGGCACATTTTCATGGCTATTAAACGGAGCGTTAATTTCTAATAATTTAAATGCATCTGCTGCTTTTAATTCAAATGAAATATACAACATAGAGTTAATTACCAATTCTGGATCATTATGTGCTGATGCACTTACTCAAGAAATTCTTTATAGTCCAACTGAGAATGAACCAAAAATTGAAATCCCAAATATATTTTCCCCAAATAATGACGGCATAAATGATGAACTCCTAATTAAGAGTACAAGTAAGTGTAAACTAAAAAAAATGTGCATCTATAACCGCTGGGGAGCTATTCTAAAAGAATCCACAACTAATTTTACTTGGGATGGCAAAAATGGGCAAATAGACTTTCCAAATGGAACTTACATTCTCTATTTAGAATTTAATAATCAAAAAATAATACAAACAATAACACTTCTTAGATAGTATTAATGACTATATAATTGCAATCTTTTCTGATATTAAGCGTAATATTGTTAATATCTATCATTTCGACGGATATTATTATATGCTTAAAAAAACAATACTTCTTTTCTTGGTATTTTTTATTTCGACTCTAGTTGTACATGCCGACAACTGGCTTAAAGCATATGTAAACGGCGGTAAAGCAACTCGAAGTACCGCGATGCTCCTTCTTCCAGGTGGGAATATGATCTTTGCAGGAATCTCATCAAATGGGGAATCGAATTTAATGATCACCAGCGCAGATGGTGCTATCTTAAAAGAGCAAGAGTTCACCAAAACCAAAAGCATCAATAAAATAGTTTATACAGCTGACAACAATATTTTCATTTGTGGTATAAGTGATTCCATGAATACATATGGTACCAATATGTTTTGGATGAAACTAGACTTGAATTTAAATATCATATGGTCTAGGCAATCCGAACGTTTATTCAATGACATCTGTGAATCTGGAATTCAATACTCCGATGGGACCTACTATATCGTAGGTTATGGCTCTAGAACTGGTGATAAACTTTCCGACCGAGATGCACTTATTTATCATATTGCCGAAAATGGCGATTTGCTAACCGCAAAAATCAGTTCAGCTTTTGGAGCAGATTACTTTAACAATATTAGAGAACTCCCAGATAATTCATTAGTCATAATTGGTTCTAAAATATGGCAAGTAGAAATGGATGTGTTCATTACAAAACTTACCAAGGACTTAACTAATATCGTTACAAAAACATTGGGAGGACTAGATAGTGAGGGTGCTTATGATTTATTAGTTGACAATGGCAATATCTATATGCTAGGTGGTACACATTCATATGGTGCTGGTAGGTATGATGTTTTGTTAAGTAAATTCGATTTGAACTTAGCCTTGCTATCCAGCAAAACTTTTGGAACAGAATCTAACGAAAGTGCCTACTCTATTGTAAAAATGAATGGAGGGATTAGTATAGTTGCAAATTTCGATACGACTAATGTGGCAGATAGTGTTTATGTACCCACACGATTATTAATTATTAATACTGATATGGATGGAAATTATCAATCATCTGTTCTATTAAATAAAAATAGCAGCATCAACAGCTTAAGCTCTGCTGCTGTAAGTGGAGATAATGAATTGGTCATTAATTTTACTTCTAATTCTTTTTCAAAAGGGAATATTAATTCTTTAGTAGTTATTAAAACCGATAGTCTAAAATTATATTGCTGTGACTATTTCATACCGATAATTTTAGAGACCAAATCAATTACTGTAGACGGAAGAAGTATTGCAGTATCTTTTAATCCAGCAGGCAACTCAATTATATTAGCAACAAGTGCTAGTCCAACTGGATTTAATGTTGCTAAAAAATGTAACACCGCAAGGGATACATCCTCTATTAATACTCTTGGTAATGCTACGTATTGCCTTAGAGAAAATATAAAATTTACTACAAGTAGTTCTATTGAACCTATAAGTTCAATGTGGATTTTCGGCGATACCATTGCAATGATTGATACAGCAAGAGATGAAATGAATTTTTCATTTGATAGTGTTGGTGTTTTTAATATTTATTATATATCCTATTTTGAATGCAATTCCGACACAGATACCATAAGCATAGAAATAGTAAACAGTAAATCCTATTTAGTTGAATTGGTTAATTCTGGAAATTGCATTAATAAGCCTTTAACATTTAATGTGAATTATAGTTCAAGTGCAATTGTTAAATACCATTGGGATTTCGGAATCAGTACAAGTGCCGATGATACTTCAAATTTAGAAGCACCAGACTTTACATTTACGAATCCTGGCATTTATGTAATACGTTTGTTTTCTACAACGCTTTGTGGATCGAAAGCCGATAGTATAACGATAACTATTGCCGAAAAAATTCCAGTCGAAATTGATTACCTCGCTTCCTCCTATTGCAAAAATAGTCCGGTATCATTTAGTGTGAATAGCCCAAGTGTACCAATTAGTACTTCTTGGAATTTTGGAGACCCAACATCTGCTAATAATTCAACAACGGGAGAAAATACCTTGCATAGTTATGCGAAATCTGGAAGTTATATTTGTACTGTCATTTCCGACTTTGGGTGCAACTCCGATACCGACACTGTACATGTAAATATAATTGACTACTTCCCAACGCTAACAAACATAGTGTATACTGGTGTGTGTGCAAATGAAGATTTTGAATTCAACGTGAGTAATTCGATGAGCAATCCAATTTATAACTGGCAAGTAGACGAGCAAACAGGAACAATAACTTTCCCGAGTAAAACATTCACTCATCAATTCACAAAACCCGGAACCTATATCGTTAGAGTAAGCATTGACAATAATAATTGCGAGAAGGGATTAGATACTTTACTTGTTAACGTTTCTGAGTACACTCCAGCAGAAATCGAAGTGACGAATGACCCATGTTTGCAAAATTTGATGTTGAATACAAAAAATCCAAGCACAAACATCTTATGGAAATTGAGCGATGGGTTTACAAGTACAGAAAATATACTATTACATTCATTCCCAATTTCTGGCACTTATGATGTAACACTTTACACCAATCCGAATTCAACTTGTTCGGATTCTGTAACGATAAGTATTCCATTTGTAAAGGAAAATACAGCAGGTGGAATTTATATCCCTGAAGTATTCTCACCAAATGGAGATGGGAATAATGATTATTTCAGTATTGATAATACAACTAACAACCCTTGTCGATTATTATCTTTTAAAATATTTGATCGATGGGGTAAAATAATACACAGTGTTGGGCAGAATGAACCCTTTACTTGGGACGGTAAGTTTAAAGGAACAACAGTAGCTCCAGGCGCATATATCGGCTACCTAGAAACCGATGCCGGTGTTAAGTCATTTATAATCCATGTTGTATACTAGCTCTTAACTTTTCTATATTTGTTTATGCAGTTTAAAATCACATCCGACTATGTTCCAACTGGCGATCAACCAGAAGCTATCCGCCAATTAGTGGAGGGATTAGAGAAGAATGATCGTTATCAAACGTTATTAGGTGTTACTGGTTCTGGAAAAACATTTAGCATTGCCAATGTAATTCAAGAAGTACAACGACCAACATTAATTTTAAGTCACAACAAAACATTAGCAGCTCAACTGTACGGAGAATTCAAACAATTCTTTCCAGAAAATTCTGTCAATTATTTTGTTTCGTATTACGATTATTATCAACCAGAAGCTTACCTCCCTACAACGAATACTTATATCGAAAAAGATTTGATGATTAACGAAGAGATTGAAAAACTTCGATTAAGAACATCATCAGCATTGGTTTCTGGGCGTAGAGATATCATTGTGGTTTCATCGGTATCCTGTATTTATGGTATGGGTAATCCAGATGACTTTACCGATAGTGTGGTACGGTTACAAGTTGGACAAGTAGTAAGTAGAAATGCATTTCTATTTAGATTAGTTGAATTATTATACTCACGTACTACTGCTGAATTTAAACGAGGAACTTTCCGAGTAAAAGGAGAAACAGTAGATATCTATTTGGCATACGCAGACTATGCTTTGCGCATTTCATTTTTTGGAGATGAGATTGAAGAGATTAGTACCATCGAACCGAACTCGGGCAAAACAATTGAGAAAACAGATACTGCGGCCATCTACCCTGCGAATTTATATGTAGTTCCGAAAGATAGAATGCAAGGTGCCATTCGAAACATTCAAGATGAATTAGTATTACGCAAAGAACAATTTGAACACGAAAAAAGATTTTTAGAAGCGAAGCGAATTGATGAACGAGTGAATTATGATTTAGAAATGATTCGTGAATTAGGATATTGTTCAGGCATCGAAAATTATTCTCGTTTCTTTGATGGGCGAAAAATGGGTGACCGTCCATTCTGTTTACTAGATTATTTCCCTGACGATTTTTTAATGGTGATTGATGAGAGTCATGTTACCATTCCACAAATACGTGCCATGTACGGAGGCGACCGTTCGAGAAAAACATCTCTTGTAGAATATGGATTCCGTTTACCATCGGCAATGGATAACAGACCATTAAATTTTCAAGAATTTGAATCGCTTACTGGTCAAATTATTTATGTAAGCGCAACACCTGGTGATTACGAATTACAGCAATCGGAGGGTGTAGTGGTAGAACAAATTATTCGCCCAACAGGATTGTTAGATCCTATTATAGAAATTCGTCCGGCAGTAAACCAAGTAGATGATTTATTGGACCAAATAGATAAGACTATTAAAGATGGATTTCGTGTATTGGTGACAACATTAACCAAGCGCATGGCGGAGGAGTTAAGCAAATACCTAACTAGGTTAAACATTAAATGCAGGTATATTCACTCTGAAGTGAAAACGATGGAGCGTGTAGAGATTCTTCGAGATCTAAGATTGGGAACCTTTGATGTATTAATTGGAATCAATCTATTACGTGAAGGATTAGATTTACCTGAAGTTTCCTTAGTGGCCATATTAGATGCGGATAAAGAAGGTTTCTTAAGATCAGAGCGAGCATTAATACAAACGATAGGTAGAGCCGCAAGAAATTCGGAAGGTAAAGTAATTATGTACGCCGATTCTATAACAAGATCTATGCAAGTAACCATAGAGGAAACGAATCGCAGACGAGAAAAACAAATACTATACAATACAGAGCATGGCATTACTCCAACTACCGTAACAAAATCAAGGGCAGCTATTATCGAGCAAACTTCGATTATGGACTTTAAAGGAGGCGTTCAACAAGCCTATGTAGAGCGGGAGGATAATTACTTAGCTGCAGACCCGGTTGTGCCTTATATGAGCCAGACAGACTTGGAAAAAGCAATTGAGCGTGCGAAGAAGGATATGATGAAGGCATCTAAGGACCTAGATTTCTTGTTGGCTGCGAAATTAAGGGACGAAATGTTTGCCTTGGAGAACTTTTATAATGAAAAGTTTACAAAGAAAAGTTAAACAAGCTTCTTTGAAATCCGTTAATTAGTATATTTGTACACACAATTTTGTTATGATTAAATTCATTCTCATACTTATTTTAATAATCATGGTGCTTCGTTCACTATCTAGATTATTTATGCCATTTATGGTTTCGGAAATGCAGAAAAAAGCACAACAAAGCATGAATGAGCATTACCGTCGTCAACAAGCTCAGCAAAAGAAAGCAGAAGGGGAGATTCATGTTGATTTTGCTCCACCAAAACCTAAGAAAAGATTTAGTTTTACTAAAAGCAATAATGATTTTGTTGATTACGAAGAGATAAAAAAATAATCCCTTGAAACAAAAACTAGTTGTTGCTTCCAACAATAAACACAAAATTGATGAAATAAAATTCATTCTTGCCGATCGATTTGAATTGGTAAGCATGAATGATATTGGATTTACTGAAGATATTATTGAAGATGGTGATACGTTTATCGAAAATGCTTTAATCAAAGCAAGAACGATTCATCGAAAATACAACTGCAATTGTTTTGCAGACGATTCTGGTTTACTGATAGAAGCATTAAACAACGAGCCTGGGGTTTACTCTGCACGATATGCAGGCGAGCCTACCAATCACGAAAACAATATTGACAAAGTGTTGCAAAACTTGAAAGGCGTAACAAACCGAGCAGCAAAATTTGTAACCGTAATTGCCTTGATTTTGGAAGGGAAAGAATATCTTTTTGAAGGAGAGATTAAAGGCAATATCCGCGAAAGCAGAAGCGGAACAAATGGCTTTGGTTATGATCCTATATTCGAACCAGAATTTCATCACATCACTTTTGCCGAAATGAATGAGCAAGAAAAAAGTGCCATCAGTCACCGAGCTAGAGCACTAGCCAAAATGGAGATGGCACTACCGAAATAAAAACACCCTATTTTATTTCGAATGTCACTTTAACTTGATATTCTACTTTAATACTTTTTGTTCTGCTTTGATTAGAATCTACACTTCTAGTACCAGTACCATTTACAACTTGAGATTTACTGCCTTTACCTGTAAAGTCTGGATAAGTTATTGAACGATCAATTTCTTGAATATCTAAAACTCGTCCACATTCTTCTCCGTAAGTTTTCAGCAAAATGATAGCCTTTTCTCTAGCTTTATCGAAGGCACATAATTGTAATTCTCTAACGGTAGAATCAATATCATTGTTGTCCATTTCATCAATGTTGAAAGATTCTAATGCACGAGGATCAACACTATCAAGAAATATATCAATACATTTCACACTTGATAATTTCAAAAGATAAAGTCTTCTATGCTCAAATTGTCCTTCTTCATTATTCGGACCATTATAGGTAATATAACCGTAGATATTCCCGATTGAAAAATCTGAAACATCACATCCAATTGATTTAATAATTTTTAGAATGTTTGTTTCACTTTCCTTTATAGAAATAATTTTATTGTTATCAGTATACTCTTTAATAACAAAACTGGTATAGATTTCATTAGGGGCTAGATTAGCGGTAGCATAACCAAAGACTTCCATTTTACGAATGGGATAGTCATTACCTATTGTATTATCTTGTGCATTTACGCAAAATGTACTTAATAATATTATGGTTAAAATGAGTGAGCGTTTCATAATATTGGGTTTTTTTGATATTCAAATATATAATAGATTTGCTTACAATTCTATGACATAGGTCATTTGTCACTACTTAATCTCGAACACCACACGAACTTGGTAAGAGAGTTTTATCTTTTGTGAACCGATACCAGATGTCTCTGAATCGGCACTTTTATAATTAGAAATAGATTGAACACCTATTCTATCGTTATAATTCGATGAAATTTCTTCGATTTTTATTACTCTACCACATTTTTCGCCAAAACCTGAAAGAACATCAAATGCTTTTTGCTTCGCTGAGCTAACTGCTAACTTCCTTACTGTTTTATAATGTACTGAAAGATCTGAATGTGTTACTTCATCAATATTGACAGATTCTAAGGCATACTTGTCAATTTCTGCAATAAATGAGTTTACTACAGATAGATCACTTACTTTTAATCCATAAGTTTTTCTAGACTGATAATGCCCTGCTTTGTTGTTATCCTCATAGGTCATGTACCCATAAATATTTAGTACAGTAAAATCTTTAGGATTGATGTGATATTTATCTAATAACTGCTTGATGATTACTTCTGTTTTATCAACATGAATTGCTTTACCTGAAAGCTCGTAGTCTTTGATGGTAAAACTGATGTGTACTTGATCCGGTTCAATTTCAGAACTAGCCGAACCGACTACTTCAATTGTTCTTTGATTGTTTTTTTCCGATTGGAATTGAGCGATAGAATTAATACCTGAAAAAATAATAATTCCGAATAAGAGTATACGTTTCATTTACAATTTGTTGATAGCAACAAATGTAACTTAGATTATAGAAGTATAAATAACTTAAACAAGTACTATTCAGCAATCTGATCTTCAATTTTACTTAAGTCTTTGTTCAAAAACTTATTCTGAAAAATGATAATCACGATTACTCCAATACTAATTGCCGAGTCGGCAAAATTAAAGACTGGTCTAAAGAAAATGAAATCTTGACCACCCCAAATAGGCATCCAATCTGGGTAAAACCCTTGTATTATGGGGAAATAAAACATGTCGACTACACGACCGTGCAAGTAGTCTGCATAACCAAATAACTTGCCATAAAAAACAGAGTCGATAATATTACCTAATGCTCCAGCTAGTATTAAACTAACACATGTAATTAATCCGAAGTGATATTTATGTTTTACTACATAATGGAAAATATAACCCAATCCAAATACTGCGAACACTCTAAACAAGCTTAATGCAAGCTTACCGTAATTCCCTCCAAGTTCTAATCCGAAGGCCATCCCGTTGTTTTCAGTAAAATGAATAATAAACCAATTCCCAAATACATTGTACTCTTCACCGATATACATGTTTGTTTTGATCCAAAATTTAATTAGTTGATCAATAGCTAAAACAGCGATAACGATAAGGATTGGTTTTATGTAGATTTTCATGTGTATAAAAAAAAAGTATGCGATAAATATCGCATACTTTGATTGAATTGTTTAGTATTAATTCTGTTTCAATTTAGCTTCCATACTCAATGTAGTATGGGGAACAGCTCTAAGTCTCTCTTTCGGGATTAACCTTCCAGTTTCTCTGCAAACACCGTATGTTTTATTTTCAATACGAACCAAAGCTGCTTCTAATTGATCAATAAACTTACGCTGACGAGCAGCTAATTGATTAACATGTTCTTTTTCTAATGTTGCAGAACCATCTTCTAACACTTTAAATGTTCCTGCAGTATCATCTGTACCATTGCTATTCGGATTACTCAAAGTTTCCGTTAACAATTGAAGTTCTTCTCTTGCCGAGTTCAACTTTCTTACAATGATATCTTTAAATTCTACTAATTCAGAATCTGAGTAACGTGTTTTTTCAGGTGATTTAGGTACTGCTGGTACTACTGGCTTAACTGCTACTGGCTTCGTATCCACTTTTTTAGCTTCCACTTTTTTAGCTTCCACTTTAGCAGGAACTGCCTTAACAACTGCCTTAACAACTGGCTTAACAACCGCTTTCTTAGGTGCTGCTTTAGCCACAACTTTCTTAGGTGCTACTTTCGCTACTACCTTTTTCGCTGGGACAGCTTTCTTAGGTGCTGCCTTTGCAACAACTTTTTTCGGAGCAACTTTCGCTACTGCCTTTTTTGCTGGTGCTACTTTTTTAGGTGAAACTTTAGAAACAACTTTCTTAGGAGCAACTTTCGCTACTACCTTTTTTACAGGTGCTACTTTTTTAGTTACTTTCTTTGCAGGAACTGCTTTTTTAGGAGCTGCTTTTGCTACTACCTTTTTAGGAGCTACTTTCGCTGCCACTTTTTTAGGAGCTACCTTTTTAGGGGCTACTTTCTTAGTAACTGCTTTTACAGCTGCTTTTTTAGGAGTTGCTTTCGCTACTACTTTTTTTGCAGGTGCTGCTTTCTTTACTACTTTTTTAGCTACAGCCTTTTTCGCAGGAGCTGCCTTAGCAACTACCTTCTTTGTTACTGCCTTCTTTGCTGATCCGCTCGACTTAACCACTTTTACTGCTTTTTTAGCAGCTTTAGCTGGCTTTTTCGATGCTGATGTAGATTTCTTTTTCATTTATTTCTACCCTTTCCTTAGTTGTTAATGTTGATGCGAACTCTAAATTGTTCGCCAAAATTTCGGCGCAAATATAGTTTAAATTATGATTTATTGCCTCTTTAATAAATTCATTTTCAGCCACCACCACATTTATGCGGTCAGTAACCTCAAATCCCTTATCTTTTCTTAAATTCTGTATTCTATTCACAAATTCACGTGCAATTCCTTCTAATCGGAGCTCCTCGCTAATATTAACATCGAGTGCTACAGTTAAACTTCCCATTACATTTACTAACCAACCCGGAATGTCATCTGCAATGATTTCCACTTCGTCGATTAATAATTCATATCCTCCTGTTTTCAACGTGATTTGTCCCACTTTTTCCAATAAAAGAATACTTTCTTGATTAAATGCGGCAATTTCCGCGGCAACCTCTTTCATGTCCTTCCCTACTTTCGCCCCTAGTAATTTAAAGTTAGGCTTGATTTTTTTCTTAATAAAACCTTCGGTGTCCTTTAAATAAGTTAATTCCTTTATGTTAGTTTCAGATAAAATTAAACTTTTTACTCGCTCAACCTTAGCTTCAAATTGATCATCAAGTATAGGGATCAATACTTTTTGTAAAGGCTGACGAACATTAATATTTACCTTTTTACGAAGAGAAAGAATCATTGAAGAAATATCTTGTGCAAGTTTCATACTCTCATTTAATCCTACTTCAATTAATGATTCGTCTGAGTTTGACCAATTGCTTAAATGTATCGACTCTTCTTTTAATGCTGTGTTGAATTGAATTGATTTTGCACGAATGCCATCCGTTAAGTTCTTGTACATCCAATCAGAAAAGAATGGTGCAATAGGGCTCATTAATTTAGAACATACTGTTAAACATTCGAATAGTGTTTCATAAGCAGACTTTTTATCATCTGTCATTTCACCTCTCCAAAAACGTCGACGAGCTAAACGAACATACCAATTCGATAAATTTTCATCTACAAAAGCTTGAATATATCTTGCTGCTCTATGTGGCTCATAATTTTCATATGCCTCTTCTACATCTTTAATTAATGTATGTAAACTAGAAATTATCCATCGATCTAACTCCGGACGATCACTCACTGGAATTAAATTTTGTTCATCGATTTCAAACTGGTCGATATTAGCATATAATGCAAAGAATGCATAGGTATTATAAAGTGTGCCGAAAAACTTGCGCTGTACTTCTTGTAGACCTTCTAAATCGAATTTCAAATTATCCCATGGAGCTGCATTGCTAATCATGTACCAACGTGTAGCATCTGATCCAAACTTTTCAATAGTCTCAAATGGGTCTACTGCATTGCCTAAACGTTTAGACATTTTATTGCCGCTCTTGTCTAACACTAATCCATTAGACACAACATTTTTATATGCAATAGAATCAAATAACAATACTCCTATTGCATGAAGAGTAAAGAACCATCCTCTCGTTTGATCAACACCTTCTGCGATAAAATCTGCAGGATAAGCCCCATTCCAACCACTAGCAAAAGGTTGAGAGTCGCCAGCTGCAAGTTTCTGCATATCTAATCCCCATTGGGCATACGGCATTGCACCCGAATCAAACCAAACGTCTATCAAATCCGTTTCGCGAATCATTTTCTTTCCGCTTTTGGAAACTAAAATAATATCGTCAACATACGGGCGATGTAAATCGTAAGTGTTATTATCGTATTGTTTAATGATGTCTTGTAATTTTATTTTTTCATCTGCATTAAGCGCATCAGAAACTACGGCCTCTTTTAATGCTTCTTTTAATTCGTTTACAGTACCAATACAACGTTCCTCCGATTCATCCTCTGTTCTCCATATTGGTAGAGGTGTTCCCCAATATCTCGAACGAGATAAATTCCAATCCACTAGGTTCTCCAACCAATTGCCAAATCTTCCTGTTCCTGTAGATTCAGGTTTCCAATTAATCGTTTTATTCAATTCTACCATGCGCTCTTTTAAAGCAGTAGTTTTAATAAACCAAGAATCTAATGGGTAGTACAATATTGGCTTATCCGTTCTCCAACAGTGTGGATAGGTATGCTCGTACTTTTCTACTTTGAATGCTTTATTTTCGGTTTTTAATTTAATTGCAATTCGCTCATCAACTGATAAGTATTTATCTCTTCCTTGCTTAATGCGTTCAACTTCTTTTTCTTCAGCCGATAAGTAATCTTCCTTCACAAATTCATTTGCAAAATCAGTTACAGACTCCAAAAATTTTCCTCGCTTATCAACCAAGGTTAATGAGCCAATACCGTTTTGTTTCGCCACACGAAAATCGTCTGCACCAAAACTAGGCGCAATGTGTACTATACCTGTACCATCTTCTGTAGTTACAAAGTCGCCAATAATTACTTTAAATGCATCACCATCTTCTGGCTGAGCATAAGGCAATAATTGATCGTACTGAATACCTACTAAATCTATTCCTTTAAATGAATGAAGCACTTTAAACGGAATATTTTTATCTCCAGATTTATAATCTTCAATTGCTAACTCAGCATTTTTATCGGAGAAATATTTACTACATAAATCTTTAGCAAGAATTACATGAATAGGCTCAAATGTATATTGATTAAAACTTTGCACAAGTACATATTCAATTCCTTTGCCTACTGCTAATGCTGTGTTAGATGGTAAAGTCCATGGAGTAGTTGTCCAAGCAATGAAATGAACATCACTATTTATTCCATTAAATATCTTCTCTGATAATTCGTTTCTTTTTATTTTGAATTGAGCAACAGCTGTGGTATCCTTAACCATTTTGTAGGTTCCAGGCTGGTTGAGTTCATGCGAACTTAATCCTGTTCCTGCAGCTGGTGAATAGGGCTGAATAGTATAACCTTTATACAGCAAACCTTTCTTATACATTTGTTGTAATAACCACCAAAGTGTTTCAATATATTCATTGTGATAAGTTACATAGGGATCATTTAAATCAACCCAATATCCCATCTTTTCAGTTAAGTCATTCCACACATCCGTATAACGCATTACTTCTTTCTTGCAAGCTGCATTATAGTCATCAACTGAAATCTTCTTACCAATATCTTCTTTTGTAATACCTAAGGCTTTCTCTACTGCTAACTCAATAGGTAAACCGTGTGTATCCCATCCACCTTTTCTTTTTACTTGAAATCCTTGTAATGTTTTATAGCGACAAAAAATATCTTTTATACTTCTCGCCATTACGTGGTGAATACCTGGCATACCATTCGCAGAAGGTGGTCCCTCATAAAAAGTATAGGGCTTATTTTCAGGTCGTGTAGAAATACTTTTTTCAAATATTTGTTCGTCCTTCCAATATTTCAACACATCTTTCCCGATCTGCGATAAATTTAATTGTTTATATTCTGGGTACTTACTCATACTTATTTATTTTTCTTCTTTTCAAGCTTACGTTCTAAACTTAAAAGCAATGTTGGCAACAAAATTAAATTAGATATTAATGCAACTAATAATGTAATGGATAATAAAATTCCTAAAGCGACTGTTCCTCCGAAATTAGAGGCTGAAAAAATTCCGAATCCGAAGAACAAAATAATTGCAGTGTATATCATACCAAGTCCGGCTTCTTTTAACGTAACTGAAACAATTTTAGAGATGCTCCAATCTTTGGTGTATTGCTCATGTCTGAATTTCGTTAAGTAATATAATGTTTGATCGGAGGCTATACCAAATGCAATACTAAAAATTAAAATAGTACTTGGCTTTAAACTCATACCAAGGAAACCCATTATACCAGCAGTGATTAGCAAAGGAATGATATTCGGAATTAATGAAATCATCACCATTTTAAATGTTCTAAACAACACCAACATTAAAATGGAAATTAAACCGATAGCGATTAATAAACTTTCAATTAAATTCACCAAAAGATAATTTGAGCCTTTAACAGATATCACACTAGCCCCTGTTAATAACACATCATATTTCTTAGGATTGAATATAGAATCTATTCGGAGTTTAACTTCATCTAATAGTTTGTTCATTCTATTTGAGCCCACGTCTTTCACCTGAAAACTAACTCTTGTTTTTTGATTTAATGAGTCGATGTAAGAATTCAACATGCTACCATTACCGCCAGAGTTCTTAGCATATTGTAATATAAATGCGGCTTCACCTTCAGAAGGTAATTGGTAAAATGAAGGGTCGCCATTATAAAATGCTTGTTTAGAAAACTTCAGTACTTCATTTAATGATATTGATCTTGAAAATTCCGGATAAGTACTCATCATCTTATCTAGCTTTTCAATTTTCTTTATGGTAGCAATATTAAGTAATCCATTTTTTCGCTTCGAATCTATCTGTACTTCTAATGGTAATACTCCATCAAAATTTCGTTCAAAAAATTTCAAGTCAGTAAGTACTGGATCTTTTTGAGGTAAATCATCCACCATATATCCATTAACATTAATCTTCGTCATTCCATACAAGGAAATAATTACAATTAAAATCGTAATGCCATAAACATATTTCGAATAATTATGAACCCAGAAATCTATTTTCTTGATAACAGCATTTAACCCTCTGTTTTCTAAATGCTTTGTTTGCCAAGATTTAGGATTTGGTAAGTAAGTAAAGATGATTGGAATTAAGATCAAAGAAATAATCCAAGTTAACATTACATTGATGGAAGCTACAATTCCGAACTGTGTTAATATTTCAGAACTTGTTAATCCAAATACACCAAAGCCAATGGCTGTAGTTACATTGGCAAAAAATGTAGTTTCTCCTACACGTAGAATTGCAATGTTCATCGCTTTCACCTTGTCTTGCGACAACATGTATTCTGTATGGTATTTGTTAAGAATTAAAATACAGTTTGGGATACCAATTACTACAATGAGTGGTGGTATTAATCCAGTAAGTAATGTAATTTGATAATCAAACAAGACTAAAGTACCCAAAGATGTAATTACACCAATCAATACAACTATAATTGGGAAAAGCACTGCATAAAATGATCTAAAGAACAGCAATAAAATAACAGCAGTAATAATTACAGCTAGCGTTAGAAATAATTCAAATTCACGAGAAACCTTTGATGAAATAATTGTTCTAATAAAAGGTAATCCTGAATAATGAAGTGTAATGTTATTTTTAATTTCAAAATTTTTGGCTAGTCTTAAAATATCATTTGTTACAGGTGTTCTGCGACGAGTGTTTAGTGTGTTCTTATCGTAGCTGATTGCCATTAAGGTAGTATTTGAATCATTGTTCAATACTAAATTGGCATAAAAAGGTAAGGCAAGAATTTTTTCTTTAATGCTATCGCATTGTTCTTGACTTATTGCATCGCCCGAATGGAGTTTCTTTAATTTAAATGTTTTATTTAATGTGTCTTTTTGAAGTTCAAATAAATTTCCAATAGATAGAACATTGGAAATCCCTTCGATTTGATTGATGGAATCACCTAAAGCAGTCCACTGGTTATAAAAATCTTTTTCAAATATTTTATCAGATTGAACACCAATAACCATCATCGTTCCATCCTCGCCAAATTGCTTCTTAAATTCATTGTAAGCAACATAGGCAGAGTCTGTAACAGGCAAAACCTTTGCCCCAGCAAAAGCAAGCTCAACATCCTTGCCTTTATAGGCCATGAAGCTTACCGCTACTGCAATAATCAGTAATAGGGTAATTCTAAATCTTAATATCGACTCACCGAATCTTCTCCACATGGGAAATATATAATAAAGTAAAAACTAGCTAATTTTATTAGGTTGCAAATTTGTCATTTTTTTTCGAGAATAATGAGGAGTTTCAGGCTTATTTCGGGATATGAAGTAATAAATAAGGAGTTTTTTTGTTAATTAGACTATTATTCGATTCAAATGAGATTCATATTATCCATAATATTACTAACAACTTGCCAGTTAAACACTTACGCACAAAACACTGCGATTGGTTCTTGGCGTACTCACATGCCTTATCAACAAGCCATTGAAGTACTCGAATCGGGAAATCAGCTGTATGGTATTTGCAAGTCGGGTATTTTCACATTTAACCTTCAGGATAGCACCTTTCAAACCATCACCAAAATTGATGGGTTATCAGATGTATCTATTAAAACTGCGGCTATTGACAAGCCAAGTGGCACAGTTATCATCGGATATGCCAATACCAATATTGATGTAATTCGAGGAAAAGAAATCATCAACATCAATGATATTTTCAAAAAAGAAATAGTTGGAATTAAGAGCATCAATTCTATTGATTGTATTGATGGTATCGCCTATATCAATTGTGGTTTTGGCACTGTATTGTATGATATCGCTAAAAATGAAATTAAGGACACTTACTATTTGGGCAAAAATGGGGCGTCACTATCCATTTACAATATGGCAAAGCTTAATGATAAGATTTATGCCGCTACAGATAGTGGGATTTTAGAAGCCAACATCAACAACCCCAATTTAGCGAATTACCAAAATTGGACTAAACATGATTCTATTCAGAATTACCCTTCTGGCAAAATAACAAGCTCCTTAATTGCTTACCACGATAAATTGATTGCTAAGTATGGCGATTCCATTAGGTACTACTCAAATGGAGTTTGGGCTACTGCTACTAGTATATTCCCTGCCTTCGTTTCAAAATTCGTGGTCGACAATGATCAACTTCTCGTTGTAGAAAATATTTCGGTACGTACATACGACCAAAATCTGCAACCCTTAGTGGTTTATTACTCGGACGTTTCTAAGTATAGCGTTAAATCTGCAATCATAGATAATTCGGGTGCGATGTGGACTGCCGATTTTTATGGAGGATTAATTAGAATTATAAACAGTACGGAAGTAGGTAGGTATTTTCCACAAGGACCTTATGAAACTATGGCGAGAAGATTAGCCATCAGTGGAAACAAAATGATTGTTGCTTCGGGTTCTGTTGGTGATAATTTCTCGAACAAATTTATTCAAAATGGAATTTACCGTTTAGATAATGAAATCTGGTCGAACATCAATGTTTATAATTATCAGCCAATAGACTCATTTTATGATTATACAGTTGTAGCAATTGATCCTAAATCTGGCAGAGAATATTATGGCACTTTTTGGAAAGGCTTAATAGAAGTAAATAATGGTCAGTTCGTTCAAAATTACAGTTATCACAATTCAACAATTGGTGAAGCATTAGGAAATCCTGGACAGTATAGAATTACAGGATTAGCATTCGATTCAAAAAACCAATTGTGGGTAACCAATTACTGGGCTAATAAACCTGTTTCTGTTCGTAAATCAAATGGACAATGGCAAGCATTTGAGTTCCCTGGTATTTTTCAAGAATTAAAATATGTATCTGATATCACTATAGATCAATTCGATCAGAAGTGGGTATGCATACCTAGAAGCAATGCAATTTTAGTGTTTAAAGAAAATGCAAATGGCACTGTTACTTATAAAAAATTAACTAGTGGAGAAGGTTCTGGTAATTTACCAAAGGATGCTACGCAAGTATTAAGTATAACAGAAGATAAAGATGGTAAGATTTGGGCTGGAACAAATAAAGGTCTTGTAGTATTTTATAATCCATCCACTATTCTAACATCAAACAATGTAGATGGGCAACCCGTAAAAGTTATTGACGGGGAATTTGTACAATCACTTTTAGAAAATGAAAGTATTAATTGTATAAAAATTGATGGCGCTAATAGAAAGTGGATGGGTACCAGTAATGGGGCTTGGTTATTTTCAGAAGATGGTACAGAGCAACTCCATTATTTCAATACAAGCAACAGTCCGTTGTTATCAAATGCAATAAACGACATCGCCATAAATCCATATTCAGGAGAAGTATTTTTCGCAAGTGATAACGGAATTATATCATACCGTAGTGATGCTACAGAAGGAACTGAGAAAAATAAAGAATTGGTAAAAGTATTCCCAAACCCAGTAAAAGCTGACTATACCGGACCAATTGCTATAGATGGTTTAGTTCAAAATGCGGATGTGAAAATCACCGATATTAGTGGCAAAATTGTTTACCATGCGAAAGCGAATGGATCTCAAGCTATTTGGTATGGAACAAATTTTAGCGGCGAAAAAGTAACTAGTGGGGTGTATTTAGTATTCTCTACCGATATTGAAGGTGTAGAAGTAATGGTCAATAAAATATTAGTAGTTCGTTAATGCTTCATAAAAGCAGAGGGATAATTTTAA
The DNA here is from genome assembly GCA_044337515.1 of Sphingobacteriales bacterium. Classification (GTDB taxonomy): domain Bacteria; phylum Bacteroidota; class Bacteroidia; order Sphingobacteriales; family Sphingobacteriaceae; genus CAJBVG01. The sequence goes on along the minus strand of JBIINK010000002.1, from coordinate 52,072 downwards.
GATCAACACCATACTCAGAAAGCAGTTTGGTGGTACATATTTTTACCGAAAAATTCGGAATTCAATCCTATTTAATTCAAGGCGTTCGTAAAAATAAATCGAAAATTAGAACATCGATGTTACAACCATTGCACCTATTGCAAATGGTTGTATACCACAAAGAGAACAATGGTTTACAACGCATCTCCGAATTACGAAATGAACCAATCCTGAATAGCATTTCAATGGATGTTGTGAAAACATCACTCTCCTTATTCATTTGCGAGTTATTATACCAAACATTAAAAGAACAGCCAGCAGACGAAGAACTATTTGAATTTATATTTAAGGCTATAGAACTACTAGATATTAGCGAGGAATCTGTTGCCAACTTTCATTTATGGTTTATGCTAAGGTATACTAAATACCTAGGGTTCTTCCCTCAAATTCTAAGTAAGAACCATACCTACTTCGATATGAAAAATGCTCAATTTGTAGATTCTATACCGGAGCACCCGATATTTATGAATGAAGTATGTAGTCAGCTGATGCTTCAATTAATGCAATCGAATTTTACAGAAATTCAAAACATCAAATTGAGCACAGAAAACAGAAAGCAATTATTAATGGATTTAATTCGGTATTACGAATGGCATTTGCCAGGCTTTAAAGGATTAAAATCGCATCATGTATTAGAAGAAGTGCTGAGTTGATATTATGATTTGAGTCATAATTATACAAATTAAAATATCTACCTTTGCAGTGTGAAAAATACCCTTTCCATATTCGTTGGCCTATTAATTCTTCTCCTAAGTGTGCAGAAGACTTTAGTGTTTTCGTTATATGAGTTAGAGAAAGAGTATGTCATCGAACAACTTTGTATTAACAAAGACGTACCAGGCTCTTGTTGTAAAGGAAAGTGTTTTATTGAGAAACAAACATCTGAAAAGGAAGCAGAAGGCATAATTATCAATGTGTTAAAAAACATCAAAGAAGATTTATTTTTCAGCAAAGTTTCCACTTCTAATAATGCTATAGTACATATTCAAAAAGTACATACTATAGACCATCCAATTTTACTAAGTAGTTATCAATCAAAACTATTAAAGCCCCCAACCTGTGCGTAATTTATTTCCAATAAATTATTAATTAATTACATTTTAAAATAAAAAATTACGCAAATGAAAAAACTATTCACGATAGGTTTAAGTGCATTGCTTTTTGTTACGGCATGCAAAAAAGAAGATACAACACCAACGAGTCCAATTAATCCAAACAACAAAGGCTATATCACATTAGAATATGATAATAGAGTAGGTGATTTAGGATTAGTATTAGACTCTCCATTTTACACGAATGCGTTAGGTCAAAATTTTTCGATTACAAAATTCAATTACTTCATTAGTAATATTGTGTTGTTAAACGAAGATGGCTCTACCTATGTAGTACCTCAAGACAGTAGCTATTTCTTAGTACAAGAAAGCGATGCCGAAACTCAAGAGATTATGATTCGTGTACCAGAAGGTAATTATTCTGGGGTGAAGTTTGTAGTGGGTATCGACAGCCTTCGCAATACAAAACCATTAAACGAAAGAACCGGAACGTTAGACCCAGCTGGTACTGCAGCAGGTATGTACTGGACTTGGAACTCTGGTTATATTTTCCTAAAAATGGAAGGTAATTATGACGACCCAACGGATAGTGTTACAACACGACAAGACTACTTGTATCATATTGGTGGTTTTGGAGGATTTTCTGCACCAACAATAAATAACATCAAAAACATTACGATGAACTTTGGTGCTGACCGCGCAGAAGTACGTCAAGCAAAAGGCATCGCTGGACCAAATGTGCATATGTATGTAGATGCAGGAAAAGTTTTAAGCAATACTACCAATGTGAATTTCAATGTAAATCCAATGGTAATGTTTGCGCCTTATTCAACTAGCATCGCTGATAATTACGCTGGAATGTTTTCTGTGAACCATGTTCACAATGACTAAGTAAAGATTAATAGCTCCCCTCGGGGAGCATATTTTCTATGGAACAAACAGATAAAGCGTTTAAAGTATTTCAGAAATATTTTAAACGTGCATTATTAATGTTGACTATGATCTTTGCGGTTAATATCGCATTTGCTGGATGTGACATGTGTAATTTATATTTAGGTCTACATCCGAACCAAACTAAAAATAGTATTAGTTTGCGTTATCGATTCAGTATATACGAATCTACTAAAGCCCATGTACATGGTGGCACTAGTCATAGTTCTATTACCGGAACAGAATGGAGAACATTTCAAACCATGGAAGTATGGAGCCAATGGAAAATTGGTAGAAAAATACAATTGATGTTCTTCTTTCCATACAGTATGAATAGTATCGAAAACAAAGGATTGGTATTAGACAGCTATAATCATCTTGGAGATATTCAAGGAATTATTCGCTATCAATTATTTCGTTCGGATGCAGAGAAACACTCCTACATTCATCGAGTAGTAATTGGTGCTGGTATTAAAGCTCCAACTGGCTTGTCGACTACTTTGTCTAATGAAGGGAATGTAGACCCCCATATTCAAACAGGTACTGGTAGCTGGGATTTCCTGAGTAATATAGGCTATCTGTTGAAGTATAAGCAGTGGGGAGTAAATCAAGAATTATTATTCAAAGTGAATGGTATAAATAAACAATCTTATCAATTTGCAAATCGTTATTCTTCTACTACAACTGTATATTATAGTATTGAGAAAAAAGATTTTTCAGTAATGCCATCAATAGGTGCTTCTGTTGAGTATGCAGATCAGGATAAAGATCATGGAGTAAACCAAAGCATTACGAACGGTAAAGCAGTTTATCTTATTCCTGGTATAGATATCTATTATAAAAAGTTGAATTGGAACATTTCCTATCAAAAGCCTTTAATAGAAAAACTTCGAGATGTTAGCATGAAGAATGACTACCGATGGTTAATTGGTATGGGTATAGCGTTTTAATACTAAAATGAAGAAGTACTCGTTTTAACGCAATGAATAAATACAAAACATTCATTGCGCTCTTAGGAGTGCTTCTTTTTTCATGTAAAAAAGAAGATAAAACTGTACCAGCTTATGATGAAAATAAAATCGGGTACATTACAATTAAATTCGATAGTCAGGTAGGAGACTTAAATCTAGTTCCAGATTCTCCGTTTTACACAACACCTTTAAATCACAATTATAGTATTTCTAAGTTTAGCTACTTTGTTAGCAACATTGTATTCGTAAAACAAGACAGTTCAACATATTCAATACCAAAAGATAGTAGTTACTTTCTTATTCAAGAAAATGTTGGCAGCTCAAAGATTTTAAAACTCCGAGTACCAGAAGGTGATTATATAAAAGTTAGATTCGATATAGGCATTGATAGCATTACCAGTGTAAGTCCATTAAACACAAGAGTAGATATACTTAATCCGAATGGAGCAGCAGCTAATATGTATTGGGATCCTTCAAAAGGGTATATCTATATGAATATAGAAGGAACATATATAGACTATTTATCCAGCAACTCTACAAGGCATCCTTATCAATTTCAGATTGGCGGTTATGGAACATCAATAAATAATTTAAGAACCACTGAAGTTGATTTCCGCGAATATGTTGCTTCTGTTAGACAATCGAAAGGATATCTTTGGCCTGAAGTACATATTTATGTAGATGCAGGTAAGGTATTTTCAGGAACTACCAATATAGATTTCACACAAAATGATACTATCGGCTTTATCCCTTACTCACTCAATGTATCTAGGAATTACAGGGATATGTTTACACTAGCCCATGTGCATGATGAATAGGCATAAAAAAACCCCGACGTCTGTCGAGGTTTTGTGGAGGCTACTGGATTCGAACCAGTGACCCTCTGCTTGTAAGGCAGATGCTCTGAACCAGCTGAGCTAAGCCTCCTTTTACTTCTTTCTTTCAGTGACCACTCCCGATGTAATCGGGATGTCTGAACCAGCTGAGCTAAGCCTCCTTTTGGGACTGCAAATATAGAATACTTTTATTTATTCCAAAAAATAATTTCAAATAATATGCATTAATTATGTTTGAAGTGTATTTTTAACGTTTATTCCATAAATGAAGAAAATAAGGAAAATCTTGCTTTGGGTGTTCGGAATTCTACTTGTACTTGCTATACAAGGAGTTATACTAATATTCTTGTACGAGAAGGAAATAAAATCTGCGGCTTTAGATAAACTAAACCAGCAGCTCAACTCACCTATTGAAGTTGGGAAGATAGAACTCTCTTATTTTAAGCACTTTCCCTATATATCGTTACGATTCCCAGATGTAACCATCTACGAATCAAACAATAATCATAAAGGAATTCTTTTACAAGCTTCAGAGATTTCACTCTTTTTTAATATTTGGGATATCTACCAAGGTAAATATGATGTCAAGAAACTCTACATTAACCATGCTTCATGGAATTCTAAAATTGACCAATTCGGTAACAGTAATTTCGAAATTGTCAAATCTGATACAAATACATCAACTCAAAATTCAAAATTCAAATTGAGTATTGAAGAAATAATCATTCTGAACTCTTCCGTATTGCATATTGACTTAGCTTCAAAATTTATTTACCGAAGCGATATTGCTAGCCTAAAAGCGAAAGGCGCCTTCAGTGCCAACGAATTCGAATTAACCCTTATCTCCCAAATGCATGTTAAGACCTTGAATTATGAGCAGGTTAACTACATCAAAAACAAAGAGATTAATTTAAACACAAGTATTGCCGTTGATTTCACAAATGATCATTACCAATTTAATTCTGCTGCAATAAAAATTGAGAAATTAAACTTATTGCTCGATGGTGATATTAATTTCTCCTCATCTAATAAATCAATAAACCTAACTGCTCAAGGTAAAGAGTTAGATATACAGTCATTTTTAAGTATTCTTCCAAATCAATATAGTAACAAAGTTAAGGAGTATAAGAGCACTGGAACTATGTTTCTACAAACAAGCATTAAAGGGAGTCTCGATTCTAACAAAACACCAAGAATACTATTGCTTGCAGGTTTTGAAAATACAGAAGTAGAAATCAATAATTCAAGCATTAAAAATCAGAAAATAAATAGATTGAATTTTAAATTATCATATGATAATAATGCAACCGTTTCAATGCTTGATGACCGAATAGATGTAAATTCATTTACTGCAACATTTCAAGATAAACCCATTCAGGGACATATCAATATCAGCGAACTAAACGACCCATATATTGATTTATACATAGAAACACAACAATCGCTAACTGATATTCAAAAAATATTTCCAATAAAAGATGTAGATTTTAAAAAGGGAGATCTAGCTTTAAAACTAAAACTACAAACTCATGTCTCTGATTTAGAAAAAAACAATAACATCAAACACATCGAAAGTGAGGGCAATGTAAAAATTACTAACGCTAGTTTATTAGCAGGGAAATATGCACTAGCACTAGAAAATATAAATGGCGACTATAGTTTCCAAAAAGCCGATTTGAGAATAAACTCGATGAGTTTAAAGATTGGAACTTCTGATATAATTCTTCAAGGATTTTTTAGAAACCTTTTTTCATTTTTATTAAGTGAAAATGAAGACCTAAGTATTGATGCTGCTTTAACTTCTAATAAGTTAAATTTAAAAGAATTGCTTTCATCAGGTGAGAACAGTACTGAAACCGAGCCTTATCGACTAAAAATAAACCCAAGGTTGAATGTTAATTTAAAACTTAATGTAAAAGAAATTCAATTCTTGCCATTTCAAGCTCTTGATGTGCAAGGTGAAATGTCGATTGAAAATCAAAATATTTCTACTAACTATTTAGCTTGCCGTTCACAGAAAGGACTAGTATTTGCAAAAATTAATTTTAATGCAAAACAACCTAAGCGAATGCCGATGGACATTGATCTTATATTAAACAAAGTAGATGTAAGTAACTTATTCCGGGAGTTTGATAATTTTGGTGTAGATATTATTACAGATAAAAACATCCGTGGTAATTTAAGTACGTCAATGAAAATAAATATTCTATGGGATGAGAATTTAAATTCTATTCACGAGGCGTTTTATGCAAAAGGGAATGTGCTGATTGAAAATGGCGAATTACTAAATTTTGATCCTATGCTTGCACTTGGGAAATATATTGATGTAAACGATTTGAAGAACTTGAAATTTTCAAATCTCGAAAATACTATCGAGATAAAGAATAAGATTATATACATTCCAAGTATGGAAATCAAATCGAATGCTTTGAGTCTTCAATTGTCAGGCACACATAGTTTCGAAAATAAAATTGATTACCACTTACAACTATTGCTTTCAGATTTCATCAAAAAGAAATCGAAAACATTAGGGGATGAACGTTTTGGAGAGATTGAACCTGACGGAACTGGGAATACCAAACTTCTTATAAGAATGTATGGTGATGCCGAAAACCCTCAATTCTCTCTCGATAAAAAAGAGATAAGAAAAAAATTAGTCGACGATTTTAAAAACGAACGCGCCGAAATGAAAAAAGTTCTTAAAGATGAGTTCAACTCTTTATTTAAAAAGGAAAAGGATTTTAAAGAAAGCATAAATGAAGGCGCAAGCGATTGGGAAAAAGATATTCCTCAGCAAAATAATTCAAATAAAATAGTACCTTCAACTAGTAAAACTGATAGTGTAAACAAAAAATCAAAAACCAGTTTACAAAAGTTAAAAGATAAATTAAAGGAAAAACCCGAAGTAGATGAATAAACACATCAAGCTCAATCTGAATTATTTTATCATCATTGTATTTGCACTTATCTGCTTTCAGTTTTTATGGCTACAACCATTCAGCATGAAATGGGATCTAGCTGAACAGTATTTGCCATGGAGATACTTTTTAGGAAAGAGTCTACAGAATGGTGAAATTCCATTTTGGAATTCATTTCAATTAGGCGGCTACCCAACTTTTGCTGACCCACAAAGTGGATTCTGGTATTATCCCATTTGGATTGTCGGCTATCTCTTTGGGTACAGCATGAAAATTATTGAATTAGAAATTCTAACTCTAGTTATTACTGCTGGTATTGGTTTTTATAAGTTGAATATTAAGCTAGGCAATAGCAAACAAGCTTCCTTACTTGTTTCTATGGCTTATATGTGTTCTGGATTTATAATTGGGAATGCACAACACTTAACTTGGATTGCTGCGGCGGCTTGGATACCTTGGTTATTTTATCATTACAATTATATAAGAGAAGAGAAAATTAATTATCACTTAATTTGGTTTCTTATCATTCTCTATTTATTTGCATCAAGTTCTTATCCTGCATTTATAATTGTTTCTGCTTATTTAATCGGCATAGATCAACTAACACTCTTTTTTAAAAGCAAAGAAAAAAGCAAATTTATTCTTAACGGAATAGTACTTGTTATTTTATGTATTATCATTTTAAGTCCAATTATTTACTCCTTGATTTCTAGCAAAGCTTATTTTAGTAGAGGTGCTGGATTAACTTTAGCAAAAGCATTACAACATCCTTTCACATGGCAAAGTCTATTGTCTTTCGTTGCACCATTTGCATCGTTTAAGAATCCGAGTTTATTTAACACCGACATTTCAATGTCTAATGCCTACATAGGCATAGTTCCATTTGTACTACTAATCACTTCCTTATTATTTATTAAGAAATTGAAGAAAGAAAGAAGCTGGTTAATCTGGGCATTCATATTTATACTAATCGGATTTGGGGACCAAACTCCAATACGTAAATTTTTATTTGATTATATCCCTGGATTTAATTTGTTCAGATTTCCTGCACTTTTTAGATTATTTGCTATTGGCTATCTATTACTTTATGTTGGCAGTGTATATGGACGATTTGAAGATGTTGCTAAAAAAAGTTTGTGGATTATTACTACACTAGTTATTTTATTTAGCGCATACATATATCTTAATATTAATTCTTGGCATCCATTTCATCTCAATTCGTTAAGCGCACTTGCAAAACAGTTCGAGAGTACTACGTTTACTCAACACTTATTATTTCAATATACAATAAGTGGTATCTTATTGATTTTATTCGCATTAATAGTGATAAAAAAAATGCCACGCTATTTAATCATCATTGTTTGCGTGCTGGATTTGTTTATTAACGTTAGAATAAATGCTATGGCCACAATGGTGTTAGATACCAAAACATCTGCAGTAGATTCATTACTAATTAATGCACCACAACAATTCCATACACCCAAGCAACAAGCACTAATAAGCAGTATCGATCAACAATATGAATATCGTTGGCCATTAAATTGGAACATGAATTGTTATTTCGGAGAAATCGCGATTGATGGTTATAATCCTTTTGTACTGAATACATTTAACTCTTTATCTGAATCTCCTTTAAAAGATAGTATCTGGAAAAATGCATGGTTTTCTTTTCCCACAGCTTTACTGGAAAGTGATACTCCTACATTGGTATCTAGTAACACATCTTGGAAATACAATTCTAATAACAACACGAGAAAAATATATACTGGAGTCGTAAAAGTAAATACTATCAGCTATTCTCCTCGACAGTTTAATCTTAACTATAGTTCGACAGATACTGCGTTATTAGTATTCGCTCAAAACCCTTATGCAGGTTGGATGGCAAGAATTGACAACGAAAGTCAAACCATACAAACTGTAAATTATGCGCAGCAATTAGTCGTTTTAACACCTGGCACTCATCAAGTAACTTGGGAGTTTAACAATATCTACTTAAACTGGATTCTAATTCTACATGTGATCTTGTTCTGTATGCTATTTGTATATGCCAGCTATCAATCCATTGTAAAACACTATTATATTTAATTTCAATTGTGTATTTTTAATTACTAAAACAACAACGCTATGTCAAAAGTTATTATCCCACGTTTAGATTTAAACGATTACATGAATGGAAGTGCAGACGAAAGAAAAGAATTTTCGAATGGAATTGGCAAAGCCTTCAATGAAACTGGATTTGTTACCATTACGAATCATGGGTTAAGTAAAGAGCTAATGGCTGAACTTTATGTTGAAGTTAAAAAGCTATTCGATTTACAAGAAGATCTTAAAAAGAAATACGAAATTGTTGAGCTAGCTGGCCAACGAGGATATACTAGCAAAGGAAGAGAAAAAGCTAAAGATTCGATTACTCCTGATTTGAAAGAATTCTGGCAAGTAGGTCAATTTGTAGAAGGGGAGATAATGCCTAAAGATGAATACCCAGATAATATTTCAGTTTCAGAATTGCCACGTTTCAATGAAATTACTAAAGAAGTGTATCAGAAGCTTGAACATGCCGGAACTCATATTCTTAGAGCAATTGCTGTTTACTTAAATCTCCCTGAAAACTATTTTGACGAAAAAATTAAAAATGGGAATAGTATTCTAAGAGGTATACACTACTTCCCAATAACAAACCCCGATAGTTTACCCGCTGATGCTGTTAGAGCAGGAGCACATGAAGACATCAATCTGATTACTTTATTAATTGGCGCTAGTGCTGATGGATTAGAAGTATTAACGAGAGATGGCGATTGGTTACCTATTAAAGCTCTTGCTGATGATATTGTCGTTAATGTTGGCGATATGCTTCAACGATTAACTAACAATAAATTAAAATCAACCACACATCGTGTTGTAAACCCACCAAGAGAACTCATGGGCACATCACGCTACTCTGTGCCATTCTTCTTACACCCTCGTTCAGAGATGAGCCTAGCTTGCCTTACATCGTGTATTAACAATGAACAGCCAAAAGCATACGATGATTATACTGCGGGACAATACCTCGACGAACGTTTGAGAGAAATTGGACTTAAAAAGAATTAAGAATTAGGAATTAGGAATTAGGAATTAATGTCTGTTGGACAGGGATTGACGAGATTGATGATGAGTGAGGAAAGTAATAGTTAATCTCGATACCCGATACTCATTACCCAATACCCAATACTATTTAGTAATGACTGTTTTAACCACAGCATCTAATTCAATTGGGTCTTGCGATCCAATTAAATAAGACAAGCCATCTTTATCAGTAATTTTTACTGCATACTTCCCATAAGCATAAAAGCGTATGGTTCCCTTTTTATGCAAATTGTAAACTGGATTGTTTATAATAAATGGGCTATAGCGTATAATCTCAGAGCTCACGATATTACTCAAATCAATTTTAACTTTTTTAGTGCTATAAATCCCAGTGAGAATCAAACTACCATTCTCAATAACGGTACGGAAGTGTGTAAGAAACACGAAAATGATAGAAATAAGTAAAATACCAGAACCTACCACTAAGAACAAATCAGCTTCTTCGGCCCTATTTCTCTCTTCAGAAATATAATAAGCTACGAAACAGAACAAACCTAAAACAAAGCGACGGGTAGTCCAGAACTTTATGTTTCCTAAAGTCTGACGTTCTTGATATAATACATGCTTAGCCATGTTTCTGTTTAATGTGATATATTATGGTAGTGTTTCCCTTAACGCTATACCTATCGTCGATCCGATGCCCTAAGATACATACAATATCTTCACCCGATACTATAACAAAGGTATTTTCTTTTTCCTGAATTGTAAATTTTTCATCGACAAAATAGTCGCTTAACTTTTTCCTCCCTTTCATCCCAAAAGGAACAAACCAATCTCCTGCTTGCCATTTTCTAATTAACAGCGGAAAATCTAATTTGTTGTAATCCAAGAAAGATTCTTTCTCTCTATATTCTCCACCAAACTCACTTACCAAAATATTATCCATTTCAAATATCGAATTCGAATATTCAACTTGATTTTGTTCTTCAATAATCATAGCTGAAAACTTATCTGTTTGATTTTCATTTTTAGCAATTACACGAAATGCACCCTCTTCTTTTTGTAATATAAATGTTGAACTTTCGTATATTTTCCCTTTCTGAATATCGAGATTTAATATTATATCAGAAATGGTTTGATGTGTAAAACCAAGGCTAATCAATAATCTCCGAAGCATCCATTCTGAAAAATCTAAGTCATTTAACTTTGCTAATTGAATTCTCGCGTCCGAATAAAACTTTGGCAAATGCTGAATATAATAATCAGTCAATATATTTTCCGATACCGAAATATCATCACTCAACTGAACTAATTTTTGACGCCATGTATCATTAATACTATCAAACATTGGCAAAATTGAATGCCTTAGTTTATTCCTCAGATAATCTTCTTTAGCATTAGAAGAATCCTCTCTCCAAGCTAAGTTTACTGAGTTTGCATATTCAATTATCTCTGCTCTAGTAAATGGCAATAATGGGCGAATAGCATTTTCATTACTTGTAATCCCTTTCAAACCACTTATCCCAGTTCCTCTTAGAATATTGATAAATATCGTTTCTACTGAATCATCGGAATGATGGGCAGTTAGTAAGTGCTTAAATTGATGTTCTATTTTAAGCTTCTCAAACCAATCATATCTCAATGATCGGGCTGCCATCTGAATAGAAACTTTGCTCGAGTTTACATAAGCTAGGGCATCTACAGTATTAGTAAATACTTTAATGTTGTGCTTTCGGCAATATTCAACAACAAATGCTTCATCTTCATCAGACTCAACACCTCTAAGTCCAAAATTAACGTGTGCAACGGTAAATGTATAAGGTAGTTGTTGAAATAGATGAAGCAAAACCATAGAATCAACACCACCACTCACACCCAATAATAGGCGATCATGCTCGTTTAATAGCTTATGCTGATGAATATAGTCTTTGAGTTTTGATAACATTTAGTACAAAAGTATTAAAATCGTTGTATTTTTGCCCTGCATGAAATTTTTAAAGTACCTCATTATTTGTTTATTCATCCCTTTTGTTAGCTTTTCTCAAAAAGTAAGCAAGGTAGAAGTAATCAATGCGGATGTTTTCGAGTTCGTAAAATTGGAAAATGAACAAATAAAGAAATTGAAAGGCAATTGCCAGTTTAAACAGGATAATGTTTATTTCTATTGCGACTCCGCCTTATTATATGATGTTCGCAATGCGGTCGACGCTTATGGGAAAGTGCGTATAGTTCAAGGCGATTCCTTACAGCTTTTTGGTGATTTCCTAAATTATGATGGAAACACAAAAATTGCACGATTCAATAAAAATGTTCGAGTAATTCATAACGACATGGTTCTTACTACGAGTATTCTCGATTATGATACCAAAAACAGAATTGCAACCTATACGCAAGGTGGAAAAATCACTAGTGCAGAAAATGTACTCACCAGCAAGTTGGGTTATTATTTTGCCAATACTGCTGATGCTTATTTTAAAAAAGAAGTAGTTCTTACAAACCCGAAATATTTATTGAAATCCGATACCTTAAAATATAATTCAAAAACAAAAGTTGCAACGTTCCTCGGACCAACAACGATTACTTCTAAAGATGATTTTCTATATGCTGAAGCAGGAACATATAACACAGTAACTGATATCGCACAATTCACAAAGAACCCTTATTACAAAACTGGTTCACAAACCTTATCAGGAAATTTATTGTTTTTTGATAGAAATAAAGGCTTAGGTAGAGCAACTAAGAATGTAACATTTGTTGATACTGCACAGAACATTATTTTAAAAGGCAATAAAGCGAACTACAATAAAAATACAGAATCTTCTGTAGTGACCGACAAGGCTTATGTAATAGTTTTAGTCGATAATGACTCTTTATTTTTGTCGGCAGATACACTTCGTAGTTTCATGGATAAACAAATGTTATTTCGAACGCTCATTGCCTATCATGATGTAAGAGCATTTAAAACCGACTTGCAATTGAGATGCGATTCGATGGTTTATACCTACATAGATTCGACCATGCGATGCTTTAAAAATCCTACAATTTGGTCACAAAATGCACAGATGACTGCTGACTTTATTACAATGGAAATAAAGAACGGTGATCTCAATAAAATGAATTTATTTGACAATGCTTTTCTAGTTATGATTGACTCATTAGATACAATGAAATTCGATCAGATTCGTGGTAAAAATATGTTTGGCTTTTTCAAAGAAAACAAACTGAATATATTAAATGTAGAGGGAAATGGGCAAAGTATTTACTACGCAAAAGAAGAAGAAAAGCCAGGTGAATATTTAGGTGTAAACAAAGCCGATTGTAGCAATATGATAATCCGCTTTAGAGATAATAAAGTTCAGAAAGTGAATTTCCTGGTAAAACCAGATGCCGTTTTCTCTCCACTTGATGAAGTAAAAGAAGAAGACTTAAAACTGAAAGGATTTACTTGGCGAATAAGGTTAAGGCCAGTGAGTAAGCAAGCTGTTATAAATAGGTAGTGAGTAGTGGGTATTGAGTAGTGGGAAATTATTAAATTACTCAATACTCAATACTCATTACTCAATACTCATTACCCAATTCTATCAAATCCCGTATAAGGCACCAATACTTTCGGAATCATAATTCCTTCTGGTGTTTGATTGTTTTCTAAAAGAGTTGCTACAATTCTAGGTAATGCCAAAGCGCTACCATTTAAGGTATGAACCAATTGGTTTTTTCCGTCTTTCCCTTTAAATCTACATTTCATTCTATTCGCTTGAAAAGATTCGAAACATGAAGTTGAACTCACTTCTAACCAACGACCTTGTGCTGTTGAATACGTTTCGAAATCATAAGTCAATGCCGAAGTGAAGCCCATATCACCTCCACATAAACGTAAAATGCGGTATGGAATTTCTAATTTTTCTAAAAGTGATTTCACGTGAGCAACCATGGTTTCCAATATCTCATATGATTTTTCTGGATGTGCGATCTGAACAATTTCAATTTTATCAAATTGATGTAAGCGATTTAATCCGCGTACGTGTGCACCATACGAACCCGCTTCTCTTCTGAAACAAGGTGTGTAGGCAACATTCATAATCGGAAGTTCTTCTTCCTTTAAAATAACATCGCGATATAAATTGGTAACAGGAACTTCAGCCGTAGGGATCATGTATAGATCATCTACTTCCATGTGGTACATCTGCCCTTCTTTATCTGGTAATTGACCAGTGCCGAAACCCGAAGCTGCATTTACTACAAGAGGTGGCATAATCTCTGTATATCCCGCTTTTATTGCTTCGTCTAAAAAGAAGTTTATTAATGCTCTTTGCAAACGAGCGCCTTTCCCTTTATATACTGGGAAACCTGCACCCGTAATTTTTACGCCCAACTCAAAATCAATAATATCATATTGAGTGGTTAACTCCCAATGCGGTTTAGCACCTTCATAAAGTGTAGGAATTACTCCCCATTCATGCACTACTTCGTTTTCTTCAGGTGTAAAACCTACAGGAACTGAAGTATGTGGTAAATTCGGTAATTGAACTAATGCTTGATATAATTCTTCTTCAGCTAGAGCGACTTGCTCAGTGAAGTTTTTGATTTGATCTTTGTATTCTGCTGATTTTATTTTTACACGTTCGGCTTCTTCTTTGTTGCCTGCACGCATCAAATCGCCTACCTGCTTTGCTAGCAAATTTGCTTCTGAAGCTACCGTATCGGATTGATTTTGCAAACTTCTACGCTTCTCATCTAGGCTGATAATGATATCTACCAACTCTACATTTTTAAAGTTTTTACGTTGCAAACGCTCAATCACATGCTCGCGATTCTCTCTGATATACGGTACTAATAACATAAATTTAAGTTTACACAAAGATAATAAATTGTGTGTTCATTTGCTGTAATCCTCAAAATTGATTCATTATATTGAACATAGATTTGTCTAGCCTTAATATTTACCATATTTTCGCTACTATGAGCGGCAAACTTTACGTGGTACCCACACCTATTGGAAATCTAGAGGATATTACCTTTAGAGCCTTAAGGATATTAAAGGAAGTAGACTTAGTTTTAGCTGAAGATACTCGCACTGCAGGTCAACTGCTTAGGCATTTCGACATCGATAAGCGTATACTTTCACATCATCAACATAACGAACATCATGCGTTAAAAGAAGTGATCCGTTTGTTAAAAGAAGGTAAAACCATGGCTCTTGTTAGCGATGCAGGCACTCCTGCTATTTCTGACCCTGGATTTTTACTGGTACGTGAATGTGTAAAAGAGAACATTGATTTTGAGACATTGCCAGGCGCAACAGCATTTGTTCCAGCTTTGGTAAACTCTGGATTGCCATCTGATAAGTTTTACTTTGAAGGATTTCTACCACAGAAAAAAGGTAGAAAAACACGACTAGAATTTTTAACGAACATTGAAGATACCATCATACTTTACGAATCTCCGCATCGCCTTCTGAAATTATTAGAAGAAGTAATTCTTCATTTCGGTGCCGAACATTACATGAGCGTATCAAGAGAAATTAGTAAAAAATTCGAAGAAACACTCCGAGGTTCTGCAACAGAATTACTCTTACACTTTACAGAAAATCCCATTAAAGGTGAATTTGTAGTGTGTTTATCAGGTGTTAAAAAAGTACATAAAAAAGAAAATAAATACGAACAAGATGATGACGAATCATAGAAGATTTATTGCTTACGGAATTTTAAGCGCATTGCTTTTCTGGATTTCTTGGCCAACAGCTAGTGTTAGCATTTTGTTATTCTTTGCTCTTGTGCCATTATTGTTAATAGAGCACGAACTATCTACCTCTAAAGAAATCAGAAGCTCACGTTATCTATTCAGATATACATTCATATCATTCTTCTTTTGGAATTTGGCTTGTAGCTATTGGATATGGAATGCATCAGCAGCAGGGATGATCATCGCTGTTCTTTTAAATTCTACTATGATGAGTACAGTCTTCTTAACTTATCATTTTGTTAAGAAAAGAAATAATTTATTTTTCTCTTCAATATTTTTTATTGCAGCGTGGATAGGGATGGAATTCTTTCATCATCAATGGGATTTTTCTTGGCCTTGGCTAACGCTAGGTAATGCATTTGCAGAACATCCATCATGGATTCAATGGTACGAATACACAGGAGTTTTCGGAGGAAGTTTTTGGGTTCTCGCTGTCAATGTTATCCTTTTTCAAACCATATTAAAAACAGCTAACATATCTGGCATCACTTGGGAAAAAGCAAAACAATTTATTGTTCCAGTAATACTTATTATTGTTCCTATTGGAATTTCATACGCTCGTTATACATCTTATGATGAAAAAACAAACCCTTGCAATATTGTTATTGTACAACCAAACATCGATCCTTATAAAGATAAATTTGGGGGCATGGCAGAAATGTCGCAAGTAAATACCATGATTCGTTTGTCGGATTCTCTAGCTCATAATAACACGGAGTTTTTTATATGGCCCGAAACTGCTCTACCTAACAACATTGCGGAGGAATCATTAGAATCAAATCCATTAATTTTAAGTGCAAGAACATTTTTATCAAAATATAAAAACGGTAATATCATAACTGGTGCAGCAACTTATAAAACTTATACTTCAGAAGAAACTGTTACTGCTCGTAAGTTTAGAACTGGTGAATGTTGTTACGATGCTTTCAATACAGCATTACTTATTGAAAACAATCCAGGCATTCAGATTTATCATAAGTCGAAACTAGTGGCTGGTGTTGAGCAAATGCCTTACCCAGGTTTACTTAAGTTCTTAGAACCATTAGCTTTACAAATGGGTGGTACTTTTGGAAGTTTAGGTACTCAAAAAGAACGCAAAGTGCTTTACACTAAAAGTGGAATCGGAGTAGCTCCAGTAATTTGTTACGAATCTGTGTACGGAGAATACGTTACAGGATACGTGAAAAATGGCGCACAAATGATAGCAATTATTACAAATGATGGATGGTGGGGAAATACTGCAGGTTATCATCAACACGCTGCGTATGCACGTTTACGAGCAATAGAAACACGTAGAAGCATAGCACGTTCTGCTAATACAGGAACATCATGCTTTATTAATCAACGTGGCGATGTTAGCGATGCAACCGAATGGTGGAAAGCAGATGCTAAAAATGGAAATGTGAATCTTAATGAAGAGATGACTTTCTATGTACAATACGGTGATTGGTTTGCCTATTTCGCAAGTTTAATCGCAGTATTATTTTTCGCATTTAGTTTTATGAAAAAAATCAGAATCGTATAAATTAGTATTTAGCTACAATTGGCATTCTTCTTCCCATGCCAAATGCTTTCGGGGAAATCCTTAAAATTGGAGGTGTTTGGTAACGCTTGTATTCATTACGGTTTACTAATCCTGTAATTCGTCCAACAAGTTTTTCGTCATAGCCTAATTCAACAAGTTCATCTTTGCTCTTTGCTAATTCTATGTAGTGATACAATACTTCATCGAGAATTGCATAATCAGGCAAGGAGTCAGAATCTTTCTGATCAGGTCTTAATTCAGCTGATGGTGCTTTTGTAATGGTGTTAATTGGTATAACCACCGAATCACGGTTTATATAATTTGCCAACTCATACACTTGCGTTTTATATACATCTCCTATTACCGCTAATCCTCCACACATATCTCCATACAAGGTTCCATAACCAACGGCTGCTTCACTTTTATTAGACGTATTTAACAAGATGTTGCCAAACTTATTTGAAATTGCCATTAATAAAACGCCTCTAATACGCGCTTGCATATTCTCTTCCGTTAAGTCTTCTTTGTGTTGCGAAAACAATTCTTTTAGCGTTGACTCAAATGAATGAAATATAGATTTGATAGGTAACTCTTGGTAATCAATTCCTAAATTTTTGGCTAAATCTACAGCATCACTTATCGAATGATCTGATGAATACTGTGATGGTAATAAAACAGCGAGTACATTTTTTGGTCCCAATGCTTTTGCTGCCAGGGCTGCAACTATAGCAGAATCAATGCCTCCCGACAATCCTAATACAGCTTTGGAAAAGCCAGATTTTTTGAAATAATCTTTAATACCCAATACTAATGCATCATGTATTAAAGCAATTTTCTGGGTGTTGTTTTGCTCAATTACTTTTGCTTCATCAATAGAAAATGTTTGAAGATGCTCTTCGAAATAGGGTAACTCTTCACAAATCACCCCATCAGAATTAATGTACATTGAACCACCATCAAATAATAATTCAGTTTGTGCACCTACATGATTTACGTATAATAATGGAATACCATATTTCTTCACATTCCATTTCAAAACTTCTTTTCTTTTTGGAGCTTGCAAATAATCGAACGGAGATGCCGCGATGTTAATCATTAAGTCAGGTTGCTCTTTAGAAAGAAATTCCATTGGAGAATGCACATACAATTTATGTGCATCAACATTCCAAAGATCTTCACAAATAGTTAAAGCAACTTTTTTGCCATTAATTTGAACGCAATGAAATTGTTGATTCGGTTCGAAATATCTGTACTCATCAAAAATATCATAAGTCGGCAAAAGCGTTTTATGTATTACTGTTTGCACTTTCCCGTCTGCTAAAACAAAAGCGGAATTGTGCAATGACTTTCCTTCAGCATTCGGATTAAATGTTGGACAACCTACAATTGCTGTAATTCCTACACATTCTGTAGATAGGTTCAAAACTGCATCAATACATTGTTGTACGAAATGCTTGTATTCTAAAAAATCTCTAGGCGGGTAACCACAGATGGCTAATTCTGGAAAAATAATTAATTCAGAATTATCATTCTTCGCAGAATTTATTGATTCACGAAACTTAGAAAGATTCGCTTCAAAATTTCCAACATGCACATTTACCTGCGCTAAAGTAACTTTCATCTTAGAATAATAATCCAACGTTAATTGCAAAATAATTCATATCAGCATCGAATGCTTTTATGGACGGGTTGCTAGTATTCAATCGATATATAGATGGCGATTTCATAGTATTTAACAATCCATTAGTATACGTAAGGCCTAATATCAAATCTAAATTTTTAGCTAAATTATATTCAACACCACCACCAATCACTAATGAAACATTTAAAGGCTGAATATATTTACTAGCATCTTTCATATCATCCTTTGCATATTCAACTCCATTCTTTTTGTATGAAATAACTGCTGATGATTTAGTTGCAAATCCCAAATTCATTCCAAACTTTCCAAATACTTTCATCTTACCATTAATATTATCAGTTAATAATTTGATAGTAATCGGCACTTCAACAAAATTTGATTTTATTGCTGACGAAATAGTAGTGTCAGCTTTCGAGTATTCGATATTCCCACCTAAACTGCTTATCCCAAATTCTGTTTCAACAGCATAATGCTCTTTCAAAAAATAATCGAAGATTAAACCATACGAAAATCCAATTTTAGTCCCAGTGCTATTATTATAATCACTTCCTGGCTTAATGCTAGAGAATACCGGAGTGCCCTTAAAACCCAGACGGAAATCTTGAGCTATTGTGTTTTGTGCCGACAATCCAATAATTAGGACAATAATAATTGAGTAGAAATGATTAATTTTAGGCTTGTTCATTTTACAAATATGCTTAAATACAAGACTCAAAGTAACATAATAAAATCGATTTTAACACTACTATTTATATCGATAATATTCAACGCATGTCAACAATCTTCTGTTTCGAATAAAATCCCAGAAACAAAGGACATACAAACAATAAAACTCCTTCGTTTAGATAAAGATTTATTCGAAACGCCACCTTCTGAAATAGGCAATAAACTAAAAACCATTCAAAGCAATTATGGCGAGTTTTACAATGTGTATTTTCTTCAAATTATGAATTTTGGGAGTACACAAAACGAACAATTTACTACTCTAATTGGCAATTTTATTCAGAACAGTGACTTTAAAACACTAGCGAAAGATTGTGACTCGATCTATAATTCGCAAAAAATAGAAGCATTAGAAGAAAACATCACGGAGGTATTCGCAAAATATCAAGCCTTATACCCGAATGACACCTTGCCTAAAGTTTGCACATTCATCTCAGGTTTTAATAACGGGATAGTCACTACCGATGGATATATTGGCATTGGATTAGACTTGTTTTTGGGAGAGAACTATAAATTTTATCCATCATTAGAAATACCCGATTACTTAACAAGACGATATACTCCAGAACATTTAATGCCCATGTTTGTTAAAGGAATGGCAAGTTATAAATACCCATTCGACTTAGCGAAACCGCGTTTAATTGATGTACTAGTTAATGAAGGCAAAATGCTTTATTTCTTAGACCAAATGTTACCCGACACAGAGGATAGTTTGAAAATTGGATATACTAACAAGCAATTAGAGTGGAGTAAATCAAATGAAAAAAATATATATCAATTGTTAATTGATGAAGGTTTATTTAGTGCTGATTATTTAAAGTATAGAAAATATACTGAAGAAGCTCCGTTTACTGTAAGTCTTACTGATGAATCTGCTCCTCGAATTGCTTGGTATTGTGGATGGCAGGTGATTAAAAAATTTATGGATAATAACCCTGACTATACTTTGGATATGCTGATGAAAGAAACTGATAGTCAAAAAATATTAAGCCTATCAAAATATAAACCTTAATAGTACTGAGAATTGAGATTTTAGAATTGAGAATTATAAAAAATACTATATGAAAAATTTAATTTTATTAGGAACGTTAAGTTTATTCTTTGCGTGTAAATCAAATGAAGTAAAAAAAATAAGTATGTTGCCTTATCCAGAAACCAAAATAGTAGATACAGTAACCGATTATTTCGGCACAAAAATTGCAGATTCTTATCGTTGGTTAGAGAATGATACTACCGCTGAAACTGCTTCCTGGGTTGAATCTGAGAACAAGGTTACTCAAAACTATTTATCACAAATCCCTTTTCGTGATAATATTAAAAATCGCTTAACAGAAATCTGGAATTATGAAAAAAATTCAGCACCATATCGTAAAGGCGACTATTACTTCTATTCTAAAAATGATGGATTACAAAATCAAGCTGTTGTATATTATAAGAAAGGATTAAATGGAGAAGAGAAAGTTTTTCTTGACCCAAATAAACTTTCAGAAGATGGTACAGTAGCATTAAGCGGCCTGTCTTTTTCGAACAATCATAAATATGCAGCATATACTATTTCACGTTCCGGATCTGATTGGAATGAAATTTATGTGATTGATATTGAAAAGGGAACAAAAATTTCTGATGAAATAAAATGGGTGAAATTTTCAGGTGCCGCTTGGCAAGGTGAGGGATTCTATTATAGTAGATATGATGAGCCAAAAGGAGTAAGTGAACTTTCAAACCAAAATCAATTTCAAAAAGTATTCTTCCATAAAATTGGCGAAGATCAATCAAAAGACATTTTAGTATACGAGGATAAGGCTCATCCTTTACGTTACTTTGGTGCGTCTGTTACCGAAGATGAAAAGTATTTAATCATATACGGTTCTGAAGGAACATCAGGTACAGAAATATTATATAAAGATTTAACGAAAGCGAATTCTAAAATTGAAGTGCTCTTAAAAGGCTTCGAATATAATTATGCAATCATAGATAACATTGGAGATAACTTCATTGTACAGATGGACAATGGCGCTGCAAAATATAGAGTTGTATCAATTGACCCCAAAAATAATAAACCTGAAAGCTGGAAAGTTATTATTCCTGAACAAGAAGAATTGTTAGAAGGTGTTCATTTAGCTGGCGGCAAATTATACGCTAGTTATTTAAAAGATGCTAGTGCAAAAATTATTGAATACAATGTTGATGGAGCAAAAAATCGTGACATTGAACTACCGGGTATTGGCACTGTTGCTTTTGCTGAATCGAATAAAGATGATGCTACTTGTTTCTACAGCTTTACTAACTTCACTACTCCTGGAACTATTTATCAATTAGATATTGCAACAGGGAAATCATCGTTGTATACCAAGCCGAATTTCAAAATCAATACAGATGATTATGAAACGAAACAAGAATGGTTTACATCAAAAGATGGGACCAAAATTCCAATGTTCATCGTACATAAAAAAGGTATTAAGTTAGATGGTAACAATCCACTTTTATTGTATGGTTATGGTGGATTCAATATTAGTTTAACACCTGCATTTAGTGTTTCTAATATGTACTTTATGGAGCAAGGAGGAATTTATGTTCAAGTAAGTTTGCGTGGTGGTGGCGAGTATGGTGAAGATTGGCATAAAGCAGGCATGCTAGATAAAAAACAAAATGTATTTGATGATTTTATTGGTGCGGCTGAATACCTTATTAAGGAGAAATACACAAACTCAAGTAAATTAGCGATTAGTGGAAGATCAAACGGAGGCCTACTTGTTGGTGCATGTATGACACAGCGCCCAGATCTATTTAAAGTAGCACTACCAGGCGTGGGCGTTCTTGATATGTTACGCTATCATAAATTCACAATCGGTTGGGGTTGGGCAGTTGAGTATGGTTCTAGTGATAAGAAAGAACAGTTTGATTATTTAATCAAATACTCACCGCTACATAACGTGAAAGAAAATGTGAACTACCCTGCAACATTAATCACCACTGCCGATCATGATGATCGTGTAGTTCCAGCACATTCTTTCAAATTTGCTGCAACATTGCAAGCAAAACACAAAGGCGAAAATCCAATTCTAATTCGTATTGATGCAAAAGCTGGGCATGGTGCGGGTAAACCAACTTCAAAAATTATTGAAGAGTCTGCAGACATTTGGAGCTTTGTGCTATATAATTTAGGTGTAGAAGTAAAATAGTTTTTCGTAATTGGTGGCATGACTTAAGTCGTGCCACCAATTACGATACTCATAAAATAATTTTATACTCATTATGAACCACTTATAAATATTATATGTTTAAACAAACATTTTTATTCTACCTTTGTTCTATTCATATAAAATTTAATAATAAATGGAAAATACAACTTGGTCGTTAGACCCAGCGCATTCTGAAGTGCAATTTAAAATCAAGCATTTAGTAATTTCTACTGTTACTGGTACTTTTAAAGTATTTGGTGGTTCAGTAGTTTCTAATGGAGAAGATTTCGAAAACTCAGCAATCAATTTTAGCATTGATACGAACAGTATCGATACTAACCAAGCAGATCGTGATGGTCACTTAAAGTCGGATGATTTCTTTGCTTCAGAGAAATACCCTACAATTAATTTCGCGTCTTCAGCTTTTGTTAAAGTTTCCGAAACGGAGTATAAATTAACTGGTGATTTAACAATTAGAGACGTAACTAAATCAGTAACATTAGATGCTGAATTAGGTGGTATTATGGTTGATCCTTATGGAAATACTAAAGCAGGATTCGAAGTAAATGGAAAAATCAATAGAAAAGATTTCGGATTAACTTGGAGTGCAGTAACTGAAGCTGGTGGTGTTGTAGTAAGTGATGAAGTGAAATTACATGTTAACATACAATTCGCAAAACAACAATAACTAGATACTAGAATTTAGTCCCGATAGCTATCGGGATTAGAAACTTAATTCATTCTAATATTCATTACAATACTATTTATGAAAAACAAAAAAGTCCCGACTCATCATCGGGACTTTTTATTTTAAAATCTTGTTATAGTATTAGCTTGCAGACAGTGCATTTGCACCACTCACAATTTCTAATATCTCATTTGTAATCGAGGCTTGACGAGCTTGGTTATATGATAACCTAAGTGCACGTAACAAATCACCAGCGTTTTCAGTTGCTTTATCCATGGCTGTCATACGAGCGCCATGTTCAGAAGCATGAGAATCTAATAATGCTTTATACAATTGTATTTTAATAGATGTAGGAATTAATCCATTTACAATTTCCTCTTGAGAAGGTTCTAATAAATAATCAACATTCGATTTTACTGCAGTTGCACTTATTGTTGCTTGAACAGGTAGTAATTGTTCTGTAGTTAAAATCTGCATTGCTGCATTTTTAAATTGGTTGTAAACCACTTCAACTTTATCCCATTTACCACCAACAAATCCATCCATAATTTCAGATGAAATTTTTACCGAAGTATTGAATGATAAACTATTAAACACATCGTTATTGTTACCAATAACGTTGTATTTGTTTTTAGTAAAATACTCTTGCGCCTTTTTACCAATAGCGATGATATGCACATTACCTGATTTTTTCAAGTCAGCATATTTCTCGTTAATCAATGCGTTAGCAGTTTTAATAGAATTAGCATTGAAAGCTCCTGCTAAACCTCTGTTCGAAGTAACAACAACTACCAATACATTTTTCAATTCACGTTGAACAGTGAATTCACTTTCATTCCCTTCTAAACTTGCCGTTAGGTTTGCTAAGATGTCTTTCAACTTATTAGCATAAGGTCGCATTTGAACAACTGCATCGGTAGCTCTCTTCAACTTAGCTGCAGAAACCATTTTCATGGCTTTTGTGATTTGCTGAGTAGACTTAACCGAAGCTATTCTTAAACGTACTTCTTTTAAATTTGCCATTTTTCTTTTGAAAAATTATTAGCTATTCTCGCCCCGAAAGACGAGAATGATTAATTAGTATTTTGATGAAATTTCTTTCGCTACTGCTTCTAAAACATTAGTAATATCATTATCAATTTTTCCAGCGCGAATTGCATCTAGTGTTGATTTATAACGAAGTTCTAATTGATTTAAATATTCAGCTTCGAATTCTTTCACTTTATTAACAGGTACATTTCTCAATAAACCTTTAGTACCGCAATAGATCATTGCTACTTGTTTTTCAACTGGCACTGGGCTGTATTGACCTTGTTTCAAAATTTCAACATTACGAGCACCTTTATCTAAAACGAATTTAGTTGTAGCATCTAAATCAGATCCGAATTTAGAGAAAGCTTCAAGCTCTCTATATTGTGCTTGGTCACCTTTCAATGTACCAGCAACTTTCTTCATTGATTTAATTTGAGCATTACCACCCACACGTGATACCGAGATACCTACGTTAATCGCTGGACGAATACCTGCGTTAAACAAGTTCGACTCCAAGAAAATTTGTCCGTCGGTAATAGAAATTACGTTTGTTGGAATGTATGCAGAAACGTCACCTGCTTGAGTTTCGATAATTGGTAATGCAGTTAATGAACCACCACCTTTAACGATACCTTTAATTGAATCAGGTAAATCATTCATCGCTTGAGCTACTGAGTCAGTTGCATTAATTTTTGCAGCTCTCTCAAGTAATCTAGAGTGTAAGTAGAATACGTCACCTGGATATGCTTCACGTCCTGGAGGTCTACGAAGTAATAATGATACTTCACGGTAAGCAACTGCTTGTTTAGATAAATCATCATAAACAATTAAAGCTGGTCTTCCTGTATCACGGAAAAACTCACCAATCGCAGCACCAGCAAATGGAGCAAAGAACTGCATTGGAGCAGGATCTGCTGCAGAAGCTGCAACAATAATTGTGTAAGCCATTGCACCTTTTTCTTCTAACGTACGAACAATGTTCGCTACCGTAGAATTCTTTTGCCCAATTGCTACATATATACAGATAACGGCTTCACCTTTATCGTAAAATTCTTTTTGGTTGATGATCGTGTCAATCGCAACAGTAGTTTTACCTGTCTGACGGTCACCAATGATTAACTCACGTTGTCCACGACCGATAGGAATCATTGCATCAATAGCTTTCAATCCTGTTTGTAATGGCTCGTTTACTGGCTGACGATAAATTACCCCTGGAGCTTTACGCTCGATTGGCATTTCATATAAGTCACCTGTAATTGGACCTTTACCATCGATAGGTAAACCTAAAGTGTTTACAACACGACCTAACATACCGTCACCTACTTTAATAGATGCGATTTTCTTAGTACGCTTAATAGTGTCACCTTCTTTAATTTTGTCTGAACTACCTAACAATACCACACCCACGTTATCCTCTTCTAAGTTCAACACGATGCCTTGTAGTCCGTTGTCGAATTCAACAAGCTCACCTGATTGTACTTTTGTCAATCCGTATACTCTCGCAATACCATCACCCACCTGTAATACAGTACCAACTTCTTCTAATTCAGATTCTGACTTGAAGCCCGACAATTGCTGTCTTAATATCGCCGAAACTTCATCTGGTCTAACTTCTACCATCTTATTATGTGTTTATTGATTTAAAATTTATTAATGTTTGTATTAGTTACTAAAACTCTTTTTCAATTTTTGTAAGCTCTTTGAAATACTGGTATCAAATTGCTTATCTCCTACTGTAAGTAAGAAACCTCCAATTAATGCAGCATCAACCTTTTCGTCTAATACTACATGTTTGCTTGTTGCTTTCTCTACGATACTAATTATTTCAGCTCTTGATGCATCATTCAATGCTGTAGCTGAAACAACTTTCGCTTTTAAAATATTTTTCTTTTCGTTGTATTGATTTACAAATTCTAAAGCAGTAGAGTGTAATACTTCTGCTCTCGCCTTGTTAATTACAATATCAAAAAAAGATTGAGTCGTTTTATTTACTTGCTCACCAAATAATCCTCTTACAATTTTCAATTTTTTGTCAATTGGAACTATTGGATTTTTTAACACGGCAACTAATTCAGAACTTGCTTTAGTAGCAGCGATAAATAAATCGATATCTTGCTTTACTCTCTCTAGCTCATTGCGTTCAATCGCAAGATCTATAAGTGATTTGGCATATCTGGTGGCAACTCTAATTTCTGACATATCTTTACTATTTTAGTTTCGCTTGTACTAGCTTAACTTTACTTCTTTCAATAAATCTGCAACCAAGTTTTCTTGTTTCGATTTATCTTCTAATTGTTTGCGTAACACTTTCTCTGCAATATCAATTGATAATGTAGCAACTTGATTTTTCACTTCAGCTAAAGCAGCATTCTTTTGATTATCGATTTCCACTTTTGCTTTTTCGATCATCTTATTTGCTTCAACTTGTGCTAAACCTTTTGCATCAGCAATAGTATTGTCGCGTAATTGTTTCGCTTCTTTTAAAATCAAATCACGTTCAGCTCTAGCTTCTTTTAATAAAAGCTCGCTCTCGTTATTTAATCTTGCTAACTCGTCTTTAGCTTTTTCAGCTGCACTTAATGCTTCTTCAATAGAACGCTCACGATCGTCTAACGCTTTCATGATAGGTTTCCAAGCGAACTTACCTAATAAGAACAATAACAATAAGAATGAGATGCTGGTCCAAAATACCAATCCTAAACTCGGCGTAACTATATCCATATCTTTATTTGATGTTTAATTAATGTCTAATTTTCAAAACTTAAAAAAAGCCCGTTGCCAAACGCAACAGGCTTTTTGTTGGATCAACCGTTTCCTAACAAAGCAACTACCACACCGAATAATGCAACACCTTCTACAAGGGCTGCTGCGATGATCATTGCTGTTTGAATTTTTGAAGCGGCTTCTGGTTGACGAGCAATGCCATCCATTGCTGAACCACCAATTCTTCCGATACCTAAACCTGCGCCGATTACTGCTAATCCTGCACCGATTGCTGCGATACTTCCTGTCATTTTATTTTATTTTAAGTTAAAAATTAATTCCTATTAATGATCTCCATGTGGTTCAGCAACTGCTGTTCCGATAAACAATGCTGTTAACATTGTAAAAATGAAGGCTTGTAAAAACGCTACTAACATCTCCAACACATCCATAAACAATACGAATCCAACCGAAACCGGTGCAATCATAATGGTTTTGAAAATGAAGATTAAACAAATTAAACTCAACACAATAATGTGACCTGCTGTGATATTCGCGAATAAACGGACAATCAAAGCGAATGGCTTCGATAATACCCCGATAATCTCTACAGGAATCATAATCGGATATAACCACCATGGAACATCAGGTAAAAAGATATGCTTCCAGTATGATTTATTTCCGTTAAGGTTAGTTACGAAGAATGTAATCACTCCCATAACTACTGTAAATGCGATATTACCTGTTAAGTTAGCTCCTCCTGGGAAGAATGGCACTAAACCAATCATGTTGTTAATCCAGATGAAGAAAAATATAGTTAATAAGAAAGGCATAAACCTTGCATATTTGTATCCTAAGTTTGGCTTAGCAATGTCATCTCTTACAAAAATAATGATTGGCTCTATTAAAGACTGAAAGCCCTTTGGAGCTTTTCCTTCTCTTTTTTTGTATGATGATGCTACTGAAGTAAAGATCAACAACAATAATATCATTGAAATAAACATCGACATTACGTTTTTAGTAATAGAGATGTCTATCATCGATTTTGTAGCTTCTTCATTCACTTCCCCATTTTCACCAACAATTTTAATGTGTTCATGCTCAATAGCATAAGTGTAATGTTTACCCGCAACCTTATCGTGTCCATGGTTAAACTTCCCTGATGAAAAGCACTCAATACCTTTATCGGTATATAATAATATTGGTAAATGTATTGATGTATGCCCCCATAAATGCCAATCGTGACTATCAGCAATATGCTCTAAAATTAATTCTGAAGCATTGAACTTTTCTTCACCATGTTCAGCATGAGAAGAATCAGTGTTTGAACTCGCATGAGATATAGCTGCCGTATCTGCATTTTCTGTATGATTTACTCCATGTTTTTCTACCTCATTACTGAAACTTGGAAGGTATGAAAAACATAAAATAGCAGAAAACATTAAAAATGAATTCAGTTTTTTGGTAAAAAAGCCACTTCTGCGCATCTATTTTAAGATTTTTTTATTTTTTAAGAGCGCGCAAGTTATACATTAACGAATAAATTTCAAAGCCCGAATACACAAAATATGGAAGGAAAAAACTGATTAAAAATCCAATCTTATCAAATCGATTTCCATAAATAAAAATAAGTGCGAATACCATGCTTAAAAGCAGTTTTACGACCACCGATCCCAGCATAATAAAAACTGAACTATCTGCACTTTTTTTTAATCCAAAAGCACAAATCAAATAAGAAAGCATTGTAATGAAAAAAAAGAAGAGAATAAACATCGGATAAGCATCGATAAATACTTCTTTATGTAGGATATTCTCAATTATTTCGCCAAAAGAAAAGAGTAATAAAGCTATAAATGCGCTCCACAATAAAAACCTAATTAAACTCATCTTCGGATTTATTTGGTAAGCTGTTTAATAATTTGATAGGTAGATGCCACGATGCCAAATAATGCCATCGAAATAGTCATCCATGGTGTAGCAAAACTCCACTTATGATCTAAATAATTACCCAAATAGGTTAATCCGCCGATAATTACCAGCATTTGAAACCCCATTCCGGCATATTTGATGTAATTGTTCAATTAGTTTTCTTCAATTGCTTTGAAAGATTTCTCTGTTTTTGATTTTGATGAATATCCCTTTTCTGAAGATATCCCCATATTACAATTACCAGAGAAGATGGCTCCTGACTCTACAATGAGTTTATTCGTTACCATGTCACCTTCAATTAAGGCGGTAGACTTTAAAAATATAGTATCAGTAACTGTTAAATCACCTTTCATTTGTCCACTTATATCAGCATTCGACCCTATTACGTCACCTATCACTTTGCCTGTCGTACCAATTACCACCTTAGCTTTAGAAATTACATTTCCAATGATTTCTCCATCAATACGAATGTCACCCTTACACGATAAGTCGCCGGTAATCATAGTTCCTTGTCCAATTAAATTAATTGAACCGTTAATTTCGTTATCCTTAGTAGTTTTATGTTCCTTTTTCTCAAACATGACTTAAAAATTAATGTAATCAATAGGGTTTACTGCATTCCCTTTAAACCAAAGTTCAAAATGAAGATGTGGCCCTGTACTAAACTCACCAGTGTCGCCTACAATAGCTATCGGCTCCCCAGAACGAACAAAGTTACCAACTTTTTTCAATACTACAGAGCAATGCTTGTACATCGACACCAAATCGTTACTGTGCTGAATTACAACAACATATCCTGCATCAGAAGTCCAACCTGCAAATACAACACTGCCTTCTAATGCCACCTTAATAGGTAAGCCTTTTGTTGCTGCAACATCAATTCCATAATGCCCCTTTCTTGGATTATATCCTTGAGTAATAATTCCTTTAACAGGTGTAAAAAAGGCGTAACCGGCTATTCCACTTGGCTTTACATTACTTTCTTTAATTGCAAAACCATATTGGTTTTGATCCTCAATCATTAATCGCAACAAAGAATCTTCCTCTGGCTTAGAACCAATTCTAAAGGTAGTATCCTTCAGTGTTGGCTTACTGTTCTTATTAATGGTGTCTTTAGTTCCAACAGTTCCATTAATAACATTATTAATGTTCTCTATATATTTATTGTTAGCATCAATAAAATCTTGTAATGAATCCACTTTAAGCGACATTTCAGAAATATCTCTACGTAATGAAACGTCAGCGTATCCTGGGATATACTCCTTTAATGGTGTAAAAATCAAAATAGATGTAACAATCCCTATCCAAATAACCAACAATACACTTCCTAAGATGAACACATTCAATCGGTTTAGTGTAAATGATGCTTTTTCTTCAAAAGTCTCGTCGTTTAAAATAACAAGCTTATACTTGTTTTTTAGTCGATCTAATAATTTTTGCTTTTTAGTTGCCATCGCTTAGATTGCAAATTAAACCATTTTTATCGAATTGTGCTTTATCGTGTTTTGTTTTACAGAATATCATTAAATAAAATAAATTTGTAATCCTTAAGTTATTATAATAAAAAACTACGTTGAGACAATTATCTAAAAACTTCATATACATCAGTATTATTGGGATTACACTATTTTCATCGTGTAAATCTAGCCGATATGGAATTGTAAAAAGGACATTCCATGATGTTACTGCACATTATAACGGATATTTTAACGCAAAACAACGTGTTGATAATACAGAATTACAGGCCGATAAAGCATTTCAAGATAAATATGATGAGCTATTGCCGATATTTAAATTAGTTAGAGATGATGATGCTGCAAGTAATACAAAGAAAACTGGGAACCAAGCTTTAGATGATGCAATAAAAAAAGCATCGCTTGTAATACAACGTCATGAGCGTAGCAAATGGATAGATGATTGTTATTTTGAAATCGGTCGTTCATACTTTTATAAAAAAGATTATTTCACAGCAGCAGAAACTTTTCAGTTTATTGCAGGCAGGTATAAAGGTAGCGGACCCGCAGATGTAGCATACATATGGTTGATAAAATCATACATCATGTTAAAAAAATATAACCAAGCAGAATCGGTTATTAATGTGGCTTTAGCAAGTGAAACATTCCCTAAGAAAAATATCTCGGAGCTCTTTGCAGTAATCGCGTGGTATCATGTCGATAAGAAAAATTATACCAAGGCAATTGAATATTTAGAGAAATCGGTTCAAGTTCAAAAGAAAAAATCTATTCGTGCTCGGTATACATATATCATAGCTCAGCTATATGAAAAAATTGAAGAAGAAGATAAAGCTGGCCTTCGTTATCAACAAGTATTAAAACTAAATCCACCATACGAATTAGCTTTTAATGCAAAAATCAATTCTGCTCGTTTAGTGCAAACATCATCTGTCGGCAATAGAAAAAATTTAGAAAAGGAATTAATAAAAATGTTGAGTGATGCTAAAAACATAGAGTATCGCGACCAGCTTTATTATTCTTTAGGTTTAATCTATGAGAAAGCTAGCGATGAAAAAAAAGCAATTCAATCTTTTCAAATGTCTGCATCATCAAGCATTCAAAACTTATCGCAAAAAGGTAAATCATTTTTGAAACTTGCCAATATTTTTTATGCTGATGAAAATTATGAGCCAGCACAAATTTATTACGATAGTGCTAGTACATTTTTAGCAAAGACTCATCCTGATTTCGAACTTGCCAATAAACGCAAGATCAGTTTAAGTAAATTAGTTGAAAATTTAAAAGTTATTAACCGAGAAGATAGTTTACAACGTTTAGCTAAAATGCCAGAAAAGGATCTTATGGCTTTCGTTGAAGGAATTGTAAGAAAAGAGAAAGAAGAAAAACTTCGTCAAGAAGAAGAGTTGCGTAGAAATGCAGAACAAGCGCTCAATAATTTAGCAAGAGTTAACGAATCTTCGGCTGGTGGAAAACCTGCTGCAGGAGCTAGTGGTAGTACCTGGTACTTTTATAATCAAAATGCTATTGCTTCTGGCAATGCAGACTTCACTAAAAAATTCGGAAGAAGAACACTGGAGGACAATTGGAGGAGAGTAAACAAAGAAAGCTTTGCAACTATGAGTGCTCTAGCGAATGGTGAAACTGGGAATGAAATTGCGAACAATTCTACTAATGGCAAAAATGATGATGAATCTATAAAGCGCAGGTATTTAGCAAATATTCCTACTACAGAAGCAGCGCGTACTGCCTCTACCGACAAAATGGTGAAGGCCTATTTTAATATTGGGCAATTCTATCGTGAGGAAATAATCAATACAAATGAATCTATTAAAGCTTATCAAACTTGTATAACTCGATTCCCAGAAAATAAATATGCTCCAGAAATTTATTTTAATCTGTATCGTTTAAACAATCAAATCAACAACAAACAACAAGCAGAATATTTTAAAAATAAATTATTGAATGAATATCCAAATTCAATAATGGCTAAAGTAGTTCTCGATCCATCTTATGTTTCGGAATCTAAAGCCGTTGATAAAGCAGCTCAAGAGTTCTATGATAATTTATATGATGCATATTTAAACACAAACTATGCTTCAGTATTAAGTGCTAAGCCTAGAATCGATAGCCAATATACATACACTAGTATTGCGCCGAAATATTATTTATTATCTGCTTATTCTCAAAAGAAACTAAAAGGTGTAAATGAATTAGAAATTTCATTAAACGAATTGATACGTAAATTTCCTTCGTCTGATGCAGCGAATACTGCTCGTGAAATTTTACGAAAACTGTCAGAGCAAAAAAATCCTGAATTGGCTAAAGTAAAAGCAGAAGATCCTGTTACATTTGAAATTGACCCACGTGCGAAATATTATGTGATGATAAGTTTAGATATGGCTCCAACACGAGAAACTAAATTAAACTTGTTCCGATTTAACAACATGGAATTCTCTTTAAATAAAATTCAAATTCAAACTGATTTAATTGGAGAGAATGATCAAGTTATTTATTTGTCGCCATTCCAAGATACCAATGCTGCCAGAGAATACATTACAGCATTAACTAACAAAATTAATGAAGTCATTAAACTTAAAGCTGGCACATACGTTATTTCTTATATTTCTGAAAAGAATTATAAAACATTAAAAGAAACGAAAGCAATACAACAATACATACAGTTTTACAACGCTAATTACCAAAGTAATGAGTAACGGAACACTTTCTAAAGAAGAAACTAAATATTTCAATAAACGCTTTTGGCAATTATGTATAGGCGGATTGTTATTCGTTGTGCTAATTATTAGTTCGGTTGGTTTGGGGTTGTTCGGAGAACTACCAACATTTAGAGACCTCGAAAATCCTAAAAGCAACTTAGCTTCGGAAGTAATTTCTACAGATGCACAAGTACTGGGTTCTTATTATATTCAAAACCGTTCAAACGCAAAGTTTAAAGACTTATCTCCAAATTTAATTAATGCATTAATCGCAACTGAAGATGTACGTTTTTACGAGCATTCTGGTATTGATTTAAAAGGGACTTTTGCCATTGCACTTTATTCCGTTATTGGTAAGAAACGTGGTTCGAGTACTATTACTCAACAGTTAGCCAAGAATCTATTTCCTCGTAAAAAACAAACCATCTTTAACATTGGTATTATTAAACTCAAAGAATGGCTTACTGCAATAAAGATTGAAAGAAATTATACGAAAGAAGAAATCATCACGATGTATTTTAATACTGTTGATTTTGGAAATAATTCTTTCGGAATTAAAACTGCATCGAAAACATATTTCAACAAACTTCCTTCAGATCTTAATGTACAAGAAGCTGCGATGCTCGTAGGGATTTTAAAAGGCACAACTGTATATTCTCCAATTCGTAATGCAGAACGAGCTAAAGCACGTAGAAATGTAGTGCTAAACCAAATGGAGAAATATGGCTTCATTACAGAAGCTGAATTAACTGAAGCTAGCAATAGCGAACTAGAAATGCATTATACTAGTCCGGATCACAACCAAGGCACTGCTACTTATTTTAGAGAGTTCTTGCGATTAGAATTACAGAATTGGTGTAAAGAAAATAAAAAAGCTGATGGCCAGCCTTATGATTTATATCGTGATGGATTAAAAATTTATACTACCATCGACTCTCGCATGCAACTCTATGCAGAAGAAGCCATAAAAGAACACTTAACTTATCTTCAAAAAGAATTTAACAACCATTGGAAAGGCCGTAGCCCTTGGGGAACTAATACCGACATAATTAGTCAATCGATGAAACGTAGCGAACGCTATCAATTAATGAAAGAAGATGGTGCCTCTGATGAGGAAATTAAAACTGCATTTAATACTCCAACTTCGATGACGGTTTTCTCTTGGACTGGTGATCGAGATACGACCATGACTCCCCTTGATTCTATTAAATATTACAAATGGTACTTGCGTTCTAGCTTTATGTCGATGGACCCACACAGTGGTCATATTAAGGCTTGGGTTGGCGGACCGGATTATCGTTACTTTAAATACGATCAAGTTAAGACAGGTAAACGTCAAGTGGGTTCAACATTTAAGCCACTTGTTTATACCGTTGCAATGGACAACGGATGGTCTCCTTGTTTTGAAGCACCAAACTTGCCAATCGTTTTCGAAGACTTTGATAATTGGTCTCCTAAAAATTCTGATGGTAAAGAAGGTGGTATGATGACTTTACGAATGGGCTTAGCAAATTCGGTAAACTTAATTACGGCTTACATGATGAAGCAAGTAGGCCCACAAGCAGTAGTTAATGTTGCAAAGAAAATGGGTATCACTAGTGATATCCCTGCGTATCCTTCTATATGCTTAGGGACGCCCGATGTGAGCTTATATGAGATGGTGGGTGCATACTCTACTTACGCTAATAAAGGCGTATGGACAGAGCCTGTTTACATCACACGAATTGAAGATAAAAATGGAAATGTTTTATTTGAAAAAATGCCTAGAAAAGTAGATGCATTAAGCGAGCAAACCGCTTATTTAATGATTTACATGATGAAGGGTGTTATTGATAAAGGTACTGGTATGAGATTACGTGGGCCTCGTTATAGATTAACTAATCCTATTGCAGGTAAAACAGGCACAACTCAAGAGAACTCCGATGGTTGGTTCATTGGTATTACTCCCGATTTAGTTTCAGGAACCTGGACTGGTGCTGAAGATCGTATGGTTCATTTTCGCTCAACAAATTTAGGTGAAGGGGCGAATACCGCCTTACCTATTTGGGCATTGTATATGAAGAAAGTATATGCTGATCCGCGATTAAATATTTCGATAGGTGATTTCGAAGCCCCTCCTGGTGGATTAAGTGTTGTAGTGGATTGTGATCAGTATAAAAAGAATAATCAATCTACTAGCAATCCTGGCTTAGAGTTTTAATACTATGCAAGATTTCGATCATCGAAAAGCATTAGAAAATATACCTCATAAACCTGGGGTGTACCAATATTTCGATGAAGAAGGTACGCTCATTTATATAGGCAAGGCAAAAGATTTACGTAATAGAGTTTCTTCCTATTTTAATAACGATAATGTAAATGCAAAAACGAAAACCTTAGTTAGGAAAATTCGTGATATAAAATTTACCATTGTTGATACTGAGATTGATGCTTGGTTACTCGAAAACTCTTTAATCAAAAAACATCAACCTCGTTATAACGTACTTTTAAAAGACGATAAAACATACCCATCGATTTGTATTAAGAAAGAACGATTTCCTAGAATATTCTCAACACGTACTATAACAAAAGATGGCTCAACTTATTTAGGCCCATACGCTAGTGGCCGAATGATGAACACTATTTTAGAGCTCATAAAAACATTGTATCCAATTCGTACTTGTAATTTTGCTTTATCTCAGGAAAATATTAATGCAGGAAAATTCAAAGTTTGTTTAGAATATCAAATTGGAAATTGTAAAGGACCCTGCCAAGATTTTCAATCCATAGATGAATACGATGAAAACATTAAAGAGATTAAAGAAATTCTAAGAGGAAACATTTCGCCTGTATTGCAACATTTGAAATCTGAAATGAATTCATTTGCCGCGAACATGAATTTCGAATCGGCCAATATTTATAAAGAGAAAATTGAAACCTTAGAAAACTACCAAAGTAAATCAACTGTAGTGAGTACAATCATTGATAACATTGATGTTTTCGCGATTAGCTCTGATGAAAAAATTGCATTTGTAAACTACTTGAAAGTTAACAAGGGAACTATTTCACAAACACAAACCATTGAGATTAGAAAAAAATTAGACGAGACAGATGAGGAATTATTAATCTTAGCCATCTCCGATTTTAGAAATAAATTCAGCAGTACGGCACGTGAAATTATTGTGCCGTTTGAAATTAATGTTGATACTGAAGAAAATATAAAATTCATCGTGCCTAAGTTGGGCGACAAAAAGAATTTGCTAGAATTATCGATGAAGAATGTAATGTTCTTCAAAAAATCTAAACTAGAGCAATACGAAAAACTAAATCCTGATGCTCGTACAGAACGTTTACTTTTGCAGCTACAAAAAGATTTACGGATGAACCAATTGCCAAAGCACATCGAGTGTTTTGATAATTCGAACTTTCAAGGTAAATATCCAGTATCAGCCATTGTAGTATTTAAAGATGCTAAGCCATCTAAAAAAGACTACCGACATTTTAACGTGAAAACTGTAGAAGGTCCAAATGATTTCGCTACAATGGAAGAAGCCGTTTATAGACGTTATAAGCGCGTGATGGAAGAAGAGGGCGAATTGCCTCATCTTATTATTATAGATGGTGGTAAGGGTCAATTATCATCAGCCATGACTAGTTTGAAGAAGCTAGGGATATCCAAAAAAGTAACAGTGATTGGAATCGCGAAACGATTAGAAGAAATTTATTACCCAGGCGATTCTTTGCCCTTATACATCGATAAGAAGTCAGAGAGTTTGAAATTAATTCAGCATCTACGAGATGAAGCACATCGATTTGGCATTACGTTTCACCGCAGTAAACGCGATAAAGGGACATTAAAATCTGAACTTCAAGAAATCCCAGGTATAGGCACAACAACCTTAGAAAAATTGCTTACCAAATTCAAATCGGTAAAGAAGATTAAAGAAGCAAGCGATGAGGAATTATCAAGTGTTTTAAATAAGAAGCAACTTATTTCATTAAGGGAGTTTTTTGGAGACTCTTCAGAGCAGTAGTATGCCGTTCGTCGGAGTGTCCTCACTCCGACATAATCACTTTCGTCCGAGTGTATCATGTTTGCTTTTTGTCGGAGTGAGGACACTCCGACAAACTAATGACGAACGAGTGAAGCCTATGGGAAATATTTATAACAAAAAAAGCCGCGAATAATCGCGGCTTTCTAATATCTAATATCTCAATACTAATATCTAGCAATTAGTTTTCCCAAAGGTCATGTTCGAATTCGAACAACCATTGTTTAATTCTATTAGCTTCAATTAAGCCGTCCATACCAGTTGCATAATCTTCAATACGGAAGTCTTTCTCGTTGTTCCATTTAGTAACATAGCTACTGAACATACGTTGAGTAAACAAATCATCATAGCTGAAACGAGCAGCATCATTCTGACGGTTGAATACTTCAGCGTTAGCGAATACTTTACGAGCTTCTGGGAAGTATACCCAGAAAATTGGACCCTTTCCTACTTCTTCACCTCCAGAGTTTCTGTAGATTAAGATAGGAGCGATACCGATAATACGAGGCTCCCAAATAGAACGTTGTTTATCGAAAATCCAGTCTTCTTTTAAACGGTAAGCTACAACGTCATCGCGATTTAATTCACGAACGGTAACAACCTTTTGGAAAGTTCCATCTAATTGTTCAACGTCTGTTGTATCAACACCAGCACCAATTTGAGCAACCTCTTCAGGTGTCATAGGTACTTTAAATTCATCACCGAAATCTTTCGGGCCACTTGGGTTAGAGTTATAAGCGGTTAATTCACCGGCTAAAACTGCATCCATAATAACATCGATAAGCTTCGCTCTTGGGTAAGTCATGATTAAGTTTTGCTTTTCCTTAAGATCAATAACTCTCCAAACTCGTTTAGCCCACATCGCATCCGCTTCTCTCAATGGAGCATACGGGGTTACGAAAGCTGTTTTCACGTTTTGTTTCTGATAAACACCATCTAAAGGTGGTTCAGTTTGCGCGAAACTGATGCTTGCTGTGAACAACAATGCGATCAGTGATAGAATTAATTTATTTTTCATGTCTATAAAAACTATAGATTAATATTCTTTATTGTATTGATATTACAACCGAGTTCAACTTTCTATTTGAACCATCGGGACCAGAAGCCACGATATCATCAAATATAACTTTGTCTTTCGGCCCTAAACCATTCATTGCACCTAACATTTCTGGAGTAATCGCAGCACTGGTAGATTGTAAACGGATTAAATCTTGACGAGCTCTAATGATAATTGCAGAGAATGATTTCACATTGAATTTCAAATCGAAGTCAAATCCTTCTAACACTGCAAACACACCACGTTGAGCTTTTAATTGTGAAGCTGATAGTATACCGCTTGATACACCCGCAACTTTAGCAACCGGATCAGGAATACGCTTAACACGATACTCCATACCACCTAATGTTCTTACTTGTCCTTTAGAAATTTCGCCAGAAACAGTAACCATTGCTTTTGTTCCTGGTTTAGAAACACGAACAATATATTTACCATTTGACCCAACGATACTAGCGCCATCTCCACTAATTGAAGCTCTAACTTTTTCTTTAGGTACACCTGGAGCTGATATAGAAACTGGGTTATCTACACCAACATAAAATACGTTCATTTTATCTGCAGAAACTACAGCTGTAGGTTTTGCTGCTTGGTATTCAGCTTCAAACTTATAAGGTTTAACTGAACCATCTGGAGTTTTAACGTTAATTACACCACCCCATTTAATAAATCCTTCTTGGGTTGGAGTTGTTACAAACTTTCCTTTACCATTTTCAACTGGAAGAGTTCTTCCACCTACAACGATATTAGGATTTTGTGTAGAACTAGATGCTGAAATAAATACTTGAGCTTCGTAAGGCTGACCAACTAATACATAACTAGTAGGTGCAACAACTGTTGCCTCTAACTGGTCAAATTTAAAGTCGGATGCATTAATTTTGCTTAACAAGTATTTTGTTACTTCCGCTTCTGCGTTCTTATTATCGTTTTGAATTTTAGACAAGATGGTAACAATTGCTGTTACTGGTACACCTTCGAAGTTTTTTTGCTCCCAAGATTTTTTAATGCCTTCTTTATCTGCACCTGGTTCAACAGCATTTAAACTGAAGTCGAAATTACTTCTTTCACCTTTATCAACTAAGTCTAAATATTGATTACGTGTTGCAAGAATTTTCGCTTTTAATTCAGATCCTTTTTTATTAGTGATCATCAATTGAACACCAATTTCCATATCACTTCTTTTAGCGATATCACCAGTTTCTTCATCAATACCTCCAGCTTCTGCAGTAATTTCTTTTTTAACCTCGTTAATATAAACATCAAGGTCTTGAGAATATTTCTGAGCTAATAATGCTTTATCTTGAAAAGGTTTAGTTTTTACCGGATCATTTTTCATCGACTGCTCGAAAGCATCGTATGTCATTTTGTTTGCCGATGCAAAGTTACTTGCAGTTGTTTCTAAACCGTCATTCACTAATTTGAAGGCATTCATGAATTCTTCCGAGACGTTTAATGCCAACATCGCTGTTAACACTAAGTACATCATCCCGATCATCTTCTGCCTTGGGGTTTCTTTACCTGCCATCTTCTTTTATTAATTAATCTTTAGTAGATATAAAACCGTTAATTAGTTTGATTTGATAGTCATTGCTGATAACATGTTTCCGTAAACAGCATTTAATGAAGCTAAGTTTTTAGATAATTTACCTACTTCGTCTTTAAATGCACGTGCGTCAACTAATGAATCGCTAAAGCTTTGCATAGTTTCAGAAACGTTACCGTAAAATTTATTCAATGTTTTAATGTGGTTGTTTGAGTCTTGTAATTCTAACTCATACATAGCATTTAATGAAGATAAGTTTTTAGCTAAAGCTTGAACTTGTTCATGGTACATTTTAGAATCAGTTGTAGAAGCAGCAATCTCCGTTAATGAAGATGATGCTTGTGAATAAGCTGAAGTTAAATCGTCAACTGATTTAGTAGCTTGTTTTAATTTATTAGCAAATTCATTTGATGAAGTTGCAGCATCAGTAACATTAGAGATTGTAGAAACTTTTTCACCAAAAGTACGCAATCCAGCTCCTAAGCTTTCAATTAATTCTGGACCAATTTTAGCATCTACTAACATTTGATCTAATTGTTGAGATACAGTACCATTATTTGCAGATTTAGCTGTGTTACTTAGAGCATCCATCCCTGCTAATTCAGGATAAACTAAAGACCAATCATATTCTTCGTGTGGTTTTTCAAACGCTGAAAGGAAAAATATTAACGCTTCAGTTGTTAAACCTACAATCAATAATTCGTTTGCAAATTTTAAGTGTAAGATTTTAAATAATGCACCGATGATTACGACTGCTGCGCCAATACCATAAACTTTGGCCATTAGTTTTTTATAGTTGCCCATTTTAATAGATAGTTTGAATGTTGATTAAATAGTTAAATGTATAGTGTAATGTGTTTTTCGTTTTTAAAAATACTATTCGTCAGAAATTGAACGACCCATGTACGACATCACGCAACGGAAACCGATGTATGATTTTGCAGTATCTTGGAATTCATATGAGCGTGTACCGTTTTGCATGAAGTAACCAATATCTTTCCATGAACCACCACGAATAACCTTACGTTTTAACACTTCAGGATCATCCGATTTAGCTTCATAAGAATAGTTAGGGTTCATATCATGAATAAATACCACTGCAGACTCATCATAAGCTGTGCTAGTCCACTCAGCAGCATTTCCTGACATGTTGTATAAACCGAAATCATTCGGGAAGTAAGATGTTACTTTTACTGTATGCATACCACCATCATCGCCATAATTACCGCGACCTGGTTTAAAGTTAGCTAATAAACAACCTCTGCTATTTCTAGCATAAGGGCCACCCCAAGGGTAATCAGCACCAATTCTACCACCACGAGATGCATATTCCCATTCCGCTTCTGTTGGTAAACGATATTGATTCATTACTGCTTCACCTTCTGCACGTTTGAAATCGTCTAACATACGTGATCTCCAAATAGTAAATGCTCTAGCTTGTTTCCAAGTAACACCTACAACTGGATACTCATCATATGCTGGATGCCAAAAGTATTTCTCAACCATTGGATCATTAATTGCATAAGCGAAATCAGAGATGAAACACAATGTATCTGGATACACTTGAATATCTTCTTTTACGATAAATTGTGTACGTGGCTTATCACGATTTGATTTATTTGCTGCTGCATTTAAATCGAACCACTCTAAGTGATACACTAATTTTTTGTTGTCAATTTCTTTACGACCGAAAATTCTGTCTTCTTCTGGATAGTATAACTCAGAAAGAGCTTCAATAACCGCTGGGTCATTGTAGTTCAATTTAGTTTTCCAGTTTAAGAATTCTTTTCCATCAGCATCTTGAACAATATGCTCACCACCTAATGTTTTCTTAACAATAGAGTCGCGAACGTATTCTGTAAACTGACGGTATTCGTTATTGCTGATTTCAGTTTCATCCATATAGAACGCACTGATACTCACTTGACGGTTATGTGCCGTTTGTGAATAAGCAATATCCTGGTCGGTCTGACCAAGGTGATAAGTACCTGAAGGCACATACACCATTCCAAATGGAATGAAAGGCTTAAAGCTTGGTCGATCATTAGATCCAACCAACTCTCCATTTCCGGAGTTTAAACCACAACTACTTACAAGAGCAGTTAGTCCTGCCAAACAGAACAAGGCAATTTTTTTCATAGCAAGCGATACTAAAATTTTGCTGTTATATAATTAATTAACTAAGCCGTAAACACAAAAATAGTATATTCTACTAAATTATAAAGAACGAATGTGAATAATTTTTAAATCTATTTTTTAAAATTATTCAGAAATTTTATTATAAATAAGGTTTTTAAAAACGAGCCAATTGTGTTTTTAGTATAAAAACACTTCAAAGGCTTATAAAAATCGAGGTGTTTTGATAATTACGTCCGTTTTAATTTTCTTCTTAAAGATCACATCATAGCCTAAAATTGCCTCATGTGAACCTGTACTAGCAACATTTAAATTCGATAAAGTGTAGTCGTATGCATAGCTAAACTTGATTTGAGGGGTAATATTTAACCCGACAATCCCGACAATAGCATCATTTAAACGATACGATAATCCTCCCCAAAATTTCTGGTTAATAAACGCCATTGCGTTTAAATCGAAAGAAAGAGCTTTTGAATATTTAATTAAAACTGATGGCTTAACATCTAGACTAGGTGAGATGTTCCAATTGTAGCCTGCCACTAAGTTTGTGTGGATAACGTTTCTATATTCACCAGCTTTAGTACCATCAAAACCCATGTAAGCACGGTTTAAATGTGTAGCTGATAAACCTACGTAGTATAATTCTGTGTTGTAAAATGCACCAAGGTTAACGTCTAATTTAACTGCATTTAAAGTTCCTGTTGGAATAACGGGGTCACCAGGATCACCACTCACTAATTTCGTTCCATCCAGTGTTCTTTGGATAAAACCAACTGCTATACCTCCTGATAATGTACCTGATGCTAATTGATATTTATAAGCGTAAGAAGCCATGAATGTTAAATTCGTGTTCCCTGCACCAATTTTATCGTTTAAGATGTGTAAACCTACACCACTATTGATATTTGGAATAGGCATATGCGCACTAATCGTTTGTGTTTGTGGTCCACCATCAACACCTACGTACTGCGTACGAAATAAACCTAAGGCACTTAACGACTCCTTACTTCCTGCTAACGCTGGGTTAAATACAAACCCATTAAACATATAATGAGAATATTGGGGATCTTGTTGTGCAAATGTCTTAAAGCCTACTAAAACAAAGAGTATTAGTAGTAATCTAAATCTGTTCTTCATTTATTCAAAATATCGCCCATGAAAATCACGGGATTTCAAAAATAGCATAATTATGGGTAGATGCAAATTTTGAAGACAATTCATTATTATTCTTAAATTGTCTACTAGAACAAATATAGGATTTAAAGTGGCTAATAGTCTATTTATTAGCGGTTTTTACATATTCTTCAATAGCCATCGTCATTGATGGTGCTTGAGGGCTCGGAGCCTGAATATTTATCACTAAGCCTGCATCAATTACCGCTTTTGCAGTTGTCGGTCCAAATGTGGCTATTCTAGTGTTATTTTGCTTGAAATCAGGGAAATTCTTGAACAATGATTTGATGCCAGACGGGCTGAAAAAGGCTATCATATCGTAGTTAACTTCTGCTAAATCTGATAGGTCGCTACATACCGTACGATACAAAACAGCTTCGGAGATATTAAAACCACTACTTCTTAAAAAAACAGGGATTTCATCTGTGTGAACATCCGTACAAGGATAAAAGAATTTTTCTTCTTTGTGTTTTTTGATGACTTCTAGCAATTCTGCCGTTGTCTGTTTCCCAATAAACACCTTACGTTTTCTATATTGAACGTACTTCTGCATGTATAAAGCAACCGCTTCTGTGATGCAAAAATATTTCATTTCTGATGATACTTCAACACGCAATTCTTCACATACTCTAAAGTAATGATCTATTGAATTTCTACTCGTAAAAATTACTGCTGAAAAGTCTAATGGGCTGATTTTCTCTTTACGAAACTCTTTGCCTGGTATGCCTTCAACATGTATGAATGGCCTAAAATCAATTTTTAGGTTGAATTTTTTAGCTAAATCAAAGAATGGGGACTTATCCGACTCCGGTTTTGGTTGGGTAACCAAAATGCTCTTAACTTTCAATTTCTTATCCATACTTCTCTCATTAATATCACCTACAAAAACTATGCAATAAACACTTTGTAGATAATTAACAGTGGCATAATTTCAAGAGTGCAAAGATAGAGAAATAAATAAAACTTAGGAAACTGAAAATTATTTAAAATAAAACTGCCAGTCCTCAAATACTTGTATATAGTGTTAAAACAGAATAGGATTAAGATTAATCCTAATAAATAAGGTTGATAGCTACTTGTTATAAATTGATAAAAAATTAACATTGGCATTACAATGATCGCATAAACAAAGTTCGATATCGATAAAATCGATAAATACCCAGAGATTAACTTTTGTATAGAAAAAATGAATCCCGAGATTTTCATCAATAAAAATTTCGATAGATAAAAGGTACCTGTAAAGAGACAAATGATTACGTATTCTTCCATCCCTTTGTAAGTGATATTCACTTCGAAGAAATTAAAGATGTACTTCAGCAATAAGCCATATACTGTTGTAAATAAGATAAAATAAAGCAAGGTGTTCCTTAACTTCAAAAAGTTATCGTCACGAGTAAATTGATTAATGGCCCTATCATTCCAATACGCTTGGAAAATAACGACTAGCGTTTTATCGTAAACATTCCTAATGATGGTGTATAG
Source organism: Sphingobacteriales bacterium (assembly GCA_044337515.1). Lineage (GTDB taxonomy): Bacteria > Bacteroidota > Bacteroidia > Sphingobacteriales > Sphingobacteriaceae > CAJBVG01. The sequence continues at coordinate 7,483 of JBIINK010000002.1, read as the reverse complement.
TAGGATAATCGATAGTAATGTAAAAATAATCCAGTGGTCTTCTGTTTTGCGAATTTTAATCAAGTTCCGGTTAACATACTTACGAGCATCAGGCCTTTGTGTGCTATCCGTGTAATTATACGAATTCATATGGTGCCTCAACATTACCAATTTGTAAATGGTATCTGTTTGCACTATAGAACTCGAATCAATAAGTACATAAGCTACACTATCAGTATCTCGTTGATAATGGTAATAGGAGATTTGTGGAATACTATCTGGTACCGCCAGATCCGATTGTGCAGTGGAAGTACTTACTAAGAATACTTGCATTAGGAAACACCATACTACTGCCTTAATCAATTTCATGCTGCAAAAGTTTAAAAATAATTGATGATTCCAAAATGTATTTTGCCGGTTTGGAAATTTAATCCCGAATTGTTCTGCGCTCCCAAAGCATAATTCAATTGAAGCATCCCAGCAACAGTCTGCACTTGCACCCCTACACCTACTCCATAGGGGTAGTCTGATGTAGCAGATATCTTGTTGTAAAAATACCCTTGATCAAAAAATGCTCTAAAAAACGAATTGCGATCAATACTATATCGATACTCCAAGGTGGCTGTCCAATAATATGATGCATATATCGACTCTTCGTCAAATCCTCTTAAATCATTTATGCCTCCCAACCTCAATAGTTCATTATTGAATAATCGATCACTTTCTATCCATTTAGTTTTAGCACTTAACAAAAGTATGTTACGTTTATATAGATTGATGAACTTCTTTATATCCAATTCTAACTGCAGCTGATTACTTCGCAGTTGAACATTTTTATATAATGAATCCTGTAGTCCTGCGTTTTTATTAATCACCCTTGTGCCAAATAAAACCGTTGCCGAAATGCCATACCCGTTCTTCGGATTCAAGCGATAATCGAATTGCTCTAACATTATATTCATTCCATAAGAATTTCTCTTCACATCAATATTATCAGGCAACTGCGTAGCCTTCTCATATTTTTTAGTCGATAATAAATTACTCTCATCAATTTTATATAATAATCGAATTTGATTGTTTCCTTGAAGTAAATATTGAATGCCAATTCCTCTACCAAAATTAGAAAAGCTAGTATCTTGTCTGCGTAGAATTAAATTTACATCAACACCGAAATCAGTTGAAAATACATAAGGATAATTTAAATATATTTTCAAATCTCGTGTGCTGTTCGCCTGACTTTTAAAATCAAGATTCATTTTTTCACCACGATGGAAGACATTCATTAAATTTAATTGCGCTTGACCTATAATGCTTGTCTTCTGAGAAGTACCTGTTGGCTGTAAGCCTATCAAACCATCAAATTTATTAGCATTGCGAGCCTCAGGACTAATAACAATGCTTGCTTTATTATTGACAAAAAAAACTTGTGTTGGGAATTTTAATTTTATAAAACCTAATTCTTCAATCCTAGTTGAAATAGCTTTTATTCTTTTTTCATTATAGTTACTACCAGGCTTCAAACCTAGGTAAGAACTTAAGTAATTCGAATGAATGACAGTTGGTCCTAGAATTTTCAAACTATCTAAAACAACTTTTTGATGTAATTCTAACATTACTTTTGCATCAATTTGATGATGACTAACAACAATAGAATCGAAATAAATTTCGGCAAAAGGATATCCATTATCTTCCGCTAAACCCAAAATTGTTTCTAGCGATAATTTGAGTTCAATAGTGTCGATTTTACTCCCAATACGAGTATTTTTTCTGAGTTCTGATTTAGGATTCAGCAAGTCGAAGTTAGAATGAAAGCGCACATCTCCCCAAATCCAGGTGACTGTCGAATCCATTTTCGGGAAATGCTGATTTTTGAAGAAGCTACGTGCCTTATCCTGTGCAAGTAAAGAACTTACAGACAGTAACATTAGGCTTAGAATAAAAAAAGCTTTCCTCATCAGGGCTAAATTAATTGAATTTTGCTGAAATTCGTTGCATGGCTGGTATTTATATACATATTCCTTTCTGCAAGCAAGCTTGTCATTATTGCGATTTTCATTTCAGTACTTCCATGAAGTATAAAGACGAAATGATTGACGCTTTAGTACATGAACTAGAATTAAGAAAAAATTATTTGAATGAGGAAATCATTCATACCATCTATTTCGGAGGAGGCACTCCATCTATTGTTCCTGCAAAAGATATTGATCGCCTATTAAAAAAGATTCATCAACTTTTTGAAGTAGATTCTGCAGTAGAGGTTACATTAGAAGCTAACCCCGACGACCTGAATAAAGAGTATTTACAAGCCATCTATCAAATTGGCATTAATAGATTAAGCATTGGAGTACAATCGTTTTTGGATAGAGACTTAGAATGGATGAACAGGGCGCATCACAAAAATGAAGCTATTGATTGCATTCGTAGAGCGCAAGACATTGGTATCGAAAACATCAGTATTGATTTAATTTATGGAACTCCTGGTTTAACAGATCAAGAATGGAAACAGAATATCCAAATCGCACTTGAATTAGAAGTTCCACACATCTCATCCTATGCATTAACCGTTGAAACAAAAACAGCATTGGGCAATTGGGTAGCGAAAGGTAAAGTGAAACCAATGGACGAAGAGCAATCTGCATCACAGTTTGAAATTCTAATGGAAGAACTTGGGGCTAATGGTTTTGATCATTATGAAATATCTAATTTTGCTAAACCTGGGTATTATTCTAAACACAACTCATCTTATTGGGAAGGCAAGAAATATTTAGGTATTGGCCCAGCAGCACATTCGTTTAATAAAACATCTAGGCAATGGAATATCGCAAATAATCCTAAATACATCGACAGTATTTTTAGGGATGAATTGCCTATGCAGGTGGAACAATTAAAATTAAATGATAGATTTAATGAATATTTAATGGTGAGTTTTAGAACTTCAAAGGGAGTTGATGTTCATTACTTAGAAGATGAATTTGGCTCTGCCGTATTAGCTACATTTGAAAATGCTGCAAAAGAGTTTATAGCCAATAATTGGATTGAAAATAAAAATGGATTTTATAAAACAACAACAAGCGGAAAATTAATGGCCGATAAAATTGCGGCTGAATTGTTTATCACAGAAGAAATTGAATAATGAAAATTGAAGTTCCATTCAACAATAATAAAGTTAGTGTTGACTTATCCAAAGGTATCGACATCTCTATTGCTATCGACCCAAATTCTGGAGTAAATGCTTTTTATATCCCTACTGCAAAATTCGAACCTATACGAGTGGGAAGCTTCGTAGGTTCAGTAAAAGAAGGGGGTTCGGCAAATTGCGAGAATCTATTCATCAATGCACATGGTAATGGGACTCATACCGAATGTATTGGGCATATCAGCAATGAACGTGTATGTATACATGACTGCTTGAAACAATTTTTCTTCTTCGCACAAGTAATTTCAGTTACTCCAAAAGAAATCAATGGTGATTTTATCATCGATATTGAATCACTTAATCATTACCAAAAACACATGGAGTGCGAGGCGATTATTATTCGTACCCTACCAAACCATTCAAACAAACTAACGACCAACTACTCCGGAAATAATCCAACTTATTTAAGTCCAGAATTAGGTGAGTACCTAAGAGAAATTGGCATTAAACACCTTTTAATCGATTTGCCTTCTGTAGATCGCGAAGAAGACGAAGGTGCGCTTGCCGCTCACAAAGCGTATTGGGATTTTGAAGGAGCATTCCGCAAAGACATGACAATTACTGAATTAGTTTATGTACCAAATGAAGTAGAAGATGGAACTTATTTCCTAAATCTTCAAATTGCTTCGTTGATGACGGATGCTAGTCCGAGTAAACCTTTGCTCTTCGAGCTAAATGCGTAAATGCGAAGATGTGCAAATGTGCAAATATTAATATGATGATTATATAGATGAATCCGAAGTACTATAGTAGTTTAATTATAATAGCGATGTATGCGCTATTAACTTATACTTCACAGCAACATGTATTTTTTGGAGATATGGTGCAGTTTGGATCTAGGCATGCGCATTATTTCTTTGAAAATAATTTTTCTTCTCTATGGCTACCGAATTCATTAGATAGCGGACATCCGCCTATTTTCGGTATGTACATGGCTTTGTGTTGGAATTTTTTTGGGAAATCATTAGTGGTTTCACATTGGGCAATGTTTCCATTTTTGATTTTAATTGCCACTGCATTGCCTCGCTTAATAAGTAATTTCATTAGCTCTGCAAATATAATTTTCATCTGTTTATTATTTTTTTTCGAACCAACTTTATTTTCACAATCATCATTAACCTCTCCAGACATTATATTAGTGGCGTTCTTTCTTTGGGCATTAGTGTTATATAAAGAGGAAAAATATTTATGGCTAAGTTTTATGCTTATCCCTATGTCATTTATTTCACTTCGAGGTATGATGATATTGTTCTCCCTATTTATTGCCATACTTATTCATCAAAAGAAAATAAATAAAAAAATTATTCTAACCTTTGCTCCTGCTGTAGGCATCTGTTTTTATTGGCTATTTAGGCATTATCAATTATTTGGTTGGATTGGTTTCCATAGTGATTCACCGTGGGCGAGTTCATTTCAAACTGTAGGGGTAAAACAAATTAGCTACAATTTGTTCTTAATGCTTTGGCGTTGGGTTGATTTTGGAAGACTTGCATTTTGGTTTATTGCTTTAATATTTGCTGTTGTGCAAATTAGTAAACGCGAAGTGCTTTCTGAGAAGCAACGATTCCCTATCATTTTATTTATTTCGATGGGAATTGTATTTACAGCTAACACCATTTTTGCCGATGGCTTAATTGGACATCGATACTATATGCCAATCTATATTATTGGTTTGATTATTACCTTACAACTAATTGAAAAATACGGAAGAAATCGCAGAACAGGAATTCAGGTAGTTATCTTTATTGCCTTTATGGTTGGGTCGAATTATGTTTATCCTAGTAAAATAGCAATGGGTTGGGATGCAACACCTGCTCACCGTCCATACTATTCTTTACGTGCAGAAGCTATTCAATTTTTGAACGAGAAAAATATTCCATTACACGAAGTGGGTGCTGGGTTTCCGAACATCGACACACGAGAAATATTAGAACTGAATGGCGATACTTCATCGTTCCAATCATATGCCAATAAAAATATAAAGTATATTTTATGGTCTAATATTTTTAATTATCCTGATGAACTTCAAGATTCATTAGCTAACAAAAAAGTACTTTTTGAAAAAGAAAAAAACGGTGTGTTTATGAAAGTAATTCAACTATAGATAGTATACTAAGAACTATGATCGTACACCACTTTCCATTCTTTATTTATTTTTCTTAAACGAAGTGTGAAGTAACCTTGTGGCTCGTCCTTCTCGCGTTTAAGTAACCACTTACCTAATACAAAAGCATTCTTTTTATCAATCACTTCAATTTTTAGAATATTGAAATGTAATTCTCCCATCGCTAATTTATCGGGATATGACTTCACATAATTATCATATGTCTTTTGCCAACCATACTGAGGCCCACGCTTTCCAATAAATACAAGGGAGTCTGATTGCCAATATCCTTGCATGTATCCCAATAGGTCTGCTTGATTCCAAGCTAAGCGTTGATTTTCTAAAACAGCAGCAATAGCTTTCTGCTCTTTACTCTGCGAATACGCAACACTGTAAAGATTTAGTGATAGTGCAAATAATACAAGTAATTTTTTCATATTTCGTTCTGCTAATTTTATCATATTTTTAAAACTTTCATAGTACTTATTACGTTTGTTCAATTATGCGTGGATTTCAATTTAGCTCTTTTATACCTGATGACCTTCCAAAAGGTTCATTTGAAGAGCTTTTAAAGCTTTTTATGGAATTGCTCAACTACACAGCTGGCGATGCAAATGAAGCTTTGCAATGGATGAACGAGTTGGATAAAAAATATAAAATCACCAACGAAGAATATGGGATGGGTGATTTTATTGAAGATCTAAAGAAAAATGGTTACTTAAAAGATGACCAACCCAATGGTGGATTTATCATTACTGCCAAATCAGAACAAACCATTCGTCAGTCTGCATTAGAAGAAATTTTCGGGAAATTAAAAAAAACGGGGAGAGGTCAACATCAAAGTTCTTACTCCGGACAAGGAGATGAGAAGAATGCGGAGCGTAGGCAGTTTGAGTTTGGTGATGCACTAGATCGCATCGACATGACTCAGTCTATTCATAACGCGCAAGTAAATCATGGTATTGGAGATTTCCATTTAACGGAAAAAGATTTAGAAGTGGAAGAGATGGATTACAAAACCCAATCATCTACAGTATTGATGATAGACATTTCTCACTCGATGATTTTATATGGTGAAGACCGAATTACACCAGCGAAGAAAGTAGCGATGGCTTTATCGGAATTAATAAAAGTAAAATACCCGAAAGACACCCTTGATATTATTGTGTTTGGAAATGACGCTTGGCCAATTGAAGTGAAAGACTTACCCTACTTACAAGTTGGACCATACCACACCAATACGTATGCTGGATTAGAATTAGCAGCAGATATTTTAAGACGAAGAAAAACAACGAACAAGCAAATCTTTATGATAACCGATGGCAAACCATCTTGTTTAAAAGAAGGTGCTAAGTATTACAAAAACAGTGTGGGCTTAGATAGAAAGATTGTGAACAAAACATTGAACATGGCCGCACAATGTAAAAAACTAAAAATACCAATTACTACATTCATGATTGCCAAAGACCCGTACTTACAACAATTCGTCCGCGAGTTTACCTTAACTAATGGTGGCAAGGCTTTCTATAGTTCATTAAATGGTTTAGGGGAATATGTGTTTGAAGATTACGTGAGAAACAGAAGAAAAAATATTAAATAAAAATAAATGAAAGACATTACTACGATTCAAACATTTGGAGCATTAAAGAAATCCGGATATCAATCGAAAAGCATAAAAGTTGAAATGCGCGATAACTTATTAGCGCGATTAAAAAACAATGAAACTTCTTTTGAAGGCATCATTGGATTTGATGAAACGGTAATACCAGAAATTCAAACTGCAATTTTATCAAAACACAACATCTTATTATTAGGCTTACGTGGACAAGCGAAAACTAGAATAGCAAGAACGCTTGGTGAATTATTAGATGAATACATTCCATACATTGAAGGTTCTGAATTATTTGATGACCCCTTCCATCCTATCTCTTGGTATGGTATACAAACGATGGAAAGCTTAGGTGATAAAACTCCTATTGCTTGGTTGCATAGAGATGATCGTTATACTGAAAAACTAGCTACCCCAGATGTAACCGTTGCCGATTTAATTGGAGATGTTGATCCGATAAAAGCTGCTGCTCAAAAATTATCATATGCAGATGAGCGCGTAATCCACTACGGATTGATTCCACGATCGCACCGACAAATATTTGTTATAAATGAATTGCCAGATTTACAAGGAAGAATACAAGTAGCTTTATTTA
>JBIINK010000027.1:0-29961 GCA_044337515.1 Sphingobacteriales bacterium | reverse complement strand
CATTACTAGAAAAAGGCTCTTGCTTGCATGCTTCCTGCATGAATCACTTTACTTCCTTCCGAACTTCTTCCATCATACAAAATACTGATTTGTAAATTTGGTCCTACATTTTTTTGCCAATTAGCAGACCATGTTAAATTTTTTCCTGGTTGTAATGCTTCTAGCATTTCATAAGCAATAGCAGAATTACTTTGACCAGTAAAGTTGTTATAGATGAAGTTGAATTGTGTTTGAATGCTCGACTTACCGCCAGCATTATATTTCATTTCTGCACTTAATTTATGTTGGGTGGATTTTTCTGCACTGAGTAGTGTGTTCTCTTGATGTTGGAAATTATAATACACCCCCCAACGGTAGTTACTCGAAAACTGATAAGCAAATTCAGGTTTCAAGCTATAGTAATTTATTAAATAATTTCGATCAACAGCAGCTTCATTGTTTGCTGTTTTTTGTCCACGTTTAAACTCTGATAAAATGGAGTATTGACCACCAATATTCCAACGAGTACGGATGATGTGCTCATTATACTTTCTAGAATCGAAACCAATGCTCAGCAAGTTCTTGTTGCTATTGCCTTGATAAGTATAGTCTGCACCGAATATGGGATTGCTTCTATTAAAATAAAAGCTTTCACGGAATTGTGTGTTAATGGTAATAAGAGAAGTGTCTTGAATTTTTATATCAAATGGATTGAAAATATTATTAGTCGCATCGCGTAAAGTTTTTCGATCTATTTTAAAATTTAACTGATTAGAAAAAACACTTAAGTATTTTAACACATTGGTTTTATTCGACCATCTTCTAGATGGATCTATCATGATGTTTTCGGATATAGAAGTTGATTTAGTTCTAACGAAATTTGCACTCAAGGTACTTACACGAATATAATCGGCTTCGTAAGTATATTTTGCAATCTCGAATTCATTTAACTCTTGTACACCATTGTTATTATAATCACGGAATACATAAACCCCTTGTCCCGATGGAACCTTTAAATACGTAAACGCACGTTCAGGTTCTTGCCCTGTTCCTATTTCATAAAAAGTATTACTACTCACAAAACCTTTTAAGGCATTTGCATCAAAGCGAACCCTAGAGACAATATTTTCTTCAGACTTTAATGTAGAATTTTTATTAATGACATTTAAATTTCTGTAATTCACACTGAGTCCAACTAATGCATTTTGATTTTTATTTAACTCTGTATTTAAGACAATGTTTTCTGAACGTGTTGCAGCACGTAAGTCATTTTGATAAGGACTGCGGTCTATTCGGTTATTATATTCTAATAAATATTTATTGATGGATGTTTCTGGACTTTTAACATAAACTTTATAATCATAAAAAGAAAAACTTGTATTAGATAGCGTGTCGTTTGATGAATTCGTAAAAATATTTTTTTCATATTCTTCTCCAATACCAATTACACTATACTTAAAGCTTTTGCTAATATCAACCTGATGCTTTAAGAAATTACTTGAATTATTTTTATTGTTAAACGTTGTAGTTAATAAACTTGCTCTTGAAAATAATCTATATGTTTTATATTGATAGTCGGTGCCAATGCTTTGTTGTATACCTTGATAAACGGTGTCTTTTAAAAAAGCAGAAAATCTATAGTATACAAGTGACTTATTATTTTTTTCTATAGCCGATTGTACAGAATACCATTGCTCTGCCGTTTGTTGGATTTGTGTATTATTATAGGTACGGTTAAATTCAACAGGGCGATAAAACTCTACTGCTTTAAACGATTGGCTAACTAATTCTGCTTGGGCATTCGTTATTAAATGCACATCACCAGTAGAGTCGCGTTTAAGTATAATTTTATTTTCTATAGTTGATTTTACTGCAAGCCCAGTGTTGTTTTTATCATCTTTAGTGGAGTAGAGGTTTTTATCTTGCTGACTAATGGCTACTTCAGTACCCACTTTCCATTTATTATTTGCACGATGTTCGGCAGCGAAGGTAAACATGCTCGATTTTTTCGGAGCAACAAGAATTACTACAGGCTCGTAACTGCCTTGTAATATTCCATTCACTGGCGCAACCCATTTAAAAACTCTTCCGTTAGCTAGAGTGTTTTCGGGAATATAGTTACCGTTATTAGTCCCTACTTGTGTGAAATTTAATCGATAGATAGCTTCTTCCGGATTGGTAGATAGTTTATATATCGTATAGCCCAAACTATCCATTTTCTTATACCGCACTTCGTTGCTCGTATAGCCTACACTATCGATAGATGGATAATAAGCAGTAGTTGTAGCATCTCCAATTGCTGATAAAAATAACTTTTGATTATCATCTAATGATTGTAATAGTGGTCTATTTTTTGAATCTTGTTCGTTATAATAATTAAAATGAAAAGTGTTCTTTGCATTTTCGAATGTAGAGTTCACAATACTTAAACTTCGAGCATAATTTTTATCAGAATATTCAAACTCGATAGTTATCCTTGAGTAAGCAGTAATAATACGCCTAGGCATAAAAGTAATTTCTGCAGTATTATAATCGATGGTGTAGTCCTGATTTTCGCCACGCTTCAATAGCACACCATCAATGAACACACGCTCTGTTCCTGCCAATACGATGATAAATGTTTCATTTGATGAACCCTGTAGGCGGTAGGGGCCTTGTATCCCTTCTTTGCCAATAAACACTTGGCGGTTGTACTTCCCTTTAGCCACAGCAATGGCTGCATCATTTAAAATTTTAAATCCATTTTTACTTTCTACTGTGCTCTGAATATATCCACCCTTTGCTTTTTTAAAATAATTTAAAAAATAGGAGTTCGGCTTTCTAATTTCAAAATCTCCTGCTGTTAAGGTGTAATTTTTATGTACGAGTTGAATAAATACTTTATCAAAATCTTGTATCTGTTGCGTGTTTCCTTCAGGTTGAATAGGAATATTATCATCTGAAATTGCTGCAACAACATTGAGGTCTTCACTTAATCGACCAGAGAATTGCAAGTTGAGAGAAGAGCTTAAACTTAAGTCCTGATTATTACCTACGGTTATTGCTCTTGCAATACTTCCAGAACGGCTCAATCCACTGAGTCCGAAGCCATCGTCGTTTTTAGTGTCGTAAGTTATAGAAAAAGGATTGTTAATGGCTTGCTCTCTACTGAGCATTAGCTTGGCGTCTTTATGGAAGTATCTTTTTTCTAGAACTGAAGGCACGCTATCTTTCAATGCTTGTGCTTGCACTTGTACGGAGGAGAATACTAATGTGGTATATAAGATAGCTTTCTTAATCATTTCCATAATCTAATGGTAATGAAACGTAAAAAGTAGTGCCTTTATTGAGTTCAGACTGAAACCAAATTTTTCCACCCGCATTATCAATTATATTTTTTACGATGGCCAGACCCATTCCCATACCAGAATTTTTGGTAGTAAAGTTAGGTTGGAATATTTTCGATTGCTTTTCTTCCTCTATTCCCGCGCCATTATCTTGTATCATAACCAAGAAATGTCCTTTGTCATTTAATAAATCAACATTGATTTGTCCGTTCCGTTGAGAAGGAATAGATTGAATAGCATTTTTAATCAGGTTATTGAAAGTCCGAATCATTTGGTCCTTATCGGCCATCACCATAGATTTTAATCCTGGCAAGTAACCCAAATGGATTTCAATATCGTTTGTGTTCTTATATAGATCCACTACGTTGCTTACAATTTCTTTCAAGTCAACTAACTCTTTGCTCGTTTGTGGCATTTGAGCGAAGCTCGAGAACTCAGATGCAATTAATGACAGCGATTCTATTTGCTGAATAAAGGTATTATTGAAACGTTCGAACTTCTCGTTAAAATTAGGGTCATTATCATTCCACGAACGCTGTAAATGTTGTAAGCCTAACTTCATAGGCGTAAGTGGGTTTTTAATTTCGTGAGCTACTTGTTTCGCCATTTCTCGCCACGCGTTCTCTCGTTCCGATTTCGCCAATCGATCTGTACTTTCTTCTAATTCTAGAATCATCCGATTGTATTCGTTGATCAACTTTCCAATTTCATCACTCCCTTTCCAAGAAATAGGATCCATCTTCTTCCCAATTTTTGTTTCACGCAATTGCTCTTCAATTAAAGTTAATGGGAAGGTAATGGAGTTGGCAATAAAGAATGCAATGAAGCCAATGGCTACAAATATAAATACGTACACATTGATGAATGTGGTTAAGAACTGCGACACTCTAGCTTCATACTCTAATTTGTTAGCGAAGTATGGAAGGTTCAAGTATCCAACAATCTTATTGTTCGAATTCCGAATAGGAGCATAAGAAGATAAGTATTGTAAGGCACCAATTTTTTCGGTGGTTGTAAATTCCGAACGCTCGAAGCGTCGCATAATCATATACGCCTCGGGGTTCATTTGTTTAGATGTTAAACCTTCTTCGAAAATTTTTGGTTGAGTAGATAATAGTAAATGACCATTTAAATTATAAATGTTAATATCCGATAAGTATAAATCAGATAAACTTTTCAACTCAACCGACATTTTATCGTCGTACGTATTGTTCCAATAATTGATTAGGTATGCACGCTTCTCTAAAGAAATTAATATGGAGCGAACCTTCTGACTTAATCTCTCATTTTGTTGTTTGGTATACTGGTCGGTAATGTAAATAAATGTAATGTACCCTACAATGATCAATGAAATGATGATGGTTAATACTAAGGAAAGTTGAATACGAGTTTTAAATAAAATTTTAACCCTCCAAGTAATATTTTTAAAATTAATAGTTAATAAATTAAATCGCTTTCCAAATGTTCTTCTCAAATAAAAAATTAACAAGAAGAAAGAAAACAAACCAAAAATATAAGAGAAAAGGGTTAAGATTTTAGTTTTAGATTCTATGGGTTTACTTACTACGATTAATAAATCATTATTTGGCTTATAGGTTAAGTGGTTAAATTCATTTGATTCTAAAAACTCATACCCGTCTGTAGCACTAGCGAATTCAATGTTCTGTAAGCTATATGGGTAAGAACCTTGTTGAGAAATTAATTTGTTGGATTTATATATAGAATAAGAATATGAGTTAAAATCCTTATTCATTTTTAAACTACCTTCTAAAAGCAATTCTGGAAAAATATTTTCATCGCGGAAATACTTAGATTTTAGTTCGATAATTAATTGCCCAATATTTCCTGCTTTAGTATAGAGTGGAATCTTACCATAATAGGTTAGCATTCCGTAGGTGTTAGATTGGTAGTAGAAATACTGATTAAATGTTGGTGTGCTTTTATTATTGATGATATCTTCGAAATACCCTAGTGTTTTATTCTGACTTTCTTTTAATGCTCGTCCCGCACTATCAAATTCATACACTAACAAATCGTATTTAGAAAAGTAACCACCAAAGTATAATTGTTGAATACGCATGTTTAGCGATTCACCATTTATTTTCGACTCTTTAAAATAGTTTAGTATTACTTCATCTTTTTGAATTTTTTTAATCAACCCCTCGAGAAGATATTCTGCAATAGGGTCGTTCGCCGATTCTAGTTTGGATGCGAGTAGCTGTCTGTTCTCTTTTTCTTTTTCAATATTAAAGTGCAATAATCTAGATGAAGCAGCGATAGAAAAAATACTAAGAATGAGTACTACAAGAAGCAGATTAAGATAATTTCGTTTCCTGCTTTTGGCACGCTCTAGAATAACTAAGAATATGGTGTTCGTATAAAAAAGAATACTTATTTCATCAATAATTGATTTGCTAATTACAATAATGATTAAGGTAAAAACAAATACGTTTAATTTTTCGCGTTTACTCAAAAAGAACTGATGGAAAATACCAATGAGCATATCGTTAAATAAATAAAACGAATACATCATTAAGCTTAACGTAAAAAATCCTAAGACACTATACATGTCTAAGCTTAATATATTGGCAAGTTCAAATGAAATGTTGGAGTTGGAAACTAGTCCTTCGAATAAGTAATCAATAGTATCTAAAACAGCAAAGGAAGAAATTATAAAAGCGATAGTTAGTATATAGCTTTTGCGAATATTGTAAACTCTAAAATTTAAATCTTTAATTCTATCAAACAAGAAATAAACTAACCAGTGGATTAAAAGTAAATTGATTATTAAATCTCCTAATGAAGGGAATAAGAAGTTGCTCGCATATTTTTCGGGGGAGAATAGCGGTAGTTGGTATATTGAAGTTGGAACGTTCCAATACATACTAGCCGAACGAAGCAATAATATAACTACAAATACAAACAGAACTGACGCAAGTGTTTCTCCTTTATGCCATAGATATTTTGCAAAGCTATTGATGGTTAGGTAGCAAAAAATAAATATCAGTATCCAGCCTATAATAATTAATGTTGCAGGATTTGCATTGTATTTTTCTTTGTTTATACTAATGCTAAATAAATTTTTCCCTGATGCATCTTGAATGATGTATCCTTTATTTTTCACAAAAGAATTTATTTCGATATAATCTCTAACACCTAAACTAGGGTTGTATCGATTAACTAAATATTCATTCTGATAATTGTACTCCTTATAAATATTAAACAACAAAAATATTTTTGAGTTGCCAATAGTTTTTTGTTTGATGATGTACCAACCATTATCAAGTTTGCGAAAATTATTTCCTTCTTTAATTTTCAGATATTCATAATCAGGAACCACATTGGATTTCGACCAATATCTGATTTTGTCATTTTGATAAATGATGGTACTAAAGGGATTCCCTTTAGTAAGAGCTACAAATTTCTCCCAATTTTTATTGTTGTGAGTAGAGTAATTATCTTTAAGAATAGAATCGAGGGTAATATTATCGCAGAAGCTCTGCATTAACCTGTCGTAATTTTGAATTTCAGCACTTAGTGATTTCCCAGCACGCGCCTCAACAATTTCTGGTTTAGTCCATAAGCCAATAAGCTGAACTAACAGAATAATGAAAATACTGATGAAGAAAAAATTGCGACTATTTTTTAAATATTTCGACACGGTTCTTTGTCTAGAACACTAATTTAACAAAACATTATCGTTTTTCAACTCTACGACTTCCATCGTACAATTCATATTCGAGTAAACGACACTCTAATGTACTGTTGAAGAATTCAATTTTACGTTCTGCTTTTAATCCAACTTTTTTAGCAAGGTTAGGACTAGCCGTAAAAATATATCCGAAATAACCTTTGGCTTCTTTCTTCATATAATCACCCATAGCCTTGTATACTAGCTCTAGTTCATCATAGTTGCCTAAACGTTCACCGTATTCCGGATTGAATATTACGACACCCTTGCCATCTGGACAAGGAGTTTCGCGAAAATCTTCTAAACGGAAAGTCATATGAATATCAACCCCAGCAGTTTTTGCATTTGATTTTGCAGCATGTAAAGCAATAGGATCGAGGTCACTTGCGATAATTTGAAAGTCTAACGATTTCTTAACAGCTAAGCGAGCTTCGTGACGAAGTTTTTCGTAATACTCATCATCATAACCTTTAATATGCATAAACCCGTAATTGCTACGAAGCAAACCTGGTATTCTATTTAAGGCAATCATTGCAGCCTCTATAGCTAATGTACCTGAGCCACACATTGGATTTACGAAATTGGAATTCTTGTCCCATTTAGTAGCCAGTATGGTTGCCGCTGCTAAATTTTCTTGCATTGGTGCTAAACCGGGTTGCTTTCTGTATTGATGTTTAGAAAGTGTTTCGCCACTTGTATCTAAATAAATAGCTACCTCATCTTCTTTCCAATACAAATGCACTACGGTCTTATTTCTATCCGAACCAGAATCTGGTCGCATATCGGTTTTATGTCTAAATCGGTCAACAATCGCATCTTTAAGCTTCACATTGGCAAAAAGGTTATTGTCAATCGTCTCATTTTGTACGTTAGAGGTGATGGAAATATACCCATCGAGGTCTAAAAGATCTTCCCAAGGAAGCTTTAACGCATGATTATATAACTCTTCAGCATTTTTCGCCATGGCATCAGACCACAACCAAAGCACCTGGTTTCCAGTACGAATGTTCATGTTTATTTTGATACAATCGTTCAATGTGCCTTCAATAGCTACACCTGTACTCCATTCTTCGGTAATCGTATATCCTAAGGCATGCACCTCCTCACTAAGGTAGGCAGACATGAATTTTGGGCAAGTAATAACGATTCGGCTCTCTTTGGTAAATAAAATGCTCATGCCACAAAGCTAGGCATTCATACTCAAAAAGCATTTTAATTGTAAAAAATTAGTTTGATATGGTTTTTTTGCTCAGAAATATATTATGTTTAAAATTGCTTAACCCAAAAAATTTATGAGAAAAACGCTTATTTATTCAATGGCAATTTGTGTAAGTATCGCTGGATTTAGTAATCCAACTTATGCAAAAAGGAAAAAGAAAGATACTCCACCGCCAGCAGCCGAAGCACCTAAAAAGGATGCTAAAAAAACCATTAAGGAAATTATTAAACCAACCAAATCTAAAGACGGTTTATTTACTCTTTACCAAGATACCACCAATGGTTCGGTATACATGAAAATCAAAAAAGATCAACTCAATAAAGAGTTTGTTTATTTTAACTATTCAGAAAACGGTGCAGTAAGTGCTGGGTTTTTTAAGGGATCATTTAGAGATAATGAAGTATTTAGTATCAGAAAATATTATGATAAAATTGAATTTGTAAAAGAAAATACGAATTATTATTTCGATGCTGCTAACGCGATTTCGAAATCATCTGATGCCAACATCAACAAACCAATTTTAGCTAGTTTAAAAATTGCTGCAGAAGAAGGTGACAATTATTTGATTAAAGCAGATGATTTATTTTTGGTAGAAAACCTATCTCAAATAAAACCATCACCAAATCCTAATGCTCGTCCGGGTGCATCATTTAGCTTAGGTCAATTAAGCAAAGAGAAAACTAAATTCGCGAGCTTAAGAAATTATCCTAAAAATACCGACATTATTGTAGAGTATGTTTACGATAACCCAAGTCCATCAAATGGAGGCGGGCCGGATGTTACAGACGCTCGTTCGGTAACAGTGAAAATTCAACACAGTATTATTGAAGTTCCTCAAAATAATTTCAAGCCAAGATTTGATGACCCACGCGTAGGTTATTTTATGCAACAAATTGAGGACATGACTTCTCAATCGGCTACACCTTACCATGATGTTATTAACCGTTGGAACTTAGAAAAGAAAGATCCTGCAGCAGCATTATCTGAACCAGTAGAACCAATTACTTGGTGGATTGAAAATACTACTCCAGTTGAATTTAGAGAAATTATTAAAGCAGCGGTGTTAACTTGGAACATTGCTTTTGAAAAAGCAGGATTTAAAAATGCAATTCGTTGCGAAGTGCAATCGGATACAGCATCTTGGGATGCTGGCGATATTCGTTATAATGTTTTACGTTGGACATCTTCTCCATTCCCACCATTCGGAGGTTATGGACCAAGTTTTGTAAATCCACGTACTGGACAAATTTTAGGAGCCGACATTATGTTGGAGTATGTGTTCTTCACAAACAGATTAAAACAAGAAAAATTATTTGATGCAGCGGGCTTGAATTTAATTGATGAGTTCCCAGAATTACATGCAAACAATCAAACTTGTGATATTGGAAGTTACTTCACACAAGCTACACAATTTGGTAATGTTGCATTATCGGCCTATACATCTAGCGATTTAGAGAAGAGCGATTACATCAAACAGTCATTATACTATTTAGTATTACATGAAGTTGGTCATACCTTCGGATTGAACCATAACATGAAAGCTAGTCAACTGCACGACCCAATTGCAATCAACAATAAAGAGATAACGGCTAAAGTTGGATTAACCGGATCGGTAATGGATTACCCAGCTGCGAACGTTTCATTAGATAGAACAAAGCAAGGGCAATACTTCACCATGAAACCAGGACCATATGATTTATGGGCGATAGAGTTTGGTTATGCACCATCTATAAGTGATGCAAAAGCAGAAGCAGATCGAATGAAAAAATTATTAAGCAGATCGAATGAGCCACAATTAACATTTGGTAATGATGCTGACGATATGCGTGCTCCTGGAAAAGGAATTGATCCACGTGTAATGATTAATGATTTAAGTTCGGATGCCATTACTTATTCTATTGATAGAATGAAATTAGCGAACAACTTAGTTAAAGGATTAAAAGCGAAATACATTAAAGACGGACAATCATACCAAGAGTTACGTAATGCGTATTTAGTTACTTCAGGTGAGTATGGTACAGCAGCGGGAGTAATCTCACGTTATGTTGGTGGTGTTTATGTGGATAGAAGTTTCCCTGAGCAGAAAAGCACAATGAAACCAATGACACCAGTATCTGCAGCAGATCAGAAGAGAGCAATGAAAGCATTAAACGAATATGTATTTGCTCCAAATGCATTCGATATGCCAGCAGATTTCTTCGCGTACTTACAATATCAACGTAGAGGATTTAACGGTGGTAATGAAGACCCGAAAATTCACGATCGTGTATTAAATATTCAGAAAGCAGTGTTGTCGCATTTGTTAAGTACTAGTGTTACAAAACGCATGACCGACATTCAATTAATTGGAAGCACATATTCATTAAATGATATGATGCGTGAATTAACAGACGGAATTTTCAAAGCAGATTTAGTAGGAAATGTTAATAGCTATCGTCAGAATTTACAATTAGAATATGTGAAAAATTTAGTAGCAGCAATGAAGTCGGATACTTACACTTACCAAGCACAATCAAACGCAATGGCACAATTAAAAGCTATTAAAACGATGATGGCAAGCGCTACCGGAAATGCAGACACCAAAGCACATAGAGATCATGTGGTGATGGAGATTAATCATGCATTCGAAAAGTAGTAGCAAGAATTGAGATCTTAGATATTAGAAAGGTCCTCCGTGAAAATGTGAGGACCTTTTTAATTAATATCCTATACCACTTTTATCGCTCAATACAATTTCCCCATACAATAATGTTGGTGTTTTGAAAGGGTTGTTACTTACCATCCAAGCACTATCTAAATCGGCGTAATCACATTGAGGAGCAAGAGAAGCGGCAGCCATAATACCACAAGAAGTTTCACTCATACAACCAATCATTACTTTTAAGGAACGATCTCGAGCGAGTTGAATCATTTTTGAAGCTTCTAATAATCCAGTTGACTTCATCAGTTTAATATTGATGCCATGGAATCCTTCTTTTATGTTCTCAATATCTTCGATGCGTTTACAAGATTCATCGGCGAACAATGGTAGGGCAGAACGAGATTTTAGCCAGAGCATGTCCTCATAGGAATCAACGGGCATAGGCTGTTCCACCAAGATGCAGTTTTTTGTAGCAAGCCAATCAATCATTTCTGCAGCATGTTCTTTTGTTTTCCAACCTCGGTTAGCATCCACTAAGATTTCTTTAGAAGTTAGGCTTCTAATATTTTCTACAATTTCTTTATCGTTTTCTGAACCCAGTTTTATTTTAATTCGATGAAAGGGGTCGGTATCTTTTATTTTTTCACGAAGAACTTCTATGGAATCAATACCAAGGGTAAAGGAGGTAGGAGGCATTTGTGCCGGATTGCTATTGAAGTGTTTGTATAGTGGAATATTGTTTTTCTTTCCATACCAATCGTGCAAAGCTAAGTCGACAGCAGCTTTTGCAGCATTGTTTCCTGGAGCGATTGTGTCCACTTTATATAGCATCTCCGGTATCGAAGTAAACTCTTCAAACTGAAGCATCGAAAGGAAATGAGAAGCCGATTCGATGGATTCCCCTAAATACGGAGGCATAGAAGCTTCACCAATGCCTTCAAATTCACCATCAGAAATGCGAACAAATACGATGGGCGTGCTAGTTCTACTATAGTCGGAAATTTTAAATGGGTAGTTTAGAGCAAGTTGAAATGCCTCAAATTGTATTTTCATTAAATAAAGATATAAACAAATCTAATTGATGGAAATGATTAATATTTTTGTGTCGATGAACGAAGTACACTTATACGACCCCTTTAAGAGTTTCGACTTAGTTGGAGCAAAATGTTTCTTAACCGGAATTCCGGTAACAAAGGGAATTGATAAGATCTCTGTTTTCCCGAATTGGTTAATGGAATCAGAAAATCTGTATGAGAAAGCATTTAAGTTATTAGATGAATCTTTTTGTACTTATCAAGATTTGTACTTGGGAGTATCAAGTGAGGTTGCCGACAAGATTAGCAACATCAATATTAAATCAAAACAAGCTTTTGAAACTGGAGATGCTTCATTACTTTCGGATATCGAATGGTTTCAATGGGCAGGCGTAATGGTTTACGGTTTAGTAACTGCAGAAATTCGTAATGGCCTAAAAAGTGATGAGTATAAAGAAGATGGGTTTAAAGTTTCTCCTGTATTAGTTGATAAATTCAGAAAACTCCATCACTTAATGCAATCTATAAACATGTCATTTGAATGGGATGATCCTAAACCCTTTTCATTGTTTCAATTTAAATTAATAGAAGAAGAAGGTATACCCACACTGGAACATCGAAACGAAATCAATACACTTACCCTTTCATTTCGTTATAAAAAGCTTGGTGTAATCGTTTGCTTATTGGATACAGAATATAATAAGTCTTACCATAAAGAAAACTTTAAAAACTTTATCGATAAAGAACTTTCTTTAATTCAGTTTGAAGAGATAGCGGCTAGGGTTTATTACTCTAATTATTTACTTTCTATACTACCTGATTTTAGTTTTACTGAACATAACGAAACAATATATGTGAGCAATGTAGAATCGAACATTGGTAACCGTAAGATTTTCGAAACCTGGGAAGAAAAAACCTTTGGGCAAGTATTAGAAGCCTTCTGGAAACCTTGGAATTACTCTAGAGTAGAAATTCTAAAGAATCCAGAGAAGGCTATGAGTTTTTTATAAAGTATCCTTTTTACATTCCATACCATCTTTCCCCATGCTCCAATGTATGCGATCATATTCATCGCGAATGCATTCACCAGAATATACATTATGTAGTATACGATCAACACGCTCTTGAACTACGAGTTCAGTATTATACGGAACATATAATGTCATTTCTATTTTCTGATTTCTCCAACTACTGTTGTCTTTCAGTTTAAAGAAACGAGCGAAGGTTAATACGGAGTCGTTTTGCGAAAATAGGTATTGAATATTTTCTGCGGATTCAATTGCGAATGATTCCGTACGACCTCTACCTAAATAAGTAGTTACTAATTTCATTTCATTATCGATACTTTTTTCAATACGTAGATCTACATTGTCGAAACCGAAATTGTGTCTATTTGATTTCAATATCATTTTATCTTTCAATCCGTATTGTTGAGTTTTTACTGAATCATAATAATTGTATTTTTCATCATAATCACTTACTAAATAGAATTTATTTATACTTGAAGGCGTAATAGTTTTTGTTTCTTGCAAACGACCTTCTTCTCTGAAATTCCTAACTGTATCAACCGCATAATAACCACCCACAAATACACTTAAAATCCAAATGCTAAACATGCTCCACCCAGAAATTTTATTAAAAGGATTCGTGTTAAATACAATTCTCAATCCTATTAAAAATATAGATATAATTGGAATGATAATGATCATGTACCAAGCGGAGTACATTAAATTTTGATGGTCATCACGTAGCATAAACAATGGAATGTCAGCATCAATTTGTTTATCAATTAAACCAAGCATAGCCATTATTGCAATACTAAATGCAACAGCCATAGCTCCAGTTGCTATCATAATAATTGTACCGATTGCTTTTGTGAGTACTAACATAAATATTTTAGCAACCTTTTGGGCAACTTCTAAAACAGTTGTAATAAGTTGACGTAATGCAGATTGATTACCAGTATTCCTAAACTCTCCCGCGGCATTTTTGAAATTACGTTTTACATTACCCATTTCTTCTTCAATAGATTTTCGAATGCTTTCGATGGTCGGAGCTTCACCACGCATCGCTAATTTTTCTGTTCGCGAAATGGCTTCAGGCATGATAATCCATAATATTAAATATAGAAACAAACCTGTTCCGAAAAATAATATAGACACTGCTAATCCTAATCGTACCCATAATGGATCTACGTCAAAGTAAGCGGCAATACCTGAGCACACACCACCAACAATTTTATCATCAGGGTTGCGATACAAACGTTTTTTAATCTGGTAATTTTCAGCTACAATTTCCTCTTCTTCTGTTAATACATTTTCGAAATCTTTCGCTTGTCCCATGGTGCGAATGATACGATCTACATCGTTCATTACTATCACTTGCTTTTCTTCTGCTTGAATAATTTCGGTAAACAATTCGGCAATACGATTTTCTATATCACTGATAATTTCGAAACTATCTTCAGTTTTTTGGAAGTGTGACTTTACTTCCGACATGTATACTTTTAATTTTTCGTAAGCGTCTTCTTCAATATGAAAAATGCTTCCGCTTATATTTATAATGATGGTCTTGTTCATAACAATAGGTTTAGAGGTTTGTAGATTTAGAAATATTTTTTTGAACAGCATTCACAGCAAATACGAGTTCACCCCAAGTTTTTTGAAGCTCGTTTAATACATGTTTGCCTTCGTCGGTTAATTGGTAATATTTACGTGGTGGTCCAGAAGTAGATTCTAACCATTGGTAACTAAGTAGCCCATTATTTTTTAAACGGGTAAGTAAAGGGTATAGAGTTCCCTCAACAACGAGGAGGCGAGCGTTTCGTAATTCCTCGATAATGTCAGATGCATAGGTCTCACCATGCGATATGATACTTAGGATACAGTACTCTAATACCCCTTTTCTCATCTGAACTTGCGTGTTTTCGATTATCATGCTACAAAGGTGTGCATAATTATAGTACTATGCAATACATAGTACTATATATTTATCTTTTTCCATATAAATGTTACAATTGAAGTGTTATTGAGATTGCAATTGCCTCATTTTGTCGTATTTTAGCTTTTCGAACAAAATTGATAATATACTTATATGAAAAGAAAACTTTTACTTATGGCAGCGTTAGTTGCAGGAACAATCGGTGCCAATGCACAAATGGCATGGAATGTTCAAAATTCTATGTTTACTGCAGCATCAAGAGGAATCAATGATTTCAGTGTTGTAGACTCGAACACTGTTTGGGCAGTAGCTTATGATGGTAGTGGTTCAAATGCAACTATCCGTGATATTGCAAAAACAACGAATGGTGGAGCAACTTGGAAAGCTTCAAAAATTACTGCAACAGGTTTAGCAGCAACTCATGGTTTAGCAAATTTATCTGCTATTGATGCAGATACAGCTTATGCAGCAGTTTATCCAGCGGGATCATCAGTAGCACCACAAGGTGTTTACAAAACTACAGATGGTGGTACTACTTGGAAAAAAGTTTCTACAGGAGCATTTACAAATGCATCAGCTTCATTTATTAATGTTGTACATTTCTTTAATGCAAAAAATGGTATTGCAATGGGCGACCCTGCTGCAGGATATTTTGAAATTTACACTACTGATAACTACGGAGCATCTTGGGTGCGTGTTGCGGATTCAAGTATTGGTTACACTCCAGTAGCAGGTGAATACGGAACAGTTGGTTACTATGGTGATTTCGATAGTACAATTATCTACCCTACTAACTTTGGAAACATTTTAGTAAGTAAAGATTTAGGTCATACTTGGACATTAGGAACATCTCCATTAATGGGAGTTAGTAATACAGCAATACCAAGTATTACTTGTTCAAGCAAAAATGATTTTTGGGCAGTTTTAAATAATTTGGACTCTGCATCTAGCACATTAATTTTCTCTGTTGATGGTGGTTTAACATGGAACAATTCTGGAGCAGATACATTAGGTAACTTAGTTTACTTTAGTTCTATTGAGCACGTACCTGGTACACCTGCAACATACTTCTTAACTGCAGCAAATGCTACAAGTGGAGCTGTTGGTTCGGCTTATACTGAAGATGGTGTAACTTGGGTTAATATTGATGCTGTTCAACATACTGCTTGTCAGTTTGCTGACATCAACAATGGTTGGTCAGGTGGATTCAACACTGCAATTACTGCATCGGGTGGTATCTTCAAATGGGGATCTGTTCGTGTAGCTACAGGAGTTGCATCAAACAAAGTAGAAAACTTCGAAGTATATCCTAACCCATCGAACGGAACATACTATGTAAAAGCAACTGTTAAAGGTGCTTCAAGCATTAAAGTAATGGACGTTACAGGTCGTGTAGTTTTCGCTAAAGAATATCCAACACAATCTTTATTGTATACTTCATTCGATCTTTCAAACCAAGCACAAGGTGTGTACATGGTAGAAGTTCGTGAAGGTAACAACGTAAGCGTACAAAAAATTGTTAAGCAATAATTATTGCTTATAAAAATAAGAGTGTAATTGCTCTTAGAAAATACTAGGAAAGTCCCGATGAAAATCGGGACTTTTTTTTATACTTTTAGTCATGCAAAAATACCTAGTCATTGGTTTAATGTCGGGCACCTCCTTAGATGGTGTGGATTTGGCTTATACGGAATTTGTATTCGACAAGGGGAGCTGGTCTTTTAATTTATTAGCTGCTAAGAGTTACGAATACCCAACATCATGGCGTTTAAAATTAAACAATGCCATGCAGTTGGACGGACTAGGAATCCACTTGCTCGATATAGAACTTGCAGAATATTTTTCAGAATTAATAAACGGTTTCAGAAAAGAATTTTCTATAGAGAACCTTGATTTTATTTCATCTCACGGGCATACTATTTTTCATCAACCCGAAAAAAAATTAAGCTTACAAATTGGCGCCGGACAAATACTCGCATCGAATTGTGGAGTTGAAGTGGTTTGCGATTTTAGAAAACAAGATGTTGCCATGGGTGGACAAGGAGCTCCATTAGTTCCGATTGGAGATAAGCATTTATTCTCATCTTATAATTATTGCTTAAATATTGGAGGTATTGCAAATGTATCTTTTGATGTCAATGGAAAACGCATTGCCTATGATGTTTGCCCTGCGAATATGGTACTGAACCATTATGCAGAGCTGTTGAATAAAAGGTATGATGAAGACGGAGCCATTGCAGAAAGTGGGAAATGTGATGTTGGCTTATTACATCAACTTAATAATTTAAATTACTACACATTGCCTACTCCAAAATCCTTAGGCAAAGAAATGATATATGCAGAAGTTATACCATTAATTGAATCGTATGATATTTCAATTGCAGACAAGCTCAATACTTTCTGCGAACACATTGCTATGCAAATCGCATCAAATGTTAATTACCCATTACCCAATACCCATTACTCATTACTCATTACAGGCGGCGGTGCTTACCACCAACATTTAATCAATAGAATAAAACACCACACACCTGCTGAAATTATAATTCCCTCAAAAGAAATTATAGAATTTAAGGAAGCCATTATTTTTGCTTTTCTTGGTGTACTACGAATTCGAAATGAAAACAATTGTTTAGCAAGTGTAACAGGTGCTAAGCAAGATCATTGCTCGGGAGTAATATTTAATATGTTAATTTGTTAATAGGATAATATGTTAATGGAAGTTTTTATTGATTTGTTCGTCGAAGCGTCCTCGCTTCGACAATAGAATAAAAACTCGAAGCGAGGACGCTTCGATGAACGACACTTACTATTGAATAAACTTCAACATATTACCTTCTACAATTATCTCCGCTTCCATACCTAATTTCACTGCGTAGTTGTGTTCGATATGTCCACAAGGGAAATCGAAGAAAATTGGGTAGCCATATTTTCGTGTATAGTATAAAATAATTTCTTCAGTGTGCATTCCGAAGGGAATCGAATTATCTTTCATATCATTCATACCACCAACTAACAGTGCTTTCAAATTTTTCAATTTACCAGCACGATCTAAACTGCACATCATTCTGTCGATATGATAAAAGTATTCATCTAAATCTTCAATGAATAAAATTTTTCCGTCGGTATTGATATCAGATACACTTCCTTGAAGAGCATAGATTAAGGATAAGTTTCCGCCTACAATTTCGCCTTTGCAATTTTGAGGAAAGATAGAGGGAGTATTTGGCTCCCAAGTGTAGGATAGTTTTTCTCCTGTTAATGATTCTCTGATAGAATTTAATGTTGTATGGTCCTCTATTGCTGGGAACAATGAGGGCATTGCAGTATGTAAACTAGCTACTCCTAAACTCTGTAAATGCTCATGAAGAACGGTTACATCCGAAAAACCGCAGACCCATTTCGGGTTTTCTAAAAATTTTGTGAAATCTATTTGGTCAATAATACGCATAGTTCCATACCCACCTCGTGCACATAAAATGGCATTAATTGAGGGGTCATCCATGTAATCTTGCAAGTTTTTTCTACGGATTTCATCATTTCCAGCGAACTGATGCTCCTCAGCACCAATGCTTTCGCCTATTTTAACCTCAAAGCCCCAGCTTCGAATTAAATTAATTGCGAATGACAGTTGTTCTTCGGTCATTTTACGGGCAGTACTCAAAATACCGATGGTATCGCCTTTTTTCAAGTAAGTAGGAATGCGCATTGTTTCAGAAACCATTATCTTTGCAAATTATCATTATTTATAAAGTTTTGGAAAAGAGTTTTAAAAGATTTACCGTTACTGCCGCTTTACCCTATGCAAATGGTCCAGTTCATATTGGCCATTTAGCGGGTTGCTATATTCCATCCGACATCTATGTTCGCTATTTACGTGCTCAAGGTAAGGATGTGAAGTTTATATGCGGTTCCGACGAACACGGCGTAGCGATTACCATCAAAGCTAAAAAAGAAGGAATTACTCCTCAACAAGTAATTGATAAGTATCACAAAATGATGGGCGACTCTTTTAAAGAGTTTGGAATTTCATTTGATATCTATTCTAGAACTTCTTCGCCAATACATCACGAAACTGCTTCAGAATTCTTTACCAATTTATATGATAAGGGAATGTTTCAAGAAGAAACTACTGATCAATATTTTGATGCAGAAGCAAATCAGTTTCTAGCTGATCGATACATTACAGGTACTTGTCCGAATTGCGGAAACGAAAGTGCTTACGGTGACCAATGTGAAAAATGTGGATCTACGTTAAATCCAACAGACCTTATTAATCCGAAATCAACATTATCAGGTTCTATACCTGTAATGAAAACAACAAAGAATTGGTTTCTTCCTTTAGATAGATTTCAAAATGATATTGAAGGTTATATTAATAGTCATGATGAATGGAAATCTAACGTACTAGGTCAATGTAAATCGTGGATTAACCAAGGCTTACAACCAAGAGCAATGACACGTGATTTGGATTGGGGTGTAAAAGTTCCATTGAAAGATGCTGCAGGAAAAGTTTTATACGTTTGGTTTGATGCTCCGATTGGTTACATCTCTGCAACAAAAGAATTAACTCCCGATTGGGAAAAATATTGGAAATCGGAAGACACGCGTTTAATCCATTTCATCGGAAAAGATAATATCGTTTTCCATTGCATAATTTTCCCTGCGATATTAATGGCGCATGGCGATTATATTTTACCAGATAATGTTCCCGCAAATGAATTTTTAAATTTAGAAGGCGATAAAATTTCTACTTCAAGAAATTGGGCCGTGTGGTTACATGAGTATTTATTGGACTTTCCAGAGAAACAAGATGTATTAAGGTATGTATTGTGTGCAAATGCTCCCGAAACAAAAGACAATGATTTTACTTGGAAAGATTTTCAAGCAAGAAATAATAATGAGTTAGTGGCGATACTTGGAAACTTCATCAATAGAGTGTTAGTGTTGAGCGATAAATATTTCGCAGGAAAAGTAATGCCAAGATTGGAATTGACAGACTACGATAAAGAAGTTATTGAAGAGTTAAAAAAATTCCCAGCTACTATTTCAAACTCTTTAGAGCAATTCAGATTTAGAGAAGGCATGCAAGAGTTTATGAATTTAGCGCGTTTAGGAAATAAATACTTAGCAGATACGGAGCCTTGGAAAGTAATAAAAGAAGATGAGCAACGTGTACAAACCATATTAAACATTGGATTACAAATCGCAGCAAACCTTGCCATTTTAGCAGAACCATTTTTACCACATTCATCATCAAAATTAAAAACGATGTTGAATTTAAATAAGAACGATTGGAATGATGCAGGTAACGAAAATATTTTAGCAGATGCACATCAATTAGGAACATCAAGTTTATTGTTCGATAAAATTGAAGATGATGTAATCGAATTACAATTACAAAAATTGGAAGCCTCAAAAAAAGAAAATGAATTGCAAAATTCTGTAGCAGAAGCAGCAAAAGAAAATATTAGTTTCGATGATTTTAGTAAAATGGATATCCGAGTAGGAACCATTTTGGAAGCGGAGAAAGTTGCTAAAACTAAAAAGTTATTGAAATTAAAAATCGATACCGGTATTGATGTACGCACGGTTGTTTCAGGCATCGCAGAATATTACGAACCTGAAAATATAATCGGGCAACAAGTAAGTATTTTAGTAAACCTAGCACCTCGCGACATTAAAGGCATTACCTCACAAGGGATGATATTGATGGCCGAAAATGCTGATGGTAGTTTAGCGTTTGTTAGTCCGACGAAAGCGATTATGAACGGGGGTGCAGTAAAATAGTTCGTGTAACTCACAATTCATAATTCACAACTCAACTCAAAAAATGGAAATAGGTATAGACAGTTTTGCTTCGGCGATGGGGAATGATGGCAAAATCATGCCAAGTGATATCTCCTTACAACGATTAATAGATAGAATTGAACATGCAGATAAATCAGGATTAGATTTTTTCGGAATTGGTGAACATCATCGTCAGGAGTTTTTAGATGCGGCAACAGTTGTGATATTAGCGGCCGCAGCGGCAAGAACAACAAGAATAAAATTAGGAAGTGCGGTTACGGTATTAAGTGCTGCAGATCCGGTAAGAGTATTTCAAGAGTTTGCTACATTAGATTTAATATCAAGGGGTAGAGCAGAAATTGTAGTAGGCAGGGGATCATTCACGGATGCATTCCCATTATTCGGTTACGACTTACACGACTACGATGCTTTATTTTCGGAGAAGTTAGATTTGTTATTGCGTATACGTGATGAAGAACAAATTACTTGGTCCGGAAAATTCAGAGCACCCTTACACGACATATCCATTTATCCACGACCATTACAAGATCGCATTCCAATTTGGTTAGGCGTTGGAGGAACTCCAGCTTCATTTATACGAGCTGGAAGATTAGGCTTACCTCTGATGGTAGCTATTATCGGTGGAGAAACACATCGTTTCAGACCATTAATAGATTTATATAGGGAAGCAGGAGTAAAAGCAGGTTTTGAATTAAGCGAATTAAAAGTAGGCTTACATTCTTTAGGATATGTTGGTGAAACGAGAGAGAAAGCGATTGAAGAATTTTACCCAGGATATGCCGAAGCATTTACTAGAATAGGTAAAGAGCGAGGATGGCCACCTGTAACACGTTCTCATTTCGATTCACAAACAGGCACACGAGGCGCCCTAATAGTAGGAGGTGTAGATGATGTAGCTGAAAAGTTATTACGCCACAGCGAAGCATTAGGCGGTGTAGATCGATTTACTTTCCAGATGGATAGTGCAGCATTATCGCACGAGCAATTGATGAGGTCGATTGAACGAGTAGGACAATTAGTAGATGCGTAAATGTGCAAATGTGCAGATGTGCAAATTAAACGAGCACACGAGCACACGAATTTGGTAAATGCGTAGATGTGCAAATGCGTAGATGCGAAAATTAAATCAAAATAATTTGCACATTTACGCTCCCGATAGCTATCTGGAGTACAAATAATATCCTCTTAATTATTCTTTAACAAATTTTAGTTTAAAGGCTGATGTTTTATTTTCAATTTGTAAAATATACATCCCGACAGATAAATTATTTATATCAATTTCTTCTTGAAATTTACCTGATATTATTTTCTCTCCTAACAAGTTGAAAATCGAGTATACATCATATTCAATTGTTGATTCTATAGAAAGTTTATTTGTAGCTGGATTAGGGTATGCTTTAACGAAATTGTCACTCGAATATTTATTTACACCATTTATAAGTATAGAGTAAGTGTTCTGAAAATTCGATGCGCATAATGTTTTTTTATCTGTAACCTTCAATTTGATTAAGTAATTTCCATTTGTAGAATAGGTATGAATAGGATTTCTGACACTATCAAAATTCCCATCTCCAAAATCCCAAAAATAATTAGCATTACTTACAGAATCTGAATTAAATCTTAATGTATTATGATTAATTAGTTGAATTGTAAAGTTGGCAATCGGATTAATTCTATTAATATAAACGGTATCATAAAATATTTTTGTTTCGCCATTATCATACATTACTTGTGCTGAAATGGGAAATGTTCCAAACTTATTCTGAGAAGTAAATACCCATGATATTTGAATGCCAGGCATATGAAGCATGTTGCTATCGCCACTCCAATTGCAATTAATAATACTATAATCAGTTCGATTATTTATTACAGACAGTTGAACTTGTTCATTTTTGCAAGCGCTACCATGTTGTAAAATTACATTTGGCACAATATTCTGAAACTTTTCAATTGAATCTCGCAAACGAGTTATTAAAGTAAAATGATGTCCACCATCAATACTTTTATACACTTTATAACCTCGAGTACTCATGTAAATTATTCTAGGATTGGATGGCGCATAAACTATTTTTTCAATTACTTTATTTGTATTGATGATATCAGTATATCCAGCACCATAAAGTGGGGTTAACATTCCTGTAGTAGAACGCACTAATGTTCCACCATGATCAAAAAGTATGGTATCTGGTGCGCCAGGGTAAATACTTAATGC
The DNA here is from genome assembly GCA_044337515.1 of Sphingobacteriales bacterium. Lineage (GTDB taxonomy): Bacteria > Bacteroidota > Bacteroidia > Sphingobacteriales > Sphingobacteriaceae > CAJBVG01. The sequence goes on along the minus strand of JBIINK010000027.1, from coordinate 7,108 downwards.
ACTATTAATTTCAAAATCATATCGTGTCCAATGTTTCCCAGTATCAGCAGAATAGTACAAAACATTGCTATCTCGAGGCACTGCATAAATTCTACTTAGAGTTGGTGTAGCATCGTATTCGGCAATTATTTTACCAGAAAGAGGATTTGGCAGATAGGTCCAAGTAGCGCCACCATCAGTACTATGTATAAATCCTTTACTTTTTTGTTGCGGTCTAGTATATAAATACATCAAACTATTATTCCCATGTTTCACTACTCTAAAAAAGCCAGAACTATCGGCATTGCTTGGAAAATTAACCGACGACCAATTTAATCCTTTATTTATAGAGCGATAAATTCCTGTTGGGTAAAACACACCATTCTGAGAACTTTCACCACCAGAAGATGCAGCAAAAACAGTATCGGGGTGCAACTCATCATACCACACTAATGCAGAACCAGAATTAGTAATGCCACAATTGCGTTGATTGAAATAATTGCCGGAATTACTACTCATGTAAATTCCAGCCGGAGTGTTATTTTGGCCGGATGGGCCAGCATTCATCGCCATTGCTATCTCTGTTGTATCTATGGGATTTATCGCAAGGCAATAGGTTTCGGGATATTGGTCCATGAAATGTTTCATCCCGGCTCTTAACCATTCCCAAGTCGCCCCTCCATCTATAGATTTAAAAACACCATTTCCTTCTGTACCAACATATACAACATTAGGATTTTTTGGATTTACAACTAGTGAGCGAAACGTTTGCTCGCCATTAGTTTCTGTAGAGTCTGGCCCTTTAACAATACTTGTTGGAATATTTGAAGGGCAACCTTGTGCAAATGTTTCTTGTTGAAACACCAATAAAATCAAGCAAATACTTAGAATATATCTGACCATATATTAAATGTAAGACAATTAAAGACTAATGTTACTAGCTTTTTTTAATATTTCACATCAGCACATCTACGCTCCCAATAGCTATCGGGATGCAAATTGAAATAAACTCATCTGCACATCTGCACCTCTACGCATTTACGCATTGGTTAAGCTTTTCTCACAAACTCCGACTTCAATGCCATTGAACCAAAGCCATCAATCTTACAAGAGATGTTATGATCGCCATCGGTGAGTCTAATGTTTTTTACTTTAGTTCCGGCTTTTAATGGTTTCGGTGCGCCTTTAACAGGTAAGTCTTTGATAACAATAACTGAATCGCCATTCTTTAATTCGTTACCATTTGAATCAAGTATAATTTCACTTGAATTTGCAACTTCTACTTCTTCTACTTCTTCAGATGGAGTCCACTCGTGAAAACACTGTGTACAAACCATTAACTCCTGATTCGGGTAAGTTAAATCCGAATTACATTTTGGACAATTCATATTGTTTATTTAAATATTAATTAGAACTAATACACTTCAACACTAAAACTTGAAGATTATTAGCAAAAATAAACAATTCCCTTACATTTTCATCCAAACCTTGTAAGTCCTGTCTTGCTCAGCAGTTCTGGTTTTCATGCGGAACAAGTAATTTTGAATTTTAGTCTCTTTAACGGAGTTGGTAATAGACAGCGTCACTGGTTTGCCATTGCGCTCAACTTCTACTGTATAAATTTCACCATCAGGCATGTACCCGAATTCAGTCAATGCATATTTCTTTACTAAAGACGACTCTACCAAGTCACCTTCTTTAAATCCCCACTTATCTTTTTTACTCACGCTTTTGATTGCTCGTTTATTGCCAAGTGTAATTCTTTTGAAATCCACATCTTTGTACGGAGAAACAGGAGTCATTCCTTTGTATTCTGATTTATAGTCAACGCCAGCTTTTGCTAGTATTTCTGAAATCGCTAAAGTGTCCTTACCAGTTATGTACTTATCAAAAAATGTTTGCATTCCAGGATGTGATGCCGCTACAAACTCACTAATAAAATTAGCCTCACTGAAGTTGTTGTTTTTACCATAGCTCTTACTTAACGTCATTACTACATCCTTCAATGTTTTTTGTCCGTTTGTTAAACTTATAATTTCAATATCAAGTAGTGCGCCTAATAAGGCACCACGTTCGTATACTTGTCCGTATTGTGCTTTATAAGGTTCTACAAAAACATTTTCGCTCATTTCAGTAAACGACATTTTTGTAAAAGGGTATTTCCCAGCAGTTTTTATTTTACCAACTAAAGTTTTATTCAAATAATCCCATGGAGTTTGCACACCACCTTGTGTTAAGGCTAAGCCAGCGAAATATTCAGTTATGCCTTCATATAACCAAAGGTGTTTAGACATTTTCGGGTCAGCATAATTAAAGTTTCCAATGCACTCGGAGTGTAAATTTAGTGGAGTAAGGATGTGTAAGAACTCGTGAGTACAAACATCTTTCATTTGCTTCACAGCAAGATCATTCCCGAAATCTGGAAGAAAATATACTGATGAGTTTCCGTGCTCTAGCGCACCGAATCCTTGTCCTTTTAGGTTTTTTACTAATTTTAAAATATCAAATAATCCTATTTCTTTGCCTTCTAAAGTAGGCAGATATTCTGTGTAATCTCTCAAGTAAATAATGAATGAATAATTATTTACAGGTAATTGATTATCAAAAAATTTAGCCAAAGCATTCATTGACTTTTCAATTTCTTTATAAATATCTTTACTAATTTTTCGACCGCTTTCATTATATACACCAATAGTTACTCGGCAATTAGCCACCATAAATGATGTAGTGTCGGGTTCGCTAAACATAATCGGGTTGTCAACCAATTCATGGTAACTGCTTGCGGTAAACGTTTCCTCTAAAGGAGAACTTTTGTGAGCTAATGAAGTAATAGCATAAAAGTTTTCAGATTTCTTTATGTCTAATTCGATAGGCAAGTTTTCGGTTCCTTTAAATATTCCGAAGAACCCTGAGTTATTTATTAAAATATTTTTTCCTTTTTGAATGTTTGTTCCTGCAGGTTCAAATATTTTATTTTTCTTAACTTTTGTATGATAAGAATCTTTCACTTCGTAAGTAATGTATTTCGGTTTACCAATAATTAAAAAATTATTTTCTCCTGATTTTACTATTGCTAAATTATTTTTGTTAACATCTAGCGCAGTAAATGAATTAATATATACACCATAGTCTAATACAGCATAAGTTCCCGGAATTGTTTTAGGAAATTGAAATACGGCGGTATCTTTAAAAGTAGTATATGTAGTACTTGCTACTTCTAATGAAACCATTAAACGATTTTCATTTACTTCATTTAAATTTACAGAGTACTTTTGGAAATCCTGAGCATAACCAATACCAGTAATTAAAAGCAACCCAGTTGTAAAAACCGTTTTTGTAAAATTGTTCATAGCGTAATATTTAGTTGAAAGACAAAATTAAAAAGAAATAGTTGCTGAAATATGAAATATCTCGCAATTGTTACGAAACTCTATGTTTGTATGAAATAACCCCAATTAGCATATTAGCATATTAACATACTAGCATACTAGCATATCAGCATATTAATGTAGTGACCCTATGAGGAATCGAACCTCAACCCAGAGAACCGGAATCTCTAATTCTATCCATTAAACTATAGGGTCTGTGAGGCAAAGATAAAAATTAGTTGTTATCGATATCGAATAAAAAATAAAACAGCATTATGGATGCAAAAATTGTTAAAAACAAGGATAGGATTGAATAAATAATTAAGGAGCTAAAGATCAAATACTTTAAGGTTTTGTTTTTATCCTCCCGAACATATCCAATTACATTACTTTTCTTGGCCACCTTTGCACGTATACCTACTTGCTGTTGCGAGTAAACTGTACGTTTATTATAAGTTAGTTCTTGCCTATTGATTTTAGCTTTGAGTGTATCAATACTCATGGATTTTAATACAGGAATTGTATCAGCTCTATTTAATACGGCTACACTATCTATTGGCTTAATCTTACGTATCTCTTGAAAAGTATTATCGGGTTTCTGAGTAAACGACTTTGAATATAAGGGTTTATAAAACTGACCTTTGTAATAGATCACTTCACATGAACTAAATAATACTAATGCAAGAAAGAGTATGATCAGATTTTTCATGATTATGGTTTTATAATTTTTCTATTAATAATTCCTTTTTCAGTTTGTAGATGAATGCTATACAATCCTGATGGGAATTGAAAGGATACACGATGTAATGCATCTGCATTTAATTTTTCACTTAACATTAATTCGCCAATAGAATTATAAATTCGAATTTCAAAACCACTTTTTGTAACGTAGTTAATGTTTAATTCATCTTGTACTGGGTTCGGGTATAATGCCAATGAACTTTCATCTTCTACTGAAATGCCTGTATAAGGTAGTAGCTTTATTATCCTAGTTTGATAAGGTTTTAAATTTACTTGAGCATTATAAATTTTCGAGGCAGATGTGATCACAAATACGTCATCATTCCACAAATCATACGCAGCATAGGTTCCAGCGTTTCCGTCAGTTTTTGAAAAACTAAATTGCACATTCGGGAGGTAACTTGAACTAATATTATTTAATACAATAATGTCTTCATTTGTATAAGTACGTTGATATGAATGTACGCTAGCACTTGAGCTACTAATATTTTTTACAGAACCCATTTGTAAAACAGGTTCTTCATTTCGAATGTGAATTAATTTACGATAATGATTCCATAAGGAATTAGAATCAGATTGCATTACGGCAACATTATACGTACTAAAGTTTGAGTTCACTCTTATCCAAGGCGTACCTGTTGTAAAACCAGCATAAGCAGAAGCACTCCATTGCATTGGAGTACGTATGTATTGATCGGGCTTAGAGCCTTTCATCGCCACTTCTTCTCCGTAATAAATAAAAGGGACACCAGGTTGTGTTAAGTATAAACTTGCAGCGAGTTTGTTTTTATTAATATCGTTTCCCAACTCATCGAAAATTCTATTCTGATCGTGATTGGTTAAAAAGTTTCCGTATTGATTGGTGTCGAGGGTGAGTTGTGCGTTATTCAGAAATTGTTGACCATAACTTGGGTCAGCATTGGTAACTGTATTAATATTGGAAGCTGCTAAATTAAAATCAAAACACATGTCTAGTTTTCCTGTGTATAAGGCGATTGATTGAGGGGAATCCCATACCTCACCAATGAGCAGTGAATTCTTTTTCCATACTTCACAGCTATCATTAAATTCTTTCAAAAACGAAATGGTAGCAGGATCATTTTTTAAGGTGTTGCCATTTTCATATAAATACATTACTGCATCTAATCTAAATCCATCTACTCCAACTTCTTTCAACCAAAATTTTGCAGCAGAAAAAATACTGTCTTTTACAGGTGGGTAATTATAATTCAAATCGGGCATTTCGCTCCAAAACAATGCGTAATAATTACTGCCATTCTTCGGATACCAAACTTGTTGCCCCCATGGCCCAGTTTGAGTAGGAGCAGGCGTTTGCCAACGGTAAAAATTTCTATAGAAAGGATCATTGGCTGCAGATTTTACAAACCAAGGGTGCTGACTAGAGGTATGGTTAATTACGAAATCCATGATGACATTTATACCACGACGATGAGCAGAGTCGAGCATAGTTTTAAAATCATTCATTGTACCATATGTCGGATTTACTTTCTTGTAGTCGGTAACATCATAACCATGTTCACTGGGCGATGCATTAATTGGCATTAACCAAACTAATCCAATCCCTAAGTCGGTATTGGTAGTTGGATTGCCATCATTCAAATAATCGAGTTTTTGAGTTAATCCATTAAAATCACCTTTTCCATCGCGGTTGCTATCGTAAAAGCTACGCACAAAAATTTCGTAGGCGGTACGTTGATTCCACCAGTAATTTTGCGCGCTGGATTGAAAAGCAAAAAGCAATAATGAGGCGATTATAAGGGTTAATTTTTTCAAGAGCATTTATTTAGAAACAGCACGAAACATTCCCTGTTTGTACAAATTTACTGAATTATATCAGATACGGCCTATTTGCAACAGGGAATAGTGCTCATTCTCCTAATTAGCCAAATAGGGGGTTTCAGTATATTCCTTCAACAATTGAGTAGGGTTTAATTATAAAAATGTTTTCGTTTTGTAAAATGAAACCATTTTGAATTATTATTGTTACACATTTATGATAAAGTATTTAATTATTGCCCTTTTAATCACCTTAGTAGTTGTGGCATTGTTTGCATTTAAATCTGATGGCATTGAAATGCCTACATACCGTGTAATTAAAAAATATGGCGATATGGAAATTAGGGAATACCCTACCATGATTGTTGCCCAAACACAGCTTTCGCAAAGTTCACAAGATCAAAGAATGAGTAATGGTTTCAGAACCATCGCAGGATATATTTTTGGTGGTAATGAGCGTAATCAAAAAATTGCCATGACCGCTCCAGTAGTCATGAAAATGGGCGACACCGCTAGCATGTATTTTATGATGCCCAAACAATATACTACTACAGAATTGCCAAAACCCAATTCCAATAAAGTTAAAATTGTAGAAGAACAAGCAAGAGTACTTGCTGTAATTCGTTACAGCGGATTTTCTTCCGAAGAGAAAATTGAAAAATATAGAAAAAAATTAGCTGCTATTATTTCTGAAAATCATTTAAACGTTATAGGTCCCTATATGTATATGGGTTACAATGCACCATGGGATGTAATTAATCGCAGGAATGAAGTAGCTATTGAAGTGGTTGAGTAAATTTCATTATAAAATAAATTTATTATGAATTGGGTGAATGAAAATAACGTATTACAAAAAACATTTAGTTTTCCCGATTTCGAATCGGCGATGCATTTTATGCATATAGCCACTAAAACTATTTCCGATCAAAACCACCATCCCGAATGGACCAATATATATAACAAGGTTTCCGTTAAACTAACCACTCACGATGCCGATAATACAGTTACTGATAAAGATGAAATGCTAGCGGTTGAACTAGATGAAATCTACAGAAAGATGGGATCAAGTGTTTAGGAAACATCTATTTAATGATTGTCCTTTTTTTGTTTTGTAATTTATTGATTTGCAAACAAGGTTTTTTATTTTTTGGTTTTTAGATAAAAATAATTTCTCTTAGGCGGGAGAGGTGGAAGTTTTTTTGCAATTTTTGGTCTTTGCTTTG